>NZ_JAVIDR010000039.1 GCF_031157835.1 Acinetobacter rudis | reverse complement strand
CTGAGCTTCATTAATTGTCATAGGAATTTTTCCTGTAGAACTGTAAACCACTTTATAAAAATAATTTAATCTCATGATTAAATTAAACCTACCATTTTATCTAAGGCCGACCGTTAAGATCGGCCTATAGCACTGTCTTTCATTTGCTTAATGTCTGATTGTATCAACACTCAGCTTTCTTTGTTTTAAAGCGATTCATCATTTTCTCAACTGCGCTTAAAACAAAGATAAAGAATACTGGAACAAAGAAAATTGCTAAAATTGTTGCACTAATCATACCGCCAAACACGCCTGTACCAATCGCATGCTGTGTTTCAGAACTTGCACCCGTAGCAAAAACCAGCGGAATCACACCACAGGTAAAAGCAAGTGACGTCATTAAGATTGGACGTAGTCGTAATTTGGCTGCGGCAACAGTCGCTTCAATTAAACTCATACCTTCTTCGCGAAGTACTTTGGCAAACTCTACAATGAGAATCGCATTTTTTGCCGACAAACCAATAATCGTAATTAGGCCAACCTTAAAGAAAATGTCGTTTGGAATACCACGAATCATGACCGCAATGACTGCGCCAATCAAACCTAATGGTACAACCAACATTACAGATAAAGGGATCGACCAACTTTCATACAATGCTGCAAGTACCAAGAAAACCACCAACATCGAAAGTGCTAAAAGGAAATTGGTTTGTGCTTCTGACTCTTTTTCCTGCAAAGATTGCCCAGTCCACTCAATTCCAATACCTTTAGGTAATTGTTTAGCAATACGCTCCATTTCTGCCATCACCTCACCACTCGACACCCACGGTAAGCCTTCACCTGCAATACTCAAAGTAGGACGACCATTATAACGATTATATTGTTGTGCAGATTGAGTCCATACTGGTGTAACAATTTCATAAAGTTTCACTAACTTGCCATTTTGACTCTTCACATTAAGGTTCAAAATATCTTGGACTTGCATACGAGAACTTGCATCAACCTGTACAATCACCTGTTGCATACGTCCATGATTCGGGAAATCATTAATATAATTAGACCCCATTGAAGCAGAGATGGTTTCATTTATGTCATTAAAGTTAACCCCTAAAGCCTCTGCCTTAGTACGATCAATGCGCAAATCAATGTTGTTCCCAGGTGGTAATCCATCTGGATACACATAAGCCAGTTTTTCGCTTTTAGCAGCCAAACCTAACAACTGTTGTTGGGCAGCGTACAATGCTGACATTCCTAGGTTTGCACGATCTTGCAAACGTAAACTAAAGCCAGAAGTCGAACCCATTTCTTCAATTGCAGGCGGTAGAACAGACATAATCTGTCCTTCAGTACTTTCTTTCATTGCGACATTGACTGCTGCAACTTCATCTGCTGCTGTAGTTTTACGTTCGGCGAAGTCTTTTAAATTGGTAAATGCAATTGCTGTATTTTGCCCTGATCCACTAAAGCCAAAACCTAAAACTGAAATATTGTCTTTAATATCTGGACGACTTGCTAAATGTTGTTCAAACAATTTAACAATATCTAGAGTTCGTTGCTGTGTTGCATCTGCTGGCAATTGAAAAGAGGTAATAAATGAACCTTGATCTTCATCAGGTAAAAATGCCGTTGGAATCCATTTAAACCCTAAGACAGTTAAAGCAACAAGTACTACAAAAACAGCCATCATCGGTAATATATGGCGCACACATTTCAGTAATACTCGTTCGTATTGACGATTCAACTGATCAAAACGGCGGTCAAACCAAGCAAAAAAGCCCTTTTTCTGATGATCAGCAGCAATCGGCTTTAATAAAGTTGCACATAATGCAGGAGTTAAAGTCAGTGCTAAGAATGCTGAAAATAAGATTGAAACCGACATCGTGACCGTAAATTGACGGTAAATGATCCCAACTGAACCACTGGCAAAAGCCATAGGTAAAAATACTGCCGCAAGAACCAAGGTAATCCCAATAATTGGGCTTGAAATCTCATGCATAGCCTTAGATGTAGCTTCCTTAGGTGTTAAACCTTCAGTTGCCATAATCCGCTCTACATTTTCGATAACAACAATAGCATCATCGACAATAATCCCAATAGCCAATACCATCCCAAACATAGTTAATACATTGATGGAATAACCAAACAACAGCATGACCGCAAAAGTACCAAGTAATGCGATGGGTGCCACAATCGAAGGAATCAAGGTATAACGCACATTATGTAAAAACATGAACATGACAATAAACACAAGAATCATTGCTTCAACCAAAGTCATAATCACTTTTTCAATAGAGACTTTGACAAAAGGTGCTGTGTCATAAGGAATTGAGAATTGCATCCCTTGTGGTAAGGATTGACTTAATTCATGAACACGTTTTTTTACTGCCTCTGATGTCTTTACAGCATTACCACCAGGGCTAATTTGAATCGCTAGTGCCGTAGCTGGTTTGCCATTTTCTAAAATTGAGAAATTATAGGCTTGTGCACCTAGCTCCACCCGTGCCACATCGGAAAGTTTAACCTGTGCCCCTTGTTGATTCGCACGTAGTGTAATGTTTTTGAACTGTTCAACTGAGGTTAGCTGTCCTTGTGCAGTTAATGGCAAACTAATCATTTGCCCTTGTACCGCAGGTAGATCCCCGACACGACCTGGTGAAATTGGGCTATTTTGTGTTTGGATTGCTTGAGCAATATCGGCCATAGATAATTGATACGATACCAATTTCTTCGGATCAACCCATATACGCATGGCTTTTTCCGAACCAAAAGATTCAATGCGCCCAACACCTTCTACGCGTTTTAGCTCTTCAACCACATTACGAACGAGATAATCACTCAAATCAATTTCAGAATATTGATGATTCGGAGAATGAATCCCGACCATCATCAAGAAACCCGAAGAAGCCGCTTCAATCGCTAAGCCTTGTTGTCTGACCACTTGTGGTAAACGCGGCTCAACACTTTTGATTTTATTTTGTACATCAACTTGAGCCATTTCAGGATCAGTGCCTGGCTTAAAAGTCGCAGTGATACTAGCACTTCCTGAAGTATCAGAACTTGAGCTGTAATAGAGTAAATTTTTTACACCAGAGAGTTCTTTCTCAATTAATGACACAACACTATCATTTAAAGTTTGCGGTGTTGCACCAGGATATGAGGCATAAATACTAATCGTTGGAGGTGCTACAGAAGGAAAGCGTGCAATTGGTAACTTTGGAATACTCAAGATACCAAACAAAATAATGAATATCGCAATCACCCAAGCAAAGATAGGACGCCGAATAAAAAATTGTGACAACATTAGCTACCTCCTGAGCCTGCTGCCGCAGGAGTTTGTGCTTGAGCCACAATAGGTGTCGCAGGTGCCTTCCATTCAGCAATATTGAGTTTTACTTTAGGCTGAATACGTTCGTGGCCTTGCACTACAATTCGTTCACCCACTTTTAAACCTTGTTGTACAACATAATAACCTTGTTGTAATGCACCAAGCGTAATAAGACGCTCACTGGTATTTTGCTTAGCATCAAGCACCAACACCTGTGCTTGACCATTTGAATTTCGCTGCACAGCTTGTTCTGGTACTACAATCGCATTTGGTTGTGATGCACGATTCATTTTTACTCGTACATACATACCAGGTAATAATTTACGCTGTGGATTATCAACCAAGATACGGATATTGACATCTCCTGTTTCAGGGTCAACTTGCGTGTCTGAGAACAATAGTTTTCCTGTGACAGCATATGGCTGTCCTTGACTATTTAAAATTTCTACATTTGAAACTGCACTTTTTTGCAATTCACCACGACTCAATTGATCTTGTAAAGCCTCGTACTCTGCAATGGACTGCTTCACATCAACATAGACCTTATCAATCTGTTGAACTACAGCCATAGCAGTTGGATCATTACTATTTACCAATGATCCTTCTGTGACCAAAATTTTCCCAATACGTCCTGAAATAGGTGCTTGTACTGTTGCATAACGAAGATGTAATTGTTGACGTGCCAAACTCGCTTTCGTTTGTGCCACTTGAGACAATGCTTGCTGATACTCAGCTTCTGTGTTTTTAACTTCTTGTTTGCTTACAGCATGACTTGGTAATAACTGTTGGTAACGTTGTAACTGTACGTACAAACGCTGCGCTTCAGATTCAGCTTTAGACAATGCTGCTTTTTCACTGTTTACATCGGCTTGAAACAATTCGGCATTTATTTTGAATAAAGCTTGCCCTGCCTTTACCTCACTGCCTTGATTGAATAATACACGCTCCAAAATCCCCCCAACTTGTGGTCTAATTTCTGCAACGCGAAAAGCCTGCACACGCGCAGGTAAGTTTTCTTCATGTTCAATTGATTGTTGTTTGACGGTCGTTACACTAATTTTGACTGGACCTGTATCTTCTGCAAACATTGCAGCTTCATCCTCAGATAAACTACAGCCTTGCAGTGTCGCAGTGATTAACCCCAGAGAGAATAAATAAACCAGCGGCTTATACATTATGGCATTCCAATTTTAGATGGCTTTATTATTCTTATAACTGTGTAATGGAAGTTAATGGACTGTGTAAAATGTGTGGAGATTTTCACAATATTTTCTTTTAAAATCATTTAAGCTTGCTGAAACAGTTTGTGTGACGACATGATGACGCCTTCCTCATTTCAATTTGATCATCCTGGTAAAACCATATTGGTTGTCGAAGATGACTACGATATTGGTGATATTGTTGAAAATTATTTAAAAAAATCAGATTTTAATGTCATTCGAGCAATGAATGGTTTGCAAGCCTTAGAAATACAAGCGAATACCACAATAGATCTTATTATTTTAGATGTTAAAATGCCGCAAATGACGGGTTGGGAAGTATTGAATACATTACGACAAAATAAATCAACTCCAGTCATTATGCTAACGGCCCTTGACCAAGAGGTAGATAAAATTGTTGCTCTTAGAATGGGTGCTGATGATTTTGTTATTAAACCTTTTAACCCCAATGAATTGGTCGCAAGAGTCCAAGCTCTATTACGTCGCTCGTCCTTGACCATACAACAACAGTCACAGCAAACCATTACTTATAAAAATATTATCATCAACTGTGAAACACATCATGTGTCAATTAAGCATCAACAGCATATACAGGCACTGAATTTAACTTTAACAGAATATAAAATTTTACTGTTAATGGCACAGCATCCCTACAAAGTATTTACTCGCCATGAATTAATGAATCAATGTTTACCTGATAGCGATGCATTAGAACGCACTGTAGACAGCCATGTCAGTAAACTACGAAAAAAATTAGAAGATCAGCAACTCATGAATTTTCTCATTAATGTACGAGGTGTAGGCTATCGTTTGGATCAAGTACAATGAAAATGAAACATAGCATTAGTCGCCAACTCATTGTCACTTTAACTAAAGTCAGCTTGGTGACTGTACTATTTTCATGTTTCACTGGTTATTTTGTTTATACACTTGCATTGGACTTTAATCTCATTACTGAACAAGAGTTAATGTCTGATGAGCTCAGCTTTAATATCGTAGATTTTCTGTGGATTGCATTTGTTACAACTGTCGGCTTTATTACTTCTATTTTCTTAGGGATTCGGTTATCTCGCAAGTTTATTAGCCCAATTCAAGCCATTGCTGAAGCGGCGCAACAAATTAGTCAGGGTAAACTCTCTGTACGGGCGCAAGTCAATGCACCTAACTCTCCTGCCGAACTACTCCAATTAATTGATGACTTTAATGCCATGGCAAGTCAACTCGAAACCTCTGTAAAAAATACCAGCATGTGGAATGCAGCCATTGCCCATGAGTTGCGTACTCCTGTCACTATATTACAAGGACGTTTACACGGTATTATTGATGGTGTATTTGAACCTAACACTTTGCTGTTTAAAGATTTACTAGGCCAAGTCGAACAGTTATCTTTACTCATTGAAGATTTAAGAACGCTAAGTCTGGCAGAAAATCATCAACTTCGTATGCAATTTGATGTAAATAGTTTACATCACATCATTATTCAGCTCATTGAACATTATCAAGATCGCTTTGAACAAGCACAGCTTCGAGTACAAGCAAATTTAACCGAACAAAGTTGTTATTGTGATGAGCAAAGAATTAAACAAGTACTTACTGCTTTATTTGAAAATGCAATTCGCTATGCAAACCCTGGCTTAATCAAAATAACCTGTGAAATAAATAATAAAAACTGGGTACTTAAATTTGAAGATGAAGGCCCTGGTATTGCAGAACACCACATTGCTTATCTCTTTGACCCATTTTATCGACTTGAGCCTTCACGTGGTAAAAATCAAGGAGGTACGGGGCTAGGATTATCTGTGGTACACGCCATTATTTCTGCCCACCAAGGCCAAATTTACTACGAAAAATCTAAATTAGGTGGGAGTTGTTTTAAAATTCTACTCCCTATTGCTAAGCCAAATCTCCCCTCGCAACTTAATAAACCTGAACAAGAATGATGTGACGATGAATATAGAAATTATGCCTTTTCATGCCGGACATATAACCGATTGCGCCACACTCTATTGCGAAACCTATAGTGCTGAACCCTGGAATGAACAATGGGATTCTGAACAGCCCATTCTAGATTTTCTAAATGCACACTTAGCAAATAATTACTTCATGGGCTTTGTAGTACAAATAGAAAATAAAGGCTATTTGCATTTTAAGGTGGGATTTTTTTAAATCTCACCTTATTTTTTAACTTAACAAACTCTAATTTTGCAATC
>NZ_JAVIDR010000038.1 GCF_031157835.1 Acinetobacter rudis | reverse complement strand
ATTTTCTTCAGATGTGGTGCCTAAGTTTTGTGAAACTATTTCCCGTAATCTCCCTAACCATTTAGTGGAAGCTCATGATATTTCAGAATTATCTGGCATCGAGCTAAAAAGTAGATTGAAGGAAGACGTCTCGATCGTAATTGGGGGACCACCTTGTCAATCCTTCAGTATATTAGGATCTAGAAAGTCTATCGATGATCCTCGGGGGGGGTTAGTATTTGAATATGCTCGGTTTATTAAAGAGATAGAACCTGATGCCTTCTTGTTTGAGAATGTTCCAGGCATTTTAACTGTAAATAAAGGACAAGATTGGAAAACAATGTTGGACTACTTTACAGAAACTACTGGTTATCATATTAAGTGGACAAAGTTGAACTCTGCTTGGTATGGGGTACCTCAAATTAGGCAAAGAGTTATTGCTGTAGGCTTTAAAAACAAAGCAACTTATGAAAAGTTTACATGGCCAGAACAGCTCTATGCTAATGATGATTCTAATTTATTATTACCTCCACCAATACCATCTAAACATGCTCTCCAATATTTAGAAAATGTTGAAAATCATATATTTAGAGTTCACAGCCAAGCAATCATTGATCGATATAGCACAGTTCTGCCTGGTGAAAGGGATAAAAAAGATAGAACAGATAGAATTCATCCAGAAAAACCTTCTGGAACTATTCTTGTTGGCTCCGGAGCAGGGGGAGGACGACCATTTATTCATCCTTATGAACATCGTCATATCACTGTTCGAGAAGCAGCAAGATTACAATCTTTTCCTGATTGGTGGATATTTGAAGGTGGGCCTACAGCATCATATCGACAAGTAGGAAATGCTGTACCACCTTTGATGGCTCAACAAATAGCAAAACAACTTAAAAAGGCGCTGAAGGAATAAAATGACCTTACCTTTACCATATCCTGGACATACATGGTTTTTTACCCAACATGCAGTAGGGATTGAGCCTTACACCCTTTATAAAATGTTAGAAGCGGCAAGTATGTTTGTTGGAGGATTAGACTTTGGCAAAAGTTTAACTGAAATCATGGTCAAAGAAGGAGTTTTAACTCCTAATGAAAGAGATGGTAAAGATGATGCTTGGAGAGATTATCAACAAATATTAGCTGAATTAGGTTTGATTTATTCCACAAGAGTTTCTAGAAAATTAGCTATTACTAAATTAGGTTATTCCTATCTATCAGGTGATATTGGTTTTTCAGAGCTTATTACCCTGCAAGCTTTAAGGTATCAATATCCCAATGGCCAAAAATCAACTATCCAAAGTGGTCTAAAATCAGACTTGTCAAATAATGGTTTTAAAGTTCCCGATACATTAATTACCTTACAGCTAGATCAAGGAGTTCTATTTAGACCAACTGTTTTAGTTTTAAGAATATTAATAGAGCTGAATAAAAAGGGTTTTTCACCGGAATTATCGACTGATGAGATCCAACACTTTTTAATCCCTGTCAAAAGACAGGACGAGTGGGAAAGATGTGTGGCCGTAATTATAAAAAATAGGTTAGGAACAGAAAAATTAGATATAAATAAGTTTAGACATAGCCGTCGTAACGTTCAGGATTGGATGAAGTTTTTAAGTAAAAGCGATTTATTTCAATTAGATAATAATAAAATTTTAAGATTAAAGTCTTTAGATCCTTTATTTATTTTGTCGTGCGAGGAGATTGTAAATGTCTATGAAAACAAAGATTTTTGGGTTCCTAGTGATACGTCAATAGAAACTAGGAAAACATGGTTTGATTTTTACGGAAATATACCTGATGAGGAGCTTATATTTGGTGAACACACAGAAGAATACGTTAAAGCTAACTATATTAATGGGTTAGAAGGTGATGAGGATGTTGTTGACAGTAATTTTACAGTCCGATTAAAAGAGTTTGAAAGCTTAGATCTATCAAATATTAGTAACTTAGAAGATATAATTAAATCGCCTCAGGAATTACAAAAGCTTTTAAATAATTTGCAAAAAGGGATTCAAAAAAGAAAAGCTAAACATATTTTGCACGAGCAGATTGTTGATAAGTTGAGTAGTAAATTTATCACTCAAGGGGCAAAAGTCCAGTTAGATCCATCTTCAGTTGATATTTATGCCCATTGGCCAGATGGCAATACCGCTATGTTTGAGGTAAAAACAATATTACCAAGAAACTTACAAAGTCGTTTAAGGTTAGCAATAGGTCAAATCTTGGAATATGACTATAGGTTTAAACAAGAAAAAATTCCTTGTGATGATAAAATTATTGTTATAAATCAAAAAATTATGAAGAGTAATTGGAATGTTGATTTCCTGACTAATCATTTAGATTTAGGACTAATATGTACTTCGGATATATTTCATGAAAGTTTTTGTTCAAAATCTAGTAAGAGCCATGAATATTGGTAAATCTTTAATTTTTCTAAAATTAACATAATACTGCTTATGCGAAATCAAAAATGGGAGCCTTGAGCTCCCATTTTACTATTCTTCGCTCTAAGCATTCTGCACTGTAAGTTTTAACCCTAAGGCACTCACAACACGATTGATTGTATCAAAACGAGGTGCTGAATCATGACGAAGGGCTTTATAAAGGGCTTCACGGCCAATACCAGCCTCTTTAGCAATCTGAGTCATTCCTCTTGCTTTAGCAATAACGCCAAGAGCATGAGCTAATTCTGCAGGATCATTGTCCTCAAGAACCATATTAAGATACATCACGATATCTTCTTCTGTTTTGAGAGACTCAGCCATATCAAAACTTGGTAAGTCAGCCACTTTAACCATTTTCAATCCTCCAATGTTTTCGATAATTTGACTGCTCGTTTAACGTCATCTTGCTGGGTTGATTTATCTCCGCCACCAAGCATTACGATCACGACATCACCATGCTGTATATAATACATTCGCCAGCCAGAACCAAAGAATTCTCTCATTTCCCAAACCCCATCTTGCAAGGGCTTAATGTCTCCCCAATTACCACGTTGAACCTTATCTAATCGACGATTCAAACGGATTCGGGTCATATTGTCTTTAATGCCATCTAGCCATTCATCAAATTCAGGCAGACGTTTAATTTCAATCATGAGCATTCCTTAACCTTCTCTCAATATTGTATTCGATCGGATACACATTGCAAGTAAATTATCCCAAGAGTTGTCCGCATAAAATGGGGATAAAATAGCTCTGGAGAAGGCTTTAGAAATCATAGAAAATCGATTTTTGATCATTTATTAATCGATTTTGTTGGCAGAATATTCCATTTTTGCTCATAAAAAAGCCGATATGTTTCCAAGTCAGCTTTTTGCTATTTCTTAGATCGCTTAAAAATTTTTAAATAATTGAAAAACAAAGTATTTTTACAATGCATTTCGCATAACGCCCATTATGTTAAATAGATTGATTCGACTATGATTTTTTCTTCTTTTTAGCCTGATTATGATGCTTTAATATCTCATCACACTTTTCGCTTGTCGGTAATGGACGTGATAAATCAACCTGATGCCAACCACCACATGTTGGATCTGGGCATCCACAAATAATTGGATAGGTGTGAAAGTTTTTCATCCCCGCTCTTTTTAACTGAGCATTTGTACGCTCTTCACTTTTTTTAAAATCATACATCCGCTTCTCAGTTAGAAACATTCCAGCCATATTATTTTTACTATATTTTAGAAACTAGGAAATATATTAATCTAAAGAGAGCTCACTATGTATATTTTTAATTTTCCTAAAATTAACATAATACACCTTATGCGAAATGCTCTTTTTAAGTTGTTTTAAATCAATCGCTTAAGCTGTATTAAAAAGCCCTGACCTACCGAGCAGGGCTTTTTTGTCGATTATTCACGTTCCACGCCTAATATTTAGCCAAAGTTCCACGCCTTTAATTAGCAGCACCGGATAATCAGATCAGCCATACGGCTTAAAGAATCGGCTCCAGAAGCCTCGTTTCTCCGGTTCAGGCTCTACATGCTCCGGTACTGGAATCCGTGGGTTTTCTGTTTCAACCGGAGTAGTCAATCCGTCATGTTTAACGTCTGTTGTAGCCGTGCTGGGTTGCATCGGCTCTTGATCGGTAAACGTAGTCATATTGGTTTTTGGCGCTTCTAATAGGCGTTGCATTGTTTCAATTTGATTTTGATAGAACGACTCTCTATCTTTTGCATCATCAAGTTGATTTTTTAGCATGTCTATCTGTTGTCTAAGCAGTAAAACTTCCGCCGAATTTGTGGTGTCTACTTTTACAGTTTCTTTTACATCATTTTTTTTAATTGGTTCCCCAAATACTCGAATAGCCTCAGCTAAGTCGATTTTATTATCAGAATTTTTACTTAAAATTCCTTTATTTATATGGTTGTAAATCGTTTGTCTGTTTATGTTGTAAAGTTTGGATAATTCAAGAACTGAAAGACTTTTCATGGTGTAAAACTATGCCTAATCTTGTCAAAAGTTGATGTCTATTAGACTGTCTAATAGACAAATGATCAAGTCTATAATCTAGGTAGCTTTGAACCCAACTTTGTTAAGATAAGGATATAACTCCTCAAGTTTAGTAGGGTCTTGAAGCATTTCTGCAATGCGTATGGCAAATTGTTGATAGCTTTCCGTTCCCTGGGAGTATTTACTCATTTCAGGTAATTCCGAAAGTTTATTTGCAAACATATGCCGTTGAGCATCGGTCATTTTTGAAGAAAAGTAGAAAGTATTTGGATCTCTTTCTATTGATGGGCTGTTCTTTTTTTGCTTAAAGGTAAAAGAGAATCCAGCAATTGATCGACCTCTTTTATGCTGCTGATATTCTACAATGATATCCGTATGTTCATTTATTTGTTTAATTGATAGTTCTAAAATACGTTCTTTTAAATGGGCCATTCTTAGATATTCATTATCAAGAACACCTAATTTTTTTCTAAAATCTTGTAGCTCTATAAAAGGAGTTTTTCCTGCACTTCGCCATTGAATTAAAAGCTCATATAAACGAATGGCATAAGCACTACTAAGACTACGCACTTGTTGTAACTCATATTTCGTAAATTGTTCTTCTAATCTGGTTATGAATGGAACTACTGCAGGAGCAAAAATTAGGTCAACGATTGCTTCATTATCGTTATAGGCAATTTGAGAGACCCATCTACTCATAACATTTCTTGTATTCCCATTCGCTTTTTTTTCTTGATAGCTAAATTGACGAGCAAATAGATCCTTACAGGCATCTTTTAACGCTTGATAGGCTGTATTTCGGTGTACACCAAATTGATTGATATAACTATCTGCATGGATCTCTAATGGATCATTGGCATTAATTCCTTTACCACTTTCGCGAGCTTCAACAATAGCCAATAAAATTAAGCGTTGTTCTACTAAATCTAGGTTATAGCTAGCGTTTATTAAAGCATTATCTTTTACGATTAAATCTCTCATGACCACTAATTTTTTATTGTGTATAAATCCACATTAATATTATTTGTGTACTTATGCAAGGTAAACGTGGACATATTGCAAGGTAAACGTGGACATATTGCAAGGTAAACGTGGACATATTGCAAGGTAAACGTGGACATATAGAGGTTGAAATGCTTGTTTATCAAGGCTTTTAGCTAGTCTAAAAGCATTTAAAAACTTTAAAATTATTAAAAGCCAAGGGAATGAAAAATTGCCCTTGGTTTTCGCTTCGCTCAAACTCTATTGAATCTCGCTTTCGCTCGATTCCTGGGGCAATTTTTTAAATCATCTGGTTGTGACTTTAAGAAAAGCAAAGGCAAGAGCAAAAGCAACTTGGAATTCGCTCCGCTCATAAAACTTTTTTACTCGCTCCGCTCGATCTAGACTCAATTTTCTTCATGTGATTTACGCTTATTTAGGCTTCACTGCCTAAAAAGCTGTTTTTCAAAGAGTCGAGATGCGAATTTTGGTGCTTCGCTCGTAGACACTCGCTCTATTCATCCTGATTAGAATAAAAATAGCCTCTATTGGGCGCTCATTTGCGTTTTTTGACCTGATTACTCATTTCAATAATAGATTCTATATCTTAAGCAAAAACGTGGCTGAAATCGTATGTGAGAACGTTTTAACTTGGGTTTTATTTTTGATCTGTAAGCTAGAATTCCCGCTTATAGATTTTCCCTTAGAAACACAATAGTCAGGATCTCTTTTGGCCAAGCACTATCTTTACTGTCAGTTAAGTTAATTAAATGGATTAGAAGCCGGTACATACCGGCAATTTTTGGTTCACACACCACGCATCTAAAGATAAAAGCTCCAAAGCCTTATGCTATAAGGGATACAGCGATTTTTCATCTGTCTGGAAAGCGTTTACGCTTTTAGCATGATTTTTATTATTTTTCATAGGTTTAGCTGTAAACACTTTTTGTTGCAGATAAAGTGCAATATTTACTTACAAAACAATAGGATAGCTTGTAATCACCTTTGTTTACGCTTTTATATGAATTTCTCTTTTTATATTAGATATTTAACCTGTAATCATTAAAATTTAACACAGTGTTTACTTATATTTGATAGTTACTTTTTAGAAATTAGGTGCTTAGATTGAAAACAAATGATAGGAGTTTTTCATGAACAGTACCCGAACCGTTGCCGTCAGATTAGACAATCAGGTCGCACAAGAATATGAGCGTTTGGCTCAGTTGAAGGGCGATAAATTAGGGACTTATCTGCGGGATCTTCTGACCAGTAATTTACAGATGGCCAGTATTGAACGGCAGGCCAGTCGGATTGAAACATTGGTGAATGATTTCGAAAAGCAGATTAACTATTCCCTCGATAAGTTTACTGAAGCCAATTATCTGAACAAAAAATTCTTTGAAGATTTTGGTGGGGTATACATGATGCTGCTTGGTACGCTTATGCAGTTAAAAGTAGAAAGAGATGACATTCGCGGTATGCAGAGACAAGGAAATGCGTATGCTCAAAAGAACTATTTTGAGGGGAAAAAGCCATGAGTAATATTATTCAACTCTCTAAACCATGTGCTTTCTGTGATTCAAGGGAAAACGTACAGCTTTTTGCAGGACTGATGCTTTGCGGAAATTGTCAGGAAAACATTCGGATTACCAATCCTGGCATATTTGAGGCCAAGGATCAGATTGAACAAAAAGCCCAGGATTAACTTGGGCTGCGTATAAGAGATTTTATGTTAAATCAATTTTGAAATTGGTTTTTAAAACACCAACCATACTAATAAAATTGAAAGAGTACGCTCATTGGTATTTTTTTGTTTATCATTAGCCCTGATATTTTTTTGTTTTGAGATATAAATGAATGCTTTTGGAAAACTAGAGAAGATAGCTTCTAATGAATATTTACGGTCTCTAGAGAATTTAAAAGTATCAAATGAACACGTAACTCCATCTAATGAATTAACTTATGTATCGGTTTTTTGTGGTGGTGGTGGGTTAGATCTAGGTTTTACATCAGCTGGGTTTAGACCATTATTTTCTTCAGATGTGGTGCCTAAGTTTTGTGAAACTATTTCCCGTAATCTCCCTAACCATTTAGTGGAAGCTCATG
>NZ_JAVIDR010000037.1 GCF_031157835.1 Acinetobacter rudis | reverse complement strand
CCAGTGATTTCAATTCTTTTTTCATAAAAGCCTTTCACAATTTTTTGCATCTGATCGATGAGCTTGATCGTCATTGGCACATTGGTTTTTTTCTGAAAGAGTAAGTCACTCAAAATCTTCAACTGAACAATATCGTTTGCACCGCTGATATTGTGAATGGGTTGCCGTAGATACTCTTCCCGTGCCTGTTCAAATTCATCCCTAAACTCTTGTCTTAAATCTCGACCTGCCACCTTGGTGGGGTCATATCCTTCAACCTGTTGAGGAGATACATCAATGTTGAATTTTTCCTTGATGTCCTTTACCACCTCAGTGGGTGTCATGAACTGCGCAAGTGACCGAACTATATAGAGTTGCTCGGCTTTTCTTAGCTTTGCCATAAATCAAAATCCATCAAGGCTCATCAAGGAAGACTGGCAAAAAAAAGAGCCTTTCGGCTCAATTGATTACACAGTTTCCGCAGCACTTTGCTACATCCAAATCAGGTACAAACGGAGGATTCTGTGCGACCTCAACAAGTCGTTTAACACTTTCGCTTGCTCCCCATCGTTTGACCACACCGATAAATTCTTCAACGTCGTGGCCTGCTAAATAATGTTTAGGTAGACCTGTATGATCGCTATAAATAGTTTCACCATCTTCGTCACGTTCTACACCGATGTGATAAAGCTCATGCTCAATCAAAGCACAGAAATCACGGTCAGTCGCTTGTTCACAGAATGATGCATCAATGGTAATTAAATAGACTGGCACAAAACCGAACCAATCTCGCATCTGTTGCTCTTGTCGAGCTTTCTTCCATCCGCCCTGGTTAAACATCACTTTTTCACATTGGCCCAATACCATACGCTTTTTAGCTGTCATTGCAGAAGATGCCCAAGCAAAGGCTAAAACCGTTTCATCATCATGTAATAGCTCGGCAATGTGGTCATGGTCTGGATTATGTAGAGCACCACCTAAAGTTAAAAAGTTATTTACTACCCATTCTTTTAGATCCACGGCGGGCACTAGGCGAATAGATTCTTCTTCCTCCGCCTGATCGATAAAGTCAGTCGGTGGAAATGGTCTGATTTGGTCCATAAGATACCTTTAAATTTCTAAGCCAAGCAGTTGCACGCCCCATATCTACATCAGCAGGTAAGAATTGCTGAAATCGATAACCCATATCCTCAGCATGATCGTAACGGTCCATACTCCAGGCCTTAGTCGCAAGTTTGCCCTTTCTTCCGCCAGACCATGGGCCGCCAGCAATTTCAATCAACATTCGATATTCAACAAGGTGAAAGTCAAAACGCCAATGCTTAGTGCTTTTGAAGTGAAAATACTCTTCGTATTTAATTTCCATGCGATCAAGGATTTCTTTTAATCGCTCAAATGCATCCAAGTAGGATTGCTTAGCCTTAGGTAGCGGCCTAGTTCTTGGTTTTGTTTTGATGGGCTTCTTATTGGTTAGGGCTTTGTATTTTTGAATGTCCATGATTATCCACGGCGTTTAATTCCATAAAAACACAATAATCGTTTTAAATTGATACAATTAAATCAATTAAAACAATCATCAATCACTTTGTCTCAATTTAAATTAATGGTAATCAATAATACTGCTCAATGGTTTACATCATCACCAAACAAGGAGTTTATAGTGAATAAGTTTAAAATTGCCCACATTAAACAGCAGGGACAAAGTGTTATTATTATCCCAATGGAGAGTAATTTTGAGTATAAAACAAGTAATCAACAGTTGAGAATTACTAATTCATTACAATTTTGCGCCACAAATGCTGGGCTAGTTGGGACTGTTGTACCAGTATGGCTACATGGTAGACAAATGAGATTTATTGCACCTCGACTATGGCACCCATTTTTAAAATCACTTAGCTGGAATGATGTATTAAAAAACATAAATAAAGAGCTTACTTTGGGTTAATTAACTCTTTTATATGTAGAAGCGATTCTTGCAGTTGAGCTTCTACATGTTTTAATACATTAGTATCCAATGATGCAACCCCACCCCTTCCACCATCCTTATCGAAACAAGAATATTGAATCTCACCATTAATTTCGACGACTACACGACTATCTTTATATTCCACAACATCATCCATATTGTATTTCATCTAACAATTAAAATTTGGGCATTAAAAAACCACCTTAAAGATGGATATTTATTTCATATATTGCAGTAAGCAACCTAAATAACAACTAGCATATCTTAAGTACTATTGCCATATTTCTGTATTACAATTACCAATAACTTATTTATCTGATCATTGGATAAACTTGAATCAAGCCAAAAATTTAAGTTTCTACTCCCAATCATCATTGGTCTTCTCTCATATAAAATTGACTGACCTAGTGAATTTTTTACTCTAAATTGCTCTTTCCGAGTCTTGCATTTTAAAACGATGCTTCCATGCCATGGTCCGCCAATACATATATCCATTGATTGCAAACACCTTTAAACCTTAAAGTTAAAATACTATACCCATCACTACTCTTATCACATGGCTTTCTTTATTTTTAATGTTAAAAATATGTAGCTAAAATTAAACAACCTAGATATACCTAAGCTTAATGAAATATGGCCAATCAAATATAGATTAACTAATTTTTACTACCTTTTGCTAAAATAATATATCACAAACACAATCAGCAATAAGACCGCAACCAATTGAAAAATAAGAAAAAATAGCAATACTCTGTCCTTAAAAGTAGTCTCTTTTATGAAATTTTATTTTATTTTTAAAGATAATTAAATTAAAAATTTAAAAAAACTGAACGTTATATAAAAAATTTTGATTAAATATTACCTATATTTATGAATATAAAAAAAGCCAGACTTACTGAATCGCAAAGTAAGTCTGACTATTATTCACTTAACCAAAGTAAGTGATGCACATATAATCCACAATCAAAATAGTACTAGCTAACCACTAAGATAGTGTTGATTATCTTTAGATAATTAGCATATTATCATAGATGTATCAAGGAAAATATTAATCTCCCTCATTAATTGGGCTGTATCATACAGCATTACCCTAAAACCTTAAATTTATTACATTCATAACAAATCGTTTAACACCACAAATCAACCTAAATCAAAGCCTAGAAAATAATCATTCCATAAAAAAAGCCCAGATGGTGTATTCTGGACTGTAAATGTGTGGATGGTATGACATCCATGTGAGCATAACTAGTGATTAACTCACTCCATAAGTGTACCATTTCAATTATTATATATCAATTAATTAAATTACAAAGTACAGCGCCATAGTTAATAAAAGGCACAAAAAAAACAGCCTAAATGCGTACACTAGGCTGTAAGTGGTTTTTGGATGACAGGGTATCATCCATGTGAACAGTTCTACTCACCTAACCATTACAACACATTATAAGTTGATATACAACACATTGAGGGCTAACTGAAATCAAACCCAATTTTCAGATAATTAATTGTCATAAAACTTTATCCCTAGTTCTACGACCGATAATCTAGAGATTAAAACATATTTAAACTTTCAATCAGTTTATTAGCTTCAGCTTCACTAGCTGTTTCAACGATGAATGAAGAACATCTGCTATTTGAGGATGGTAGAGTATCAATAACAACTCGAACCTCATTACTATCCTCATACTCAAACTTTCGAACTGATACTATAAAATCTGTATTAACAAAAAGTCCATCTTTTATTTGTACCAACATAACTTTCTCTTTAAATTTTTATAAAAAAATAAGTTATCAGCTTATTTGGATTATATCAATTGCTCAATATGTTTATGATTGTTCCTTCCCATAATTAAATCCTCATTAAAAACACAAATCAAACTCTCTGATTCCAAATCATTACTGCAAAGTTCACAACTTCACGTTCGCTTTCATCATTTAAATATAAGTAATCTTCATGTTGTAGGTGATCTGACCATTTAGGAAATCCTGTATTTGGTGACTGAGCGCCACACTCATGGCAACTAGCTTATGCCATCCAAATGCTCAAATTTTCATGAATAAATCTCATCGAATCAACTACAACTGAATTTACCCCACACCAAGGACATGGAGCCGCCTCAACATCAGGACACATATTGTTTTCTTGTGTTTTATGCCAGCGACTCCCCATAACTACCCCTTTCCTCTAGGCAAAAAAAAGCCCAGATGCGTACACTGGGCTTATAAATGGTTTTGGATGTCGGTATACATCCTGTGAGGCGCTAGGATTAGCCTCACATAAAAATGTTAATATATTAACTATTTAAAATCAATTAGCTATTTCTATTAAAACAAAACCCCGCAAATGCGAGGCCTATCCAGTGAATTACTCATACTTCGGTCACTGTACCTGAAATATGACACAATGCACCCTGACTTTCAAGCGCCAATAATTCGGCTTCTAAATTTATACTTGGTTGCCAACCGAACCATTCCAAGCATTTTATCTCGTGTTACTGAGTATTCAGATACACCAAGCTTTTTAGCAATTGTCGCTTCTGACTTAAATTCAACATAAAACATTACTACAACCTTGAGCCATTTCTTAACTTTTTCATTTTCAATTTTCATTAAGTCTTCAAGCATATCGCTCACAGCATCAGCGTGTGAATCATTGATCTTGCATAATGGTGGTACTCTTTCTCGATTATCAACACAGACACCATTAGCTGTATCAATCAAATGACCTAACACGCTCGAAGCACCCAAGCTGCCTATATGCAGATCGTCCAGCAACAGCCATGATCCATATTGCTCAAGATGCCATTCAATAGGTTTTTCTGCCCAATTAATTGCCACTGAAAAATGTTTTCTTTCTACTGTCGCATTCATTCTGTTCACCATCACTTAAACCATTTACACGTGTACTGTGTACCACTTACCCAAAAGACATCTTGTGTTTTACAGACCTGTATTGTGTTGAATGTATTAAGTGCTAAAGCCACAACAACAAAGATCATGAACAACACCACATACAGCCATGACTTATCTTTTTTCTTACGCATCACTCACCATCCCCTTAATCTGCTCTATCGCCCTACCACTCTTCACATCCGCCGTGCTAAACCTCAGCACCGTATAACCCAACATTGCTGCCGCGTTATACTTCTCTATATCTGCTTGATACCCTCTGCCTCTTGTATGCCTTCCATTACTCCAAATACCGCCCTCAACCTCGATCAACAGCTTTGTCCCAGTTAAATAAAAATCAGCTCTCCATTTTCTATCCTGGTGAAACTTAAACTCTGTCTCAAAACTAATCCCATGAACTTTTAGATGCTGAGCTAGTGTTGCCTCACCTTCGCTCACTACCTTTTGAGTTTTGACCGCAGGACGCTTACGTCTTACGGTCTTTTTCTTAACAAGCTGCTGGTATTCAGCGATCGTCATACTGCTCATAAATAACCTAGTGCGTGATGCACACTCTGCTGTGATGATGCAAACACGGCGATAACGATGAGCAGGATAAATAAGATCAGGAACTGGTTAGGAGTCATGGGTTCCACCCAACCTTGTAAACAGCCCCAAGAATTACTTGAACAGCAGCATATATTTGCTCTCCATCACCATCCTGATAATTGAAGCTATTAACGAATGTAGAAAAGCTCAGACCCTCACCATTCTTTTTTGACCACTTAACCCAACGGTTTGCCACATCTAGTGCTTTCTCTTGAAAATTTTCTAAAGCAAGCTTTTGGGCAATATTTTCTCGTCTCGCTAAAATAAACTGGCGTTCTTCTGGAGTTAGGCGGATTGATTTCACTGACAAGCCTCCACGTCTGCGATGGCTTTCTCTAATGCTGGTTTTTCAAAGTCTTGGGCATACCTGTGGTCACGATTGGCAACCTCGACTAACAACTCTTTTGCTTTCTCTAGTCCGCCTAGTGATTCAACCAAATCATGCGACTCAACGAGGCGTTTTAATGTCTCAATACAAAGCATGTGTGTATCGACACTTTTACCAACAAAAACAAATCCAGTTTCAAGTGACCAATTAGTAGCTTCTCCATCCCATTCATCAATAAGAAACTGCGCTTCTTCAATCCCAAGCTCTTTAACAAACTCGTTCGCTTTCATAGATCCACCACTATTGCTGTAGGTGGTACATCCACCATGTCTAATTCTTCTAATTCCATCGTATTCGAGGGAATTAAACGACGATTGGCTTTGGTCTCTTCTGGTGTGGCTGGGCGGATTTGAATAGGTAAACGACCATAAAACAAATCATCATCACCCTTGAGCTGATACATCCGAAGCGTTCTACCAACAACCTCAAAAACAGTGTCATAGTCACTTGCATCAACCATGACAACCAAATCACCAACCTTGAACTCATTCGCTTTCATGCTGCGGCATCCTTTTCGTGATATGACTTAACAGAATTAATGCCCTTGTTTTTAATTCTGTTTGGTCTATAACGCAGGTCATAACAGCACTTACATGCTGCCTCGTAGTAAATTTTTTCAGGTCGATTCTTGTTGCGGTACGTAAAATAAAACTCACTATCAAGTGGCCAATATTCACCACAGTGAATGCAAAGCTTTTCTTTTCCGAGTTCAGTCTCGATGTATTTAGGAAGCTTATTTGTCATGCTGCCACCGCCTGACTTTTCATTTTGGCTTTCAATGCCGCACGTTGATTGCTAATCGCCTTTGCTTCCTTGCAAAACTCACAACGACACTTGTGCTTGTTATAAGCGTGAACCGTGCCATGCTTAATTAGGGGGGCATATTTCAATCCCTCCAATTCTTCACACCAATCAATTGTGTTTTTATCCCTAACTGTCTTCTTCATGCCGATGCCCTCAACTTGATGTACACACCAAATTCGCCTGCTTCTGTTTCCAACTCAGAAAGCATGTCGTCCAAGCCAAATTGATTGAGACGCTGTGCTAAATGACGAATAAAGTTTTCTTTTTCCTCGTTGATCTCATCGGCACAATTGCATTCCTCACACTCATGTACTTCACATTCGTAGCACTCGTATTCATAGCCTGCTTCCATCATTGCGTCTGCAATTTCACTCAGGTCTGAACCAGTCGCTGTCCGAACAAAATCAAGAACATTGTCAATTGTTATGCTCATGCCGCACCCACCCTTTGATCTGCCCAATTGCACTCAACCACCGTCAACCCATCATGTTGAAAGCGAGACCAGAGACGGTCGCCTAAATTCTCTTTAAGATCATCTAGCCCAAAGTTCGAAATAAGCATCGTTGGCTTTTTCTCGTCATAACGTGCGTATAAAACCTTGTGTACTAACTGCAAGCGGCTTTCGTGTTGGTCATGCAAGCCATATTCATCAAGAATCAGTAAGTCGGTATCTGTGAATCGATAAATCGCATTAGTTTCACTGTCATCCGCCTTTTTCCAAGCATTGGCTATCTCATTAGCCATATCCTCAGAAGTGATGTAGCGAACGTACTTGCGTTGATCCAATAGATTTCTAGCCACGGCGCATGCTAAGTGAGTTTTTCCAGTACCAGGGCGACCAATCATGATTAGATTGCGATTCATGCCTGCCAAGAAATCTTTAGTGAACTTGGCACAGTTCTGTTTAGCTTCTAACTGCCCATTGTTTTCAGTGACGTAATTGCCAAACCCACAGTTTTCATGACGACTCGGTAACTGAGCACCTTTGAAATGATTTTCACGAACCTTGATGTTTACAGCATGTTTGTGTTCTTCATTACCACGCTCTAAAGCTTCAAGACTGCATTGTTTGCAGAACGTGCGACCATGAAAAGAAATCTTGTTTTGCATGTGTGTTGAG
>NZ_JAVIDR010000036.1 GCF_031157835.1 Acinetobacter rudis | reverse complement strand
GGCTATTTGCATTTTAAGGTGGGATTTTTTTAAATCTCACCTTATTTTTTAACTTAACAAACTCTAATTTTGCAATCTAAGGTTGAAACTACTTGAGCTAATCATTTTTAAAATTTGCATTATAAGGTTGAAAGTGAATTTAGCTTTTTAATAATCCTTTTAGTTGACTCAAATATTCATTTGCTTTTTGTTGAGCATTTTCTTCTGATAAATTCAAATCGGATTGAATCTTAATGATGCTTTGTTCAAACTGGCTCAATTCCAAATCACTCAATCGTTGTTCATCTTTGTACATATCTATAGTTGCTCGACACAAATGAATGAAGTGTGCTGTTGTTTTGTGCTGATAATTACAACAAGCATGAATGATATTTTTGAGTCGTCTGTTGCGTAGCTCAATATTGATTGGTTTATAAGTTGGATGGCTTGCGCTAAAAAATAGTGCCTTATCTATGGCATCACCGCTATACCAACCTTTATCCAAATTTTCTTGTGCTGCTTGAATGTAAATTTCTGCTACTCGCTTCCTGTCAGCCAAAATGTATTTCTCAATTTCAGCTTGGTCAGTTAAAAGCTCAATTGGTTCAAACTGAACTTTAGTGCCGTATCTGTTTTGAGTAGATTGATCATTTACTCGCAGAAAAATGGTTGCACCTATTTCTATATCTGCTAGTACGGTATTTTTGACAAGTTGGGCTTGATAATTTTTTACACTACCGATCAGTTCAGCTTGAATATACTTTGTTCCAATTTTTAAGATACGAAACTGTCCAAATGCTGTCATTTTTTCTTGCTTATTTGGCATCTCACACCAAGCCTAATGATTATCCTGTGATAAATTTTAACATTAAGTCTTTATTATGAAATAAAAAAGTAGTCAGATTTGAAATTTTTAAATATTGCATTTCAAGGTTGAAAAATTTACGTTTATTGCATAATATTTAGCTATTGCAAAATAAGGTTGAAAAACAAAATGGCTTCTGCACCAAACAATACCGAATCGACACTGGCAAGTTTTATTTGGAACAATGCGAATGATCTTTGGGGGGATTTTCCGCATACAGAGTTCGGTAAAATCATTTTGCCCTTTACGGTATTAAGACGTTTAGAATGTGTACTTGAGCCAACGAAAGATGCTGTTCTCAATACTTATGAGCAATTCAAAGATCAAGGGATGGCGCTTGACGATATTCTTACTAACGTAAGCGGCAATCCGTTCTATAACAAATCAACCTATAACCTTTCCAATTTAGGCGGTACAAAAACTAAAGCCAACCTTGAAGATTACATTTCCAATTTTTCTGAAAACGTGCGTGTAATCTTTGAACAGTTTGATTTCAATACAACAATCAATAAGCTTTCTAAAGCGAATTTACTGCTACGCATTTGCAACAACTTCGCTGCCATCGACTTACATCCGAATGTTGTTCCTGACCGTACCATGAGTAATGTCTATGAACATTTGATTGCAAGATTTGGTGCAGAAGTCGGTACGGGGTCAGAGGACTTTATGACCCCGCGCGATATTGTGCATTTGGCAGCGACTTTATTGCTTGAGCCTGATAATGAACTATTTGAACAAAAGAATGGTTTAATCCGTACCATTTATGATCAAACGTGCGGTACATCGGGCTTTTTAACTGACATGATGAACTATGTAGACGGTTTTAAGGACCGCTATAAAGTTGCTCCTGTACTTGTACCCCACGGACAGGAATTACAGCCTGAAACTCATGCTGTCGCATTGGGTTCAATGCTGCTAAAAAAACTAGAATCTGACCCAAGCCGTGATTTATCGCAAAATATTAAATTGGGCAGTACCCTCAGTAACGACTTATTTGCAGGGCAGCGTTTCCATTATCAATGCTCCAACCCACCTTTCGGCATGTCTTGGGCGAAAGATGCTAGTGCAGTTCAATTAGAGCATAAAGAAAAAGGCTCAAATGGGCGTTTTGGTGCGGGTTTACCTAAAGCAAGCGATGGTTCTATGCTGTTTTTGCAAAATCTAATTTCCAAACTAGAACTGCCTGAAAATGGTGGTGGTCGTGGTGCGATTGTGCTATCAGGTTCACCATTGTTTAACGGTGGTGCAGGCTCAGGCGAGTCGGAGATTAGACGCTTCATTTTAGAAAATGATTATCTTGAAGCAATTGTTGCATTACCGACTGATATTTTCTTCCGTACAGGTATTGGAACCTATATTTGGTTAATCTCAAACCGTAAACCTGAACAGCGCAAAGGCAAAGTACAGCTCATTGATGCAACTGCTATGGGTTCATCTATGCGCAAAAACGAAGGTAATAAGCGCAAGTTTATTGACCAAAATTCGATTGATGAAATTAGCCGTATTTATGCCGATTTTGAAGAAAGTTCGGTGAGTAAAATCTTTGACTATACCGATTTTGGCTATCGCCGAGTAAAAGTCTTGCGTCCTCTACGCATTGATCTGCAATTTGATGCTGAAAAACTTGAATTATTTAAAGCATCTAAAGAATTTGGCAAGTTATCAGACAGCGACCAAAATTCAGTATCGGCTTATATTGAACAGCAGTTCGGCGAATCGAAAGATTATGCTTGGTTTGAAGCGTCATTTTTGAAAAACCTACCACTCAGCAAAATCAGCAAAGGTTTAAAAAATGCTTTGATCGCTGCGTTTGGGTTGCAAAATCCTGATGCCGAGGCCGTTAAAATTAATGGTGAAGTGCAAATGGATAGTGAACTCACCGACTATGAGAACATACCGCTAAATCAAGATATTGCTGCGTATATGACCAAAGAGGTACTTTCTCATGCGCCTGATGCAGTAGTTGATACCACTTATACCGATGCCAAAGACGGTCAAGTTGGTGTGGTGGGTTATGAAATTAACTTTAACCGTTATTTTTATGTGTTTGAGCAGCCACGCCATCCGAATGAGATTATGGCTGAAATTAAAGAGCTGTCTGCCGAAGTGGCGCAATTGCTTGGGGAGGTTTAAAGATGCAGTTTAAGCAATACCCAAGTTATAAACCAAGTGGTGTGGAATGGTTAGGTGATGTACCTGAGCATTGGCAACAAAAACCTATTTGGAGTTTATTTAAGCGTATTAAAAGGACTAACTTTCCAACTGAACGCTTACTTTCTGTTTACCGTGATTATGGTGTTATTCCTAAAGATAGTAGGGATGATAATCATAATAGAGCATCAGAAGATTTAACTCCTTATCAGCTTGTATGTGCAAATGATCTTGTCATCAATAAAATGAAAGCATGGCAAGGCTCTATTGCTATCTCTGAGTTAAGAGGTATTGTTAGCCCTGCATATTATATTTACCAACCTAAAGCTGAATATCACTCAAAATATATTCATTTTCTGATTCGTTCTGCGTATTACATTCAAAGTTATAAAAACTATTCAAAAGGGATACGAGTTAATCAATGGGATTTGGAGAGCGAAGCATTTACCCATATTGACTTATTGCTTCCTTCTTTAGATGAACAACAAAAAATCGTTGCATTCCTCGACACCGAAACCACCCGAATTGACAACCTGATTGCCAAGCAAGAAAAGTTAATTGAGCTTTTGGAAGAACAGCGTAAGTCGATTATTTCTCATGCCGTGACCAAAGGTTTAAACCCTAATGCACCGATGAAAGACAGTGGTGTGGAATGGTTAGGTGATGTACCTGAGCATTGGGAAGTGGTGAAATCCAAAAGATTATTTTGGTGTAAAGGTGGATTTGCATTTTCAAGTGATGATTTTTTTGAAGAAGGTAATTATCCAGTAATTCGAATTTCAAATATTCAAGATAAATCTATTTCAACTGATAAAATGGTCTATGTTAATAGCTGTACTAAAAAAGTTTTTAACCAATTCTCTGCTTATACTGGGGATTTGATATTTTGCATGACGGGTGCAAGTTTAGGGAAAGTTGGTCTTTTACCTAAAGAGTTAAGTTTTGCTCTAATTAATCAACGTGTAGGTAGACTTGATATAACATCTTACGCAATAAAGCAATTTGTGTTTTACCTAGTTTCTAGTCATGGATTTCAAACTAATATTCGTATGCTAGGAGTGGGTCTAACTGATAATTTTCCTAATATTAGCTCTGATCTAATAGGAATTGTTGATGTAGTTCTTCCACCATTAGTCGAACAACAAGGGATTGTTAATCACCTAGAGATAGAAAACTCTAAAATAGATACTCTTATTGAAAAGCAAAATCAACTTATCGACAAACTCAAAGAATACCGAGCTTCGATTATCTCTCATGCAGTTACAGGCAAAATTGACGTAAGGGAGTTTGGCGCATGAATTTTTTAGCAAACACTATCTAAAGCCAATATGGGAATGCCTGAGTTATGGCATCAAGCCCCGTTTTGGCAACACGCATTACAACAGAATTAAAAATTAGGGGAATCGCATGAATATTTTGGCAGACAAAGCCCATTACGAAAGCCACTTAGAAGCCTATATTGTGCAAAAACTGCAAGCGCAAGGTTGGGTGGTTGGGCAAAGTAAAAATTATCATACCGAATATGCACTCTATCCCGAAGATTTAATTACATGGATTCAAGTTACACAGCCTGAAAAGTGGGAAAAACTGCAAGCACTGAATGGTAGTAATACCGAAAAACGTATCATCGACCGCTTGGATGATGAACTGAATAAGAAAGGCACAATCCATATCTTTCGTAATGGCTTTAGCATGGCGGGCGCAGGCACAATCGACCTCAGTGAAAGCGCACCCGAAGATGGACGCAATCAAGCCGTCATTGACCGCTATAACGCCAATATTCTGCGGGTTGTCCCACAACTTAAATATCATCCATCCAAAGACGCAGGCATTTTGGACCTTGTGTTCTTTATTAATGGCTTGCCAATGGCAACGGTGGAAATTAAGACTGAGTTTAACCAGTCTTTAGAAGATGCCATTGAGCAGTATAAAAATGACCGTAAGCCGATAGACCCTAAAACAAGACGTAAAGAGCCATTGCTGACACCCAAGCGTGGTGCAATTGTGCATTTTGCTTTGTCTGAATCTGAAATTGCTATGACCACGGCTTTAGATGGTGAAAGCACCTATTTCTTGCCGTTTAACAAAGGTAATCAGGGACATGCAGGCAATCCTCCTGCGGATTCAGCCAAAGGTGAAGATTATCCAGTGGCGTATTTTTGGGATTATGTCTGCCAACGTGATAATTGGCTGAAAATTTTCCATAACTTTGTCTATGTGGAAAAGAAAAACAAAGTCGATCTATATGGTAATTGGACGGTACAGGAACGTCTGATCTTCCCGCGTTACCACCAGTTTGATGCGGTGAATAAAATCATTGCCGATGTGCAAGAAAAAGGCGTAGGACTGAATTATCTGTGTGAGCATAGTGCAGGCTCAGGTAAAACCTCTACGATTTCTTGGGTGTGTCATTCACTGGTGCGTTTGCGTCACAATGACGGTACACCGTTTTATAACTCCGTCATTGTGGTGACAGACAGAACGGTACTGGATGACCAGTTACAGGAAGCCATTCAACAATTAGATCATCAGAAAGGCTTAATTGCTGCAATTAACCGTGATGACAAAGAACATGCAGGCAAATCGAAAAGCAAACAGCTTGAAGATGCACTGTTGTCCAATAAACAGATCATTATTGTGACCATTCAGACTTTCCCGCATGTGATGGAAGCGATTCTGACCAATACCAGTTTAAGCGATCGTAACTACGGTATTGTGATTGATGAAGCACATACTTCGCAAACAGGTTCAACAGCATCTAAACTGCAAGCGACATTGGCATTGCAGTCGGGTGAAGCAATGGCTAACCTGACTGTTGAGGAATTGCTTGAGCAAATTCAAAAAGCCCGTGTACAGTCTAAAAACATCAGTCACTTTGCCTTTACTGCAACCCCAAAACACTCGACTAAAATGCTGTTTGGGCGCACTAAAAATGGTGAGCCTGCCAGTGATGACAATTTACCTGAATCCTTTCATTTGTATCCGCAACGTCAAGCCATTGAAGAAGGCTTCATTTTAGATGTACTGCAAGGCTACGTACCTTATAAAACAGCTTTTAAACTCGGCGGTGAAGCTGTTGACGATGATAAACGAGTCAATTCTAAAGCAGCCAAGAAAGCCTTAGCCCGTTGGATGGCTTTACACGCGACCAATGTCACGCAAAAGGTGCAGTTTATTATTCAACACTTTCACCACAATGTTGCCAATTTGCTCAATGGTCAAGCCAAAGCCATGATCGTGACCAGTTCACGCCCTGCGGCAGCACGATATAAAATTGCCTTGGAAAAATATATTGAAGATAACCCTGAATACAGTGCCTACCGTGTCTTGGTGGCATTTTCGGGTAAGCTCACGGGCAAACAGATTAGCCATGAAGCAGATGGTGATAGCGAAAACGGGGCGCTATTTCAAGTTGGTGAAGATGCTGAATTTACCGAAGCCAATATGAATGCCGATGCACCTAATTCTGATTTACGCATCGCATTTGACCGCCCTGAATATCGCTTAATGGTAGTGGCGAATAAATTCCAAACAGGCTTTGACCAACCCAAACTCTGCGCCATGTACATTGATAAAGTCATTGCCAATGAAGTTGAAGTGGTACAAACCTTGTCACGCTTAAACCGTACCACCACAGGCAAAGATCAAACCTTTGTGATTGACTTTGTGAATGACCCTGAATGGATTTTAAAGTGCTTCAAAAAGTACGACAACGGGGCAAAAATGGTGGATGTACAAGACCCGAATGTGGTTTATACCATCAAAGACAATATTGAAGAACTTGATCTGATTACCGAAGATGATTTGGAGGAGTTTAAAGCAGCTCGTTTTAAAACTATCCGCGATATTAGTAATCATGATTTCAAAGAAACCACACATCCCGACCTGTTTAAAGCAACCGATCGTGTCGCCCGCCTGTTTAACCAAAAACTGAAAATGCTGAAACAGGCGATTGAGCTACAAGAAATAGCGTTCGATCAGGCTAAAGCAGATGGTAATGATGAAGGCGCGGAAAAAGCCGA
The DNA here is from genome assembly GCF_031157835.1 of Acinetobacter rudis. Taxonomy (GTDB): domain Bacteria; phylum Pseudomonadota; class Gammaproteobacteria; order Pseudomonadales; family Moraxellaceae; genus Acinetobacter; species Acinetobacter rudis_A. The sequence continues at coordinate 2,044 of NZ_JAVIDR010000036.1, read as the reverse complement.
ATTTGAGCGCAAGCAATTGGACGTAGAATTACAAACTTTAATGCGCTTTAAAGGCAATTTGGATAAGTTTAGCCGTATTTATTCCTATGTAGCACAGCTTATTGACTTTGGCGATCCTGAACTTGAAAACTTCTCGGCATTTACCAAGCTCTTATCCAAACGATTAAATGGTATGTCTGCTAAAGAAATTGATATTTCAGGCTTGGTACTGACTGGCTTTGGCATCTTTAAAAAGAAACTTAAAACCGATGATACCGATCATCCCGAAGCGGATGAACCTCAACCATTAGTCCCCATCCAAGGCACAGCGAACGGTGACTTGCAGCCAAACAAAATGACTTATCTCAAAGAAGTGATCGATCTGATTGCACAGACCTTTGGGGATATTTCTACCCGTGAAGAACAGGTGGTGTACATCAATCATTTAGTAACTATTCTACGAAATAACGATGTAGTTATGGCTCAGATTGAAAATAATCCTGAATCCACAGCCTTGCAAGGCAATCTACCATCGGCAACCAAAGGTGCAATTATTCAAGCACTAACTTCACATCAAGACTTATCAGCATTATTGCTCAAGACCGATGCACAAGCGATGCAGAACGTGATCAAGGTGCTGTATAAATTGCTTAAAGATGGTGAAACCATTGATGTGCATCGTCTAACATAACGGAGTATGGGCATGATTGATATTCTGCAACTGGAAGGTGTACAGCCGATAGATTACCGTAATGAAGATGGCTGTATTATGATTACCGTACAGCCAAGCGGTGAGCATTTGGAAACATGCCCTGAATGCGGTGGACGCTTATATAAGCACGGTCAGCGTATCAATCATTTTGCTGATACACCTTTGCAGATGCAACCAGTAAAAATTGAGGTGATACGAACACGCTATCGCTGTTCTGAATGCAAAAGCATGATTACCCATCAACTCAGCTTCTTGGATGAAAAACGTAGAGCGACCCATCGGCTGATTCAGCAAGTACGCAAGCGTTGCTTAGATCGAACCTTTACGCAGCTTGCCGAAGATACGGGTGTAGTCGTGAACACCATTAAAAACATTACGCTCGATTTCGTGGAGGAATTAGAACGAGATATTAAGTTTGAAACTCCAACGATTATGGGTATTGATGAACTTAAATTGATGGGAACATATCGCTGTGTCATCACCAACCTTGCTATGAACAGCTTATATGATATGTTGCCTGAAAGAACTCAAGATACATTGATACCATACTTCGCCAAACTGCCTGATGCAGAAAAAGTAGAATGGATTTGTAGTGATATGTGGCGACCCTTCAAAAAGTCATTCCGTCTGCACCTACCAAATGCCAAGTTGGTTATTGATAAGTTTCATGTAGTGAGAATGGCAAGTGAAGCTTTAGACACTGAACGTAAAGCTTTACAAAGTAGTTTGGACCGTGATGCCCGACTGAATATGAAAAAACATTTACGGTGGATACTGCTTAGACGACCAAATTCATTGACCGAAGATCAACAAAGAATTTTAGGAAATTTAGAAAAATGGCATCCTGAATTTAAGGAAGCTTATGACCTCAAAGAGCAGTTTTATAATATTTATGAAGCAACAACCAAAGACGATGCCATACAAAGGTTTCATGAATGGGAAAGCAGTATTCCCAAATATTTAAAGTCTTTCCGTGACGTTGCTAAAACTGTGAATAATAACTTTGAGGATATATTCACCTATTGGGATGCGCCAATAAGAATTACCAATGCTTATACTGAGGGGCATAATGGTATTACAAGAGTCGCAAATCGAATGGGGCGAGGATATACCTTTGAGGTGCTTCGAGCAAAAATGTTATATAACAAGGTGGCTCGATCTATTACAACTTTAAAGACTCAATCATCTTCATTAGAATCAACCGAAGGTTATGAGGGTTTAACTGCATTTCCAACCAAGCAAGAGAATACTAAGTTGGAATATGGCGCTTATATTCCAACCTTGGTTGAATTATATGGCGGTGATGATTATTTAGATGAAGAACTAATTTCAACCATATAATGCAAATAGCCA
>NZ_JAVIDR010000035.1 GCF_031157835.1 Acinetobacter rudis | reverse complement strand
TCAGAATTATGGGCCACCAGTTGGCGAAATTGATTTAGAGGGCTTGATATGAACGCAATGGCTCTACGTTTTGATTTGCAGCAGTCTAACGAATACTGCTCAACACACATGCAAAACAAGATTTCTTTTCATGGTCGCACGTTCTGCAAACAATGCAGTCTTGAGGCTTTGGAGCGTGGTAACGAAGAACACAAACACGCTGTAAACATCAAGGTTCGTGAAAATCATTTCAAAGGCGCTCAGTTACCGAGTCGTCATGAAAACTGTGGGTTTGGCAATTACGTCACTGAAAACAATGGGCAGTTAGAAGCTAAGCAAAACTGTGCCAAGTTCACTAAAGATTTCTTGGCAGGGATGAATCGTAATCTGATCATGATTGGTCGCCCTGGTACTGGAAAAACCCATTTAGCCTGCGCCGTGGCTAGAAACCTGTTAGATCAACGTAAGTACGTTCGCTACATCACTTCTGAGGATATGGCCAATGAGATAGCCAATGCCTGGAAAAAGGCTGATGACAGTGAAGCTAATGCGATTTACCGATTCACAGATACCGACTTATTGATTCTTGATGAGTATGGCTTGCATGACCAACACGAAAGCCGCTTGCAGTTAGTACACAAGGTTTTATACGCACGTTATGACGAGAAAAAGCCAACGATGCTTATTTCGAACTTTGGGCTAGATGATCTTAAAGAGAATTTAGGTGACCGCCTATGGTCTCGCTTTCAACATGATGGGTTGACAGTAGTTGAATGTAATTGGGCTGATCAAAGGGTGGGTGAAGTAGCATGAATTTTAATTTATTACCTCATGAACTCATTATTGACAACTTCGCAGGTGGTGGGGGAACTAGCACTGGTTTAGAACAAGCATTTGGTCGTCCTGTTGATGTAGCAATTAACCATGATCCTAAAGCACTGGCTATGCATCGAGTTAATCATCCTGATACTAAACATTACTGCGAGTCAGTTTGGGATATTGATCCGATTGAAGTCACAAACAATCAACCCGTAGGTCTTGTCTGGTTGTCTCCTGACTGTAAGCATTTCTCAAAAGCTAAAGGTGGAAAACCTGTAGAAAAGAAAATCAGAGGTTTAGCTTGGGTTGCACTTCGTTGGGCAGCTAAAACTCGTCCTCGAGTAATCATGCTAGAGAATGTTGAAGAGTTTAAAACTTGGGGTGACCTTGGAGAAGATGGTAAACCATGCCCGAAAAGCAAAGGTCGTACTTTTCAAAGCTTTGTGAATGCACTTAAACGACAAGGTTATGTTGTTGACTGGCGAGAGTTACGTGCGTGTGATTATGGCTCACCAACAATTCGAAAGCGTTTTTTCTTAATTGCTCGTCGTGATGGCTTAAAGATTCAATGGCCAGTGCCAACACATGGCAATCCTGATTCACCTATGGTTCAAAGTGGAAAATTAAAACCATGGCGGACTGCAGCTGAGTGCATCGACTGGTCTATCGAGTGTCCGAGTATTTTCACACGTAAGCGCCCTTTAGCTAAAGCAACAATGGATCGCATTGCAAAAGGCATTGAGCGTTATGTGATTAACAGTGCAAAACCATTCATTGTAAACAGTATCGCGCCTGTTTTAACCGAATGTGCAAATGCTTCAAATCAAAGATGCATGTCAATTGATGAGCCTTTGAGAACTATCTGCGCTCAGGTTAAAGGTGGTCACCATGCATTGATTGCACCAAGCCTTGTTGTTAATACAACTGGTCATCACGGCGGTAGTGCCGAAAAACCACTACATACAATCACCACAGGTGGTCATCATGGAGTAGTTTCAGCTTTTTTAGCAAAGAATTATACAGGTGTTGTTGGTAGCGATATTCAGGAGCCAGTACACACGGTTACAGCTAAAGATCACAACTCATTGGTGGTTAGTCATTTATCAAAGATGAAAAACAATTGTGTGGGGCAAGAGATCAATACACCAATCCATGCGATGACAACGGTAAACCAATTTGCAGAAGTTAGAGCTTTTCTAACTGCATTTTATGGCAACGAAAAAGATGGCAACTCCATTGCTGAGCCATTGCGTACGATCCCAACTAAAGACCGTTTTGGCTTGGTTCAAATTGCTGGCCAAGACTATCAGATCGCAGACATTGGCTTTCGGATGCTGCAACCAGTTGAGCTTTTCAAGGCGCAGGGTTTTCCTGATTCGTATGTATTTGATCGTGGTCTTGATGAACATGGCGCAGATGTAAAGCTAACTAAGACTGAACAAACAAGAATGGTCGGTAATTCAGTTTGTCCTCAATTATCACGCGCATTGGTTATGGCCAACTTTAAACATGAAGAAAAATTGAGGGAGGTGGCATGAAACTAGATCACCCGTTAATTCGCTACCACGGCGGCAAGTTTCGTTTAGCCCACTGGATTATTTCTCAAATGCCTAACCACACTTGTTACACAGAGGCATTTGGTGGAGCAGCTGGGGTTCTACTTCAAAAACCACGTGCATATGCAGAAGTTTATAACGACCTTGATGGTGACATCGTAAATCTATTTGAAGTGTTGCGAGATTCTAGCTCGAGAGAACAGTTAATCGAGCAACTGGTTTTGACTCCATATAGTCGAGCTGATTTTGAGAATGCATGGGAACCTACCGAAAACAAAATTGAACGTGCACGCCGTGTATGTGTTCGGGCTCAAATGGGTTTTGGGTCAGCAGGGGCAACCAAAGGTATTACAGGCTTTCGTATTGATACAAAGCGCCAGTATGGTACTGCGCAATCGTTATGGTCTACATATCCTGAACACTTGGGAATTGTTGGCCAGCGTTTAAGTGGTGTGCTTATTGAGAATCGTCCTGCAGTTCAAGTTCTTAAAGATCATGATGCTAAAGCAACTTTGCATTATGTAGATACACCATACGTGATGGATACACGTTATGACGGTGCTAAGTCAGGTCGTATCTATCGCCATGAAATGGATGATCAGGATCACAAGGAATTATTGAAAACATTACTCGAGCTAGAAGGAATGGTGATGCTTTCAGGTTATCCATGTGAGCTTTATGGCGATGTTTTAGTTGGTTGGAAACGAATTGATACCAGTGCTCGTATTTCGGCAGGTCGTGGTACCGCATTACGTACTGAGTGTTTATGGCTGAATCCAGCTGCTCAAAGTCCCGATTTATTTAGTGAGGTGATGGTGTGAACGCATACGAATTTATTAAGCAATATGGCCTAGATCTAGCACACCGAGACATTGCTTGTTTGGAGTCGGGTTTTATCACTGAGCAAGATTTTATCGAGGCAAATGGGTTTGAGTTTGAGGAACTTCGCCGTGTGGTTGAGTCGCATGAGTTGGTGGAGAGATTTGACGGACTGGATAGCTGTAAGCTGGGTCTATATTACCTTGATAAGAACAACATAAGCAGTTTTGAACATAGGTTTGTTGATGATTTGAGTTGCACAACAATCAGATTCAAGCAAGCCATCGCCGACGTGGAGGCTTGTCAGTGAAATCAATCCGTTTAACTCCAGAAGAGCGTCAGTTAATCATATCAAGACGAGAAAAAAATGCCCAAAAGCTTGCTTTAGAAAAGTTTCAAGAGAAAGCACTAGATGTGGCAAACCGTTGGGTTAAGTGGTCAAAAAAGAATGGTGAGGGTCTGACCTTTTCTACATTTGTTAACAGTTTCAATTATCAGGATGGTGATGGAGAGCAAATATATGCTGCTGTTCAAGCAATTCTTGGAACTGTTTATGTATTAGGTAGTGAGTATGAATAATAAAGATTTCCTTGTTTGTATCGTATTCGCCTTTGTACTCATGTTTGCAGTCAAGTTTTTATGGAAGTGGCTTAACAACGGATTCAATGATGTTGCTGTTAGAGAGTGGTTGAACCGAGGTTTTTTGTTTGGTCTAGGTTTTTTGATTGCTCTACTTGCTGTGATTTTGATTTTGAAGATTATTAGTGAGTACTCATGACACCTAACCAGTTCCTGATTTGCATACTAATCCTTATCGTTATCGCCGTGTTTGCATCATCACAGCAGAGTGTACATCACGCACTAGGTTATCTATGAGCAGTATGTCGATAGCTGAGTACAAACAGCTTGTTAAGAAAAAGACCGTAAGACGTAAGCGTCCTGCGGTTAAAACTCAAAAGGTAGTAAGTGAAGGCGAAGCAACACTGGCTCAGCATTTAAAAGTTCATGGGATTGGTTTTGAGACAGAGTTTAAGTTTCACCAGGATAGAAAATGGAGAGCTGATTTTTATTTAACTGGGACGAAGCTGTTGATCGAGGTTGAGGGCGGTATTTGGAGTAATGGAAGGCATACAAGAGGCAGTGGTTATCAAGCAGATATGGAAAAGTATAACGCGGCAGCAATGTTGGGTTATACGGTGCTGAGGTTTAGCACGGCGGATGTGAAGAGCGGTAGGGCGATAGAGCAGATTAAGGGGATGGTGTGAGCATGAGTTTAGTTAAGGTTTGGGATAAAGAAATTAAAGGCAAGGTTTACGCCGTGGGTGATATTCATGGTTGCTATAACTTGCTCATGACTAAATTGACTGAGATCGGCTTTGATTTTGAAAATGATCTCCTGGTGGCTGTTGGTGATTTGGTTGATCGTGGTGTTCAGAATTTAGAATGTGTTGATTTGCTTGATCAGGATTGGTTCACATCTATCTGTGGTAATCATGAAGATCTTTGTATTGGTGGCCTTGATAACGATGCATTTAAGCGTTGTCATTTAGCCAATGGAGGTGAGTGGTTTTATGATCTAAACCACAACATACAGTGTGAAATTGCATTGAAGTTTTCTCGATTACCTACAGCACTTGAGGTTAATCATAATGGTCGTAAGTATGGTTTTGTGCATGGACATATTGAGCAAAATAACTGGGATGAATTTAAGCAATCATTGCTCTCTGATGATCCATTAAACGAGGCTCACAGCCATGCAATGTGGAGACGAGATCGTGTTGACTTAGATAATGACAAATATACCCACGTATCTGGTGTTGATGCTGTGATTATGGGTCATACAGTAATGCAAAAACCAATGAAGCGGGATAATTGCCATTACATCGATACTGGGGCGGTTCACTGGGGAACTATGACGATTTTAGACTTGGCAAAGATTTAAGGTGATCAGAATGAATACAGCAGTAACGATTATGCAGGCGGTTGATTGGTCTAAATATGATTTAGAAGGGTGGTTATATCAATTTGGGGCGTGGATGCGTTCAGCTTCTGGTGTTTGCGGTCGATCAGTGAATCCTATTGCTGTGGCTATGGATGAGGCTGTTAAAAAACGTAAATATAAAATGAAGCCTGAAATGCAAAAGCAAATTATCGCTGATTACATGTCAGGTGATTTGGTGGTGCCAAGGCCAAAGGGAAATAAAACAGTTTGTGAAATCACAGATAATGAAGCAAGGGCAGTACAGCGTCTTATTTTAGATATGCAAGGTCAGTCAGATGTGTTGGATGGTTGGTTACATTCGATTATTGACCGATATTTTTATGGATGCTCGATTGCAAATATGGTTAATCATACAAGAACACTTATGGAAACTAAGTTTGATTTAAAATGTGGTTTAGCAGCGCTTCATTGCAAATATCCATTTATTGTCTTTAAGTTGGAAGATATAAGCGATGATACTGCTGATGAGGGATCTAGTGTTTGACAGTGACGTCACTGGTATGGCATATTTATGGCACAGTGGACGAATTTTCAGTAATTCACTGAATATGCCTCGCAAATGTGGGGAGTAAATGTAAATGCTGATGTAAACTTAATCGTAGGCGTGAGCCTCTCTTGATCTTAGATTCAAATCCTCTCAACTGATTTTAATGGTTAATTATTATTATTTTACAAAAGCTCTTTAATGAGTGAAAAAATGAATATCTCAAATGGCTGGATGACAGCCAAAGCAGTAAATGGCGATCAGATTCGCGTGAAAGTAATTCCGTTTAAACGTAAACAAAATACGATGTCTGGTCATACTTGGGTTGAAGTGTGTAAGCAAATTCAAGTTGAATCAGGAGATTTGTTCCAACTTAACTTGGATGGTAAGTCTTTTTATACAGGTCTAAATAAGTTGTATAAATTAGTATCTTAAATCCTTTGTTCTAATAGCCTCCTTCGGGAGGTTTTTTATGCTCAAGCTCTAAATCTATTAAAACTGAAGTTTTAACTGAATTTAATATGTATTAAATTAAAAATAATTAACGACATATGTTTTAAACATAGTTGAAAATTTGGTTAAGTATAGATTCTATGTCATATTGTTATTGCTTCTTTGATATATACCATCATCGAAGCTTTTACAGCCCAGAGTACGCATCTGGGCTTTTTTTTGCCTAGAGGGAAGTGATCATCTGAATTGGGAGTGATGCCCCACACAAAATGAATGATGAAACCGAAAAGTAAAGGATACTGTGCCTATTCAGGTTCTTTAAAATAGGGTGTAGCTATGAACTATAGGATAGATATTCTGTGGTAGCTAATGCGAGTTTTATATGACCTATTTGTAGAGGTTTTATTTTTTTACATTTGGAATAAAAAAATCATATGATAAAAAAGATGATGGGTATAATATTTTGATTTTTCAAGTTCAATGGCGTTTATAATAGATGGATATTTGTATAGGTGGTCGATGGCACGGGAGTGTTGTCTTACCTGCTAAGACGCAAAAAAAACACTTTAAAGTAACGGACTCATTTGGAAAGTCAATTTTATACAAAAGAAAATTAATAATTGTTGGTAGTAGATATTTAAAATTTTGGCTTGATTCAAATTTGTCGAATGATCAGGTAAATGATTTGTTGGTAGGTATAATACACAAATATATTAATGGTACCTAAGGGCATTATTGTCTGATTTTTACATAAGAAGCTTAACGTAAGATATAAAACAAATATCCTCCTTCGGGAGGTTTTGTGCTTATAGCTCAGCTGGATAGAGCATCCGCCTTCTAAGCGGATGGTCACAGGTTCGAATCCTGTTAGGTCAGCCATATATTTAAAACCATGTTTAAAACATAAGTAATTTAATACAGCCCACCACTTGTGGGTTTCTTTTTGCGTGGAGAAAAGTAATGTCATATGTTTTAGTTGGACTTATATCGTTTTTCATTGGTTATGTGATGTGCTTTAGATTTTTCCAAAGAGATATCACTCAGAAAAAGCCCATGGTCTTTGGCGGTCAGGTTTATATTGCTGAGAAGAAATAATGCACATATATGAAATGATTTATAACGCCGATCCAGAGGAATTTCATAGCGATCTTTATAAAAACAATAATAAGGAAAGCCGAAAACATTTCTTTAATCAGATGCTGGATAACACAATAAAGGCACTTGAGAATTGTAAGGCTGTGTGTGAAGAAGGTGATATTTACCTTATTTCGATGTATCAGGATGAGATTGCAGCCTTAAAACAGATGGAGAGTGCATTTCTAGAAACTGGTAAGGCAGAAATAAGTAGCTATATATCAATGTGTATTGCTGAGCGCACAGTGAAGGATTTTTAAAATGAATCAAATAGAAGCAAAACAAAACCTACGCTCACTCTGTGACGAGATAGAGAAATTACAGAACTTAAGTCGTGGCTTAATGACAGCCAAAGAAATGATAGATGTTGATTCAAAGATTCGTCGGCATCGCCAGCAGGTTAAGAATATTAAAAACTTATTGGCTGAAATGTGAGCTAATTTGCAATTTAAAAAAAACAACCTAATGATAAAATAAATATCAATATTATTTGATAAAAATCATTATGTTGAACTTTATTTATATGACTTTTGGTGGTTTGAGAAGAGAATACTATTTTAGAAATCTATTTATTGGTATTGCCTTTGGAGTTGCTATTTGGTTAATGATGGATGCATTGGAGGCTAGATCTAGTAATCCAAAATCACTACAAGATCTAGTGATCATAAAAGGATTTGTGGTGCTGAATTCTGTTTTATATCCATATGCTAAATTTCTGTATGATTATTTGTGGCAATTGATACGCGGTGATAATGTTTACGCTTACCATCTCAACTTATTCAGCATTTGGTTTATTTTGGTAGCAAGGCTCATGTGTTGGTTCTTTGCGTGGGCGATAGCACCAGTTGGATTGTTAATATTGTACTTGAAAAATAGATAGTTGATATGAGAGTAACCCACTTCGGGTGGTTTTTTAATACCTAAAATTCCAATTAGGTCGAATTCGACCTAATTAAAACGCCGTGGATAATCGTGGATATTCAAAAATACAAAGCCTTAACCAACAAGAAGCCCATCAAAACAAAACCAAGAACTAGACCGCTGCCTAAGGCTACTGATCGTTATCTAGAAGCTGAGGAAGAAATAGAAAATGCTCTGCAAATTCTAGAAATTAAATATGAAAAGAAATTTCAATTTAAATCGACTAAGCACTGGCGTTTTGATTTTCATTTGGTTGAACACAGAATTTTAATTGAGATTGCAGGTGGGCCATGGTCAGGCGGTAGAGGTGGGAAACTTTCTACCAAAGCTTGGAGTATGGATCGCTACGATGTTGCTGCTGAGATGGGTTATAACGTTGTACGTTTAGAGTCTGCTCGATCATATAAAATCAAAGAAGATGGGCCTTTACAGGTTCAGGCTTGTTTTGCAGTTCAGTGGTTAAAAGATTTAAAGAGGCATAGTTTTAATAGCATTAGATCAGTAGAAGTACAGTACTAAGTTGTTAATATTTCAACTAATTGATAAATTAATTTTTTTTATTTTATAAGTCTTATTATGAAAATATTTCTCTTAATTCTACTCTTATTGCCAGCATTAACTTATGCCTTGGACTCTGAAGATATTAAGGAGTGGAAGTTAATTGAGTCAGATGAGTCAAAAATATATCTTGGGCTACCATATATTAAGAATGGGGACAAAGTAATACTCATAGAAAAGTTTGTGCTTAATGAATCATATTCACCTGGTTACAGCGGTTGGGCTCTTCGCGAATATGGTTTTTATAATACTCAAGTTTATGATTGTAAAAATCATACTATTGCTAGAAAACATGTTGTTAGTATTTTGTGGCCTCATAGAGATAAAAAAGAGCCAGTTGCAGATGAAGATTTAAAGTTTCAAGGGGTTGGTAACTCTGGAAGCGATAGAGAGATTATGAATCTAGTTTGCAAATAATGATGTTATAAAACCACCGAAATGAACTGACCCCATAAAGTTGGACAGTTTTTCAGGCGGTTAAATGAGATTGAGTTCTGTATTCAACTGGACTCA
>NZ_JAVIDR010000034.1 GCF_031157835.1 Acinetobacter rudis | reverse complement strand
AGCTGATCTAGCATCTTACAATGTTTGTCTTTTATGCGTAATTTAAGGGTTTTCATAGCCAAATTATAGCAATTTAAAATGCCAAAAGCCTTATAACATAAGGTTAAGCGACGAAATATGTCATATGGCTTACGCCAGTCACTTATATCCTCACCCTGAACGATAAGGTTTTACGCTCCATCGAATAAAAAAACGGGCAATTGCCCGTTTTTTTTATGATATTTACTTAATCATTTTAAATTTTACGCATAATTCACTCATCAAAATGCACTACGCTTCGAATAGATTTACCCTCATGCATAAGTTCAAATGCATGATTAATCTCGCTGAGTGGCATGGTATGCGTTACAAATGGTTCTAATTCAATCTCTCCACGCATCGCTTGTTCAACCATACCTGGTAATTGAGTACGTCCTTTAACTCCACCAAATGCAGTACCTTTCCAACTACGCCCAGTAACCAATTGAAATGGACGTGTTGAAATCTCTTGACCAGCTCCTGCCACACCAATAATGACGGATTGTCCCCAACCGCGATGTGCACACTCTAAAGCTGAACGCATAACATTAACATTGCCAATACATTCAAAAGAATGGTCTACACCCCAACCTGTCATTTCCACAATGACTTGCTGAATGGGTTGATCATAATCTTTAGGATTTAAACAGTCTGTTGCACCAAATTTTTTAGCCAATTCAAATTTTTCAGGATTGGTATCTACTGCAATAATACGACCTGCTTTCGCTTGACGTGCACCTTGAACTGCAGCTAAACCAATTCCTCCCAAACCAAAAATAGCAACGCTATCACCAGGCTGAACTTTTGCTGTGTTATGTACAGCACCAATACCGGTTGTTACACCACAGCCGAGTAAACAGACTTGCTCAGGATTTGCTTCAGGATGAATTTTTGCCAAAGACACTTCGGCAACAACAGTATATTCACTAAATGTTGAGCACCCCATATAGTGATAAATTGGCTGGCCTTGGTATGAGAACCGTGTTGTACCATCAGGCATTACCCCTTTTCCTTGTGTTGCACGCACCGCAACACAAAGGTTGGTCTTTCCTGACTTACAAAATAAACACTCACCGCATTCAGCTGTATACAATGGAATGACATGATCGCCAGGTTGGACGCTAGTAACACCTTCACCTACTTCAACAACGATCCCAGCACCTTCATGACCTAAAATAGCAGGAAAAACACCTTCAGGATCATCTCCTGATAAAGTGAAAGCATCTGTATGACAAACACCACTATGTGTTACTTTGATTAAAACTTCACCTGCTTGTGGTGGAGCAACATCTACTTCTACAATTTGTAAAGGTTGCCCAGCGGCAAAAGCAACGGCTGCACGTGATTTCATTTGATTTCCTTAATTTGTAACATGTTAGGGCACATGATCAGGACTATGCTATTTTATGATGAATAACATGATTAACCAACTATTGAACTAGATTATAGACTTAACAGATCAACTTACTGATTAAAAAAAAGAGACTTTCCTTTTACCCTTACAATTGTGTTGAGCATAGGATGTAATAGCAATATGAATCAATCCCCTGTAGTAGAAGCACAACTAAAAATAAATTTTCACCATTGGCTTCAAAATCCCAATTCAGAAACAAAATTACAACTTGGCCAAACTGCCTATTTAGTCTTAGAAGACGCATTCCGTAGCATTGCAGCCCGTATTTATCTCATTCGAAAAGCTCAATATTATATTGATTTACAATACTATATTTGGGCCAATGATTTTATTGGCAATTTAATGCTCAGCGAGTTATTACAAGCTGCCGATCGAAATGTAAAAATTCGCCTACTGATTGATGATCAAAATGGGCGTCGACTTGACTCTCAACTTCAAGCATTACTGCAACATACCAATATTCAAATTAAACTCTACAATCCCTATAAGTTTCGTAAATTGCGTATATTTGATTATATATTTAGAGCCAAAAAAATTAATCGTCGCATGCATAACAAACTAATTATTGCCGATGGAACCATTGCGGTTACCGGAGGACGCAATATCAGTGGTGAATATTTTGATGCGAGTCAATCTTTTCAATTTACAGATACAGATGTACTGTTTCTTGGACAAGTCATGAACCAAGCTAATCAAAATTTCCTTTTATTTTGGAACCATTCTCTAAGTGTAGATCTACAACACTACCTTCCAACAGGAAATGCACAAGATTTAGTTAAATTAAGAGAAGAATTTGAATTTTATTCTCAAAAAAATAAACAAACTGAAAATAAGGTAGAAGCAGAACATAACACTTTAGTAGGTAAAATTAAGAATAGTCAATTTAACTGGGCTAGCACTGAGTTTCTTGCAGATATACCAGATAAAACCCTCAATAAAGTAGCAACTGAACAACTGTTATATACACAGTTAATCAACAAAATGGGCCAAGCTCACCAAGAATTAGATCTTATATCGGCATATTTTGTACCTACAGCATCTGGTTTAAATTACCTCTGCCAATTACCAAAACAAAATGTTCAAGTACGTATACTCACCAATGCCTTTGTTGCCAATGATGTTGCACTTGTGCATGCTTTCTATCAAAAGTACAGATATGACTTATTAAAGAGTGGTATCAAACTTTATGAGTTTAAACCATATATTGAACGTAATGACCGAACTTGGTATGAAATCATGACTGGTAATGTGATTCCAGCCAAAGTGAAAAGCAAATCGAGTTTACATAGCAAATTAATCAATATTGATAATATGACCTTTATTGGTTCTTTTAATTTCGATCCAAGATCTGCTCACTTAAATACTGAAGTTGGCTTGCTCATTCAATCAGAACAACTTCAACAAGATATTTCGACGAATCTTGATCAGTCTCTAAGTAAAATTGCTTATCAGTTAAAACTAAATGAACAAGATGATATTGTTTGGTTAGAGCATCAAAGCAATGGCGTGGTGATAGAGCATGCTGTTGACCCAGGAAGCACACGCTTCCAACGTTTTATGATGCATAGTGTTGCATACCTGCCTATTGAATGGATGATGTAATTACATTATCCATTCAAGCAAATGACAATACAATTAAAAGCGTTGTTAAACATTAGCGTAGATTCGCATTAATAATTTCAATACTTGGTGGTAATTTCTCACCTAGAGAACTTAGCATCTCGCGTTCAATCAAACGCACAATAGAATCTAAAGGCAGATCATTTTCTTGCAAACCAAAAGGCTCTTCTAATTCAGAGCTCAACGCATCTAAACCTAAAAACAAATAAGCAATAAGTCCAACCAAAATTGGAGTCCATATGCCTAGACTTGCCTCCAAGCTAAAGGGCAATATTAAACAAAAACAATATACAGTACGGTGTAAAAGCACAGAATAAGCAAAAGGCAAAGGAGTACTCACAATACGGTCACAACCTGCTTGAATATTACCTAATGCAATAATATGCTGGTTTAAAGCATTATAAATGATGTCACTAATCTCCCCTGTTCTTAATGCTTGCACCAAATCACGTTGAATTGCTTCAAGCACAAATTGAGAAGCATTAATATTATTTTTTAAATCCTCAAAGACTTCTGTACTAAAACTATGAAAAGTACTTTCAGATTCAAAAAAGGAGTTTTGTTTTCGTAAACGGTCGCGAAGTAATCGACTAAACAACATGGTACGTCGCATTAATCGAATTCGATGTTCTTCTGTTAATACATGAGAATCTCGTGAAATATGTCTTGAGTCAGCAATGAGTGCCCCCCAAAGCTTTCTTCCCTCCCACCAACGATCATAACAAGCGTTATTACGAAAGCTTAAAAAAATCGAGAGAATCACACCAAAAATCGTAAAACCTATAGCTGGTACAGCAGGAATTGTTAAAAAATGCTGCGCAGATAAATATACTAAACAACTTGAAATCAGCATCACGACTATTAGTGCAGGCAATACCTTAGGCAAAATAGTGCCTTGCCAAGCAAAAAGTAAAGTAAATATATTGCTTTTATCTCGTACAATCATGATTTTTCATTCGCCGTAATTAAGATTGACCATGTAGATAACTCGTTATTATCTGAGAAAAATTATACTGCGTTCTACTATTACTTTCATTTGATTAATAAATAAAGCAAAAATTCAACCTTTAAAAATTTTAAAACTAATAAGAAACAATATTAATCATATAGATAATTTTTATATTCCCAATAATACTCTACAATTAAATAAGACTTATCACACTCATATCAACATTATGGTTCATTTCTTCTCAATGCTTTTTTAAATATGAGTACATAAATTATTCTTATTTTAATTCCCCTTTAAATACTCCTAAGATCAAAAACCATCGATATTACTGGTTTAACACAATGATTACGGACAATAGACAATCCACAGCCGACCATTCTACATTTGATACAACTCTCTCCAATTTAGAACACATTACAGCCTTACTGAATCAAGCACAACAACTCGCAGAGCAACATCAGCTTCACTACAGCGGAGACCTCGACCCTAAAATTGCATGGCAACTGATTCAAGCTCAATATGGATTATTAATTGATGTACGTACCCATGAAGAACGTAAATTCGTTGGTTATATTGAACAGAGCATACATGTTGCATGGGCAAATGGTACAAGCCTAACGCGCAATCCAAGGTTTATTCGAGAATTGGAAAAAGTTGCAAATAAAGAACAAGTCTTAATTTTAATTTGCAGAAGTGGGCAGCGTTCAGCATTAGCGGCTAGTGCTGCTATCGATGCTGGTTTTAAACAAGTCTATAATATTATTGATGGTTTCGAAGGTAAATTAAATACAGCATTACAACGTAATCAAGAAAATGGTTGGAAATATCTCAATTTGCCATGGATTCAAGATTAAATACAGATTTCAATAAATAACTTACTCTACACTGATGCAAATATATTCAATTAAATAAAAACATGAAAAGCATAAGACTACAAAGTAAAACTTCTCTATTTGCTTAAATTCAGATTAAATTCGGGCTTAGTGAAAATCATATTTAAGGAAATTATGTGACCCAATGGAATATTCAACCTGTTGTACACGATTTACAACAAGTACGTTACGAGTGGCGTGCCCTTCAGTTTAGACAAAAAAAAATTGGTGAGAGAGAACTACCTTCCAAGCAAGTCTTACAATATGTATTGGATAGTCTCTGTGGCATCTTATTCCCCATGCGCCTCGGGCCAACGGGTATTAATCAACAATCTGAAAATGGCTATATTGGATATACACTTAACCGAGTCTTAGACCAGCTTAAATTACAAGTCCAACTGACTTTGAGTTATGACTATAAACGCCATCAACGATCGTTCAGCAATCAATCAATGCAAGACAATGTAGATACTGGCTCCAACCTCAGTAAAGTTAATAAACAAGCCCATGCCATTGTACAAAAGTTTGCTGATCAACTGGCTTCAATTCGGCGTCTAATAGATGCAGATATTTGTGCTGCTTTTGAGGGTGACCCTGCTGCGCATAGTGTTGATGAGGTTTTACTCTGCTACCCTGGCATATTGGCTATGATTTATCATCGTCTTGCACATCAACTATTCCCCGATGTGCCAATTCTCGCACGTATTATTTCTGAACTTGCTCATTCAGCTACAGGTATTGACATACATCCAGGTGCACAAATTGGCCCAGGGTTTTTCATTGACCATGGGACAGGTGTTGTGATTGGTGAAACATGTATTATTGGTGAACGAGTCCGTATATATCAAGCGGTAACTCTAGGTGCAAAACGTTTTGAACTCACTGCTGATGGTCAACTTAAGAAGAACTATGCTCGCCATCCCATTGTCGAGGATGATGTTGTAATTTACGCAGGAGCAACCATTTTAGGATGTATTACTATTGGCAAAGGTTCTATCATTGGCGGCAATGTTTGGTTAACACAAAATGTTGCACCTGGTAGTCATGTATTACAATCGGCATTAGAAACTTTTTTACAACCAAAAATTCAAGCCGAGCTCAGTAAGTCAACATAACAAATTATAAAATCCAAATTAAAACAATGGAGTATATTAAAGCAAGCTAAACGATATCTATCTTGTAATGGCAAGATAAAAATATTGATCATATTTCAACAACAATAAATACGAATAATTAATCAATTAGCTAGGATAATACCATGGCCCAAAATACAGATAAAAGCCAACATGCTCTCGCAGATCATGCCGCAAGACAATTGGCAAATGCGACTAAAACAGTTCCACAGCTTTCAACCATTACCCCACGTTGGTTGACTCACCTACTTCAATGGATTCCAGTCGAGGCTGGTATTTATCGTGTAAACCGCGTCAGTAACACGAATGACATTCATGTAGCTTGTACCAAGCGTGATGAGGCAACTCTTCCACAAACTTTTGTTAATTATGATGCATCACCACGCGAATACTTCCTCAATGGTGTATCAACTGTCTTAGACATTCATACACGTGTTGCTGATTTATACAGTAGCCCACATGATCAAATAAAAGAACAATTACGTTTAACAATAGAAACTATTAAAGAACGCCAAGAAAGCGAGCTTCTTAATAATCCTGAATACGGACTGATTAGCAGTGTCGCTGAGCAGCAACGCATTTCAACTTTAACAGGTGCTCCCACACCAGATGACCTAGACGACTTATTACGGCTTGTTTGGAAAGAACCTGCCTTTTTCCTTGCTCATCCAGACGCGATTGCCGCCTTTGGTCGAGAATGTACACGTCGTGGTGTACCACCACCAACTGTAAGTTTATATGGTTCACAGTTCATAACTTGGCGTGGTGTACCCCTTATACCTTCAAATAAAATTGCCGTGACAGATGGTAAAACTAAAATTCTTTTGTTACGTGTTGGTGAAAAACGTCAAGGCGTTGTTGGCTTGTTTCAACCTGGTTTAACTGGAGAACAGTCACCAGGGCTATCTGTTCGCTTTATGGGAATTAACCGCAATGCAATAGCTTCTTATCTTATTTCACTTTACTGCTCACTTGCGATATTAACTGACGATGCCTTAGCGGTCTTAGAAGATGTGGAGGTTGGCAAGTATCATGAATATCCATTCAACTACAAATAATTCTCCGCCTACCGAAGTTCCGTTAGAACCATGTAGTGATCTAGCAATGGCTCTAAATGAAAAAACAATTTATCAGCTAGCGAATGAGTTATTTTCACTATGGCCTAAGTCAGAATCTACACAAGACTCACCTCATCAGCTCTTAGTTACTGCAGAAAATTCTTTACATGCGATAACAGCTACACCATCGCAGCAAATGTTATCCTCTACCTACGATGATGTAATACAAGCGACAAATGCTCAGCCGCAATCTGACTTTCCTGAACGTCAATTCATCCCAGAAATACCCAATAGAAGTCAAATAAAATCTCTCGATGAATCTCAAGCTATTCACCTAACCAACGAACAATTTAGACAAAATTCTCCTGAAGAATCAGTCAATCAATATAACGCTACAACATCTTCCTTTTACTTTCTAAATTCTGATTCAAAGCCAATTCAGGACGCTGTTTCGCTTACCACAAGCGTACAAGATGAGTATTTCTCTGTGCCAAGTGTTGATTATAAAAATCTATTTACAATATCTGAAACAGCAAACCTATCTCAGCAGCATGGTCAAACAAATAATTTTTATTTTACAACACTGGAAGCCAAAGCCCCCCTTAAAACATCAGAACCTATCACACAGATTCAAGATAACTTTGCAATTACAAAATTCAAATCCCATGCCATACAACAGCTAGATGTTGAGGCAATACGCCGTGATTTCCCAATCTTACAACAGCAGATCAATGGTTATCCGCTCGTTTGGTTCGATAATGCAGCTACTACACAAAAACCCAATTGTGTCATTGAACGTATCAGTGATTTCTATCGATGTGAAAATTCGAATATTCATCGTGCAGCTCATACTCTTGCAGCACGTTCAACTGATGCTTTTGAACAAGCACGTCAAATTGTGGCAAATTTTATTGGTGCAGAATCAAGTGATGAAATTATTTTTGTACGTGGTGCTACTGAAGGAATCAATCTTGTTGCAAAAACATGGGGGATGCAAAACATCCTTGCTGGTGATGAAATTTTAATTTCACAATTAGAACATCACGCCAATATCGTACCATGGTATCAACTTTGTCAACAAACAGGAGCTAAAATACGTGTTATTCCAGTTGATGAAACTGGTCAAATCATGCTGCATCAACTGCCTGAGTTAATCAACAAACGTACAAAACTTGTTGCTATTTCACAGGTTTCCAATGCACTAGGAACAATTACCCCTGTCACTGAAGTTATTGAAATAGCTCACAACAAAGGAGCCAAGGTCCTTATAGACGCAGCTCAATCAATATCGCATTTAGCAAACAATGTTCAACTGCTAGATGCAGATTTTTTAGTTTTCTCTGGACATAAAGTATATGCCCCAACGGGTATTGGTGTACTCTACGCTAAAGCAGAATTACTCCATAACATGCCTGTATGGCAAGGTGGTGGCAATATGATTCAAGATGTCAGTTTCGATTATATCAGCTACCAAGATGCACCAAATAAATTTGAAGCAGGTACAGCAAATATTGCTGATGCTGTAGGTTTGGGTGCTGCTTTAAATTACATACAATCAATTGGAATTGATAATATTGCACACTATGAACAGCAATTATTAGAATATGGCCAATATAGATTACTCAGTGTACCCAAACTAAAGCTTATTGGTACTGCAAATCATAAAACTAGCATTATGTCTTTTATTTTGGATGGTCATCGTACCGAAACAGTAGGACAATTTTTAAATCAACATGGTATTGCCGTGCGTTCTGGACATCACTGCGCACAACCCATATTGAGACGCTTTGGATTAGAAAGTACAGTTCGCCCGTCTCTTGCTTTTTATAATACGATGACGGAAATCGACCACATGGTTGATGTATTACACCAATTACAACGTTACAAAACAAATATTTAATTTCCATGCCCAGCAAAGCTATAAAAACATAACTTTGTTGGGCCCTATCTGTTCATTTTAATATGCATTAATGTGCAACTATTGCTTCTGCCCGAATCTGAATAGATATTTGGTCACCTACATTTGCCATGTATTCGTGCAAACCAAAATCTGAACGCTTAATATTTGTCTTTCCACTAAAGCCAACTACTGGTACACCCAAAATTGGATGCACAGATTGTTTAAACAATACCGTATCTAACTGTACAGCTTTCGTTACCCCCTTGATTGTAAGGTTGCCCAAGATCTTGTAGTTCTTATTGTCACTACTTACAACCCGAGTACTCTTAAATGTTATATAGGGGTATTTGCTCACATACAGCCAATTACTTTGCAGTATTTTTTGGTCTAATTGATTAATCTGAGTACTTACATTTTTCACTGGAATTTCAACATAAACTGAAGAGTTATTTGCATTCTTATGATCAAAATGTAGAGTTCCTTGTATGCCGCTAAAGCTTATTGGCTGTGCTGTAAAACCAAATTGTTCAACATGTATCGAGGCTAAAGTTCGAGCTGGATCAATATAATACGTTACTGATGCTGCCTGTACAGACCCCATCATTAGCAATAATCCGAACACTCTTAATATAATCATGATCATTGTAGCTTAATTTTTCAACATTATTTATAATTCCTCCCAAAAAAACATATCTTTTTAGGACAAATACAAGTCAAATACACATAATTATCTGATCAATATGTATTTAGCCCGTAATTATAACCAAGCTTTCTTTGAGTTAATATATTTACTTGTATTTTTTTTAATACTTTTAAGAATTTAGAAATAATCACTAATAAATATATAAGACATTTAATCAATAGAATATCGATGATTTCAAGATACTAATTTATAGTTATATATTTATTAAAAAAAACAAACTTACTTATTAATATAATTAAATATTATATTTAGAATTACCGATCTCAATTACTATAACTAGCACTTTTATAGTCAATCAAATTCTATAAATTAACTTTCTTTTTAACAAAAAAACCACCCTATCCTGAGATAGGGTGGCTACTTATTTTAATTTAGAGTTTGCGCTGACAATTTACTCTTAAATTAAAATTTTTAGCTCTAACAATCACTGGATTATCGTTTTTCAACACCAGTGATTTCAACGCTCACTCGACGATCTTGTTGTAAGCAAGCACGTTGTGCATTACCTTTCGCTACAGCAAAACATCCATTACTTAGAGGTTCTTTTTTACCAGCACTAGCATACGTAATCACTTGCTCAGGAATACCAGCACCCATCAAATAGTTTCGTACTGTTTCAGCACGTTTTAAACCCAATTGATAGTTATACTGTTCAGAACCAAGGCGGTCTGTATGACCAACCAAATGAATTTTACTTACAGTTGCATAACCTTGATTAATTTGTGTTGCCAATTGATCTAATTCGCGTTGCCCTTTAGGCAATAAATCACTGCGTGATGATCCATCAAATTTAAATAAGGCATCTGCACTTAAATTAAATTGTTTTGTTGGACTTTCTACAATTTGCTGCACAATCGTTGTTTCAGTTGGGTACATGAACTGCTGACAATCATCTCCCTTCCAACTCAAACGCTCTGCAACATAATGTTTGTCATAATCAATACGGAGTTGACAACGCTTATATTCTTGAGTGTTCGGCTTACGAATGTCTAAAACATAATTCCAGGTTTTAACAAATATCAAGCCTTCACTAAAGTGTGGATTACCCAAAATATGACGGAATTGATCCTTATTTGAACCCACGCCTAGTCGTGCAACATCTGAGTACTCATAACGCTTCACTTCTTTTAAGTAACTACGATCAATCTCTGGAAACGTTACTTCGTCCGTTGAGGTTAAAGCTACTTCTTCTGCATTTGTCGACATGCTTGTGATGACCACTAAACTGCCGATTAAACTTTTAA
>NZ_JAVIDR010000033.1 GCF_031157835.1 Acinetobacter rudis | reverse complement strand
TACATTGCCCTTGTGCCGTGTTAGTGCCACATAGGTTAAATTAGCATTCATATTCTCACTGGCAAGGATATAGGCGTTTTCAACCGTCATACCTTGTGATGAATGAATCGTATTGGCATAGCCATGTTTAAAGTGCTGATAGCTGTCTAAATCAATTTTTGATATTTTCCTGCCCTGATCTGATTCAATCATCATGCTTTTGATATTTTGCTGTTTATCAAGCTCAAAGCCAATAACCTTAGCTATTTCACCATTGGAAATATTCAGGTGCTTATCATTCTTTTTAAATACAATCTTATCACCTATCGCTAGCTCAATTTCGCCCTTATAGGTGCTGACCTTATGACTTTCTGCAGGAAGCTTGCCCTCTTTAATCAAGATAGATCGAGCCATAGCATTTAACTCGTTTACATCACGATTTGAGTGAGCAAGCATTAATTTACTCTCGCCCTGGTCAAGGGACCACGATTGAATCGTTTTAACTAAAGCAAATTCATGGGATTCATATTCGTTTACTTTATCTAGGGCTTTATAGATTTCTAATGCCTGATCTACGTTGTGTTTAGAAAGATGCTGTGATGCTTCTTTCATTTCACTAGAGCGCTGACGCTGAATATTCTCAAGTGAAACCGTATTTTTATGGTCTAAATTTTGCTGAATATGATTGAATGCAGAACCTGCCATAACGGCATTAAGTTGGTAGCTATCCCCAACTAATTTAATTTGTGCATGGTGATTCTCAACGATCATTAGAAGTTTCTGCATATCTCTTGAACCGACCATGCCCGCTTCATCTAAGATTAAAACAGTCTTGTTATTAACCTCTAAATTACCGCTTTCATATTTTGCTAAAAATGAAGCAATCGTACTGCTTGGAATATCGCAATCTGTCTCAATTGCTTTGGCTGTAATTGCCTGTAATGCAATTCCGTACACTTGATAATCTGATTCTTTATAAGCTTCAGATACAGCACTTAAAACATATGATTTACCAGTACCCGCAGAACCATTTAAAAGACTGATTCGATCTGTAGACGTAAGTGTATAGAATGCCTTTTCTTGCTCACTGTTAAACGTCCTAGTTTCAGCAACACGCATAGCATTTAACGGCAATTTATCAATTAAAGTTCTTGGCTTTTGTACACGGCTGTCTTGGTTCGCATTGAAAATAAGTGCTGAAATAGATTGTTCTATTCCGACCAACTCATTAGAAGATAAAACAACACTATCTTTGCCATATAAAACCGCCATTTCAGGGCATGTTAAAACCGCTTCACGTGCTTTTAAATACTGTTCCTGTCCATCCGTATGCGCTTCCAAGAATCGATCAAGTTCACGGATGGTAAAAAATGATTGAGTAGAAGTAAGGACTTTTAAAACCTCACTTGGTTTTTCAATAATGGTTTCACCATTCTGTCGTCGAATCTCTTTGATATTCTCGTTAATTAGATATTTATCATGGCTAATGTAATCAGCTCGGAAATTTTGACTTTGAATTTCTGTACCAATTTTTTGATAGCTTCTATGGTCTATACGTGAATCTAAACCGATACTTTCCATATAATCATTTGCAGTATTCGCCCAACTTAAACGAACATCAGAAATAAAATTTCGGGCATTAAAATATCGGTCTTTCCCTGCTCCGCCCAATTCAGGATTTTTAGAATTGTAGCGTTTGAAATGTTGTGCTTCATCCCGATCAATACCGTCTAACTTTCTCTCGCTAAACATTAAGTGAACATGCGGATTTTGTTCACCATCTCGGGCTAAAGGGTTATGAATTGCATAGGAATACGTAAAATTTTTACCTAAAGTTTTTTCTACAAATCGGCTAACTAATTCTTCTCGCTGTTCCTGTGTTAATTCTCTAGGTAATGAGATTTCTAATTCAGTATAGACACGCCCATTCATGCGTTCATTTTTATCTGCTGACTTCCAAAAGTGTTTTGCATCTTTCGCCCAAGTCGGCAAATTACCTGATTCAATCTTTTCAATATCGGCTCTTTTATACTTCCCATCTCGATTAATATAGGCGTAATGGCTTGCTCCTCGGCTTCCCGAAGAACTTGCATTTTTTCCTGCCTTAACCGATAGATGATAGGTTGCCATTTTGCCTTTTTTGATGGTCTGATTTTTTGTTTCTCAAAGAGAAACGAGGAAGCGTGCATTACTCATTGCTATTCGTAAATGATAGTCCCACAAATCCGCTTTCTGTATTGAATTTTCGTAACTTGTTTTATAAAAAATATAGCACTTTGATTTCTATAGAAAATCTTTCAAAAGATATAAAAAAAACCACATATTTCATGTGGTTTTAGATACATAGTATTTTCAAAAATAGATCAATCATCATCAAAAAATACTTTCTGTATTCCCAAACCGATTAATCCAGCGATAGCAAGATAAAGAATTTTTGCATACCACATACCCCATATCACTGTAATTTTTGTAGCACCAAATTCCATTTTTTCAGTTTCGCTAGGAAGATAAGATAGCTCAGGTGCTATATGAAAACCTTTGTCAGAATACTGTAGCGCATAGTCATTTAAAACTGGAAAGAAACAAGCTAAAAACAGCATAGCTAGCACAGGGATTAAAAATTTATTTGGAACATTCAAGCCGACTTTAACAATACCAACGACAAGAGCAATCCATCCAATTATATAAAGAACAGTATATATCCCTGTCCAAATGTCTAAGCCCAATGAATTAGTAGCTTTCCAAATCCCCAAAAGACAAGCAACAATCACTATGCCAAAGACCAATAGAAATAACTTGGCACCGTCATTATTCCCACTACTGTATGTATGCGTATTACTCATATCAAAACCTAAAAACTTGGGTTTCATTTCTTCGGTCAGCTCGCCAAAATCATAGATTTTGACGGCTTCGCTTGAAATGAAACGGTAATCAAGGAGGATAAAAATTAAAATTTATCAGTTCGCAAAGTAGACACTTTGCTCTATTTATTCGTCATCTCTTGGTGACAGTCTTTTTAAGAGATTGTACTAATCCCGTTGTAGCACTAGTTGAGGCATCAAATCCACTACCAACCAGTGAAATAGCAATTTTTGGAACAAGCCAAAATACACCTAGCACAATAATTAATGTAATAATCATTACAAATGCGCCAATAAAAGATGAACCATTTTGATTAAGTTCATCCACAATCGGAACTATGGTTGAAAGAATTAGATCACAGCTCACAATCAGCAAAAGAAGAACAACAAGTGGGGTTAAAATTGCTTGTAGCCAGTTTGTGGCATATCTACGAGTTGCAGGAAACATCGCACAACCTAAGAAAATTGGAGCAACTACTAAAATAATCGCAATAATAATCTTTGAAATTATCCAAATGAGAAAAAATAAACCGCAAACGATACAAGCTAGCCCTAGCATTCCTGCATAAATCAAGACAAAGAAAAAACCCGAAACAGCATTAGTAATCCCTGTATCAACATTTTCAAAGGCTAAAGCTATCGCACCTAAGATAACTGTCATAAAAGACTGGAAAGTGCTAACTGCATCTGTCCCTGTCATTTCACCTATTAAATTTGGTACATCATCTAGAAATACTTCGGCGACGTATGGAAAGAATGAATCCCATGTAAATACGATTGACCAGATCAATAGCATAAGCACGAAAGTTGCTATCACACCCTGAATTTCTACAGCCATGCCTAGCATCATTTTAATAGATTGGAATGAGATCCAAATAATGATAAAACCTGCAAAGACTGGAATGATTGGCTCCGTGATTTTTACATAATAGTTCTTAATCTGATCTTTAACTTTCTTGTCTATATCTCCTGCAATTCTCTCGGTAACGTTATTTAGAACTTCCATCCCATTATTAGAAACAGATTTAACAGCATCACCCATTTTTTGTTTTTCTTGATTTTGTGTATTAGGAATTGTGATACTGCCATCTTGATTAGTTTGAACTTGTCCAGCTCCCAAGTCCTGTGAATTAGTGAAATTTTCAACAGCATAAGCTGAATTTAACACTAAAGTGCTAACTATCAGCATCAACAAGTAGATGATTTTCTTCATAACATCACCTATTTATTAACAAGAATCTTAGGCGGATTCTGTTCTGATTTTAGAAATATACCTTCATCATAAATATTTAATTTTCCATCAACATAAACCACACATTCAGTATTTAAAGAACCTTCAACGCAATATGTGTTGTCTTTGGTGAACTCTAATTTTTTTTGAATTTTTCCATTCAGTAATGGGAGTTTCTGACTTTTAATCGGTGAGTTCACGATATAAATATATTTAGTAAAGCTATAACGATCTGAACTATCTTTCTCTCCAATTTCATAATATTTATAAGTTAAATCCATTGAATCATGCTTTTCAGGAATCCACACACCTGAAATATCAGGCTTAGAACAAGCAAATAGTGCAACTGGTAGAATAGATAAACATAAAGTCTTAATTAATTTTTTCATTTAGTACTCTCTTTTTTTCCATATTTTTTAATGTAATCCCGAATAAACATTCGGATAACTTGGCTCGAGTTCATGTCTTGATTTCTACAAACACTTTGGAAATCTTTTAATTCATCAACATCAACCAAAACAGTTAATTGCTTTGTATTGGTATCTTTCTTCATCACATTCCTAAACTGAATCAATTACAGTTTTATTCTATTTTTAAACATGATCATTTTTTGTATTAATTTTGAAAAATATCCTTTAAAATCAATTGTTTTGTGAGTACAATTCAATTTAGGTATTCATTTATAAGATGAGTTTTTTTCGAGTACAGCCATGCAAAGCATGAGCTACACAGAAAAAAAGGCATCAGAAATATCTATGCCTTCAAATGCTCCTAATTTGCGATTTAAACTATTTTTTTATTTCAATAAGAAAAGGTACATAAAATTAGAAAAAGTGGTAAATACGCTCAATTATGAAGAATTACGACCATATTCAACTATGACTTCAAATTTAAAGTCATTAATTAAATGCGCTCACTCACTCCCCGCACCCTCAGCCGTCGGGCAAGCCCTTTGGGCTGATGGTGAACGTTGAGTGAGTTTCGGCAATACTCACCCTAAGAGCCTGCAAAAAATTTGCTTGCTCTTAAAGTATTGCCATACACCTTTTCGGGCTGACGGAGCCACGCATCGGTCGTATCTGCAAAGGGTAATTGTGCTTTCCCTTATAGGCTGAGATTACGATTCACACACCGCATCGACACGTTCTCAAACCAACTGAACCCAACTATCTCCGCAAGGGTTTCCCCAATTTACGATTTAAGCCAAGTATTCAGCTACTCATCACGCTGTTGCTTTGTCGATTTCCCCTAGTAGCAACTCTTGCTTTATCCATATAAAACAATCGCTGTGGTGCGCTAGCGTCGCTTAATTCCTTCCACCCACACCACATGCCAGCCGTAAAACGGACGCGCAGAAGTAGGCAAAACCTGCTTTTTAAAGCTGATTTGATGAAAAAAAACACTTAACTAACGAAGACTTATCATTTAGGGGCTTGAACTAATATCATTTTCCTGTGAAAATAGAGTTCAGGTACAAGCCATTGGTGAAATCTGCACGAGTTGGTAGCTCTGCTGATCTTCGTTACTTGATGTTCCACCATCAAATAACTGCGTACCGACGAATTTAAAGCCCTCCTTGATGTATGTCAAGGAGGGCTTTTATTTTTCAAAGGAAAAATCTTCTAAAAAACATACATATATTGATTGGTACTCACAAAACAATATATGTGGATTTCTCTATCTATAACTTCTTATAAATCATCTAATAACTAATTTTTTTGCCACCTGTTAATTTCAAAAAACACCTTCCATAGAGACCTAAAATCTTATAAAAATGACTAAGAAAAAAATTTAAAAAAAATTTTTCTTAGATATTAGTAACTTCCGCATAACTTGAATAACTTACGTAACTTACTTAACATAAACCTATTGATCCATTTCATATTTACGGATACTCTTAAGTTAAATAAGTTACGTAAGTTACATAAAAATATGATTATCTTAGTTGGCGGTGAAAAAGGGGGATCTGGTAAAAGCTGTCTTGCTCAAAACCTAGCTGTTTACCTTCAGCAGAAGAAGCGAGACATTTTACTTTTAGATGCTGACCCTCAAGGAACTACTACTGATTGGGTTAAAGAAAGAGATGAAAACTCTGATTTAAAGAACATTCCATCAGTTCAAGCAGCTGGTAATATTAGACAGGTTTTAGACGATCTATCTCGACGTTATCAAGACATTATTATTGATGCTGGTGGTCAAGACTCCGAAGCTCTACGCTCGGCAATGACTATTGCAACACATATGCTTTTACCATTTCGACCTAAACGTCGTGACCTAAAGACATTAGTTCATGTTGAACAACTTATTAAATTAGCTAAAGCAGTTAACCCAAACTTAATTACTAGAGCCGTTATTACTCAATGTCCAACATTACCTAGCCAAGTACAGCGAATTCTTGATGCAAAAGATGCATGCGAGTCTTTTGGTTTATCGCCTTTGAATCAATTTACAACCAATCGGAACGTATATGACGATGCCGATGAAAATGGACTTTCTGTATTTGAAGTTGATACCGATAAAAAGGCAATCATTGAAATAGAGCAACTTGCTTTAGAGTTTTTAGGAGAACTTTAAATGGCACTCAAAGGTTTAACAAAATCAGCTCAGGAATCTAAATCTACAGACCAAAAAATTGAGGATTTCATTAGCGGGTCTACTAAGCGTGTAAAAAATTTAGAGTGTTCACAACAGGTATATCGTCGATTCACCTTTTCACTAACAGAAGAAGTTAGTAAAGAAATTGATGATCTATTGGTAGATTCAAGAGTAGCTAAAGCAAATCGCTCAGTCATTTTGAAAGCAGCTTTGCATCAGTTACAGAAACTCTCAAAAGAGGATTTGCAATTAGCTGTTTTAGATGAGGTTAAGTAACTTAAAAAACTTACGTAAGCTACTTAACTTACGTAAGTTACTTAAATTTCATTTTTATTTTTAAGTTTGGCTTTATTTGAGATAAAAATGCTAGACGGCCATTATAAGCATTTCTATAAACTTCATTTTTCGGATCATTCAGGAATAAGAATTCAGAAACTCTTAATGCTTTAAATTGTTTGAACTCCGCTTCAAGTTTATTGTTTAAAACTACCGTTCCTGTAATAAATTTTGCTTGATTCTCTTTGTATAGAAACACCTTACTTTTCTTAACCTTAAGGTTATGTTTTTCTATAATCTTTGAAGCATTTTTCAAAAAATTACTATTAACGCCAGAACCAGTAAAAGTTAAGTCATCAACGTAAACTGTCATAATTGTATTTCTATTTTTAGAAAATCTAGATAATTCATCAAAAAGATTTTTATTTGCCCAAAATGCAAGGCTCATACTAACCGGACTACCTGTTGGTACATGATTATTAAATGTAAGTAGATGGCTTAAAAGATCAGCTACATCAACAGATTGTTTGAATATCGTTCTAAAAAAATGAAAAACTTTATTTTGGGTTGTAGAGGGGAAAAAATTTTCAATATCAATAGTTAAAGTTTTTTTATCAGAAATAAGATGTTGTGAGGCATTCGTAATAATAGAGTGCTTTTTTCGTCCAGAATGTAAATAATCAGGATGATATATCCTAGTTAACAATGACGCTATTCTCTGATGAATAATAAATAATTGATCTATTGGTTGCTGTATAGATCTAATTTTATTTTTCTGTTCTAAATCAAAGCATGAGTAGTATGAATCATTCTTACAAATTTTAAGAACACTAAGAGGTAAACCTAAAATTTCCGATAATTTTTTTTTCGAATGTAATTTATATAAAATAGATTGAGAAATATCGTAATTAGCACTGCATCTTGGCGTCATCTTCGTCACTATCTTTAAGCTTTTTTTCACCTGCCCATTCTAAGATACTTATAATTTTAGATGTAGCAAATAACTTAAATTTTTTAGATATTTTTTCAGGATTTTCAATATGTTCTGAAAGATATACTAAAGAAGATGTAGGGATTTCAAAATATTTAGAAAAGTCTTCTAAAAAATTGTAAGAAACGGTCTTTTTCCCTGACTCTAATTCACATAAATATGATTTTGATATATGCAATTCGGAAGCTAGTTCCGCTTGAGAAACACCATGAAATTTTCGAATTGCTTTTAATGTTCTATGAATCATATGTAACGTCCTAGCGTAGGTTACTTTTAGAGTTCACTTGAACTCCAAACGGATATTGCTCTATTGATCGAA
This sequence comes from Acinetobacter rudis, assembly GCF_031157835.1. Taxonomy (GTDB): domain Bacteria; phylum Pseudomonadota; class Gammaproteobacteria; order Pseudomonadales; family Moraxellaceae; genus Acinetobacter; species Acinetobacter rudis_A. The sequence goes on along the minus strand of NZ_JAVIDR010000033.1, from coordinate 6,770 downwards.
TCTATCAAAAAAACTCAAGAGTCTTTCAATATTTGCAATAAAAGAAACCCCCTTCAGGATTACGGTAAGCAGAAAATTTCTTTTCTTCTTAACCGTATGCTGTTGAATGTTTCCTTGCTCAAGTGCTTGCTGATTTTCGTTTGATTTTTCCATAATATGGTACCTTTCTTAATTACACCTAACAGGATTGTTAGGCTCCGTCAGTAATAAAGAACCGTATCAGCAAGTTATCTCTAAAGTCTGCCCCTTGCTGCCGTCAGCAAGGGGCGACTAAGCCTAATATAAGATTTCTATAAGATCATATTTAAAATACAAAATATAGAAACTGTACGGGCATGGGGTAGAAGAAATCTTCCACGAATTACATTGCTGTAATTCAAAAAGGTGATGCTTCTTTTCTTTCATAAATTTATTGAATAAAAAGAACATCATCCAGACGGAAATCTGGTCATCGAAACGATAAGACTATTATAAATATATAAACAATAAAAGCAACAAAAATTCGCTAATAGCGAATTTTTTATTTAGCTAAGATCTCTTGTTAAGAGCTATATAAATGAAATTTTACAGCAAAAAAAAACGTCTATTTAACATAATAGAGCTTATACGAAATGCTTTTTAAAATATCCTTGTTTTTCATATAGTTAAATTTTTTTCACCCCCCTGAAAAACAACAAAAAACCGACTTGGAAACAAGTCGGTTTCTTTTTAAGCAATTTTGATACTTCTTGCCAATAAATTTGATCAATATTTAATCAATTTGTCATTTTTCTCTGCGTTATCAAGCCAGCGCTGGCTTAAATTATCCCCAATTTCTGCGGACAAATCTTTGGATAAAAATTATAAGCTTTATACCCTTCAATCAGATTAATTCAACTGCTATACGTCTATATCATTCCAGATCAACTTCTTATTATCCGTACATAGAGCAGGATGCTCCAGACAAAAAAGACAATAGTAGAAAATTCATATGCAATAGGAACTATAACAAACACATCAAATATTAAGAGAGCAACGATACTATTGTCCTTTTTTATTTGCATCCTATTGTTAATAAGAAATAAATATTAATTTTTCCTCATATATGTGACTCATAGTACGTGGACTCATAGTCTACAAAAACTATCATAAGAGTAAGTAAAAAATTGGACAGCTTCTGCAATGGAAGAAGAACTCCTTAAAAATTTTGGTAATCACCTTAAAGCTATCAGAAAAGATTATGGACTATCGCAAGAGGCTTTAGCTGATAAAGCACGTCTAGATCGAACCTATGTTAGTGGCGTTGAAACTGGGAAAAGGAATATCTCTTTAAAAGCTCTAAATGCAATTGCAAAAGCATTAGATAAAAACTTATCTCAGCTATTCGATGGTATGTAATGGTTACTGAATATTTAGGAAATAAACTACCAGGTAAAACACAATTCTCTGGGAGAAGAAGGACAACAACTAGAACTTCTGGATTTAAAAGTCATCCTGATTCAACTGGTGGTGAGCTTAAAATAGAAGAAGTCGAGAGTATTCTAATTCCAAAGGGGGAAAATGTTGCTATAACATTCCAGATTCCAGATCATAACTCTGGAGATATAGTTGCATTTGGCGGATGGTATTCATGCAACAATAAAATAAAGATCGAAGTTTTTAAAGGTGGATTTGGTAAAGAACTTCATACCGAGCCTGAAGATAATAATTGGTCCAAGTTCGGCTCAATGGCAACTTCTAATACTTATACTAATGTTCTGCAAACACAAGTTAGATTTACAGCTCTTGAAGATTCATATCTTGCACTTTACGAAGTCGGCTGCGGTATTGTCGAACACAAACACTTGGAATGGGCAAAATCAGAAAAGCCTATTCTATTAAGAAATATGTACCAATTTGCACCAGAGTCTAACTTCTATTCTATAGAGGGTGATGTAAGTATTGAATTAAGCTTTGATTCTACTCAAACTTGCAATGTAGATATTCATTTAAAATCTTGCAATCGTTGTGCTCGTTTTCTACCGATAAATATTAACAACGAAAGACACCATTTAAGTTTTTCAAATCATTGTGTTGCTGATCATAGACGGCCTTGTTCTCATAGTGGTTTCGGGAAATTAAAAAATATCGAAACGGATGAAATAGTACAATTAGAGTACGGCTATCAACTAGAATGTAGATTTTGTAAGAAATTTGAAGTTAATGCTGCACACAATCCTCAACGTACTGCTGCTCAGATGAAAGAGGATGGTGCAAGGAGAAGAGCTTTTGAATTACTTCTAACAGGTATTTTTGGCAAAAGCCCACAACTCATGTATAGAGAGAAATCCGGTGGTCGTGAGTTAACTGATGACATATGGCTAAAATTTGAGAAAAAGTGTTTTAATTGTTTAGCTAATCTTGAGTCGTCAAAAGAAATGCATTTAGACCATACTCGCCCTCTGGCTCTCTTATGGCCATTAGATGAGACAGCAACATGTCTTTGCGGCTCGTGCAACTCACAAAAAAGAGATAGAGCACCTTCTGAATTCTATTCAGAAGAAAAGCTCATTGAATTATCAAAAATAACAGGGCTTTCACTTATCGAACTAAAAAACCCAAGTCCCAACTTGAATGCCGTAAATTATCTAATTAATAACTTAGACTGGCTATTCAATTCTTTCTGTCAGAAACCAGAACTACAGAAAATACGTGATGGAAAGCTAACCTCGGATTTACTATTGAAAGCTCTACAAAAAACACTAAACAAAACAGATATTGGTAAAAAAATAGATCTTCTCAAACTTTACAGAAATCGAGACTAATTTAAAAAAAAAGGCTGTAATTTTCAAAAAATTACAGCCTTTCTTGTAAATCAATCTACAAGCTCTTTTTCTTTAAAACTAAATATTGATGTCCTTTAACACTACCTTTATCTTTGATACCGTGTTTTTCACAATGCTCAACGGACTCTGTAAAAACATCAAGAATTTCGAAGTATCTTTCAGCAAAAGGAATTAATGATTTAGCCATATCACATTTATCACTATGACCTAAGTGAAAGACTGCAATACCATTATCAACTAAACGCTCATAACTTTCTTTAAATATGAAATCATAAACATCAAAATTCTTTTTCTGCATGACCTCTACAAAAGACTTAGGATTTTCTTGAAAATCTTGCTTATTCCATCCGCAAAACCAATACCTCATCCAATTTGTCATATAGAATTTTGTACTATCAAAGAAAGGTGGAGATGTAATAATCGCATCGACCTTTTGAATTTCTTCCGGCCATTCACTAAGAATATCAGCTAAAAAACATTTAGATGAAGTTAGATTTAATAGCTCTTGAGCTTCTAGCGATTTGTTAACTTTATTGGTTAACTTTTCAACTACATTCTTATATATAAATTCACCCGTAGGTGCATAAGGAGTAATAGGATGACTATTACGACTTAAAGCATAAGGTCTATTCCCATGTAAAATATGTAGCATACATGCGAAAACTAGTGACCAATTCTCTGATTCTGGGTCACTGTTTTTAAGAAAAAACTCTCTCGCTAAGAGAATTTCCTCAAAGGTATCCTCATGAAAATATTCTGGAATAGTCTTATTAAAAGCGACCTCTTTTGATTCAGATATGCTTTTATCTTGTGGTTTATTATTACGGATAAAATCATCTAACATCTCAATGATTTTAAGTACTTCATCTTTATTATGCTTCTTTAACTTCGCATTCGAAAGAGAAGTAGCTAATACACCAATATCTAATCCAAAGGCAGAACGACCATTTATAGCAGCTTCGAATGGAATAGTTCCTGATCCACTAAATGGATCTAAGACGATATCGCCTTCAACTGAGAAGGTATCAATTAGATGATAAGCCAAAGCTGGTTTCATTTTTCCTTGATAAGAACAAACCGAATGTAAATCAGATCCCCAATTTCTTTTTGAGAATGGTTCATCCATATGAGGAAACTTTGTTTTAAATCTATCCCATTTTTCCAAAATTTTAGCGAGTTTGGCTGATTTCATTTTTCGTCACTATCCATTTTTTTAAATACCAATAAATACTGACCTAACTCAGCTCCACCATTGGAATATCTTTTTCTTAATACAATTTCTTCATATAACGAGAAGCCTAAATCTTTAGCTATTTCCGTCAAAATTGTGTGCGTAGGAATATATACATTTGCATAGACACTATCTCCAATATCAATGCATACAACACCATTAGGTTTGGTATGGTGATGTAATCCTTCTAGCACTATTTTCATTTCATAAAAATATGCGGACATCATTTTAGCAATTCTAGCGTCATAGGCTTTTTCTAATAATTCAGCATATAAATCAGATACCAAAGGTAAAATATCTTTCCCTTTATCTTTAGTGACATCATTGATTCCAGATGTCACAACCTGATCTCTAAAAACACGAAGGCTCTTATTATTTAAAAGCTCGCCAATAAACCAGAGTTCTAGCTTTGTATTTCGAAAATAATTAGTACCATTCAAGTAAGGAGGGCTTGTGATAACGATATCAGCTTGGATACTTTTAATATCTAAAACTTCTTTTGAGTTATTTGCCAATAAGTTCATTGGAGCTAATGCACGAGGGCAATTTCTACAATCATCCATCATTAAGTTTAATTGTTTTAATACTGATGGAAGTAGTAGAGGTACACCTTTAGATAATTCTTTTGGTGTTTTAAAGCGTACATCTCCTGATCTTTTTAATAAAGAACAAGTTACTAGACAAGATAGTATTGCTACTTCTAAAGCTTCAGCTAAAAGTTCATCTTTTAATGTAATATTATCCACTAAGGATCTAAATTTAAGTACTTGCTCAAAAGCATCTTGAGAAAAGAAAATGCTTTTATCAAAACAATCGTAATATTTTTTTCTTAGTTCTTCAGATGGCTCTACATTCTGTAAATAACCACTTAAATTTTCCCCTAGACTACTAATATCTAGTAAAAATTTTGATTTTTCACTATCTGAAAGGCTAAGAATTTTTTTCTTAATTGCGACCACTTTTCTTAAAACTGGGTTAATTTCACAATAATAAGATGTATAACCTAAAATAGAGCTATTGACTGGAGTCGTTCCAACTCCAGCAAAAGGTTCTAGAACAATTTCAGCATTAGGAGCATATGTTTTTAAAATTTCATATACAAATGATGATGAAAATCCCTCCAAATACGAGTACCAATCATGTAGGTATTCACCCTTACCACCCGAATGTGTAGTGTGTTTAGCTTCTATTTCAAAAGATGCTTTGTGGAATAGTTCAGTTTGCATAGAATTTATTGGGGAGCCTAAATTAATTAGAGCTCTTGACTCAAGATAAGGGAAATATAAAAGATGATACCATTATGTGACCCATAGTCAACATTTAAGCATTTCAAAAGACCCTAAATTCAATAGATTGAGCATAAAACATCTTCTATAAAACGATAAATGTCATCTCAGAACAGAGAACTATCAATAGTAATAACAATAGAGTCCCTAATAATCTATTGTTATATTGAAATTCAAGCAAAAAAAGTAAAAATATTGTTTTTAATATTTTATTGAAATCTATGCAAATTTTCTACGAAAAGAACACTAGACAGACCGTAATAAAACCCTGCTTAGAATGTAAAAAAGACGTAAATACCAAAGTTCATACTTGCCGTTCTTTTAAAGGCTATTTAATGCATATTCGATGTGCTGACAACCTTTTCAGTACATTGTTCTTAATTTCGCCTTTGGCGAACGAACGGACATTGAAAAAACGATTTAAAGAAAGACTAAAGATTCATAAATGCTTAATTTGCAATGAACCTGCTTCTGGCGCAAATGGATTTAAACATTCCATCATCTATGAAGGACATCATATAGAGTTAAAAATTCATAGAACATGCTTTTTTAATAGATATGGTTTGGATTACAACCAAGAGACTAAAAGAGCTATATCAACTTAAAACTTCATTTTATGACTATTTTTGATGCTTGGAGAATGCTTGATCTCACTGTTTGGTGCATTTAGATTCTGTGATGGCTGGCTCTGCTTCTGCTGTTGCAATTGTTGATTGAACTTACTCACCATTTCAGCTTTATGACGACTATCAAAGCGTGCTGAAGTATCTTTTTTATATTCAGTTAAATACTTGTCTGAATAGCGAATATTTAGCTTTTCAAAGGGTACTTCATATTCTTCAGCCTTAATTCTTACTTTCATCACTGCCTTATCTTTGACTTTGTAGGCATCAATCACCTGAAGCGGTGTATCTTTCTCAAAGTGTTCTTTCTTTAAAAAGCCGGTCTTTAAAGTGAGTTCCTGATCTAACTGGAGCTGTTCACCTTTGGCAATGTTCATTTGACCGTTAAATCTTACGATCTCATCACCCAATAAAGCTTTTGATCTTAGGCTATTTCGTACTTCTTCAATGATTTCTTTTTCGCTGAAATGCTTGTCTGGCGTAGTAATTGCCTTAAATGTGCTATTCAAGTTATACAATTCCCGCTGATCATCAAGGCTGTTTCGATGATCACGAATATAGTTCTTTATAAGTTCATCTTTTGCCTGTACGACTGAATAATCCGTTGTAAAGCTCTTAACTTCAGTACGTCCTAAAGTACGTTTCAAGTTATCAAACGGTGTGAGTTCTTTTTCTTGATACTTCCCTTCAGAATTTCTGACCCACGTTTTTTCATCCTGATTGAATGCAGTAGCACTGTAATTTAGCTCTACATTGCCCTTGTGCCGTGTTAGTGCCACATAGGTTAAATTAGCATTCATATTCTCACTGGCAAGGATATAGGCGT
>NZ_JAVIDR010000032.1 GCF_031157835.1 Acinetobacter rudis | reverse complement strand
TAGAGCGTAAGTTTTTACGCTTGTGGTCATGTAATTGATTAAGAACCTGCAAAGCAGGCTCAAAGAATGACTGGATATTTTGTTGATCTGTGCTCATGAAACCTCCGCTAATGATTGCTCAGTTTCAGAAAGGCGGTGTTTAACCTTGAGTTCGGCGGTTGTGGCAGTGCGGATCTCACTGATTGCCAACCAGTAAACAATAACCCTGCTCATCGATCTGCATTGAACATACCCATCAAATGATGCGTTTGGTTCTTCAACAATCTCAAATAAAACTGGGATAACGCTATTGCGTGTGCTTACTACCACATCACCGATCGCATAATCTTGATCAGTGGTGTCTTGTTGATTGCCTAGTGTGGGTTGTTTTGGTATATTTGATTTCATATTCATTGGTCTCAAAATTAATGAATTAACGACCGCTTCTATTCCCGTAGAAGCGGTTTTTATTTGACCATTTTCCGTTCGCAGTGTTCACAACGATCAATTTGTCTGAATGGGTCAAGCTGTTCTCTCGCAACACCTGAAACTTTTGCCATAAGATTATTGTCATCTTCACAGCGCTTCTTATCTTGTATGGCTAACCATCTTAAATACTGGCTATTTGACCAATCTCGCTCATACGCCTTACTCGCTACATGTTCTGCAATATCTTCTGGAAGATGCGCAGGCATACATACAGTCTTCTTACCTAGTTCCGCTAACCGGTATCTGTTAGAAAATTTACCCATGGTTGTCCTCAAGTGGTTATTTGCTGTAAATCAGCTTTGAGTTTTCCTTCAGTTAAAACTTCAAAAAGTGCCTGTGTTCTTGGTGGAATTCCAAACTTCTCCCACTCCCAAACAGTGGTTCTTCCATATTTAATTTTTTGAGCCAAATTAGTGTTGTTCTTAACACCAAAATGCTCTCGCAATTCCGCAACATTCATATTCTATTAACCGAATTAAATTGTTCGATTAAGTGAAACATATATTCGTGTATCCGTCAATAAATTCGTTCACAATTCCGAACATGTTAAGGAGATTTTCATGGACACTTCAGGTCGCATCAATTTAAAAATGAAGGAATTGGGTTTGACTCAAGCAGATCTTATTAGAAGTACTGGTGCAGGGCGTGCAACTGTTCATGGTTGGGTGAATGGAACCAATAAACCAAGTGCCAAACATATTAATGCGCTATCAAATGCTCTAAAAACAACACCCCAGTGGTTATTGGATGGGCATGAATCACATGGACCATCGCACTCAACAACTAGTGAGATTAATTGCAAACCTGTTTTTGCGTGGGAGACACCTGAAGATCTAGACCCAAATGCTTACGTGATTATTCCACATGTTAATGTTAGGTTTTCAGCTGGAAATGGCTGTATTGCAGAGTTTGAACCAACAGAAAAAGAATTAGGTACTGCACAGCCAATTGATTGGATTCATAAGAAAAAAATATCACCCAAAAACCTGGTCACGGTTGATATTGATGGTGACAGCATGGAGCCACGTATTCCAAATGGTAGTGTTGTTATGCTGGACAAGTCTATTAATACACTAGATCAAGTGCAAAGTGGCCGAGTTTACGCCATTCGATATGGTAATGAATTAAAAATCAAGCGACTATCACGGCGTTTTGATGGTGCACTAATCATTGATAGCGATAATCCAGAATACAAGACTGAAATCGTAGAGCTCAATCAACTTGAACACATTAGCATCATCGGGAAATATGTTTCTCACTCTTATGATGGTGAAATCTAGGAATTTCTCATAAAAAATCTTTAAGGAAAGAAATCGCAATGATAGCAACACTGAATAAATCTAAAACTGCGCTAACGATTAATCGTCAAGAGTTTAAATTGGCATTAGCCAAAATTGATGCAGGAATTGAGAAACAAATCGCCGCACTTAAAAAAGCTGGACAAAGCTATGACGCTGCAGAAATGGCAAATGAGGTCATTAGCGAGGCTAATATCTTTGAGGCTATTATTGAGGGATTTAACGAGGCTGAAGGCACTAATTTAAAGGTGACTGACATTACTAATATGGAATTGGCTCAAGGCTGGATTGATGAGTTTTTGGAGAAGTATGCTGAGGTGTGAGGTGCCAGAAATAGCGGTTACAAAGCTACATTTAAAAAATCATGCATCTGGTTGTGACGAACGTAGTTGTAGACATTCAAACTAGCACTACTTAATCCTAACTTCCCTACTATGGACTCAACTAAACAAGAGGTCCGTATTATTGGTGTGGTTGTGGAGCATGTAAGACAATTTTGGAAGTGAGCTTCTTAGTAAGAACTACACGACTTTACTAATTTTTAAAATCAAGAGTTATTTAAACTAAAATGGGGGAAATATGATTGACATCAACAGTATTGACTGGATTAAAACCTTTGAACTAATAGTTGGGGTAATTACTGCATTATTAGGTAGTAGTTGGATTATTAATAAATATAAAAACACATCACAAAATAACATTTCAATCAATGGAAATCATAATTCTGTTAATAATGCAGGAAAAAATATTAATAATGTTCAAAAGTAATTACAATAACTCAATAGATGGTGATGACAATAATATTAATAATGCCCAAAGAGATATTAATATTCATCACCACAACTCTACAAGCAATGAGCCTAGACCTTCAAATATCCAGAGATTACTAGAAGGTATTTCTGATTTAGAAATGCTTGAATCAGTTGCCGAGCCTGATACCCTCCCTTATACTATAAAAGATAAAATAGAGTACAATGATTTATCTGATTATTTAGATGACTTAGATGATTATATGGATTGGCAATATACTATCGTGCAACGTTTAAATTTTTTAGAAATGAATGGATTTCCAGGAACTCGCGATCGAATTATTGCCTTTGTACGCAGAAAATGGAGAAAAATAAAATTTGCTTTCACAGCAGAACATCCAGATAAAATAGTTTATGAACTATGTAAGGAAATTGAAAATGAATTGAAACATGTTGTGAATGATAAATTAAATCATGAAGATATTAGTTGTACTATATATGTTGTATTCTATGTTTTTTCAGAATGTAAAATTTTTGAGAAACCTCCATGCTCATTTTAACAGAACGAAATCCTGATAATTCTTTATATTATTTAGGATCTAGAGTAATCACATTTTTTTATGAGAATAATCAAGAGTTCTATATTACAGAACTATACTCACTTATTTCTCAAGAAATAAACCTACCATTTCATCGCTTTATTTTAACTTTAGATTGGCTTTTTATGTTAGGAATTATAAGCGATAGTCATTCAGGAAAAGTCTCTTTATGTATCTAGAACAACTCATTATCAAAGATAAAAATGGACTATTAATCAGAGAGGTTGAGTTCAAATTAGGATTAAATATAGTTTTAGGTATAAAAACTGATGGGCAAGGGAGTACTAATAGCTTGGGTAAAACTACTCTCCTTAGGGCTATTGATTTTTGTATGGATGGAAAGTATCCAAGTTTTTATCAAGATGATGAGAATAAAAATGTTGTAAATAAGGATGTTTTAAATTTTTTAAAAAAATCTGAGCCAAAATTTAGTTTAAAACTAACTAAAAGCTTAAAACATAAGTCTAGCTTTAATATTACATTCTCTCGCCAGCTTATTTCAAAGCCTACTAGCAAAAACCCTAATGCATTTAAAATAATTCACTTTATAAATGATGAAATCGTAGACTCAAAATACTATAGTTTTTCTCTTCAAGAGGTACTATTTAAATCTAAAACTGAAAAACCATCATTTCGCCAGCTTATAACCAAATTTATTAGAAAAGATGATGAGCAAGTTAGTAAAATACTAAGATATTATCCTTTTTGTAGTGATGTTGATTATGAAAACATACACTTTACTTTATTTGGGTACCAGAACCCTAAGGAAATTGAAAAAAAGCTTTTTCAAGAAAAAGCTATTAAAAATCTAAAGGAGAAGATTAAGGTTGTAGACACCCTTAAACCAATTGGTATTGAACAAATTATTAGTGTAAACCAAAACACACTAGAGGAACTCACTCAAAAGAGAGATTCATTTAAGATTAATGAGAAATATAACTATGAGGAAGATGAATTAGCCAAACTAAACCAAAAAATATTCAATATAGATAACAATATATCTGATTTAGAATTAAATAAAGAAATTCTAATTAATAGGCTAGATATAATTAGGACCTCAGATTTTAAAGATAACTCAAAAACAATTGAGTTAATTTATAAAGAGGCACAAATGTATAACATTGATCTTCAAAAAAAATTTGAACAAACAGTTATATTTCACAACAGAATGATTGAAAATGAAAAATTATATTTAGAAAAAAGAATCCAAAAAATTAATAAAAAAATTGAAAATCTTCAGGATCTTCGTACAGATTTCACAGTATCCTATTCCAATCTATTGGATAACTTATCTCAAAATGGCTCTTTGGCACAATACACCCAATTAAATAATGAAATTAATGAATTATCAAAAAAAATTTCTGAAAACAATGCTCTTCAATTGCAATCTATTTCACTTAATAATGAGTTGGAGCTGCTTAAAAAGCATCATGAAGAAACTATTTCACTAATTGAAAGTAATATTAATAATTTTAAAGTTAAAAATATTAACATTTTTAATGAATATTTTTCAAAATATTCAATGGAAATATATAATCAAGTATATGTATTAGCTTTTGATAAATACAAAGATATATATAAGTTTGAAATATCTGCTGTTGAATCAAACGTTGGAAGCGGTAAAAAGCAAGCTTTAGTGATAGCTTTTGATCTTGCGTACTCTGCTTTTATTCAAGACACAAGAATAAACTTACCTTATCCAAGATTCTCAACTCAAGACAAAGTTGAAATCATTGATTCAGATAATCTACAAAAACTAGCAGAGCTTGCAAACTCTGCAAATTGCCAATTAATTTTTCCACTTATTGAAGATAAGAGCTTAAATCTCAAGTTAGAAGACTCAGTACGATTAATTCTGAGTCAAGAAAATCAGTTTTTCAATATCGAAAAATATCAGGTGATTTAAATTTATTAATAATTTCCTCAACCCACCCAGTGTGGGTTTTCTTTTGTCTATTAAAACACAGTTCGATTAAAAGAATAACAAAACAGAACAAAACCGAATTTTTTATTGACTTTAATGTTCGGCTATACGAATATAGTGTTCAACAAGTATAAAAAAGCCCCAACACTTCCTACGGCGACGGGGCTTTTTCTAAACAACAGGTGAATTATGAACGTAAAAAACCCATCAATCAATCCCAGTACTATAGGTCTTATGTTACGCAGACCGTTTAGTGCGTTTGTTTTAGTCGGCTCTTTAAGTGTTGTTGCTCTTTTTGCATATAACGACCACACGGCGAAACAAACAACCTTTGCCCCTATCTCAGCTTATACACCTTCAACTTATGGCCTTGAGTCATTAAAGCTTACCAGCCCTACAACTGGCACGGCGATCATCACTCTTGATGATTTCATTCTAAATGTTGATTTCGACTATATAACTGTACCTGATAGCTATGGCTCTCATGGTACTGAGTTCACTAACGTTGAAGTTTCAGAACTAAAAGAAATTAAGATCAAAACTCTTGATGGTACAGAGTTCCGTGACTTCACCAATGCAAATGACCACCAGCAAATCAATGCAATGATCGTTAGTTATATCTTGCAGCATCATTTGGTGGAGGGCGTGTAAATGGCTCAACTATTTTTCGCTATGCACCGTGGTCGAGATGATGAAAACCGCCATATGGTTAGTCTTGGTAAAGATCACCCTGTTACTTATGTCATGGATGAAAATCATCAAATTTTCAAACTAGGTTTTAACAAAAAGCTAAGCCTAGTTTCTGAAGAAGTTCACGCCAAATACCCTTGGATTCGAAGCGGTATTTTTGAAGCTATTCGCAGAGATGCTGCATCTAATGCGCGCTCTGCTATTGAATCTAGACGTCGTAAACAAAATCGTTTCTTTGCGTAGGAGTGGCTCAAATGGTTAATTCAAACAACCCAAACATGAAATTATGGTCTGAGTTGAGTATTACAGATCCTAGCAAAGTAAAACCAATTACTGGAAAGCAATATAAAGGCAATTCACCACAACCGTATTGGCTTGTACAGCGAGCTACTGAGCAATTCGGCCCTTGTGGTCAAGGTTGGGGAATTGAGGTTAAAGCTCAAGGGTATCAGCAACTTGATGCTGAAAACATCATGCATTGGGCTACTGTCATTTTCTGGTATATGAAAGATGGGGTTAAGTGTTCAACTGAGCACATGGGTGGCACCAAAGCTATGTATAAAACAAAAAGTGGTCTCTCATATGATGAAGATGCTCCTAAAAAATCTGTAACAGATGCCATGGTTAAAGCAATGAGTTTCTTGGGCTTTGCTGGTGATATCTTCTCAGGACTTTGGGATGACTGTAAGTATCGAGAATATGCTGCTGAACATCATAACCAAGGAAATCAGCAACAAGTACAACAACCTGTTGCTAATCAAGAAAAGCCCATAGCTCAACGCTATCAAGATGCCCTTAAAGCAATTGCTTCGGCTAAAAAGATAGACACTTTAAATAAGGCGGTTAGTACATTTGGGCCTACTCAATATGCTGCTGCCATTCAGCGAGCATGTAACGCTCGTGCAGATCAGATGGGTTGGTCTACTCCACCAGTAAATCAAAACCAAACCAGTAGCCAAGTACGTCATTGAGGAAATAGTTAATGCAAAATCTAATTTCTGCTCAAGAAGCATTTAACGCAGTTGTAGCTGGCAAGCATGTGCTTTGCCGTGCTGTAGGTGAATTGATGGACTTTGACGATCTTGATCAATTCCCTGCAACCATCTTTGCTAAGCCAGGTTATGAGTTCTGCATCAAGATTGAAACCATTGAAGTGGCTGGTATTACTTTTACTAAGCCTTTGACGCTTGATGAAATTAAAAAAGACCAGGATGTTTTTATAGTTCATGTGGATGGCATTATTCATCACCATAAATATAAAGGCATTCATAGCCTTATCGCAACAGCAGTCAATGGTGGTTTCGCTCAACGCGACTTTGAGAATGCTAAACTTCAATATGAGGCACTTTGCAAAGTGTTAGGCGGTATGCCTTTACAAGCAAACGTAAGACTTATTGAGCCTACGTCAATTAAAGCACCACGCAAAACTAGAACTAAAGAAACTACTACTGTTGTAGAGACAGATGCCCAAAACTCAACATCAAATAATGTTGTGGAAAAGACATGTCAAAGCAATATTCAAATTACTGCCGTTGGTAAGACGACTGCCAGTGAAGACAATATCGTTTCATTTGATTCTGTAAAAGCTGACATGAAGATCGAAAAGTCTTTACGTGATCGAATTGCTGCAGCTGAAAAAATTGAAGATTTAGAAGCCCTATTACCTGAGCTTAAAAAGTTACATGGTGAATCTGGACATACAGTAATGACCGCTTATGAGCAAAAGTCACAAAAGCTTAAAGCCTCTGAAAGTCTCGATATAGATAAACTTAAAGATCTAACTTTAGCTGCAGAAGAAGCATTAACTGAAAATCAGGTTAAATCAAAGGCCCTAAAAGCTTCCTTTCAGACTGAACTATCCAGGTCTCAAAATGTTTTAACCGTTGAAAATGTCATAAGCTCAATTAATAAAAATGAAGATTTAACACAAGAGGATAAAGCAGACCTTCTTAAATTGGGTGATCTTCGTAAAAAAGATATTGTTAATGCTGAGTACGATGAAAAGCTTGAAAATCTAATGTATCGAGCATCAATTGCTGAAACACCAGCAGAAGCAAATGCACAAATCAGATATACAAAGGGTTGGACTGAGGCGCAACTTGCACCGCTACATAGAGCAATCAGCAAACGCCTAACTGAATTAAATAAAGATAGCGTTTCAGATCCTGCACCTTCTCTCATGCGTGACATTCAAAATGCCCAAGATTTAACAACACTCGATGCGCTTGAAATTGATGTGAGTTCACGTGCCCCGGATATGCAAAAAGTATTAATGGCAGAAGTTGTAAAACGCCGCTTTGAGTTGGAGAACATGTAGCCATGAAAAAGATTGTGAAACCTAAAAACCTGCTTGCTTTCAAAATTTGGCTCGAAAAGCTTGGGTATTCAGTTAAAGAAATGCAGGACGGACGAGGCTTTAATTTTCGATTTAAAAAAGAGTACGGCATGGTAACGGCTGTATTAACTGGTAATGAATTGGCTCAGAAGCTTGGTGCTGAATTTGAAGATCATTTGGCTAGTCCGAATTATCCCGAAGTTATTGGAGTGTGAAGTGATGAGTACACCTGTCGATTTAAACACAGCCCTATTTGCCCAACTCGAACGATTGAGCAACCCCGAACTACATGGCGAAGAACTCGCAGCGGAAATTCAACGCTCAGATGCAATTGAAAAAATCAGTGAGCAAGTGATTAAAAATAACAATATGCGTCTGAATGCGGCAAAGCTAGTTGCCGAATATCGTGGCGTGAAAAATGCTGAATCAGTAGAAATTCCGCAAAATCTAATCGGGTGACACATGGCTAAAGGTATAGCGATAAAATATACGTCTGAGCAGTTAGCCTTTATTGAAGCTAACTACACCTTAGAGCGTAAAGTATTAACTGAGAAAGTGAATTTAAGGTTCAATACAAAACTAACAGTAGATCAGATAAAAGCGCTGTGTACTCGCAAAGGTTGGAAAACAGGTCGCACTGGCTTTTTTGCTAAAGGCGGTAAACCTTGGAACACTGGTACTAAAGGTGTTGTAAAACCAAATAGTGGCAACTTTCAAAAAGGCCAAGTGCCTTGGAATCATCAACCAATTGGATATGAGCGTATCTGCAGTAAAGATGGTTATGTATATATTAAAACTGCAGAGCCTGATGTTTTTGAATTAAAACACCGCGTTATATGGGCTGCCAAACACGGCCCAATACCTGATGACCATGTTATAGCGTTTAAGAATATGGACAAGACTGATTGCAGAGCAGAAAACCTAATTTTGCTCAATCGTTCTGAGTTGGTTCGTTATAACCAAACATTCAAAAAGATAGCAACACCAGGAACAAATGAATCTTGTTTAATTCTAGCAAAGATTAAGAGCAAGAAATTTTCGTTAATGAGGGCTATAGAGTGATGGATATTCAGAAAGAACATGGTCGTGAGGCTTTTGAGGAATTTGAATTTCAAAAAAGACCTTTTGCTAGCAAGAAAGTCCTTTTTCAAAAATACGATCCTGCACGAATTGGTGACTGTGATGGCAATGAAGGTAAATACTATTGTGCTGAAATGCAGGAAAAATGGGAAATTTGGCAGCATGTTGCCCAAGCCATACCAAAAGGTTTTGTTTTGGTGCCGAAAGAATCACTTAAAATTGCCCTACTTTGGATGGATGAAGATATTGATCCTTGGCAAATGGGAGGTGACAGTTTTGCTCAACTATATGAACACAAGCCAATTCTTGAAAAAGCCATGCTCGAAGCTGCGGAGGGTAATTAATGGACATACCTGAAATGAAATTAGAAGGTTCACCAGCCGAGGTGGCAGAACAGCTCTTTACTATGATTATTGGCCCTATGTTTGACCATCTAGTAAAGGAAAATCCTGCATTAGCTGTTGAATTTGGTTATTGTGTTGCTGGTAACGCTATTGCTTGTTGCTTAAACAGCATTAGTGAAGTAAATCACGGCGAAAAATTAATTATTGAGTCAACTAAATCTATGGTTGCTGACATTAAGCGCCATAGAAACAAAATCTGCTAAGGTGAAGTAATGGAAACTGCAAATAAACAAGCATTTTGGGTTATTGAAAAAGTGTTATTTGAATCCGCTTTCATTCACTCTCACCTATTACCATTCTTTGATTTCAATATGAATACTGGTGACTATGAAATAAAAGATGGCTGTACTGGTTATGAGGATATTGATAAAGCATTCGAATTAATTAATACAGCATGGACTATGTGGATTAGAGCTAAACAAAATGCCATGCCAAAAGGGTTTGTTTTGATCAATAAAGAATGCTCAGACGAGATGGCTGAAGTAATTGCAACCACGGCGAACGTATGTGGTGGTATTGCTAATGATATTTATGATGCTGTGATTCAGCAGGCTGTGGTTGAAGCTACGGAGGGTAAATAGATGGCTGTACTTAAAGTTAACCCTGAATCTATTGAACACTTAACAAATTTGGTTGAAAAATTAATTAATCAAAAAGAAGAGCGGCGCATTGGTCGGGCTGAATTTGCACACATGCTCAACATTGAGCCTGAAACATTAGATGCTAGAATACGTGATGGAAGGTATAGCAAACCGCACAAGGATGGAAGAAAGAGTTATTGGCTACTTTCTTACGTGCAATCGGTTGTCACAAACACCAAAGAATCTGCTACAGTAGCCGCGTAAAGCGGCTATTTTTATACCTGTATAAAATGTAGTACATTCTCAACATTGAGTACTAAATTGAGTACAGTTTTACAGCCAAGAAGTTTTTCACTTTAATTTCAAGAGGTTAAGCTAAATATGCTTCTCATGATCGACAATTATGACTCTTTTACCTATAACATCGTCCAATATTTTGGTGAGTTGAATCAAGAAGTAAAAGTTGTCCGTAATGATGCCGTGACTCTGGAGGATATTGAGCGATGGCAACCAAAATATTTAGTTATTGGACCTGGTCCTTGTTCACCAACAGAAGCAGGTATATCTGTCGCTGCAATTCAACATTTTGCTGGGAAAATTCCATTACTTGGTGTTTGTTTAGGGCATCAAAGTATTGGACAAGCATTTGGTGGTCAAATCGTACGTGCTAAAAAAGTTATGCATGGTCGTTTATCTAATATGTATCACAGTAATTCTGGGATTTTTAGTAATCTTCCATCACCTTTTTCAGCGACACGTTACCACTCCCTAGTGATTGATCAGGCGACTTTACCTCCATGTTTAGAACTAACATGTTGGACCAATGAAGCTGATGGCTCGATAGAGGAAATTATGGGGATTAAGCATAAGACACTACCGATTGAAGGTGTGCAGTTCCATCCCGAATCTATTTTAAGTCAGCATGGCCATCAAATATTTAAAAACTTTCTTGAAATTTATGCATAAGTGAAACCAATGAAGATTCAACAAGCACTCAGTCATATTACCAAAAATATTCACCTTACCCAGTCTCAAATGGAAGATGTAATGCGTACCATTATGAGTGGTGAGGCTACCGATGCACAAATTGGTGCCTTAATGATGGGACTTCGCCTAAAGGGTGAAAGTATCGATGAAATTACAGCTGCGGCACGTGTAATGCGTGAATTTGCTATTAAAATTAATGTCAGTGATTTACCCTATCTTATTGATATCGTAGGTACTGGTGGCGATGGCCAAAATCTATTTAACGTTTCTACCGCTTCAAGTTTTGTTATTGCTGCGGCTGGTGCCACAATCGCCAAGCATGGAAACCGCGGCGTATCCTCAAACTCTGGATCATCCGATCTACTTGAAAGAGCTGGTATTCAACTTGATTTAGACATGCAGCAAACAGAACGTTGCATCCGCGAAATAGGAGTAGGATTTCTATTTGCACCAAATCATCACAAAGCTATGAAATATGCGATTGGCCCACGTAAGGAATTGGGTATACGCAGTATTTTCAACTTACTTGGCCCGCTTACGAATCCGGCAGGAGTAAAACGTTTTGTTATTGGTGTTTTTTCAAATGAATTATGTCGTCCAATTGCAGAAGTAATGAAGCAACTGGGTGCTGAACACGTCATGGTTGTACATTCACATGATGGACTGGATGAAATTAGTTTAGCTTCCAAAACCTATGTTGCTGAGCTAAAAAATGGTGAAATAACCGAATGGACAATTAATCCAGAAGATGTTGATATTGAATCTCAGACACTGGCTGGCCTTAGTGTAGAAAATTCCACCGACAGTTTAGCACTTATTAAAGATGCTTTATCTCGCAATAAAACAGCTCGTGGTGAAAAAGCTGCAAATATGATCGCACTCAATGCTGGCGCTGGTTTATATGTGTCTGGTATGACACTCAACTATAAACAAGGCGTAGCATTAGCACACGATATTATCTACGGTGGACAAGCTCTAGAAAAAATCAGCGTCTTGGCAGAATTTACCAAAACGCTCAAGCAATACCAAGTTTAGGGATTACGTCATGCAAAGTATTTCAAATACGATTTTAGGGAAAATCATTGACCGCAAAGCTGAAGAGCTTAATGCACGGTTAAAACTTCATAGCTTATATGATATCGAACAGCTTGCTCGAGATGCTCATCCATGTCGTGGTTTCAAACAGGCTTTAAAAGGAAAATCTCCAGCAGTCATCGCTGAAATCAAAAAAGCCTCTCCCTCTAAAGGTGTTATTCGACAAAATTTTAATCCTGCTGAAATAGCAGAACAGTATCAACATGCAGGTGCTGCATGTCTCTCTGTTCTAACAGATGTCGACTTCTTTCAAGGCGCAGATGAAAATATTGCAATAGCAAAAAAGCATTGCGACTTACCTGTTTTACGTAAAGATTTTTTAATTGATCCATACCAAGTTATTGAAGCACGTGCGCTTGATGCAGATTGCATCTTGCTTATTGTTGCAGCATTATCTGATCAACAATTAAAGGAAATGTCACAAACAGCCTTTGAACATAATCTTGATGTATTGGTTGAAGTACATGATGAAGATGAGCTAGAACGTGCCTTATTGCTATCTGACGATTGTTTACTTGGAGTGAATAACCGCAATTTAAAAACATTTGAAGTTGACTTAAATACAACTTTACGCCTCAAGAAATTGCTCAATTCATCACGCACATTAGTTACAGAAAGCGGTATTGCTACAACGTCCGATATACAGATGATGCAAGATCATGACATTAATACCTTCTTAGTAGGTGAAAGTTTCATGAAACAACCCGACCCAGCTAAAGCATTCAATGAATTGTTTGGCAATGTTAGTACTATCTAAGTATAAGTTTAATTATGAGTAATTCTGATTCATCACTTTCAAAAGCTCAACAAAAGCTTTTGAAAGCCTTTAAACAACAGCTTTCTCAACCTGCGCCCTTAAAGGTGCAGGTTGAGGAAACTCAAGCAACGATTACCTCTTCTCTTAGTCAAGAACAAGAGGATGAGTTACTGTTTAAACATGCGTTACAAGGAGTAACTGCCTTAACAGATTCAAATATTGCAAAAATTGAAAAACCACGCCACTTAAAAGCAGATGCTAAAACGTTAGCGAAACGAGCTGCTGCTGAAGGTCCCATGTTAACAGAAGATGCTGAGTTATCTGATACACATGCAATGCTCAATCCTGTAGCGAGCCAAGCAAAACTAAGTTATCGCATTGCAACTTTACAACATAAAGTATTTGAAGATTTAAAAGCTGGTAATTTACGCTGGTTCGAGGCTGTCGATTTGCATGGCTGTACAATTGAAGATGCGCGTCTTGCTGTACAACAAATCATTCAAATTGCAAAAAATGAAAACCAAAATGTACTTAAAATTGTTCATGGTAAAGGACCTGAGGCCATTTTAAAAAGTCATGTGAATAGTTGGCTTCGACAGCATCGTGATGTTTTAGCATTTGTCAGCGCTCCAGAAAATCAAGGTGGTACTGGTGCTGTTTTAGTTCTGCTTAAAAGAGCTGAGAAAAATCCTAAGTTTAAATAAGTTATCCAACTTATATTTAAAACAGTTTCAATGGCATTTTCTTGTTACAATGCCCTCCTAGTTCGATCCGTTATAAGTGAACACCTTATGTCTATGCAGCAATCTTATGCAAATATCCTTTCAGCCGTTGGGGAGGATTTAAATCGCCCAGGCCTACAAGATACCCCTATGCGTGCTGCTAAAGCTTTTTCATTTTTAACTTCTGGTTACACTCAATCAATTGAAGAAGTTACAAATAATGCAGTATTTCCATCAGATAACCCAGAAATGGTGTTGGTAAAAAATATTGAGTTTTACTCTCTATGTGAACATCATCTCTTACCTTTCTCTGGTCGTGTCCATATTGGTTATTTACCAGAAGGTAAAGTGTTAGGTTTGTCTAAATTTGCACGTATTACTGAAATGTTTGCACGTCGCTTACAAATTCAAGAAAACTTAACTCAGCAAATTGCCGAAGCAATCGCCCAAGTGACTGGTGCACGTGGTGTTGCAGTAGTCATTGATTCTGCACATATGTGTATGATGATGCGTGGAGTAAGTAAACAAGAATCGACCACGCGTACTGTATCTTTCATTGGTGATTTTAAAACACATAAAGACGAACGTCGTGAATTTTTACAAGCTGTACCTGAGAGTTATAAGTAATTATTTCATATATGAAAACAAAAACCCTATCAGATGTTGATAGGGTTTTTTCTTATAAACAAGAAGATGTTTTATTGTTTTTCAACACCAGTGATTTCAACGCTCACTCGACGGTCTTGTTGTAAGCAAGCACGTTGTGCATTGCCTTTCGCTACAGCAAAACATCCATCACTTAAAGGTTCTTTTTTACCAGCACTAGCATACGTAATCACTTGCTCAGGGATTCTAGCACCCATCAAGTAATTTCGTACTGTTTCAGCACGTTTTAAGCCCAATTGATAGTTATACTGTTCAGAACCAAGACGGTCTGTATGACCAACCAAATGAATTTTACTTACAGTTGCATAACCTTGGTTAATCTGTGTTACCAATTGATCTAATTCACGTTGCCCTTTAGGTAATAAATCGCTATGTGATGATCCATCAAATTTAAATAAAGCATCTGCACTTAAATTAAACTGCTTACTTCGTACTGGGGCAGCCTCCATCACTTGTTGTATAACTTTAGTCTCTGTTGGGTACATAAATTTTTGACAATCTTCTCCCTTCCAACTCAAACGCTCTGCAACATAATGTTTGTCATAATCAATACGAAGTTGACAACGCTTATATTCTTGAGTGTTCGGCTTACGAATGTCTAAAACATAGTTCCAAGTTTTAACAAATATCAAGCCTTCACTAAAGTGTGGATTACCCAAAATATGACGGAATTGATCCTTATTTGAACCCACGCCTAGTCGTGCAACATCTGAATACTCATAACGTTTCACTTCTTTTAAGTAGCTACGATCAATCGCTGGAAACGTTACTTCGTCCGTTGAGGTTAAAGCTACTTCTTCTGCATTTATCGACATGCTTGTGATGACCACTAAACTGCCGATTAAACTTTTAACAATACTTTTCATAATATGTGAATCTCTAAAGTTAAATTTGATAGAAAGGCTGAGTTCAGCCTTCCTACTGTTCATCGATCGTTTAATTAATCAATTACGCCACTGATACCAATACGGAAGCTTGGATCACCTTCAGAAGCCGCTGCAATACCACCAGTCAATGACCAGCGACCATTGTCAGCAGTTTTACGTAAGGTTACACCTACCGCATTTTCACCACCATGGTGTGCAGCAGCTGCCGCATACGACCATTTGCCTGCTACATATGGTGCTGTTTCAAGCGCCATGGCAGCTGCAATACCTGCATTGGCACGTTTTTCAACATTATCAATACGTTGGTTGGTTGTTTGGAACAAGTTATCTACCTTGTTATTCAATTGAGTACTACGGTCATCCAAGGCATGAAGCGCATCACCTACGTTGTTATAGCTACCGCCATTTACATTGTAAGTTGGACCTGTCCATTCACCATTTTCAAACTTCGTACCACCACCAAGGTAATTACTCACATTGGTATTAGTTGTATTCAACTGGCCACCGTTCACAGCATCTTTAGAGTCTTTAGCAATCTTACCATCTGCAACACCCGTTACTTTCTTGTCGCCAGCATG
>NZ_JAVIDR010000031.1 GCF_031157835.1 Acinetobacter rudis | reverse complement strand
GCAGGGCTTGGAATAAGAGAATGGCAGTGTCATGAGTGTGGTAGCTCATGGGATCGGGATATAAATTCCGCACTGAACATACTTCTTACGAAACAGTGTTTCTCAGGACATAAGCGTCTAGCAGTAGGAATCACCCTCATTTAAGGGGGTGAGGATGTCAACAACAGACTTCATCTGTCATTAATATGCTTCTATGCATTAATCTGGTGTAATGATTTGATAAGCTTTAAAAATTTTTTGATAAATATCTCGCACAACAGCTTGCTTGTTTTGATTGTAGGTCTGAATGGTATCAACCCCATGCAAAGCACGTTGTTTAATATCTGCATAACGTTGACGATCATCTTCATGATCCAGTAACCAATCACGAAATAATACATGACGGATATGTTCAGGACAGTTCAAAGCAAAAACATGTAAATTGACCCGAGGGTGATCCAAACGCAGCATGCGGTGCTGATACCAACTCGGTTCTCGAATGGTCAAGTGATAACCCAGTGTCTCAAGTATTGGAACATAACTGGCTTCATCTTGAGGATCTGCAACAATCAAATCAATATCAATCACAGGTTTAGCAGCAAGATCTAGCACTGCAGTAGAACCGACATGTACGATATCCAGTACTTTATCGGCCAAGACTGCCACAATTTGTGTTTTTATTTGTTCAAATTGCTGAGGCCAATCCGACTGATATGCACTTAAAGTAATTGATTCAACTTGAGGATGTCCTGCAACCCAAGGATTCTCATTAGGATCCCCTTCAGAAAATTCAGCAAGTTGTTGCAGGGAAAGCGTCGGATATAATTCACTAAATTTCATATAATCTGTATCTTTTTAAAGGACATGAGCCAATAGCCTTTATATTAGCTTTTTAAAGATCACAAAACACTGAAGTTGCATGTGCATTAAAATGATATTTATCAATAAAACAGTGACCTACCACATAACAACAATATACTGATGAATTTTATGATCAAGAGCACTAGATCGGTGCTCTTGATCAGTAGCATAAAGTCAGGCTAAACCGATTTTGCTAAAAGATTACGGAGTACATAATGCAAAATTCCACCTGCCTTAAAGTACTCCACTTCATGCGCTGTATCTATTCGACATAACACATTAAAGTATTCTTTGCTGCCATCAGTTCGTATTAACTCGACATCCAATTGCTGCTGAGCCTGCAAACCTGCACTAATCCCAAGAATAGTTAACTGCTCATGACCAGTAAGTTGCCAACTTTTTCGACTCTGTTGAGGAAGAAATTGTAAGGGCAAGACCCCCATACCAATAAGATTAGAACGATGAATTCGCTCAAAGCTTTCTGCTATTACTGCCTTAACACCAAGTAAATTGGTGCCTTTAGCAGCCCAATCACGTGAAGAGCCTGTACCGTATTCTTTACCCGCCACAATAACCAAAGGTGTAGCATCTGCCTGATAACGCATTGCAGCATCATAAATAGACATTTGTTTAGCTTCAGGAATATAAAGAGTATACCCACCTTCAACACCATCAAGCATTTCATTCTTAATGCGTACATTGGCAAAAGTACCACGCATCATGACTTCATGGTTTCCACGACGAGAGCCATAGGAGTTAAAATTTTCTGCACGGACACCATGCTCAAGCAGATATTCGCCAGCAGGACTTTGTGCTTTTATATTACCCGCAGGTGAAATATGGTCAGTGGTTACTGAATCACCAAGTACAGCCAAAATACGCGCCTGCCGAATATCTTCTAAAGCCTCAGCAGGTTTATCAATATTCTCGAAAAATGGCGGATGACGTATATATGTTGAATCACTCTGCCACACATATGTTTTGCTTGCTGGAATTTGAATGGCTTGCCATTGCTCATCACCTTTAAAAACCTCAGCATATTGGTGTTTAAACATTTGTGTATTCACAAATGCTACAGCTTGATCAATTTCCTGCTGACTTGGCCAAATGTCCTTAAGATAAATTTTCTGACCATTTGCATCCACACCCAAAACCGCCTGTGTTAAGTCTGTACGGATATTTCCAGCCAAAGCAAAAGCAACAACTAAAGGTGGAGAAGCCAGCCAATTACTTTTGACTAAAGGATGTACACGCCCCTCAAAATTACGATTCCCTGACAACACCGATGAAACATTCAAATCATGGCACGAAATTGCATCTTCAATCGATTTCAGTAAAGGCCCTGAGTTACCAATACATGTTGTACAACCATAGCCGACAAGATTAAAACCCAACTGCTCTAAATATGGCATCAATCCTGATGCTTGCAAATAATCCGTGACCACTTTAGAACCTGGTGCTAATGAGCTTTTTACCCAAGCCTTCCGTTGTAAACCTTTCTCTACTGCTTTTTTTGCTAACAAACCAGCTGCCAACATTACACTCGGATTAGAAGTGTTGGTACATGAGGTAATTGCTGCTATGACGACATCTCCACTTTGTAATGGATAACGTTTTCCGTCTAACTCACAATATGCAGCAGAAGTAGAATTTGTATGATGAGCATCAACTGCTGTTGTCCCCCCCTCATTCAGTAAACGTTCTTGTTCATCTTTATTTGGCTTTAACTCCAAATCAGATAAAGCTTGGAAAGTTTTTGCTACATCAGTCAAGACCACTCTATCTTGAGGACGTTTTGGTCCCGCAACACTTGCAACCACTTTACTCATATCAAGACTTAAATGATCGCTAAAGATAGGTTCATCCCCTACCTCACGCCAAAGTCCTTGTAACTTACAATATGCCTCTGTAAGAGCCACCGTTTCACTACTTCGGCCAGTTAAACGCATATAATCAAGAGTGACTTGGTCAACTGGGAAAAAACCACAGGTTGCTCCATACTCAGGTGCCATGTTTGCTATCGTTGCACGGTCAGCTAAAGGCAAATCAGCCAAACCATCACCATAGAACTCAACAAACTTCCCGACAACACCTTTTTGACGCAACATTTGTGTAATCGTTAAAACTAAATCTGTTGCTGTCATTCCCTCAGCAAGTTTTCCAGTTAACTTAAACCCAACCACTTCAGGAATAAGCATAGAAATAGGCTGTCCCAACATTGCGGCTTCAGCCTCAATCCCCCCCACACCCCACCCCAAAACACCAAGACCATTAATCATAGTGGTATGAGAATCGGTTCCAAGTAACGTATCAGGAAATGCGAAAGTCTGCCCTTGATCTTGCTGTGTTGTCACCACAGTAGCTAAGTATTCTAAGTTTACTTGATGACAAATCCCGGTTCCTGGAGGTACAACTCTAAATTGTTCAAATGCAGTTTGCCCCCAACGTAAAAATTGATAACGTTCAGCATTGCGTTGCATTTCCAAATGCACATTATCTGCAAATGCATGTGCACTGGCATAAGCATCTACCATTACCGAGTGATCAATCACAAGATCAACGGGTGACAATGGATTAATCTGCTCAGGATCCCCTCCTGCCTGAGCCACTGCTTCACGCATGGCAGCTAAATCAACTACAGCAGGCACACCCGTAAAATCTTGCATGAGAACGCGTGCAGGACGATATTCAATTTCATGAGATATATTCTGTTGTTGTTGCCAAGCAAAGATTGCCTCGATATGTTTTAGGCTATCTTCAGGTTGATCTGCAAAGCGCAATAAATTCTCTAATAATACTTTTAGGGATTTAGGTAATCGATGGAGTGAACCTAACTTTTGCTCTGCTTTCACTAAACTAAAAATCTGATACTCATACTCCCCCACTTGAAGCGGTGTAAGAGTATCCAATATATTGAGTTGGCTGTATTTAGACATCGCCTTTGCTCCTTGGTGGCCTCTATGCTGCAAGACTGACTGGCACTGTACTTTGTTCTTTATTTAGTAACTTTACATTGTTGTTAAATTCGTAATGACAACTTGGTTGCTTAAAAAGCATACAAAAAATAGCATAACAAATAAAATGACTAAAAGATCAAATCTTAACAAAGAACAACGCTGTCTAAGTGCAATGCGGCTAAGGAGTTTTTCCATAAAATTGCAGCTAATTGTGCCTCTGGCATATTGAGTAAGGTCGCCAATGCTGCTTGTATATACACCAAATTTTCTGGTGTATTTCGCGTACGTGTTTGATTGCTTTGTTGACAACAAAGAGGTGTCATATCTGGACAATCCGTCTCAATGACTAAGTGCTCTGCCCCTATAGCATGAATCACTTGATGAAGTTTCTTTGCATTAGGATTAGTGACTTGCCCAGTAATACCAATTTTAAAACCAATTTTTATCAGTGCCTTAGCTTCTTCCACCCCACCACTAAAAGCGTGTGCAATTCCGCCAAAAAGAAACTTATGCCGTTTTAATTGAGCAATAACATCGGCATGTGACTTGCGAATATGTAATAAAACAGGCTTGTGATATTGCTGTGCCAACTCAAGCTGTGCCGCAAAAAATGTCTGTTGTCGTTCAAATAATACGGACTGTTTATGATGTTTTAAGAAGGTATCTAAACCAATTTCTCCAATAGCAACACAATCATGCTGCTGCAAAATATTTTCTAATTGTTCTAAATGCTGAAATTGGTGCTGTTCAATATAGAAAGGATGTAAACCTGGCGCCAAATAACTTCGTGGTGCTTGCGGCCATTGATTGATCATCACATGCGTATCAATAAGATTCGAAAAGCCTTCTGCGAGAATACCAATCAGCACCAATGCCTCAACACCAGCAACTTTCGCAGCATGTGCAAGTTGCTGGCGATCATGATCAAAATCATGAATATCAAAATGCGTATGAGTATCAAACACAAGTTTAACGCTAAATCGTATTAAGACGAAGAGACTGTACTGGCATGCACGCCACTTGCAGCAGACTCAGCAACAGCTACTTTAGGCAAATACTCTGACTTTACAATTCCATGTAACTCAGCATAAGGAATTTCAAAGCGTGGTAACCCAATTGCATAAGGTCCAATCTCATATTCACCATACTGCAAAATTAACCCTTGTTTACCCAAATAAAAATTGTCTGTTAAACTAAATTTCCAAACTTGTTCATACTCCACCACGTTAGTTGCCAATTTGGAATCTAACACCCATTTCTTAAACTGTTGATAAACCAGTTTTTCCAATGCACCACGTTGATTATTTTCCAACAAGTCGGCAAGTTTGACAGCTTTTTGTCTATCCAAGTCGAAATTAAAATAATATTGAGAAGAGCTGCCATGAGCACCTCCCATATAGCTACTACTATTTAGTACGACTGTGGCCAGTGGTGCCTCAGTATTCAATATTCTTGGGCTAATATTCAAACTAATTTTATGCGAAACACCTTTATCTTTTAACTCTTGATCAACCGCCAAGAACGCATTTCGATAAGGCAATACTTTATCCGTCAGTTGTTGTAATGCTGTTGGTGTTGCAGCCACCATACTCGCATTTTCTTGATCTGTCGTTTTTCTTGCAACATGATTGTTTTTGGGTTGTTCCACAATAGAGAGCATTTGACTCATCTCAGTCACAATTGCTTGATCAATCAGTTGATCCAAAACCGGTTGATTGCTTTTTAAACGCTCAACAGATAACTCAGGACACGTTTTCCCTTTACACGCAGGTAAGTCTAATAAAAGTTTTTCAGTCTCACCTTGCAGACTAGGACGAGGTGCTTCAACTGCTTGAGATGTAACCACTGCTGTTTCATCAACACTTTGCTCTGTTTTTTTAGGCTGACACGCAGTTAAAGTGACGCTTGCACATAAAATGGTAAGCACTAATGTTGTTTTAGTATTTGTCATGAGTCTAACCTTTAAATTCTTTATCACTTAAAGTGTGATTACAGACTAACGGGCAATGTCTGCACACTCAACTTAGTTTTGTCACAATAATTAAAACATTGCTTGAAAGATATCATCTTTTAAGATGTCTTGCGTTTGTTTACGTGTCAAATAAATATCTAATGGATTGGCATCTATTGCGATCTGATTCATCCGATAATGTAAACCAATTCCCTCATGGTCAAAGAACCAATCAGCATTTTTCCAATCTAAATGCTTTTCACTACTAGCTCGGGCCACCTTGTTCTGCTTCTTCAACCAAGCGTTATATTCTTTTTGCACCCATTGATCGAGTTGCTTAATCTGTTGCTGTTTTACAATTTCAATCAAGTTAATACTACGTTTAAGTTTACGATCCGCCACATTAAAATACTGGCGTTGTGTCACATGAGTATCACCTTGTTGACTATCAACAGCCAATTGTAAGAGCACATATTGATTGCGTTGTGCTGCAATTTTACTTTGAATGGATAATTTAAATGGCTGATTTTGATCAAACTCTTTTTGCCACTCCTGTGACTTTTCCGCATAGCTAATTAGAGACTGAGATAAATTCACTGGATTATTCTGCCCGACCTGTAAAGCAATCACATTTGCAAGCCGCTGTGCGATCCAATCATTTAACCAAACATCTTGGGTATGTAAAGTCTGTATAGAAAAATCAACACAAGCTTTCTTTTCACATGCAGGCAAACCCTCAAGTAATGGTTGCTGCTGCACATCAAGATAAGGTAAGACTTGTTCTGGCTGTTGTTGTGTTGAACTTTCTGAACGGCTGAGCTGCTCAGGTTTATTGTTGGAATCACAGCCCACCAACAACCCTATTAAGCTAGTTACGGCCAATAATACGCTCAGCTGTTTAAGTTTCATCTTGTTTTTATCCAACCGTCAAATGAAAGAATATTAAAACAAAAACAGCTCCCTAAAGAAGCTGTTTTATAGATAAGTTTATGCAATTCAAGCTAAATCGTGATCAATGTTCACGTGTCGAACGGAACTCGATATCAGGATAACGTTCCTGCATAAGCTGTAAATTTACACGGCTTGGTGCCAAATATGTTAAGTGACCACCACCATCTACAGATAACTGATCGTGGGCTTTTTTCTTGAACTCATTAAATTTCTTCTCATCACTGCATGATACCCAACGTACAGTGTTGATATTTACTGGTTCATAAATACAATCCACTTTGTATTCTTCTTTGAGTCGGTAAGCAACAACATCAAACTGAAGTACCCCAACCGCACCAACAATCAAATCATTACTGATTTGTGGCATAAAGACTTGTGTTGCACCCTCTTCTGAGAGTTCTTTAAGCCCCTTCTGTAATTGTTTTGACTTCAGAGGATCTTTCAAACGTACTCGACGGAACATTTCTGGAGCAAAATGAGGAATACCCGTGAAGTGTAAATTTTCACCTGAACTAAAAGTATCACCAATTTGAATTGTACCGTGGTTATGTAAACCAATAATGTCGCCTGGCCAAGCTTCTTCAAGCTGTTCACGCTCACCAGCCAAGAAAGTCAAAGCATCACTAATACGTACATCTTTACCAATACGTACATGGTTCATTTTTAGACCTTTTTCATACTTACCTGAGCAAATACGCATAAATGCGATACGGTCACGGTGTTTTGGGTCCATATTGGCTTGAATTTTAAAGACAAAACCAGAGAAGCCACTTTCAGTCGCTTCAACGACACGCTCTTTTGTTGGATGTGCTTTTGGAGAAGGAGCCCATGCCAAGAAAGTATCTAAAACATGGTCAACAGCAAAGTTACCCAAAGCGGTACCAAATAAAACTGGTGTTTGTTTACCTTGTAAAAACAATTCACGATCTAAAGGCTCATTCGCCATTTGCACCAATTCTAAAGATTCTTCAAAAGCAGCAAAGGCTAACTCACCTACCTTGTCACGCAAATCGGCATGGTCATAACCTTCACGAACTTCAATTTCAGTAATAGTCGAACCGAAGCCAGCTTTATATACATAAAATTTATTATCGAGCAGACTATATACACCAGCAAAGTCACGCCCCATACCCAATGGCCAAGTCAAAGGTACACATTGGATTTTTAAGACATTTTCAATCTCGTCTAACAGCTCCAACGGCTCACGAATTTCACGGTCCATTTTATTGACAAAGGAAATAATAGGTGTGTCACGCATACGACACACTTCCATTAACTTAATCGTACGATCCTCGACACCTTTTGCACCATCAATAACCATTAAAGCAGAGTCTACTGCTGTTAATGTACGATACGTATCTTCAGAGAAATCTTCATGCCCCGGTGTATCAAGTAGATTGATCATGTGAGCTTTATAAGGAAACTGCATCACAGAAGTGGTAATCGAAATCCCACGTTCTTTTTCCATTTCCATCCAATCTGAAGTTGCACCACGATCAGACTTACGGCTTTTCACCATGCCGGCAACCTGAATGGCTTTCCCCCACAACAAAAGTTTTTCAGTCATGGTGGTTTTACCCGCATCCGGGTGAGAAATAATGGCAAAAGTTCTGCGCGAAGCAACTTCTTTAGCTAACTGATCTTTAAACATAAGTTAAATCTGCTTGATACTCACACCGCAAGCCAAGCATATTGAGTTCAATAGCTTTAACCAGACCAAATGTGATGGGAAAATTCTAAAATTGCGCACATTGTATATCAATACGTGCTGAGCTTCTATCTTCAATCGATCAGGCCATTTTGTTAGAATCATCACAGCCCTTGCAACTCTAGCAGTTCGATTTCATAACAATGTTCAAACATATTCTAATTATCTCAATCATCGCCTTATTGCTTTCGCTCTGCCCTATATATTTGGCAAAAATCTCTCCTGTTTATTCCAATTATTGTCTAGTTGAATATTGGTATAGTGAATCTCCCATTTGCAAATTAGACCTTGCAGCGACTCTCACTGCCACACTCATTTACTTTGTAATTTTCTTTGTTATTCTTTTCATCAGCATCAATCTTATTCGATTCATTGTATTCAAAATATTAAAAAATAATGGGTGCTAAATGACATCATTGCACCCATCGTACTAAAACCGATATTCCAGCTTCAAACTGACATTATGTTTATCATAAGAATATAACCATTCGACGTTACTGTTATTCTTATTGTATTGATACATCAAACTTGGTGTCATGCCATAAAACTCCCACCTTGGGATACTCAGCATTAATATATAATTCTGTTCAAAATCATTACGTTTAGCTTCTAATACTTGATTAAATTGATCGTACTGACGCCAACGAAATGAGCTAAAAAGCGTAGTATTAAAACCTTGGGAAAATTGTTTACTCAAACCCATCCGTAAGCCTTGTTGTTGATAGGCTGTGAAATAAACTTCTTCACTGTTGTGGTCAACAAAATCTACCCCACCAAATATAGTCCATTGCTTAGCCAGTACTTTCCAAAAGGTCGCATAAGCAGAACTCTCAATACCGCTCTGATTTGAATATAAAACATGATCTATATCTTTAATCTCTCCTTCTAGCTTAAAAGCTCGATCGGGGCCAAGAAAGTGCATCCACTCTACTCTCCCACCCCAAGCATTTGACAAACTCTTATTTTGATATCTGCGGTGTTCAAATGTTGGGGCAATGAGCAGTTGATTATATTGGTCTTGATAGCTATATCCTGCATTCATATTTAATGTCATTTCATTAAAATCTTTATAGCCTTCATAAGCACGACCATAAGCAATAACCTTCAGGGCAATACCATGATAATCACGTAAAGACCAACGTTTATTTAAAGCTGCCTCATAATCTAGGGCCTGAGCATTAATTGCATCTGCTGTACCCTTTGTTCTTTGCTCAATCGGAATACGATTACCCTCTTGATCGAAACCATAAACCGTCCAAGTTACACTTTGATCCGATGCGCTATTAATATTCGTTGCATAACGGGCTCCAAGACTAATACTCCCTTGCCAAGCATCCCTCTTATTTAAGCCCTCTAAATAAACATCTATAGTTTTTATAATGTTTTGGGTTAGAACATCATCTGTATGCTGTAGTTGTTGCTTAACCTCAGAAAATAATTGTTTAGCCTGTTGGTTTTTTTGTCGCTCAGTATACAACCTTGCAAGCTCTAGCTTAATCATACTGTTATTTGGTTGTAGGGTTAGGGCCTGTTGAAAAGACTGTTCAGCCTGATCTAATTGACCTGCCACACGAGCCAATGCAGCCTGAGCAAATTTCTGTAAGGACACATCGTAAGCTTCAAGTTTTTCATAACGTTCTAAATAAATCTTGGCTACCGACCACTGCTTTTGCATCACGGCAATATATAAAGCACGACCAAGATCATCTAGATTGTTTTCAACTTTTATAATTTCACCATCAATGATCATGGTCGGTATTTGATCTTGTTTTTGTTGTTCAATTAAGCTTTGTTGTTGTTCTATATTTTGCTGTAATAGCCCCTGATCTAATCTCAATCTTGTATCGCTATCATCTGCTGCGTAAAGCGGCAAAGATAAAGATACAAGCATCAAAAGATAGAGCGCATTTATTTTTTTCACAACTTGATTATCCATTTAGTCATTCAAATTTAGTGAGAGAAAGATTTGTTTAAACAAATCTTTCATCTGATCTCATTATTATTTTGAACCACCAAAAGCAATATCCTTGGTTTTATCGGCAAACTGTGCAATACCTGCTAAATCTTGCTGATTATTAAAGAACTGCCCTGAAACAGTTCCTCCTGTTGCATTTAAACTACTACCAGACCAAGAAGCGTTATGACCACTTATTGTTGCATTAGAAGCATTAATACTGGCATTACCAAGGTTAAAAGTATTGCTGCCATTACTTAATGTACCAGTCAATGTTTTTGCACCAAAATCAGCAGTATAAGTTCCTGCATAATGGTTGCCATTATTTAGACCTGTAACAGTATAGTTTGCTGTACCTGTTGAGCTAATGCTTTTATCAGCATTATCGCCGGTATAAAATACTGTGTGTGTTGCTGTGTCTGCTTGTTTAGTATATTTTCCAGCACTATCTTTAACTTCTTTTGCCCACTCACCAAAATAAATATTCTTTGAACCAATTTGCTTAAAATCCCAAACACCTAAACCTTGGTGAGATGGAACAGGAATATCTGAACCTGAGAAATGATAAACCCCATTCGCATCAGCACCCAACATTTTAAAGTGAGAAAAATCGACAGTTGCACCACCTAATACCCCATTTACACCTGCTTGGACAGCTGTTGATGAAAGAATTAGATTGCTTGTATCGCTTTGACTTTTTCCAATTGCAGCATGTGCAGATCCAATAACGCCCAAAGAAGTAATGACAGCAAGTGATATTTGTTTAAGTTGCATATTAAGTATCCTTCATTTTAATTGATTAAAATTGAACGTGTTGCAGTAACATCTCTAATATCTTATTTATTTCCCACATTGACTTTGTGTAGTAAGAAATAAATAAACTAGAGCGTTAAAGAAAATACATGATAATGATTATCATTTGTATTTTGTAATTTAAATTTAGTGTATTTAATATTTTTGTGCAAGCCTTATATTGATATTTTAATCATTATTATTTTTCTCTTTTTTTAGACAAAATAAATCCAATCAACTTATTATAAATAAGCTGATTGAATTATTTAAAATTAAAACTATTTTATTTTAAAATTTATAATTAACTCCAACTCTTATTGTACGACCTGGGGCTGGAGTTGCAGAACGACTAATGGGGTCTAAATAATATTGATTCATTATATTTGTACCAACCAAATCAAAACCAAGCCGATCATTATGCTTATAGTTTGCATAAGCATCGACAGTCCAAGTATCACGCCACTGTAATGGCTGATTAAACCATGAAACATCTTTTACATTTAAATATGGGTTTTCAAATTTTTCAAAATAAGAAATGCGCGTCCCTAACTCTAATTTATTATCAAGTAAACGTGTACCCAAAGTTAAATTTGCTTGATATTCGGGTAAAGCCATATTTACTAAATATCCTGCAGCAAAACCATAGTCTACACACCTATCACTTGTATTCACTCCTGAAGCAGTATAGCCATCTAACAATAAACCAGAGCTTTCGTCACATACTGTATTTTGTTTATTCCAAACCAAAGATAAATCACCAAAGAACTTGCCATTATCGTATCGACTAGCAAGCTCCCATCCTGCAATTTTTTGTTTATCTATATTATTAAATACTAATCGACTATTTCTCTCGATTACATCTTTAGTTTTATTATTAAAGTAAGCGATTTTAAAGTCTGCAAACCCATCATTTATTTTTAATAATTCCGCCATATTATAAACATAGGCAACTTCCCAGTTTCGTGCATGTTCTGGCTTTAAATTGTATCCAGATTGAGAAGCAGAAAAGCCTAATGTTGTTTCAAATAAACTTGGTAATCGATATGCTTCATTGTAGTTAATATAAAGCCTATTATTTTTATTAAGCTGTATAGATGCAGATAATGATGGTGCCCAGTTTTTATGATCTTTTTTCTTTACAACTTCTTCTTGAGTATTCTCTTTAATAGATTTTAGCCACACATCTGTAATATTTGATTTAATATTGGAAATATCAACACTACCATTTAGTAAGGGATTAGTTGATGCACTATATTTACCCGTAGTTTGATCTGCATTCCATTGATAGTTTTGAGTTTTAGCAACAGTAGTGCCTATTTTATTTCGATAAAGCTCATTCCACGTTGGATCAATCTGGGTATTATATTTTTCCTCATAAGCAGCAACATCAGCTTTATAATCATCTTCGGTATAAGTTGAATTATAATGCAGCTCTATTTCCTTGCCGACTTCCTTTTCAAACTTGTTTATTCCACCACTCGATTGATTTAAATAATCATCGAATGACCAATAAGATACAGACTTTGCTCCAGCACTTAAATTTAACCAAGAAGTTGGTTGCCAATCAAAATTAAAATAGTACTGGTTTTCTGTACGGCGCCCGGCTCGGGGTAGCATTCTAAAGTTAACACCAGAAGAGGTTTGATCATTCACATATTCATCATCTGTAGTTAATTTTTCTTTGCTCAAATCTGCGCCCAAAGTCAGATTTAAATTCTCCCTGATTTGTAATTGATTACTTAAACTGACACCTCTACGTGTATTTTTGGAACGCGTATAAGCGGTATCTTGAATGATAAATGACTTATTGGGGGTTCTCCCTTCACCATATATATTCGTATACATTGTACATAGCCGTTGATAGTTCGCGAGTTGGCTCGGCGTTAATGCGGCTTGATTTGGATTACAAAACGAATAGACGTTATCAAAACCACCAATTACAGTATTTACAAATCCACCAGAACTATATGTCTTAGAGTCTGTATCGGTTTGCCATAAATTTAATTTTAAGTTTAGCCAACGCTGGTTTTCAGGATTAATTTTATATTCTAAATTGTATGCTTTACTTTTTACCTCACTCAATGGCCATTGAGGTAAACCATCTAATGTATACCACCAAATACGAGAAGGCATAATCTCGCCATACTGATTGCTTGAGTCTCTATAGGTCAATTGTAGGGCTTGATCATCTGTTGGTCGCCAAGTTCCTTTTAATAAATAAGACTCCATTTTGCTTGAGCTATTTGTTACCTCACCATTTGGTAGATAATATTTTGCCATATTAGGCACCATAACATTTTCATCTGCATTTAGACTCGGATCGACAAAATGATCACTGCCTTTTTTACCAGCAAAATAATTACCCCTATTTCTATAGGCATAGGCAGCCAAAAGATCAAAACGATCTTGTTTTGTTGCAACTGCTATACGCAGTGCTTGATCTTGTAAATGATATAAGTCCTGATCAGAACGATTTTTTGGTTGAACTGTAGTTAAAGGATCTTCATACACATTTGTCCAGCCAGTTTTTCCCAATTGATCCATCACATCGCGATAATCTTGACCTGCATACGAGGCGGGTAAACGTTGCTTTGTAGTATTATTTGCACCTTCTATTCTTATTTCTGCACCGTATTGTTCTCCAGCCCGAATAATATCATCGACCTGTAAAGTTTTTGCAGCAACACCACCGGCTATTCCAGTTTTGACCTCACTGTTTAACCCAGCACCTTTAACAACTTGCAAAGAACTAATTAAATTAGGGTCAATGTAGCTGCGGCTATTCGCCCCATTATAACCACGCCAAACCGTCAGGGATTGCTCTGTGCCATCAATAGTTACTGGAACACGCCCTTGTCCTTGCATTCCTCGAATGTTGGGATCAAGCGCACCACTATTTCTTGCATCTCCACTATATACATTAGACATTCCTTTTAATAAATCTGAAGGTGTAGTCCCTTTAAAACGCTCAATTGCATCTTTACCCGCATAATGGCTTGAAAAGTTTTTTTCATAAACATCATCATACCCCTTACTATCACGGTCCTTTTCCGCATAAAGCGTAATTGTTTGCATCTGCAACATTGATGCATCTGTTTGATTCAGCGGCTCAACTTCGGTTTGAGCTATTTGCGCCGATA
This sequence comes from Acinetobacter rudis, assembly GCF_031157835.1. GTDB lineage: Bacteria > Pseudomonadota > Gammaproteobacteria > Pseudomonadales > Moraxellaceae > Acinetobacter > Acinetobacter rudis_A. The sequence continues at coordinate 2,094 of NZ_JAVIDR010000031.1, read as the reverse complement.
CAGCAGGAGTGGAAACACTCTCTGCCTCCACGATGACATAAACACTGCCCTGCTTTTTAACAATTAGCCCTGAGTTTTCTAATAAAGATGCCAATGCCTGATCTACAGACATATTCCCCTTAAGCTTTGGTGCGGTTCTAATTTGAATTTTCTGTGTTGCCACAATAATTTCAATACCACTTTTTTGCGCAAGCTGTTGAATAGACTGTTGTAATGATTGGCTCGGCAGGTCTAGAAAAACATTTTGTGCTTGCACTGAGGTTGAATAAATCATGGCAGCCATAACTAAACTCAGTGTATTTCGTCTAGATTTAAACCCTTTAGCTCGGCCAATTTTCCGTTTCAACGCCCCCATGACTCCACCCAAGTAAAAATGATTCTTATTTACTATGACGATTGGCACTGACCATATGTAAACCTATTTTTATTATTTATTTAATTTTCCATTTTTTATCTGATAATTTCTCAACATTGAGCTCCACTACAATTGGGAGCACCTGCATAAATTTCTGATAATTCTGTGCCTTAAACTGACCTGTAATGCGTATGGTCTGTAAAGCTGGATTTTGTATTTCGACATCAAAATCGGTATATCTTTGAAAACTTTTAATTGCATCCAATAAAGGCACTTGATTAAATACAATATCCCCAGACTGCCATGCCTTCACTGTATAGAGATCAACTTGATGTACCCTGCTTAACTGTTGCTTTTGATTACTTAATGACTGCCCCTGTATGAGATGAATCATATTCTGATTAGAGCCTTTCGTGGTCACTGCAACCTCACCTTGTTCTACAGCAACAGTAGCATCTGTTTGGTTATGTTTTAGAACATTAAATACTGTTCCAATATCAATAACCTGCATATCACCTGCAACCACTTTAAATTGCCGTTCAAAGCGCTTTAAAATCGGAGATGATGAATGTGCAACATGAAAACTTGCTTCACCCTGTTGCAATACCAGTACCCGACTTCGCAATCCTTCAATCACTTCTATTTGCGTGTCTGTATTTAAATGTATGGTTGTACCATCTGATAAATAAAATAATTCCTGCTGGCCTTTTAGCGTTTTCACTTGATAGTGTTCATACGCTGGGTTGTACCAATACACACCGCATAGCACCGCCAATAATGAAAGAAATGTTCCGCCTAAAGCCTTTTTCTTCAATTGTCTTTGTTTGGCTCTTGCCAGAATAGCCTCTTTCGAAGGCAAATAGGGTAAGACATCATCTTCAAAATCAGCTAGTCTACGTTGTACTTCTTGCAGGTTTGGTGGCTCAGAAATGGTATGACTTATTTTAAGTTTCATCTTAATTTTGCTCATGAAAAACCACAGTAAAGTGCTGTAATGCGCGAGTAAAATGCTTAATTACCATTGTTCTCGAAATACCCAATTGTTTGGCCACTTCAACTTGTGTCATGCCATGAAATTGCACCAATAAAAAAACATCCTGACATACTGGTGCCAAACGTGAAATTGTCTGTAAGATTCGCTCTGTATATTGTGCTCTTGCTACATTCAATTCCTGCTCTGAGAGCAGATAATCATGAGCAAAGTGCTCGATTTCATCTCTATCTTGAGCATCGATATGTTCAAAGAATTGCTTATAGTTTTTATCTTTTTTTAAAAAATCAAAAGCAATATGAATACTCACCTTCTTTAAAAAAGCGATAGGTTGTACTAAATTATTAAATTGTTCTGGACGTTGAAACACACGCAAATAAGTCTCTTGTACAACATCCTTAGCGATTTGCCTATTTCCTATTCTCACACTGATATAATCTACTAACTCATCATAGTATTGAACAAGATCTCCGCTGCCAGACAATGCAGAATTAGCCATATCGCCACCAATAATAAAAATGATTATCATTATCATAAAATGATTGATCTTTGACAATCTAATTTTTTATCCGATGGAGCGTAAAACCTCATCGTTCAGGGTGAGGATATAAGCGACTGGCGTAAGCCATATGACACATTTCATCGCTTAACCTTATGCTACAAGGCTTTTAGTATATTAAATTGCTATAATTTGGCTATGAAAACCCTTAAATTACGCATAAAAGACAAACATTGTAAGATGCTAGAT
>NZ_JAVIDR010000030.1 GCF_031157835.1 Acinetobacter rudis | reverse complement strand
GCTGGGGGATTTTTTTTATTGGGGGAAAATACAATAAAAAAATATAATCTCTCAAATAACGCTAAAAATATCCCCTCAACATGGCTATGTGGAGGGGGGAATAAAAAAGACCCCTAAGCCGAGTCTTAGAGGTCATGGAGATACCACTTTATAATTTTTATTATCTTTTAAAAAATTGCTAATGAGTAAATAGATAATTTGACCTTTAATAACACTAAAAAATCGGAACAATATGTTTATGGATGATTTAAAATAATATCCATTTGGCTATAAATAATTGCTTTTGTAAAACAAGTAAAAAGAGTTTAAATATCTTTTTTTTTAATATAAGGAAATCAGTGAGATTTTGTATGTAACTATCTAATTTTAAATAATAAAATACAGTTAAGTTTAATGAGGTATTTTCTTTTTTTAGTTATAATTGATCCTGATAATCTTATTTATCGGTTGGAATTGTGTTGATCTGTGCCTAGTAATGAATTTAGGCAAGTATTTTATTGCGAAATTCGTTAATATCTACCTATCATTTATTGTAATAGTGCAGTTGAGATGGAGAACTGTACTAGAGACTACTCGATACGCTTATGAATATTTTAATCGTTGATGATCATCCTCTGTTTCGCCATGCTTTAATTCAGGCTGTACGATATAGTTTTCCTCAAGCGCAGATTCATGAAACTGCAGCTGTGAATGAATTCTATGAACGTCTTGAGAGTGGTTCTGAACCAGATCTGGTCTTACTGGATTTAAACTTGCCTGGTGCTTCAGGATTTTCAGCACTAGTACATGTTCGTGCACAATACCCTGCGATTCCGATCATTGTAGTTTCTGCGCATGAAGAGGCTTCAATCATTCAACGTGCCATTGCTCACGGTGCGATTGGTTATATTCCTAAATCAGCTCATCCTAGCCATATTGGTGAAGCAATTCGACATGTACTGGATGGTGAAATTTGGTTGCCACCGACAATGTCGGGCAATATGAACTTCGATCCTCGTAAGGCAGATGAGACAGCGCTAGCTGAACGTATTCAATCTTTGACTCCACAACAATTCAGAGTATTGATGATGGTTGCTGAAGGTCTATTGAATAAGCAAATTGCTTATGAATTAGAGGTTTGTGAAGCAACAATTAAGGCACATGTGACTGCAATCTTTAGAAAGCTTGGCGTACAAAATAGAACGCAAGCTGTACTAGCAATTAATGCCTTAGATATTGAAGATAAAAGAATTAAATAACGAAATAGGGTTCAAAAGCATCGCTTTTGAACCCTAAAATTTTTTAGTCTACATAATTAAGCAAGGCAATCTTGTTTTGGTGTTAAATTATCACAATTAAGTGGATTTAAAGCACATTGTAATTCATCGATTTGATCTTGCGTAACCATACCTTTTTCTTTGAGATAGTCCGCTACGCGTTCATCTCTGAGACTTAAGAACGCAGCATCATATACGCCTAATCTGACAAATAATGCTGCAGTTTCTAGACTATTAAAACGATCCAATAAAATATCGTCACCATACATCAAAAAGATATGATCATAAGGCGCATCAATATTAATGTTGAGTTGTTGAGCAAGGACATTTGGGGCTGTTTTAATGAAAAGTAAGTCTGAAAGTTCATCGAATTGATTCATATCAAGTTGATTATTACCAGTTTTTACTTTGGCTAGCCATGCTTTAAAAACGAGAACAGCTCCACCTCGTAATAACATGCTCCAAATTTGGTGACGGACCTCATCATTTAGGCTGCTACATTCGGCTTTTAATGTGTCAAGTAAGAGTTGCTCTTGATTCGCTAGCTTTTCAAATAAGCCTAGCCCTTGTGGGTGATAAGCAACTGGGGTGAAGACATCGAAATTAAGTTCCTCAAAAACTTTGAGAGCAAGCGGTACGCTGCTTCGATACAAAGTTTCTAAAGCCTGAAAATGGATCTCTTTTAACTGACTCATTTTGAAAATTTCTGCCCAATTGATATCGGGTAAAAAGGCATTTGCACTGTACTGTCGATAGAATTGCTGTGATTGTTGTTGATCTGTTGAAGCAAAATTTGAAGTATTCATAATAAAACTCCTGCATTGAGGATCCTTTGATCAAATCATCACATTATGATGAGTGAATGCTTGAATCAGTAGTTGTTATAAGTTTATGTGTTATTTAAAGTACAATAGGAATGCGACTAAAGTATATATACGTTATTTTGCCTTTATAAATTTAGTTAATTCAAGTAGTTATTCAATAGTAACAAAGTGTACGTATATTGTTTTAACAATTTGATGATATTTGCCATAGACCAATTATAAATAACTTGTATTTCAAACCATGTTGATTAACAACGGCTAGGTGTTAAAACATGCTTATTATCCAACATGTTTTAACGCCCATTTTATTGACTATGATTGATCATTATGACTTGAGTTTAAGGCTTGAAAGCCAAGCTCTAAGTGCTGCAGGTTTTAATGGTTTCCTTAATAATACAATACTAAGCTCTTTGAGTTGTTGTGGTAACTCAGGGTCAGAATCGGCAGTAATTAATGCGACTGCAACAGACTCTGTTCGATGTGCTTTAATAAAGTCTAAGCCAATTTCATCATTGTTTAAATGCTGATCAATGAGCCAAACATGAATATTTTCTTGTTCAATAATACTGAGCGCTTGTTGTGGATTGACTGCTTTATATACGCTATATCCCCATTTACCTAATAGCGTTGCCATACCATCTAAAATACTCTCATCATTATCTAGACATAAAATTTTCATTGCATGATCACCGATAGGTAAAACATGTGCTGTTGTAGGTGCTTGGCGTATTGGTGCTGCAACAATAGGGGCTTCAATCATGAAACATGACCCTTTGCCTAGTTGTGAATAAACATGTACAGGGTAATCAAGAAGATTTGTCATACGTTGTACAATTGCTAGACCTAAGCCCAGCCCGTGTTCATCCCAAGGGGAGGTGTGACCACAGCGCTCAAATTCTTGGAAGAGTTTAATACGCTGTTCTTCTGCAATACCGGGACCGGTATCCCAAACGCCTATACGAATATGTTGTGGGCGTTCAGCGGAACGTAAAATACCTACAACAACTCGGCCTTTGGCTGTGTAACGTAAAGCATTACTCACAAAGTTTTGAATAATACGTCGGATCCACTGTGGGTCTGTATCAATCCAAAATTGTGTATCGTGGACTTTGAGCTGAATTGAGCGTTGTGCTGCAATAGATTTAAATTGTAGTTCTAAGTCGTTCAATAGATCGTGTAAAGGAAATGCTTGGCGTTTAGGCTGGATAGTTTCACCCTCTAAACGTGCAATATCTAATAGGGCTGATAACATTGACTCAGCACCATAAAGCGAGCGGTCAAGCTGTTGTAAGATTTTTAAATCTTCCTCACTCACCATATTTTGTTCTAAGGCCGTACTAAATAAACGTGCTGCATGCATAGGTTGTAATAAGTCATGACTTGCAGCAGCAATGAAGCGGCTTTTTGACATGTTAGCGCGGTCGGCTTGTTCACGTGCTAATTGTTGTTCAGATAGTGCATTTGCTAATTGCTGAGTACGGTCTTGAACACGAGCCTCAAGAAAAGCTTCATTTTCACGGAATGAGGTAATGTCAGCAAAGGTTGTAACGAATCCTCCACCTTGAATTGGGTTACCACACATTTGAATAACACGGCCATCTTTACGGATACGTTCAAATTCGTGGGCACTGCCTACTTTCATCCAATGAATTCGTTTACGGACATGTTCTTCAATTGAACCAGGACCACACTCACCACGCTCAGCGTTATAGCGAATTAAGTCTGCAATCGGGCAACCGACATATACGAGATCGGTAGGATAATCGAAAAGTTTAAGATATTGATTATTCCATGCGACTAAGCACATATTTTCATCGACTACACTTACACCTTGTGTGGTGTGATCAATCATCGTCATAATCAAATTTTGATTAAAACGTTGCCACTGCGAAGCTTGGTCAAGAATATTTGCTACTTGGCCTACAGCAAGCCCATTATTGACCATAGCGGTAGTCAATAGAGTACGTGCTGATGCTGCGCCAATTGTCCCTGCTAGGTATTGTTCAGTAAAACGCCACCACATGCCATTGGCACTACTGTGTTCATTTAACACGACACCATTTTGGTGGCAGAATTGATTAAAAGCTTGAATCGCTGGTTCATCACCAGTAATACGTTTGGCCAATGCAATGAGATCACCCACTTTTAAACGTGCAACTTCATGATGTACGTAATTGAGGTCAGTGTTGGTACTTTGTGATGGTAATGGTTTGCTTTGGTAATAGAAAAAGCTTTCAGCCTGAATTTGTTCTGCAACACTTGGTCTATAGATACGTGAAATCCAGATAAAGCAAATAATATTAAGACCTAAAGACCAAATAACACCATGTGTCAGTGGTGCAAAAGATTCAAAGCCTAGCAGTGCTTCAGGTCTTAGCCAGTTAATTCCCGCAGGTCCGTAATTTAGAAAGTACTGGCTAATTTCATGATATTGCTCAGGTAAACTTCTTAGAATAGTGGGTAGAAGTAAGGTATACGTCCAAAGAACGAAACCAGTAATCAGTCCTACATATACACCTTGCTGGCTTCCCCCACGCCAATATAGCCCACCTATGAGTGCAGGGGAGAATTGTGCCACTGCACTAAAGGCTAAAAGACCAAAGACTGAGAGTTGGTCAATATCATTAAAAAAGTGAAAAAATAAAAAACCTAAAGACATAACCGCTAAGATACAAATGCGGCGAGTCAGTTTAAGCATGACGGGCAAGCGTTTATCATGTCTAGAAATAACACCAAAATGCCATAAGGCGGGCATAATTAAGTCATTACTTAACATGATAGAAAGTGCGACCGATGAAACCAGCAGCATACCTGTAGATGCAGAGAAACCACCAAGGAAAGCTAAAAGGGCGAGCCCTTCTTGTTCGTAGCTAAGTGGTAAAGACAGTACTGCTACATCGGGAAGTTTTAGAAAATGAGGAGCAGCATGCATGGCCCAACTGGCGATGGGTATAATGGCAAATACTGTTAAGATCAAATAAATAGCAAACCAGCGACGTGCACCACGAATATGCTTTTCATCATGTAATTCAACTACAGCAACATGAAATTGACGAGGCAAACATATAATGGCTAGAGCTGCTAATAATGTTTGCACCCAAAATGTTTCAGGAACACCAAAAAGTTGCACTTCATGAAAGGTATTTTGTACATCATGACTGATTTGAATAATATTTAGGGGTGATTCAAATATAAAAAATAATGCAACACAGAGTAGGGCAGATAGTTTTACAAATGATTCGAAGGCAACAGCGAGCATTAAGCCACCATGTTGCTCAGTATTTGCAATTTGGCGCGTACCAAACATCATCGCCAAAATAGCTAAGATGGCAGTAAGCCCAAGAACGGTATTTGTTGTTGTCGCAATTTGTTGCGTTTGCTGGTCTAGAACAACCGAGGCACTTAAAGCAATAGCACGTAACTGTAAAGCTAGATATGGAATAATTGCAATTACAGCTAAAATTGTGACTAAGGATGCGAGTGATCCACTTTTACCATAGCGAGCCGCAATGAAGTCGGCAATAGAAGAAATAGCGTGATGCTGTCGTACACGACCTAGTCGACGCCAAATATCATAACCTATACCAACAAAGAGTAGAGGGCCCAAATAGATTGGAAGAAATATAACACCTTCTCTAACAGCTGCGCCTGTAGCACCATAAAAAGTCCAGGATGAGCAATAAACACCTAAGGTCAAACTGAACAAAAACATACGACCACGGGTACTTAAACGGCTGGCATGTTTTTCACCAAAAAAAGCACATGCAAAGAGGATGAAAATATAGAGCGCAAGTGCCCCAATAATGAGCCAGCTATTCATAATGACCACGTGGTGAAATGTTAACAATATGATAGCGCATCTCACTAGAATACAGTGATTTGTTAAAAATTTTAACGACCAAAGTCTAAGTTACGAGTGGCACCTAAGCTTGTTACCTTACGCATATCAAAAAATAATTCAATAAACAACCAGGATTGGTTGTCTTCAGGAGCATGATTATGGATGAAAAACAGGTAGAACGTATTCTACAGAATCCTAAATTTCAGGAAATGGTGATCAGAAAGCGTAATCTAAGTTGGACACTAACCGCAATTATGTTGGTTGTTTATGTTGGATTCATGCTTGTTGTTGGTTACAACAAAGAATTTCTAATGACTTCATTTAGTGGCGGCGTAACTACGTGGGGGATTCCACTTGGTTTAGGCATCATTGTTTTGTCATTTGTATTGTGTGGTCTCTATTCCTTTATTGCAAACCATTCATTGGATCGATTGAACGCAGAAGCAATGAAGGAAGTTGAACAAATTACTCATGAAAAAGGATCGCACTAAGATGAAATGGAGTTCATACAAAGCTAAGGCTTTACTTGCGACATCTGCATTGATGTCTTCTTTTGCACAAGCAGCACCAGATCTTGGTGTAGCTGAGCAACAAGCAACAAACTGGCCTGCAATTATCATGTTTGTTATTTTCGTTGGTTTTACCTTGTTCATTACTAAATGGGCAGCAAAACAAACGACAAATACATCAGATTTCTATACTGCTGGTGGTGGTATTAGCGGTTTTCAAAACGGTTTAGCAATCGCTGGTGACTATATGTCTGCGGCATCCTTCTTAGGGATTTCCGCAATGGTATTTAGTTCAGGTTTCGATGGCTTGCTTTATTCACTTGGTTTTATGGTGGGTTGGCCAATCGTTCTATTCCTCGTAGCAGAACGTCTACGTAACTTAGGTAAGTTCAACTTATCTGATGTTGTATCGTTTCGTCTTGAAGAGAAACCTGTACGTACTTTAGCTGCAATTAGTTCATTGGTTGTTGTTGCATTCTATTTGATTGCTCAAATGGTAGGTGCAGGACAGTTAATTAAATTATTATTTGGTTTGAATTATAACATTGCCGTAGTGATCGTTGGCCTCTTGATGATGGCATATGTAATCTTTGGTGGCATGTTGGCAACAACTTGGGTACAGATCATTAAAGCGGTATTGCTTCTTAGTGGAGCAACATTCATGGCTTATATGGTGTTGAACTCTGTTGGCTTTAGCTTCTCTAATATGTTCTCTAAATCAATTGAGGTTTATGGACAAGTACGCAGCATTAGCTTTGAAGAAGCATCTAAAATCATGGGGCCAGGTAGCTTGGCGAAAAACCCGATTGATGCCTTATCTCTTGGTTTAGCATTAATGTTTGGTACAGCTGGTCTTCCACATATTTTGATGCGTTTCTTTACTGTTAAAGATGCAAAAGAAGCACGTAAATCAGTTGTTTATGCTACAGGTTTTATTGGTTACTTTTACCTTTTAACTTTTATCATCGGTTTTGGTGCAATTTTATTTGTTTCAAACAATCCTCAGTTCCTTGACTTAGCAAAAGGTGCTTTGACTGGAAAACTTGAGTTGATTGGCGGTAACAACATGGCTGCGATCCATTTGAGTGAAGCTGTAGGCGGTGACCTATTCATGGGCTTTATCTCAGCTGTTGCTTTTGCCACAATCTTAGCAGTAGTTGCTGGTTTAACACTTTCGGGTGCTTCAGCAATTTCACATGACTTATATGCCAACGTATTTAAGAAAGGACAAACTACTCCTGAATCAGAATTGCGTATGTCTAAAATCGCTACTTTAGTTCTCGCTATTTTAGCAATGATTCTTGGTATTTTGTTTGAAAAACAAAACGTTGCATTCATGGTTGGTTTGGCATTCTCAGTTGCATGTTGTGCTAACTTCCCAGTACTTGTATTGTCAATGTTCTGGAGAGGCTTAACAACGCGTGGTGCAGTAATCGGCGGTATTGTAGGTCTTGTAGGTGCAGTTACGTTAATCATTTTATCTAAAGCGGTGTGGGTTGATACATTAGGTATCTCTGAAGTTGCCCCTAGCTCTTTAAATGGTCCAGCGATTATTGCGATGCCACTTGCATTCTTCTGCTGTTGGTTCTTCTCAATCACTGATAAGTCAGATCGTGCTCAACGTGAGCGTAAGGCTTATGATGCTCAGTTTGTTCGCTCTATGACTGGTATTGGTGCTTCAGGTGCTTCAGATCACTAAAATATAAATTGCAATACTTAAAGGGCTGTCTCATGACAGCCCTTTTTATTTACTGTGTCTATTCCTAATGCGATCGTAATGAGGTGGAAGAGGGTTGTAGGTTTTAATACACTTGTCTTTGTTAAGCCCGATGTAGATCAAGCTATGGGGAAAATGAGTCAGGAGTATGCATTATTGTAAAAGATGTAACAAACCAGAATGAGCGTAATGAATAAAAAGCTGAGGTATTCAGATAAAAAGAGCTCTTGAATATTTACATGTGCTGCAAATCAGTGCATAATGCACCCTATTGGCGCATTCTTAATTGTTTTTCAGCAGAATAATTATAGTTGCCTCAGTTTTAGCGAGAAAAAACCTCAGTTTTCAAAGAAAACTGAGGTTTTTTTTGTATTTGCAAAAATAAAAGGTGTGTATCAAAGAAAATATGCATCATTATGGTGCTTTTTTGCTGAGGGATGAATGGTTAAGCTTTTGTTATCTATGATTTATTGTTTTTTAATTGAATTTATAAGAAAAAATGTGGGATATATATTTTATTTAAATAAATCAATGCATTGGATTTGATAGCACTTTATTACTAAAAAAGACTCTCAGTTTATACTTAAAACTTAATTTGACTTATTTACTTGGAATTGATAATAATTGCCTAACTTATGAATATATAAGACAGAGTTTAAAATCACATAATATTTCAATGTGTTATTAACATTAACTCTGTTGATGACCTTAATTGTTTGTTTTCTATTCTATCTCAGGCAAAAAAAGGTATTAATGTGACAAAATCCTTAAAAAAACTGTAAATAGTGATTTAAAATAACGATCATAACTATTTTATTGATCTATTGTTCCAATTATAAATATAACCATTTATTAGTAGATATTGCTCATTATTTTCAAAAAAATAATGTCATATTGTATTGTTATAATTGATGTTTTTTGTTCTTTTTGGTGAAGTAAGTTTATTGTAACTAGGATACTGACTAAGAAGTCACTAAACCTAACTGATTTATATTATCCTTTAACATCATTGACTTAAAAAAGTGTAACAATAATAATATGAGCATCTTAAACCATTTCAACTTTTGGAAATGACTATGAAAAAACTTGGTTTAGCTACCGCATTATTGGTGGCAATGACTGGTGCACAAGCTTATCAATTCGAAGTTCAAGGCCAATCTGAATATGTAGATGCATCAATCAACGGTAAAAACTTTACTGGTGGTGTTGAAGGTACTTATTACTTAAAAGACGTTGATTCTTCAAAAGGTCCTTTAGCTGAAGCTGCATTCTTAAACCAAGCGTCTAGTGTATCTGCTGCTTATAACTACGCTGAGCTTGACGTTAAAAATGATTCAAAAGTTAAAAACCATAGTTATGGTTTAAAAGCTGAAGGCTACGTACCAACTAAATACGTACCTGTATACGCTTCTGCATCTTATAACCACTCTGTTACTAAACAAAACGGTTATAGTGATGACAATGGCGACCGTTATGCATTAGAAGTTGGTGCTGTTGTTGCTCCTAACACTCTAGTTGCTGTTGGTTACACTGGTACTCCAGATCAGTTCGTTTTTGATACTTTCAATATCATGGACAACGGTATTGCTAACTCTGCTATGCAATCTGCTGGTGCAATCCGTAGCAAAACTGATGCTGCTACAGCACGTATCAAACATGTTGGCCAAATCTCTGGTACAAACATGGCAGTAGGTGTTGAAGTTGCTGGTTTATTCGCTGACAACAACATGTACGGTATGAATGCTGACCTTTACTTAAATCCTAAGTTAAGCGTTGGTGCTACTTTTGTAGGTACTGATGGCCGTGCTCGTCTTGCTGGCTTAAATGATGGTTACAATGTTGGTCGTTTTGACCAAGCTTACGGTGCGAACGTAAACTACTTCGTAACTCCAGCGATTGCTGTAGGTGTTTCTTACTTACATGCTAACCAAAAAGATGCTCCTGCTGTAGACGGTAAAGCTGTTAAGCTTGATACTGATACAGTTGGTGTAAATGCTAAATTCCGTTTCTAAGATTTGAAACTGAAATAGTATAAAAAGCTGCCTTATGGCAGCTTTTTTAATGCTCAATTTTTATGTCTCAGTAAAAAATACCCAATCTAGATGATTGGGCATTGGATTGATAAAGGATGCGGTTTAACTGCGTACAATATTGAGAAAGTGTAAATGACGTTCATATTGATCAATAATGTCCTGTAAAAGATCATCTTTGGTCCAGTTCATGACATCATAATTTTGACCACCTTCTTTTAAGAAGACTTCCGCTTGATAATATTGCGCAGTATTAGTTTGATGCTCCTCTTCATTGAGCATAAAACTTGGTGCAACGGTCTCAGTTGAAATGACTTGATAAACAAAGTTAATTTCATTGTGATGGTCTACTTTGAGTTTAAGACCATGCTCAACTGTACTAATCTCAACTTCAAGATCACGACGCTGTAATTCGATTTGAATACTCTGAAAAGCAAGCTGTACGTTTTGTGCAATGAAGTTTTCTACTTCATGCTGTAGATGTGGGTAGTGCATAATGAGCCCCAAACGTTGTTGCCAACTGCGTGGGTTTTTTACCGCTCGTGGTGTAATCCGCGCATCTTGTAAAGCTTGCATTTTGGTACTGTCGAGTTGTAACGCACGAATTAAGCCCCAACAAATGAGCAATAGAATGAAAGTGAAGGGGAGTGCACTCATAATTGTTGCAGACTGTAATGCAGCCAGTCCACCTGCTTTTAACAATAAGATAGATAAAAGCGCAATAAAAGCAGTCCAAAATACACGCTGCCATAATGGAGAGTTTTCGTGTTTCGCAGTTAAGTAATCAATAACTAAAGAACCTGAATCTGCCGAGGTAACAAAGAAGAGAATAACCAAAATAGTGGCTAAGATACTTGAAACCGAGGTAAAAGGCAGTTGAGTTAAGAATTCAAATAAAGCAACAGATGAGTCTTGTTGCACTGCTGTGATTAGCCCTGTGTGTCCTTGTTGCATGACGCTATGTAAGGCTGCATTGCCCATAACACCCATCCAGACCAAGGTAAAACCAGTAGGAATCAGGAGTACACCAACAATAAATTCACGAATTGTGCGGCCACGCGATACTCTCGCGATAAACATTCCTACAAATGGTGACCAAGAGATCCACCACGCCCAATACATAATGGTCCATCCCCCAACCCAACCTGTTGGATGATATGCTTCAAGGTTGAAGGTCATGTTGAACAAGTTGGAAATATATTGACCGGTATTTTGAATGGTTGTTTGTAGAATATAAATACTTGAGCTACTGAAGAATACAAACAGAAGTAGTAGAACGGCCAAAACAAGGTTAAGTTCAGAAAGCCGTTTAATTCCTTTGTCTAGTCCAAATGCGACAGATAAAGAAGCCATTAAACTTACAATAATAATGAGAATGACTTGGGTATTAATTGATTGTTCCCAACCAAATAAATAATTTAGACCAGAGTTAATCTGAGTAACACCAAAGCCTAAAGTAGTGGCAATACCAAAAATTGTACCAATGGTGGCAAAGGTATCGACACTATCACCAATTGGACCATAAATTTTTTTGCCAATTAGTGGATAAAGTGCGGATCGAATCTTTAATGGCAGATGATGTCGGAAAGAGAAATAAGCCAAAGCCAGACCCACTAAGGCATAAATTGCCCAAGCATGTAAGCCCCAATGGAAGAAAGTGATACGCATGGCTTGTTGTGCTGCACTAATAGTCTCTGCATCACCTTGTGGTGGACGGACATAGTGCATAATGGGTTCTGCCACACCAAAGAACATTAAACCAATGCCCATGCCTGCAGTAAAGAGCATGGCAAACCATGAGCCATTATGGTACTCAGGTAAACTATGGTCTGGTCCGAGTTTAATTCTCCCGATTGCAGAGCAGGCAAGGAAAACTAAAAAAAGTAGAAATAATGCAACAGATAAAACGTAGAACCAGCTAAAAGACTGGATAATCCATTGATTGAGATCTTTGGCAAATAACTCAAATTGACTAGGGTTGACTAAGATGAGCGCAATGAAAATGGTAATAATACAAACAGTACTTAGAAAAACACGAGGATTGACATTGTCAAACCATGTGTGCTGTTTGGAAGGCATAACTCCCCCATATTTTTTAATTAGACAGGCTTGAAAAGGTGACTCTAAAATGACATGACAAAAGTGCTGTAATACATTTTTGAGCAGAAGTGAAAGATATAAAAGTGATTAATATTAAGGACATGGTATAAGCTTGTGCATGACTATGCAATTTTCATTCATTATTTACCATGAAAGATTGTTTTGTTTTACTTATAGATTGATTTTAAAAATTGTATAAAAAACAAGTAATAAGTACAAGAATAAGTTGTTCTAAAGCGTGAACAACTTATTCTGTTACATTTCGATAAACTGTGTTTTGTATCACATAAAACTAGTTTTGTTTCAGTAGTGGCAGTAAGAATTTAGCTGTATGTGAGCTGGTAGATTTTACAATTTCCTCAGGTGTACCTTCAGCAATAATTTGTCCGCCACCAGAACCACCTTCAGGGCCTAAATCTACAATCCAATCTGCTGTTTTAATCACATCGAGATTGTGTTCAATCACTACGATGGTATTACCTTTATTACGTAGTTCATGCAAAATATCGAGTAGTTTGGCAATATCATGGAAATGTAATCCAGTCGTTGGCTCATCTAATACATATAAGGTTTTGCCTGTATCTCGTTTGGCTAACTCACGTGCTAATTTTACACGCTGCGCTTCACCACCAGAAAGTGTGGTTGCTGATTGTCCAAGGCGGATATACCCTAAGCCTACTTGATTGAGTGTTTCCAAACGACGATGGATGACTGGAATTGCATCAAAGAAATGCATCGCATCTTCAACAGTCATTTCTAAAACATCGGAGATATTTTTACCTTTATAACCCACTTCCAGAGTTTCGCGATTATAGCGTTTACCATGGCAAGCATCACATGGCACATACATATCGGGTAAGAAGTGCATGGCCACTTTGATCATTCCATCGCCTTCGCAAGACTCACAACGTCCACCTTTAACGTTAAAAGAAAAACGTCCTGCAGCATAACCACGTGCTTTTGCTTCTGGAGTTTGGGCAAATAATTCACGAATGGGAGTAAATAAACCTGTATAGGTTGCAGGGTTTGAACGAGGGGTACGCCCAATTGGGCTTTGATCAATATCTACGACTTTATCTAAAAATTGTAAACCATCAATCGAATCAAAAGGTTCAGCAGTTAATGTCGTTGCACCATTTAACTGCGTGGCAGCTAAGGGAAGTAAAGTACGGTTAATTAATGTTGATTTCCCTGAGCCGGATACACCAGTAACGCAAGTCATGATACCCAGTGGAATGGTCAGATCTACTTTTTGTAGGTTGTGCCCTGAAGCACCCATGAGTTTAATTTGCTCTTCTGGTTTAGGGGGAGAGGTGCGCTTTGCTGGGACTTTGATTTTTAATTTTCCAGAAAGATACTGCCCTGTAAGGGAATCTTCATGTTGCGCGAGTTCTTGATATGTTCCTTCAGCAATGACATAACCGCCGTGTACACCTGCACCAGGACCAATATCAATAATATGATCAGCTGCTCGGATAGCATCTTCATCATGTTCGACAACCAAAACGGTATTGCCCAAGTCGCGTAAACGAATCAGTGTTTCTAGCAGGCGGTCATTATCACGTTGGTGTAGGCCAATTGATGGTTCATCAAGTACATACATGACACCCATTAAACCTGCTCCAATTTGTGAGGCAAGACGGATGCGCTGTGCTTCACCACCTGAGAGTGTTTCGGCTGATCGAGATAAACTGAGATAATTTAAACCCACAGAAACGAGGAACTGCAATCGTTCACGAATTTCTTTAAAGATTTTGTCAGCAACCTCACCACGTGCGCCAGTGAGTTGTAACGATTGATAATATCCAGCAGCGTCACCAATCGACATTTTAGTGATTTCTGCAATGGTCTTGTCTTGTACTTTGACATGACGTGAAATTTCGTTCAAACGAGAGCCATGACAAACATCACAAGCGGCATTTGATAAATACTGAGCTAAGTCATCGCGAACATAATTACTTTCTGTTTCTCTATAACGTCGTTCGAGATGTGGTAATACACCCTCAAAGACTTGAACTCGACTATGTTTGCGACCACGCTCATCAATGTAACTTAAATCGAGCTTGGTTTTGCCAGAACCATAGAGAAAGATTTTTTTATCAGCCGCTGAAAGTTCTTGCCACGGGGTATCAAGCGATAACTCAAAGTGTTCAGCAACTTTTTGCAAAATTGTGTAGTAATACGGGCGTTGACGATCCCATCCTCGAATTGCACCTTGATCTAATGAAAGTTCTGGATTGGGAATCAATTTATCTGCACTAAAGTGACTCCGTGTACCTAAACCATCACAGGCAGGGCAAGCACCGAATGGATTGTTAAATGAAAAAAGACGTGGTTCGAGTTCTGCGACAGCACGGTCGCATTCAGGACAGGAATGTTTGGCAGAAAATATACGTTCGTCTTGCTCGCCATTCATCCAAGATAAAATGGCAATATCACTGCCAATACGTAAAGCAGTTTCAAAACTTTCTGCTATTCGGTTGCCTAAATCATCACGTACTTTAAAACGGTCAACAACGACTTCAATTGTATGTTTTTTCTTTTTATCAAGAACGGGTGGTGTATCGATATCAATAATTTCTCCATCCACACGCGCACGAACAAAACCTTGACTTTGTAATTGATCAAATAGGTTGCTGTATTCACCTTTACGTTCACGTACGACTGGTGCGAGCAGCATTAACGCAGTACCCGTTTCTAGACCTTTGACCACGTCCACCATTTCGCTAATGGTTTGAGCAACCATAGGGAGGTCATGTTCAGGGCAATAGGGTGTTCCAACTCGAGCATAGAGTAAACGTAAATAGTCGTAGATTTCGGTGATGGTTCCAACTGTTGAACGAGGATTGTGACTTGTTGATTTTTGTTCAATAGCAATGGCTGGGCTCAGTCCCTCAATTGAGTCAACTTCTGGTTTTTCCATCTGTGATAAAAACTGACGAGCATAAGCAGAGAGAGACTCAACATAGCGGCGTTGGCCTTCAGCATATAAAGTATCAAAGGCAAGTGATGATTTACCTGAACCAGAAAGCCCCGTAATCACCACAAATTTATCTCGTGGAATATCAAGGCTCACATTTTTTAAATTATGGGTACGTGCGCCTCGAATACGGAT
This sequence comes from Acinetobacter rudis, assembly GCF_031157835.1. GTDB lineage: Bacteria > Pseudomonadota > Gammaproteobacteria > Pseudomonadales > Moraxellaceae > Acinetobacter > Acinetobacter rudis_A. Next base: position 9,135 of record NZ_JAVIDR010000030.1, on the reverse strand, counting down.
ATGGCTTTGGCTCATGTAATTATCCTGCAAAATATATTTGAATGTTCTATATGATAACGCATGAAAAATGTTCAAGGATTACTTGAACATTTTCAGCGACAAATTGTGTCTCTTTAAATGTAAATGTCGCTTAAGCTTTGATTAACTCTGCTGGCCAAGTACGCAACTGATAGGCACTGTCCCAGAATAACCATTCAAGTTTAGCAGCTTGCGTATAAGCTTGATGCATTTTTTCCACCGTAGCAGCATCGGATTGGGCTGCAATACGGTCAATAGTTGCTTTTACTTGTTCAACAGCAAGGTTAAATTCTTCACCAGAATATGTGTCAATCCATGCTTGGAATGGGTTATTTTCCACTGATTTATTGACGATATCTTTACCTACTTCTGCATAAATCCAGAAACAAGGTAGGAGAGATGCTAAAACGACAGGATAGCTCTCTGACCAAGCTGTCGCTGTAAGATATGCGGTGTAATGGTGACAGGCTAAAGTGAGCGGAGTGGTTTCAAATTGTTGTTTTGAAACATCAAATTCTTTCATGAAGCTGTCATGTAAACTACGTTCTACCACAATGGCAACTTTAGCTGACTCGGTAAACAAAATAATTTCATCTGCACTAAACGCCTTTGCTGCACAAACTGCCAAGGCACGGCCATAGGCTTCTAGGTAATGTGCATCTTGAATAACATAATGACAAAACGCATCTTTGTTGAGCGTACCACTGGCCAGTTCCTGATTAAAAGGTAGAGCCAATGTTTTTTGATATAAAGACTGATTACGTTGCCACGCATCTTGAGTAAAGCTCATTATGTTTTCCTATTAACATTAAAAATTAAACTTGTGCTGTAGCGAATATAACAAGAGTCGTGTAGAGAAGAAATGTTTGCTTCGATTTGACCAGAGTCACTGTGACTGGGTCGATGGTGCTTTGTTAAATATGACGATGCGTAGGGCTAAAATATTCCCACAATAGGGAATGAATATGAGATGATATCGAGGATAAATTTTTGATTTAAGCCATGATTTAATAATGAATAATCTAGAGCGCCGTTCAACGTTTGCATTAAGTAGTATCTTTGCGCTACGGATGTTAGGTTTGTTTATGATCATTCCTGTCTTTTCTGTGACAGGGCAGACATATCAACATGCAACACCCGCTTTGATAGGTTTGGCTGTAGGTGTATATGGCCTGAGTCAAGCAATTCTACAAATTCCATTTAGCTTGTGGGCTGATCGTTATCATCGCAAGACTTTAATTGTCATTGGCTTATTACTATTTGCTCTTGGTGGAGCAGTAGCTGCTATGTCAGAGAGTATTTATGGGGTGATTGTTGGTCGAGCTATTGCAGGTGCAGGTGCTGTATCTGCAGTGGTGATGGCGTTATTGTCTGATGTCACACGTGAAGAACAGCGCAGCAAAGCAATGGCAATTATGGGAATGAGTATAGGACTTTCCTTTACTGTTGCTTTTAGCTTGGGGCCATGGTTAACCAGTGTTGTTGGTATTTCTGGGCTCTTTTGGGTCACGTGTATTTTTGGTGTTTTGGCGATTTTTACTCTGTTTTTAGTGCCTAAAACAACACGCCACCATCGTAACTTCCAGCAAGGCTATATGAGTCAGTTGAAGCAAGTGCTTAAAATGCAAGATTTGAATCGTCTGCATTTTTCGATTTTTGCTTTGCATCTATTGCTTACCGCGATGTTTATCTATTTACCATCACAACTCATCACGTTTGCAGGGATTCCTCTATCTAAACATGGTATGGTTTATTTACCTTTGTTAGTCGCCAGCTTATTTGTTGCATTTCCAAGCATTATATTGGCTGAGAAGTATCGCAAAATGCGTGGAATTTTTATCACGGCTATTGCTGCTGTGGTTATGGGGTTAGCAATTTTAAGCTTTGGTGAATATTCAAAGTATATTTTACTTGTTGGTTTGGCATTATTCTTTATTGCCTTTAACGTGATGGAAGCACTATTGCCGTCATGGTTATCTAAAAGCGCACCAATACAATCAAAAGCAACAGCAATGGGTGTAAATGCCAGTGCACAGTTTTTGGGTGCCTTTGTTGGGGGTACTGTCGGTGGTCAATTGTTAATGCTGAATAATACTGGGCTAGGTTGGGGAATCTTAACTGTGATTGCTCTAGTCTGGTTATTGATCAGCTTTGGTTTAAAACAGCCGCGCTATTTGAGTTCGATTGTATTGGCCTTACCTGAGCATATTTCTACATCAGAATGGACTGAAAAATTATTAGCTTTCCGTGGTGTTGAAGAGGTTGTTGTGATGGCCGAGCAGAATGTGGCTTATATTAAATTGGATAAACAAGAAATAGATACGACTAAACGACAAGAATTAGCGCACTTGATAGGTAGAGACCTAGCCATTTGAACATAACTCTTATAAAGTTAAACACAGAATTGAAATAGGATGATAACAGCTCATGCGTGGTGTAAATAAAGTAATTTTAGTTGGCACTTTAGGTCGTGACCCAGAAACTAAAACATTTCCCAATGGTGGATCACTGACGCAATTTTCGATCGCAACCAGCGAGTCTTGGACAGATAAGACTTCAGGTGAGCGTAAAGAACAAACAGAATGGCATCGTATTGTGCTAAATAACCGTTTAGGTGAAATTGCTCAGCAATATTTGCGTAAAGGGTCAAAAGTATATATCGAGGGTTCATTGCGTACACGTCAATGGACTGACCAAAATGGTCAAGAACGTTATACGACTGAGATTCGTGGTGATCAAATGCAGATGCTTGATTCTGCACGTCAGCAAGGTGATCAAGGTGGGGATAATGGTTATAACCAACCTCGCTTTAATAATGCGCCACAACAAGGTGGTTATCAAAATAATAACCAAGGTGGTTATAACAATGCTCCGCAGCAAGGTGGCTATAATAATGCACCTGCTCAGGGTGGTTATGGCAATAATGCAAACCAAGGTGGTGGCTATCAAGCACCTAAACCACAGCCAGCAGCGGCAGCTCCAGCAGATTTAGATGATGATTTACCATTCTAACTTGTAACAGTATTGAGCGTATAAAAGACCTGATTTGATATCAGGTCTTTTTATTTCTAATGTGTATTCGCCATTTTTCTATTGTTTTATATTTTATTCTTAAGGGCAAAAAGAGTGAAAAAGTCATCAGACTTTTTAATGAACTTAGCATTTGATTAAAATGACCGTTGATGAGAAAGTTGATTGTTAGTCCAAAACTAAATATGACTAATATTAAAAAAAGAACAGATAAAATCTTAAGAAGTTCTGATGGTTTTAAAAGTTTATATTCTTTTAAAGAATATCATTTAGTTCAATTCAACGATAAAACTAGATTAAACTAAACAGCCACCTTGATGCTTTAATTTAACTTTATGAAATTTAATAAAAATATTTTAGCACTCTTATTTATTTTAAGTTTCGCTTCTATGCCGACTGTATATGCCCAAGACTTTACTAAAACTTTAGAGGCAGCGGAGCGCGGTGATGCGTTAAAGCAATTTGATCTAGGTGCAATGTATTACAGAGGTGAGGGCGTTAAACAAGATTATGTACAAGCACGACCATGGTTAGAAAAGTCGGCTCTGCAGGGGCATGCTGAGGCGCAGTATGGTCTGGCGGTCATGTATTATAATGGGCAGGGTGTAGATAAAAATTTAGTACAGACGGTATCTTGGTTAAATAAGTCTGCTACACAAGGCTTTGCTAAAGCACAATATGCCTTAGCACTGTTGTATTACAAAGGTGAAGGAGTCACTAAGGATGATCAACAGGCAGGAAAAGGCTTTGAACAGGCTGCGGCCCAAGGCAATATTGATGCACAGCTTGCATTGGCGATGATGTATCACAAGAAACAATATAATTTAAATCACCCACAACAGATGGTGGGCTGGGTTAAGAAAGCTGCTGAGCAAGGTAATGCTGATGCGCAAAGTTATTTGGGTTGGATGCTGTTGAATGGTGTCGATGTTCCTCAAGATATCAAGCAAGCTTTAATTTGGTTAGATAAGGCTGTTGCTCAGCATAATGCTTCAGCCCAATATCTCTTGGGTGAGATGTATGTTAAAGGTAAAGGCGTACCGCAAAGTTATACTCAAGCTTTGAGTTATTTAAATCAGTCTGCGGCACAAGGTAAAGCCGAAGCACAAAGCTATCTAGGTTGGATGTATTACAGTGGTAGTGGCGTAAAACAAAACGATCGTACAGCATTTGATTATTTCAATCAGGCTGCGCAGCAAGGCAGCGCTTATGCGCAGTATTATGTTGGCGAGATGTATTTTAAAGGACGGGCTACGACTCAAAATTATAAACAGGCTTTTCAATGGTTCAGTAAATCTGCAGTTCTAGGCAAGCCTGAAGCCCAAGGTTATTTAGGCTGGATGTATTATTATGGTGAAGGTGTAACACAAAATGATGCACTTGCTTTTGATTGGTTCAATAAAGCCGCTGATCAAGATGATGCCTATGGACAATATTATTTAAGTGAGCTTTATCGTGATGGCCGCGGTACCACTAAAAATATAGCACTCAGTAATAAATGGTTGCTGAAGGCAGCGAGAGGCGGTGAGAAAATTGCACAGTTTACTTTAGGGGCAAATTATTTGCATGGTTATAACGGAATGCCTCAGAAAAAATCTCAAGCATTGATTTGGTTACAAAAAGCGGTAGCACAGGATTATGAGCCAGCAATTGCGATGCTAGCGACCCTATATTAATACTATATTTTGATGAATAGGGCGTTAAGATTTAACTTAACGCCTTATTTTGCGTAGTTAGCTGAATAGGGGATTAGATTTGAATATTTGCTCCGAGTGCCTTAACAAACTGAGCCATCCAAGCGGGGTGTGCAGGCCAAGCAGGAGCCGTAACCAAATGTCCATCAGTAACAGCTTCTGTAACGGCTATATCGGCGTATTGTCCACCCGCCATTTTGACTTCAGCAGCACAAGCTGGATAGGCAGAACAAGTCCGATTTTTTAATATGTCTGCTGCAGCTAACAGCTGTGAGCCGTGACAGACGGCAGCAATTGGCTTTTGTGCAGCATCAAATTCACGGACAATTTCAATGACGCGATTATTCATGCGTAAATACTCAGGTGCACGCCCACCAGGCACCACTAGACCAACATAATTTGCTGTGTTGACTTGGTTGAAATCATAATTAATAGCAAAGTTGTGACCACGTTTTTCACTATAGGTTTGTTCACCTTCAAAATCATGAATTGCTGTTGCAATGTGATCGCCTATTTTTTTATCAGGACAGACTGCATGAACCATATATCCAAGCGCTGTTAAGAATTGAAACGGAACCATAGTTTCATAGTCTTCAGCATAGTCACCCACTAACATCAAAATTTGTTTAGACATATTTTCTCTCTAATATCGTGGTTTATGATTGTGATCTGACCTTAGCAGATGTCAGTGACGTTGATAAGTCAGCGCATAAAAAAAGACCTGAAATATCAGGTCTTTTCATCAAGATTTATAGCGTTATTCAAGGACGAGACGAGCATTTTGAGCTTGTACTGGGCGGTTGTTGGGATGTTCCATTAATTGGCTAAAGGCTTTAATTTGTTTGGCAGAAGCCTGTTGCACTTCTTTGAGTACGATCCAACGGACACCTTCAGAGCATGGTGGGGTAGTGAGAGAACCATTAAAACGGTAATAATCTAATTTCTCTGGTAAGAAGCTTGCTGCAATATCTTGATGTTTTAGTGGAGTGGCATCGCCCACTTTTTTCGGTAATTCTTTCCAAAGCTTAGCAAGTTTTTTATTTTCTGCTCCTTGCTCAAACATCACCGCTACTACAGTTAATTCACCTTGTGTTGTTGCATGGACTAAATGCATTTCCATCGGATAAGATTTGCCATGAATGGTATTTTCACTTGGGCTATGTAGATGAAATTGCTTTAATTCAAATTGTTTATTATCCAGTGATAAAAAATTACCTTCGTTGAAATTCACCTGCACAGTACGAGCATTATTAATAATGCTTTTGCTGCTATGTGTGTAGTTAAATTTCAATGGAGACAATTGTGCATCAATGGTTTGATCAATATTAATCGGGGATTGATTGAGGCCAGAACAAGCTTGATATTTACTGTTGATACTTGCCCAATGTGCTGGTGCTTGTTGATCTGCATAACCCCAATCTAAATCTGCACCTGCAAATGCGGTTTGAGTCGCAAAGAGCATCATCACCGCTGCGCTTTTAAATTTCATAATCTACTCATATAAGTCTGAATAATAAGAAGTTATATGGTGCAAAAAATCAGCTTGTGCTGCAAAAATATTCGTTGTTTAAATCACCGCTTGAGGACTACTTAAAAAAGTTTCTTATTTAGATGTCGATATTATGTACATATGTTCATTTAAGGAGAATGAATCGAATAATGTACTGTTTTTATGTTGTTATAGAGAAAGCTCATTATACCTATATCCGCTATCTATTGAGAAGGCAGACTAGGCATGGTTATATATTTTTCTAGGTTCAACTGATGTTCTAGCAATTGCATTTTGTCATTAATGAAATCATTTGATTCATCGCTTCTCTGTATAGATGATTTAGCGATGAGGATTTTTAATTTCATAAAGAACGTGGAGTTGTAAAGGATGCTGCATTGGAAGTTTGGGGTGATTAAATTCATCTACTTTATGCATGCCAATTTTTTGCATCACTGCTTCAGATGGAGAGTTAAGCTTTGCAGTAAAGGCGACAACCTTTTCTAATTGAAGCGTTTCAAAGGCATATTTTAAAGCTGCTTGAGCAGCTTCAGTAGCATAGCCTTGTTGCCAAAATGCACGGGCTAAGCGCCAACCTATTTCTACACACGGTGAAAACTCAAATTGAGAGGGTTGGTGATGTAAGCCAACAAAACCAATAAATTGTCCAGTTGCTTTTAGCTCTACAGCCCAAAAGCCCCAGCCTTATTGTTGAATAATTGATGTTACAGTTGCAATAAATTTTAGGCTTTCAGTTTCATTCAAATTGTTTGGAAAGTAACGCATAACTTGTGGATCTAAGCCCATTTCAATAAAGGGTTGATGATCTTGAACTCGCCATTGTCTTAAAATTAAGCGAGATGTTTCTATGTTCATAGTGAATAAATGATCTTGAAAAAGGCGATTATTATACTATAAGCAACTTCGATGAAATTGAATAAAAAAATAGAGCATCATAAAGAAATAATAAATTAAAGCATGTGATATATAGGTTATTGAAGAGTATATTGTCGAATATTTTTTGTTCTGAATGTGGTTAAATCTGATTATTAAATAACTAAAAATTAGAATGTTAATCTTACCAATAGATTCTCGTAAAAAGTAGATTAATGTAGTTTAATTCGCTTTAAATATAATTTAATTTGTTTTAAACACAGAATATTAATTTATTGTTAACTGTATCAGATTCATAAAAATCAGATTTTCCTTATTTTGAATATAATGAAAAATTTTCAGCCTATATATTTCAACTACTTAAGGTTGATGATTACATGAAATAACATAAAGTTAACCTAACATAATGTTTATACAAGTTTTTTTTTGCAAGGATACGCCCTGTGTGCTAGCTAATACACTTTATTATTTTTTATTAAAAGGACATACACATGAAATTAGTTAAACTTGCATTTGCTGGAATTGCTTTAGTTACGGCTTCACATACTTTTGCCGCAGAACCAGCAGCAGATATTGCTGCACCTGTTGAGTCAGCAGAAACAGAAACAACTGAAACTTCAGCTCCAGCAGCAGATCAACCAGCTTCAGATACTTCAGTAGCAGAAATGCCTGCTGCACAATAAGTAAAGTGTATTTTTGCATATTGTATTAAATACATCATGATAATGAAGCAATAATCAAAGGCATAGATTTCTCTTGTTTGAAGAGGCTAAGCTTTGATTAGGCTGATAGAACATATTTTATTTATGCTCATATTTTATTTTATAAAATGACAGCTAATTAAAATATGTTTTATAGCCCAAATATCTTTATTTAGAATTTGAAAATTAAGATATTTTCAATATTAAATGAATATTTTTCTGACTTAATACCACATTATTTTACATGCCATAGTTATTCATAATATTTGTACGCTGAAACATAATGCGGTATAAATATTTTCAAATTAAAAGTCTAAGAATACTTAAAATTTAGTTGAAAAATGATGAAAATTTTTGAGAAAACAAAATATTAATTTTTATAAAATACTAGTTATTCAACTACTTAAGTTTTTTTCATACTTGACTTCTATTATTGGTGATGTCATTTAAATGAATAGTCTGCATTGTTGTGTTTAATCAATACGTTATTTTTCAATAAATAGTTGTTGATTCTTCTGTAGGGGGCTTTGGGTCTGTACAGCAATCATATTATGTAATAAAGATTAAATTAAACTCGATTATTTTTTAAACAGAACCCATGGGTTCTATTTCTCAATTCTCTTGGAAATATAGGTTATATTAGATAGGTTAGGGAATAAGATTTTAACATACGGTAAAAAAACGAACGAAGAAGGAGAGCAACGATGACAGCACAAACATCTGCAGGTCTAAGATTTAGACAAGCTTTGGAAGTCGAAAAGCCATTACAGATTATTGGAACTGTAAATGCCTACGCAGCCATGATGGCAAAACAAGTTGGCTATAAAGCGATTTATGTTTCAGGTGCAGGTGTTGCAAATTACTCTTATGGTTTACCTGATCTAGGTATGACCAGTTTAGATAACGTTCTTGAAGATGTACGTCGTATTACTGAACGTGTTGATACTCCTTTGTTGGTTGATATTGATACAGGCTGGGGTGGTGCTTTTAATATTGCGCGTACGATTAAAGAAATGATTCGCGCAGGTGCAGCAGCGGTACATATTGAAGATCAGGTTGCACAAAAACGTTGTGGACACCGCCCAAACAAGGAAATTGTGACTCAACAAGAAATGGTCGATCGGATTAAAGCTGCGGTTGATGCTAAAACTGATTCTAATTTTGTGGTGATGGCACGTACCGATGCACTACAAAAAGAAGGTCTACAAGCAGTGATTGATCGTGCTTGTGCTTGTGTTGAAGCTGGTGCCGATGCAATTTTTGCAGAAGCCATGACTGATATTACAATGTACAGAACAGTTTGCGATGC
>NZ_JAVIDR010000002.1 GCF_031157835.1 Acinetobacter rudis | reverse complement strand
TTAGTTGCTGAATTTGCACGTTTATTTGAAACAGAGTATCACGGTGTTTGGGACCCTAAAGCGAATGAAAGCGAGTTTGCTGCATTCTATATTGAAACGATTCAGGGTACAGGGGGGTACGTTATCCCACCAATGAACTTCTATCCTGCATTGAAGAAAGTATTGGATCAATACGGTATTTTGTTGGTTGTAGATGAAGTACAAATGGGCTTCTACCGTACAGGTAAACTTTGGTCATTTGAACATTTTGGTATTAACCCAGATGTTGTGGTATTTGGTAAGGCATTAACAAACGGTCTTAATCCATTGGCTGGTTTATGGGCACGTGAAGAATTGATTAACCCAGAAATCTTCCCAGTTGGCTCAACTCACTCTACCTTTGCATCTAACCCATTAGGTACTGCACTTGGTTTAGAAGTGATGCGTATGACTGCTGAAAAAGATTATGAACAGCAAATTATGCAAAGCGGTGCTTACTTCTTAGAGGGCTTAAAAGATCTACAAAGCCGTCATCCAGAAATTGGTGATGTGGATGGTTTAGGTTTAGCTTTACGTGCAGAAATTTGCCAAGCAGATGGCTTTACACCAAACAAAGCATTATTAGACAAAATGGTTGATATCGGTTTGTCTGGTACTTTGGAATATCAAGGTCAGAAGTGTGGTCTTGTGTTAGATGTGGGTGGTTATTATAAGAACGTTATTACTTTTGCACCGTCATTAGAAATTAGCCGTGCTGAAATTGATCAGGCATTGGTTCTTCTTGAGCAATTATTGTTGCGTGCTAAGCGTGAGCTTTAATGCTTAACTATGAATAGGTTTCGCAATCAGTTAGAACCACAAAGTTTGGTGGATGCTTTTTTAAAGCATCCACCAGCGACTTTTCAGTTGCATCATGAATGTGGAAATTATTTCTTTTCAACAAATTTCGATTTGTTGACCACACTAGAAACACCTTTACGTCAGCGTTTGTTGGCAAGCCCAGGTTATCGTTATTGGTCTAAATTATTACAACGACCAAGTAGTTTTTTGGGAACGACAGTTACCGAATATTCAATTTTTCCGCAAGAACAAAGTGTAGAGCAGGTTATTGAAGGGCTGGCTGTTGCTATGCAGACCCAAGATTTAACCATTATTAAGGACTTGCCTATAGACTCTCCTTTATTAAGTGCTGAGGACAATCTGTATAGTCAACAATTAGTTGAGTATGCAACACAGCATGGTTTTCTTTCTGTTGAAGGTCAGGCTTTGGCTTATGTAGCGATTGATTTTCAGGATCAGGCAGATTATTTATCACGATTGTCTAAAAGTAGAAGAAAAAATCTAAAACGTAAATTGAGAAGTTTGGAGCAGCTAGATGTTGAAGTTGTTGCCACAGGCGATCCACGTTTTCAGGATGCTGCATTTCGTGCTGAATTATATGCCTTGTACCTTGAAGTATATCAGCAAAGTGAGATCCATTTTGATTTGCTGACGGCTGAATTCTTTGATCAAATCTTACAAGATCAGCAGGCACAAGGCCGAGTCTTTTTTTACCATGCCCAACAGCAGCTAGTGGGTTTTAATATTTGTTATGTTCATCAAAACAATTTAGTTGATAAATATATTGGTTTTAACTATGACTTAGCTTTGCAATTTAACTTGTATTTTGTCAGTTGGTTTGTGAACTTAAACTATGCAAAACAACAGCAATTAGACTTTTACATTGCAGGGTGGATTGATCCAGAGGTTAAGTCACAGTTGGGTGCCGAGTTTACTTTTACCCGTCATTTGGTTTGGATTAGACAGCCCATTTTGCGTTTTGTTCTGTCTAAGTTTAAACATAAGTTTGAGTCAGATGCACATTGGCATCAACAAAAAGTGGAGTAGAGAATATGTTGGAGGCCGAAAAGCGTCAGGCTTGGGTATTAAATTTCGATGATTCAGCTGGTCGGCCACAACAGAGTGCACAACTTGAGTTGCAGGACTGGCAAGAACGCATTCGTTTTTCATGTCAGTGGAAGACTTTTAAACAGTTTACAACTTTACTTGAACAACATTTACCTGCGGCCTCTGCCTTGGGTTGTACCTTATTGGGGAGTGGTGATTATCATCATGTTACGCAAGCGCTTTTATCTCGCTTAGACCCAAATGAGCAGATTCACTTAATTGTTTGTGATAATCATCCAGATAATATGCGTTATCCACTCGGGATTCACTGTGGCTCATGGGTGTATTGGGCAAGTCGTTTACCACAAGTTGCACGTATAGATGTGATTGGCATAAGTTCACCCGATATTAGTCTTAAGCATGCTTGGGAGAATCACTGCACCTCACTGATACGTGGCAAACTGCATTACTGGAGTGTGAATCAGTCAGCTGCTTGGACACGCTGGATTGGTGCGCAAGGGTCATGGCATGGGTATGAGCATCCTGATGCATTGATGCAAGATTTTATACAACAGTTAGGCCATGATTTACCTATTTATCTTTCTATAGATAAAGATGTATTTTCACAAGATGTGGTACAGACCAATTGGGATCAGGGGAGTTTTGCCGAGCAGCATTTGCTTGATTTAATTCAAGCATGTAGTGGTCGTTTGGTTGGAGCTGATATTACCGGAGATGTTTCAGCTTATCGCTATAAAAGTATACTCAAACGGATGTTAAGTGCAGGGGATGGTCAGAGTGAGCCATCTGAGGAAGATGTACAGCATTGGCAAGTGGAGCAGAAGCGCTTGAATCAACGTTTGATTGATGCGATTGATCAGCAATGGCGGTAGCGCAGTGAAGTAAGAATGAATTGAAAAGAGCAAGTTAAGTACTTGCTCTTTTTTTATGTATTTAACTCATTGAATCTATATGAGGCGATTCAGGCATAGGTAAAGATTGTATTTGAGATGATTGGCGCGATTTCCATCGACTTGGCCATAGTTTGGCAAGATAAGCGTCCATACACCACAATGGACCAATAAGTAGAAATTGTAGATCTTTGAAGAAGGATGGTTTTTTTCCTTCAACTTTGTGTCCATAAAATTGTCCGATCCAAGCAATTACAAACAACGCAATATAAAAACCTTGACCAAAAGGGAGGAGCAAAACAAGCCAGGCCATAAGAACAAGTAAAATGGCCATTACGATACTAAGAACTAAATCGAGTCGTGCATAGAAAACTAACATTAAGATGAGAATTAGCGCGGTCAGGGCTGCGCTCCACTGTGCCAGTATACCAATGATGGCGAATAATATCGTAGGGACACAGACCCAATGGATCTTTTTGTTGGTTTGATTTTGATGACTATCACTGTACTCCTCAAACCATTCATTTATGGACTTCATCTTGTACTCCACTTATGTAATATTCTTTTATGAAATATTCTATCAATACATATTACTGACTTTTTGTTTTATTGGGAATCTGAAAAACTGACTGCTATGTTTAGAGCCTAGAATAACCTATTCGAATCATTATGGGATATGACTAGCTTATTTCAGGACGGGACAACTTTTAAAATAAAAAAAGCCACTTTAAGTGGCTTTTTACGTTAAATGTGTCAAACCCAATTAAGAGTTAGGGCCATCAACACGTTCAATATTCACTTTGGCAGTACCAGAGTTGGTAATTCCTAGGCGCTTTGCTGCACCATAAGATAAGTCTACAACACGGTTGCCATGAAATGGACCACGGTCATTCACTTTTACCACAACGCTTTTACCATTTTCTTTATTGGTTACGCGAATATAACAGTTAAGCGGTAAGCTACGGTGTGCAGCAGTCAATTCGTTCATATCGAAAGTGTCACCACTTGCAGTCTTACGACCATGGAATTGACGACCGTACCAAGAGGCTACGCCTGTTTGGCTGAACTTACGGACAGTGTTGGATGCAACAGTGTTCAATTTATCAATGACTGAAGGTTCGTCAGCTGGAATTGCAATTTTGGCTGCAATAGTTTGGCGACGGATTTGATCGCCTGAAGTTTCAGTAATTGCCAAACTGTTTAGGTTTGAAAAGCGAGAGTTGAAGCCAGCAGCGTCTTTGCTAACAACACGGGATGCTAAACTTGAAGTATCAGCATTATTATTTAAATAAGATGATTGAACCATCTCGGCATTTGCTTGTGTAAGACCAAAACTAGTGGCCAATGCAAGCGCATATTTCAGCGATGTATGCATCTTTTAACTCCTTGGAACCCTATAATAAACTTTCTAAACTACAGAAAATTTAAACGATAGGTCTGTAAATTTAATGGTGCGACTACATTTAACGGTACGAGATAATATTCATGCAGCTATTAAGCTGTCTAGTATTATTTTTAAAACTCGACGAAAAAATACAAAAAAATGCTTATATTGGTTAATAATTAATCAAAATTGTAACAATATTTTTAAAAATGCCAAAATTTGATTAATTTCACAGTAAAAAATCTTGACATTTATAAAAGTTTTAAATTTCACACTTATCTATTGGCGATTTCTGTGCCTAATAACCATACAGCAGTTGCATATAAGCGGCTGCGATTATATTCAGTAATAACTTGATAATTTGGGTAAGTAATATAGTAAACGGGACCAAATTTCTCTTGTAATTGAATGACATTAACCATATCGAGGTCATCAATTTTTACCATAGGGTTAATTGGAGTAACCCCTAATTTTCGGATCGCACCATAGGGGGTAGGTTGCTTGAGATCCTTAGCAATAACTTCATCAGGTTGGTTACCCATATAACTTGCTTGAAAGCCTATAGGCTGATTTTTTTGCCATCCATGTTGAACCATGTAATTTGCAATAGAGCCAATTGCATCAACAGCAGAATTACGTAAATCGATATGTCCATTACTATCATAGTCAACGCCATATTTGGTAATGTTACTTGGCATAAATTGTGGATAGCCAATTGCACCTGCATATGAGCCAACAACAGAGCTGGTTGGGCTGCCATCTTTATATGTCCAAGCAATTAGAGCAGCTAGCTCATCTTGGAAGTATTCTGCACGTCTAGGGAAACCAAAACCAAGCGTTGCTAAAGCGTCACGGGTGATGAAACCACCTTTATTAGACCCAAAGCCTGTTTCCACACCTAAAATGCCTAAAATAACGGCTTGAGGAACACCAAATTCTTGTTCTGCACGGCGAAGCGTATCGGCATATTGATTTTTAAAGTTAACGCCTTTACGAATAGTACCTTCTGTAAGAAACATTGCTTTATAGTCGTACCAAGGTTTACTTTCACCTGGACGATTCATAATATTAATAATATTAGGTAGGTTTCTAGAACCGTACATGGCATTGTCAACTTGCGCTGCAGTTAGGCCATAGGTTTGCATTGTCTTTTGTTTGAAAGCGGCGTAGTCTGGATGTTGTGAAAAGTCATTTGCTTGGCAAAAGCTGGTGAAAGAAAGCGCTGCACTACATAAACCGATATTACGAATTTTTTTCCATAATTGTTGATTAAACATATATCAATATTCCAGATTAACGATGTGTATGAATGGACATGACAATTCCAAAGGTTGCCATTAAAGTAATAATTGCAGTTCCGCCATAACTCATGAAAGGCAAAGGAACACCTACAACAGGCAAAATGCCACTCACCATTCCCGCATTGACGAAGACATAAACAAAGAAGGACAAGCCAAAGGCACCAGCAACGAGACGTCCAAAATTGTGAAAACTTTGTAGGCTAATTTGAAAAGTTCTAAAAATCATACAAAAGTATAAAGTAATCAAGATAATGATTCCAATCAGCCCGAATTCTTCAGAGTAGGCCGCAATTACAAAGTCAGTATGGCCTTCAGGGAGGAAGTGTAAATGGGCCTGTGTGCCATCTAAAAAACCTTTGCCACTAAATCCACCAGAACCAATTGCTGTTTTTGATTGAATAATATTCCAACCTGTACCAAGTGCATCCGCTTCAGGGTCTAATAATGTCAAAACACGTTGACGTTGATAGTCATGCAATAAAAACATCCATGCAGGGGGGATCACAATGGCTACAGTCGCCAGTGCAGCTGCAATCATTTTCCAAGACAATCCACTTAAAAATAATACAAACATGCCACTAGCAAGAATAAGGAGAGAGGTTCCCAGATCTGGTTGTTTGGCAATCATGACAAATGGAACACAAATTAAAAGTAATGAAATCACAACATTCTTGAAGCTTGGGGGTAATGGTCTTAATGCTAAGAACCAAGCAATCATCAGTGGCATGCCAATTTTCATAAATTCACTTGGTTGGACACTACCAAAACCTGGAATATCAATCCAGCGCCGCGCCCCCATGCGAACTTCACCTATAAGCATAACTGCAAGTAAGCACACAACACCAAATGTATAAAAGTAAGGTGCAAAGGCTTGATAGACTTTCGGTGGAATTTGAGCCATTGCAATCATGACGGTAAAACCGATTGCAAAACTAATCGCCTGACGCGTGACAAGCATCGTATCTTGTGCAGATGCGCTGTAAAGCACAGTTAAGCCGAGTGCTGCATTCAAGATGAGAAACAGACATAACCATGGATCTATGTGTAAGCGTTGCCAACGTGTAGGTTGCATTGACGTGCTTAAACCATCACGTGGTGCTTGGCGTAAAAATTTATACTGGGAACTTGGTGACATGAGCAGATTTGTGAATTATACATTTGTTTTACGCATGCTATCACAAACAACTTTGAAGACAATCTGTAGACTCAAATTGAATAAAAAAAACCGAGCAATTGCTCGGTCTTGTTCATTTACAATGGGAAATTAGACATAGAACAAAGTGTCGTGATATTCAGCCAATGCATGAAGTTCCTCTTTAGTTAAATGAGGAATCAAACGATCTACTGCAATATGAACGGCTTTAGTCACGGCAGAAGTAGCAAGATCTGCAGCTTTGCGTTTAATCATCCCTAGATCCAGAGTCTTATTGAAGTCTGTCATAAAGTGACGAATCGCTGCATCAGCAAATTGTTTATACAGTTCACTTAACGCAGTACGGTTTACATCATTGCCTAACAAAATTTCAGCAAATTGATCTTTGAGGTCTTGAGTAAATTTAGAATCAAGTGCAAAACCAACACGGGTATTTTGTGCGGAATCTTTAAATAGGCTTGATTCTGAGAACTCAATGGACTGTCTTACAACTTCATTTGGTGACTTACTTAATAGTTGTTTAAGTAATACAGCAACAGTTGATTGAATAAAACCTGCAAGCTTTTCAGCTGTTTCTCTTTTGTCACTTACTGGGAAACGGTGAATAACTTCAATCAAAATTGCGTTAATAATCTCATCATTAATTAATAAAGCAGTTTCATCACGGGTAGGGTAAAGTGGTTCAGATGCGTTTTTTTTCTGTATACCAAAATGAATATTGTTGATTAACTTTTCAGATGGATTAAAACCAAAAAAAGACATGTATTTTCCTTAATATCTTATTGACGAGCTAAACGTATCGGGGTTGGCATCCATGATGGATCAGATACACGGCAAGGATTAATATCTAAACCACCACGTCGTGTATACGTTGCATAAACCATGAGTTGCTTTGGAGATAGTTTTTGCCAAATGTCTGCATAAATTTGCTCAACACATTGTTCATGAAAGCCATTATGCTGACGATAAGAAATAATATAAGCCAAAATACTTGGATAACAAGGTTTTTTGCCTTGATAGCGAATAAAAACTGTTCCCCAGTCTGGTTGACCTGTAACGGGGCAATTGCTTCTGAGCAGATGAGAATATAATTGTATTTCCTCAATCTGTTCATCTTGAGCCTCATGATCAAGCTTTAATAAACTTGCATCAGGGTGGGCAGAGAAGCCAGTAGGCTGTAATTGATCAAGGCATATTCCTTGAGGTTGAGAGATTGCTAAATCATCGACTTGAAACAGCTCAATTGTAACTTTAGCTTCGGCTGCACGTGAGAGATCTTGCTCTACAGTAGCAATAAAGTCAGCCTGACTATTAAAGCGAGTGAAATTTAAACTATTAAAATAGAGTTTGAGTGATTTCGATTCGATTAAGTTTGGTGATGATGCAGGCAAGCTCATGCGCGCAATCGCAACTTGTGGGACAGCATGTTGATTTAACCAAGATACCTCAAATATATGCCACCAATCTTGGCCCTGATAAATACCTACAATATCTTTATATTGTTCGCGTGCAGTAGCACGGGCGATAGGAAATAAAATGTCAGGTTGATATTCAGTAGGGTAAACAGTGTCTTTACCTAATAAAGAGAGTTCTACGGTCATTCACGCATTCCCGAACTATTTGCAAGTAAGTAATAAGCAATGCCATATAAAATGGCACAACAGAGAGTGATGACAATGAGTGAAATACTGACATTGACATCACTGTGTCCCAAAATGCCATATCGAAAAGCATTTACCATATAGACGATTGGGTTGATCAGCGACAGATTTTGCCAAAAAGGGCTAAGTGCGCTGATGGAGTAGAATACACCACCTAAATAGGTAAGCGGTGTAAGTACAAAGGTTGGAATGATGGAAATATCATCAAATGATTTGGCATAAACTGCATTAATAAAACCACCTAATGAAAATAACAATGAGGTGATAATAATGGTATATACCGTCACGAAGACATTATGTATTGTTAGTTCAGTGAAGAATAAACTCATTGCAGTGACAATGGCACCCACTAAGACACCCCGAGTTACACCACCAATGACATAACCCCAAAGTACGAGGTATAAAGGTACTGGACTCATAATGAGTTCTTCAATACTCTTTTGGAATTTTGCACTGAAAAAACTTGAAGAAACGTTAGCATAGCTATTGGTAATCACGGCCATCATGATGAGACCAGGGACAATGAATTGCATATAGCTAAAACCACTCATTTGTCCTATGCGTGATCCGACTAAATTACCAAAAATCACGAAGTATAGGCTCATTGTAATTGCTGGTGGCAATAATGTTTGCGGCCAAATACGCATAAAACGACGAATTTCTTTGTGCACTAGAGTAAATAGCGCAATCTTCATTTGGTTGAAATTCATGGTTGTGCTCCATCAAGATTTTTTTCAACCATTTTTACAAACAGTTCTTCAAGTCGGTTTGATTTGTTACGCATACTCCGTACTTGGATGCCTTGCGCTTGAAATAAAAGAAAGAGGTCATTCAGACTGTGTGCCTTATCCATGGTGACTTGTAAGGTCATTGGATCAATGAGCTCAAATTTAAGTCCAACAATTTCAATTTGTAAGGGTTCAATGGCTTGTTCAAGGTCAAAAATAAATGATTCTTCATTTAACTGGTTGAGGAAAGCTTTCATGGTTGTGTCTTCTTTTATGACACCACGATCAATGATTGCGATCTTACGACAAAGCATTTCTGCTTCTTCTAAATAGTGGGTTGTTAAAATAATTGAGGTGCCTTTCTCATTCATTTCGATTAGAAAGTCCCACATGGAACGACGTAACTCAATATCAACACCCGCAGTTGGTTCATCTAAAATGAGTAGTTTAGGCTCATTCATCATTGCACGGGCAATCATGAGGCGGCGTTTCATCCCACCTGAAAGCATACGTGCTTGCACATCTCGCTTGTCCCAAAGACCAAGTTTTTCAAGATAATGTTCTGCACGTTGTGACGCAATCGCTTTGGGTATACCGTAGTAACCTGCTTGAGTAACTAAAATATCTAAAGTTTTCTCAAAATGACCAAAATTGAATTCTTGTGGTACAACGCCAAGACATTGTTTGGCTTGAGATGGTTGCTGATCGAGATCATAGCCAAAAATATTGACTGAGCCTGCAGTCTTACGAGTTAATGAACTAATAATACCAATAGTAGTTGATTTTCCTGCGCCATTTGGCCCAAGTAGGGCATAAAACTCACCCTCAGGTACAGTCAAATTAATGCCTTTAAGTGCCTGAAAACCATTTCTATAGGTTTTAGATAAGTCCGTTAATGTCAATGCTGCAGTCATAAACCACCCACTTCGTTTAATGAGCCACTATTGTGAGTGATCTAGTACAATAAACCAAGTATTCTGTAAGTAATATACAGTTTCATATTTAGGACATTGAACAAAGTATAGACAGCAAAATCAGTGTATTTAGATAATCGCTTTACCTTGGGGTTTTTTTTGATATGATGTGCTCTACTTTTTGCGCTCATAGCTCAACTGGATAGAGTACAGGTCTCCGAAGCCTGTGGCGTGGGTTCGAGTCCCGCTGAGCGCACCACTTAACTAAAATAAAACATTAAATATCAATAACTTAATTTATATGCATGTGTATATTATATGTGATTTTAGCCCTAAAAATTCCCATTTCATTCCCATCAAAATAGCCGGAATAGTATAAAAAAAGAGCAAAATGCGTAAATGCTAGAATGTTTTTAAATTTAGGAGCTATAGAATTTTAGAGGTAATAAGGTAATATTATATAATTAACTATTTAAAAACAATATCTTATATTCATTTCACTAAGTAATTTTAAAGTAATATCAAAGTAATTTATTACTGTGTAAAATTGTCATTTATATGTTCTAAAACAAATAATAAAATCAATAACTTATAAAATATTACTTGTATTATTACAAAGAATTACACTTAAAAGTAATGTATTTATTTTATATATATCAATATGTTAAGAATAGTTATTACTTTATTACCTCACTTTAATTATAAGTCATAGAAAAAGATATATTTATGTTCGTTTTTTGGCATAGCGGTAATCACTGAGTGCTTGATCATAGTCGAACTTTATTTGTCATTTGGGCAAATGTGACGTTTTGCAGTGGAATGCAGTATTGAAAAATTCCCATATTGACTGAAAGTACCTATATATAGTCAATACTTGATACTTTTTCTGCTATTCCGTGCCTTGCAGTAAAACAGACACATTTAGAACGGGCTGGAGGGGTGCCAGTCATTGCAACGTATTCAAGGACATTTGTAAAAAACTCAGTAGGTGCAATACCGTGTTCTCTAAGAATTGAATAGGATTTTTCTTTAAGGGCTTCATCAACCCTGAAGTTAACAGTAGCCATCACTTTTCCCATATATTGAATGTATAGAAATATTGTAATGCGAATTGCATTACGTGTATGGTTGGCATAATGTGCATTATGTTAATTTTAGAAAAAGTGAACGATAAATGAACGACATAGAAAAATTTCAGTTCAAATTAGAATTAATATTAAATCTAAAATCGGCTAAAGATATTCAAGATTGGGCTATAAATAGAATAGAGAAAAATGTTACAGCTTTGGAAGCTTTGGAAATCTGTTTTTTTTCTAAAGAAGAACAAGTTTTAGATTACTTTTATAACATTAAATTTGAATGGTTGAACTTACCCTCTACTTTAAAGAAAAATTTTTTAAGGGAGGTGTTAAGACAATATATTGAATCATCACAAGCAATCGAATATTCAGAAGAATTAATAAGAAATATCTTTAGAATGTTACTTGAGCTTTCAGAAATTGCTGAAGACGAAGATTTATATGACTTCATAATCCACTATGATGATGAATTCTATTTGGCTTTAGATGGTATTTCTAACCTAATACCCGAAGAAATATGGCCAACATTCCTGTATGATCTTAAGAATTGGCTTTTATCAGATTTATTGTCCGCTTAATATAATAGCGCTTATGCTGCCTTTATTCTCTTGCTCAATCAGTGCTTCGATGTTCATTAGCAATTACGCCTAGGTTGATTCTTGTTTTGTCAAAAACGGTCTAAAGGATCACTTATAAGTAAATACCATTACTTGGTATTTGCTTTTCTAGATCTGAAAGCAAGTTATCAAGCTTTACTGTTCTACTAAGCAGATGATGGGCTATAGCTAGTTTTTTGATAATAAATGCTAATGTTATAAAAGCTTAGCCGAGTTTAGTGTAAATAACCTTGTAGCTCTTTTATTCTTTCGGCTGTTTTGTTCGCTACACAACTTAAAGTATTTAAGTAATTACCTGCACCAAGTGATTGTGAGCTGAAATAAGGCATTAAACCATTGCATTCTTTTTCTCGATAATCTATCCATGCTTTTTGTGATTCATTTAAAACAAGTTTTCCTTCGTCATCTAAAGAAGCATAAAAACCATTGTAGATTTTATTTAATTCACTTTTATCTACTTTGAGCTGTTTCTCATAACAAGCAATATCACTATAGACATTGTTTGTTTGGCATTCAGCGTGTGCATTTGAGTATGCCAGTACGAAGAGTGGTAGTAAAAATAACTTTTTCATTTTATTAGCCAATAATATAAATAATTAAACTTATGATAAGGCACTTACTGAAGAAAACAATAGTGTTTATGGTGTTATACACACACTTAAATAGAGGGCATATGTTTGAACATAAGTATGTGAATTAAGGACTTTATCTTGGTCGTAATAAAAGCGACTTTATGTGAAGTGACCAAGGTGAAAAAAATACCAGATGGCGCGTTTAATAGACTTATTTTTGGGTGGGTAAATTTTATTTATCTATCAATAAAATTAACTTTATTTGTATGATTTTAAATATTAAAAAATAAAAAAATAGCTTAAGAAAAAAAGGAATAGCACAAACACTTTTATTCGCTTGAGACATTTTGAACCAACTCTTAAATTGGCTTTATGAAATGGAGAACATAAGAGAATCTGAGTGGATAACCAAGGAATTTCTCAGGCACTAGGTCTGATTCACCCAATTACTTTAAGTCATGGCTTAAATGCTGAAGTTTGGGATGAAAATCAAAAACGATATATTGATTTTGTTGGTGGTATTGGTGTTTTAAATTTGGGGCATTGTCATCCTGATATTGTTGAGGCAATTCAAAAACAAGCTGGTTTATTAACACACTATGCATTTAATGCTGCTCGTCATCAGCCTTATTTATCTTTGATGAAAAAGTTAATTGAGTTTATTCCAATGCAACAGCCAGTTGCAGGGATGTTTACCAATAGTGGGGCAGAAGCTACAGAAAATGCACTTAAAATCGCAAGAATTAATACTGGTCGAACTGGTGTAATTGCCTTTGATGGAGGCTTTCATGGGCGAACTTTGGCAGCAGTAAATCTAAATGGTAAGACAACACCTTATAAAGATGGACTGGGAACTTTACCGGGGCCTGTTTATCACTTGCCATATCCGAGTCGAGATAATGATATTTCAGCTGCACAAGCACAGGCTGCATTAGAACGTTTGTTTCAAGTTGAAGTAGATGTGAAAAATATTGCTGCAATTATTTTTGAGCCTGTATTAGGTGAAGGCGGTTTTCAATTATTAGATGCAGATTTTGCGAAGTATTTAAGGGATTTCTGTAATAAACACGGCATCTTAATCATTATTGATGAAATTCAATCTGGTTTTGGCCGTACTGGTCAGGCCTTTGCATTCCCTTATTTAGGTATTGAACCTGATCTTTTATTACTTGCAAAAAGTATTGCTGGTGGTATGCCTTTGGGTGCTGTAATTGCAAAAAAAGCGCTCATGGATAAACCCATCAAAGGTGCTTTAGGTGGTACTTATTCGGGTAATCCGATTGCCTGTGCAGCAGGTTTGGCAACACTGCAAGTACTGGAGTCTACAGCTTTTCAACAGAGTTCAGCACATTATACGCAGCAGATTGAAATGCGCTATCAACAATGGAAAGAGCAAGCTTTAACACCATGGTTAGGTAAGTTAACTGGTATTGGTGCAATGCGTGGTATTGAGCTTCAGCATGTGGAACAAGGTCCGGGAACGGATCTTATGGGCAAAATACTGCAAAGAGCAAGAGAAAAAGGCTTGCTGTTGATGCCAAGCGGAAAGCATAAAAATATTATTCGATTATTGCCTCCGCTCACGATTACCGCTGAAGTATTAAAAGAAGGTCTCGATATTTTAGAAACAGTATTGGCCGAGACACGAGAAGAATCATTTTTTAAGGAAAGTGCTTGATGACTTTAATCAGTTCAAATGAAATTCGATCCAAATTCTCAGCATTAATGTCTGAGATGTACAAAAATGAAGTCCCCCTTTATGGTGATTTATTGGATTTAGTTAAAACAGTCAATCAACAGACGCTTGCACAAGATGTTCAATTACAAGCGCAATTGAAAATGACAGGTGAGCTAGATCGCCTTTCCTTAGAACGTCATGGTGCTATTCGCTTAGGAACAGCAGAAGAGTTGTTTAATATGCGACGTGTTTTTGCTGTGATGGGCATGGAACCAGTGGGATATTACGATCTTGTTCCAGCAGGCGTTCCTGTACATTCAACTGCTTTTCGGGCAGTTCGGGCCGATGATTTAAATCAAAGTCCATTTCGTGTATTTACTTCATTATTGCGCTTGGAGCTCATAGCAGATGAAAAATTACGTCAACTGGCAGAACAGACCTTAAGTCAGCGTCAAATTTTTACAGAACAGGCACTTGCTTTAACAGAGAAATTTGAACAGCAAGGTGCATTATCGGCACATGATGCTGATTGTTTTGTAAGAGAAGTATTAGAAACCTTTAGATGGCATACACAGGCCCCAGTTACAAAAGAGTTGTACGACTCATTGCATGAACAGCATCGACTCATTGCTGATGTGGTGGCATTTAAAGGGCCTCATATTAATCATTTAACGCCTCGCACATTGGATATTGATTTGATTCAAATGGGTATGATCAACCAAGGTATGGCACCCAAAGCGGTAATTGAAGGGCCACCACGCAGAAAATGCCCAATTTTATTAAGACAAACCAGTTTTAAAGCTTTAGAAGAGCAAGTGGCTTTTAAAACAGCTCAAGGTCAAGAGCTTGGAACACATACTGCTCGTTTTGGTGAAATTGAGCAACGTGGTGTGGCACTTACGCCTAAGGGTCGTAAGCTTTATGATGAATTGTTAAATAAAACCCGTCATCAGCTAGGTGGAGCACCAACTGAAAATAATGCTCAGCAATATATGGCGTTACTTGCTCAAAACTTTATGGCGTTCCCTGATAGTTATGCAGAATTACGTCAACAAAAGCTGGCATATTTCCATTATTTTGCAGAAGTTAAAGCAGATTGCTCATTGCAGATGTCAGATTCAACGGATGTTGAGGCGCTCATTGAACAAGGTTTACTTCATTTTGAACCTATCGTTTATGAAGACTTTTTGCCTGTTTCGGCTGCGGGAATTTTTCAGTCCAATTTAGGTGAAGGCTCACAGACAGATTATGTATCTGTATCTAATTTAGCAGTTTTTGAGCAGTGTTTAGGGCGTAAGGTGATTGATGAAATTCATCTATATGAAGGTATACAGCAAGATTCTTTGAAACGCGCTATCACCAAACTTACTCAATCAACAACATAAACATTTTAACCATTATTTTATTCATACATTTACCAAGGAAAGCATCGTGATTCAGGAAATTTTAAACAAAATTGGTGTAGATACAGCACAGTACCAAAATGGTCATTTAGAAGTTCGTACACCAATCGATGGCAGTGTGATTGCTCAAGTTGTTGTAAACAATTCGGAACAAACTGAGCAAAAAATTCAACAAGCACAGCAAGCATTTAAACAGTGGCGTAAAGTCCCTGCACCGCGCCGTGGCGAGTTAGTCCGAATTTTTGGTCAAGTACTACGTGAATATAAAGAAGAATTGGGCGCATTGGTTTCTTGGGAGGCTGGAAAAATCACGCAAGAGGGGCTTGGTGAAGTACAAGAAATGATAGATATCTGTGACTTTGCATTAGGTCTATCGCGTCAACTTTACGGTTTAACCATTGCATCAGAGCGTCCAGGGCATCATATGCGTGAAACTTGGCATCCACTGGGTGTAGTTGGGGTGATTTCTGCATTTAACTTTCCTGTTGCCGTATGGGCATGGAATACAGCATTAGCACTGGTTTGTGGTAATACCGTGATTTGGAAGCCATCTGAGAAAACACCATTAACAGCACTGGCTTGTCAGGCGTTGTTTAATAAGGCATTAGCAATTTTTGGTCAAGATGCACCAGAGCACGTATCGCAACTCTTAATTGGAGATGCTGAGATTGGTAATCTGTTGGTGACTGATGAGCGTATTGCATTGGTCAGTGCTACAGGAAGCACAAGAATGGGGAAAATCGTTGGGCCAAAAGTGGCAGAACGTTTTGGTAAATCGATTCTTGAGCTAGGTGGCAATAATGCAATGATTTTGGCACCAAGTGCAGATCTAGAATTGGCAATTCGTGGCATTTTATTCTCAGCTGTAGGTACAGCAGGTCAGCGTTGTACAACTTTACGTCGTCTAATTGTGCATAAATCAATTAAAAATGAAGTGGTTGAGAAGCTGAAAAAAGCATATGACACAGTAACAATTGGCAGTCCTTTGGAAGGTCACTTAGTTGGTCCTTTAATTGATCATGTTATTTTTAATCAAATGCAAGAGATGTTAACTCGTGCTCAACAGGCTGGTGGCAAGGTTTATGGTGGTCAGCGTGTGCTACAAGATCAGTATCCAAATGCCTATTATGTTCAACCTGCTTTGGTAGAAATGGATGAGCAAAATGATGTTGTGAAAACAGAAACTTTTGCACCTATTTTATATGTCATGACTTATGAAGATTTTGACGATGCAATTGAAATGCAAAATGATGTACCTCAAGGTTTATCTTCGTGTGTGTTCTCAAATGACCTTCGTGAAGCTGAAAAGTTTTTAAGTGATGTTGGTAGTGATTGCGGGATTGCAAACGTCAATATTGGTACCAGTGGTGCAGAAATTGGCGGTGCATTTGGTGGCGAAAAAGAAACTGGTGGTGGTCGTGAGTCAGGTTCAGATGCATGGAAAAATTATATGCGTCGCCAAACAAATACAGTGAATTATTCTCGTGAATTGCCATTGGCGCAGGGGATCAATTTCGGTTAAGTCTTAGGCAGTACATGAGTGTGCTCATGTACATTGTCACAATTGGATTCAGTAGCGGAAAATTCAAATAATATTTGTCGTGATCAAAATTGAAGTCGTTTTTGCTCAAAGACTGCCGCTACTGATAAAACGTTATGCTAAGGAAAGATAAGCTATGGTTAAAGATCAAGTTTTGTGGTCTGTTCTTGTTGATGAATGTCCAGAGTTTCCTCAAATACACCAAGATATTCAGGTTGATGTATGTGTAATTGGTGCCGGTTTTACTGGTCTTTCAACTGCAATCCATTTGGCTGAAAAAGGTTATACCGTCACTGTACTTGAGGCGCAGCGTGTAGGTTCAGGTGGGTCAGGACGAAATGTAGGTTTGGTGAATGCTGGAACATGGGCACAACCCGATGAATTGAACGTATTTATGGGGGAAAAAGCAGGTGAAAAACTCACTGCAGCTTTAGGTCAAGCACCAAAGCTGGTTTTTGACACCATTGATCGTTTGGGAATTAATGCACAGGAAACGAGAACTGGCAATCTGCATATGGGGCATAACCGAGAAGGTGAAGCCGATGTAGACACACGTTATGAACAGTTAAGCCGTCGTGGTGCTGACGTTGAAGTATTAACAGGGAGTAAATGTCATGAATATTGTGGTACTACAACAATTCATAAAGCATTACTTGATAAGCGTGCTGGTACAGTAAATCCTTATGCCTATGTAACGGGCTTAGCAACATCAGCAGCAAAGCTGGGGGTGAAAATCTATGAAAAGTCTTCAGTTTCTGGGGTAACCAAGCAAAACAATCAATGGTGTGTACATTCGACAGACTATAATGTGACGGCAAATAAAGTTGTGATTGCCACTAATGCATATACCGAAGGTGAATGGCATGACATTCTTAAAACAATTTACTTCGTACAGTATTATCAGATTGCTTCAGAGCCATTAACAAGTCAACGAGCAGATCAAATATTGCCTCATAAAAATGGTTCGTGGGATACACGTTTAGCATTATCTAGTATTCGCCGTGATAAAGATGGGCGTTTACTGTTAGGAACAGTGGGTGCTTATCAAGGTAAGGCTGGGCTTTATCAATCTTGGGCCAATCTGATGCAAAAAAAATATTTTCCAGAGCTTGGTAAAGTGAATTGGCAATATCAGTGGACGGGTAAGTTTGGTTTTACTCAGGACCATATTATGCGCATTTTTGAACCCGCTCCAGGGATTGTTGCAGCAACAGCTTATAATGGCCGAGGTATTACAACGGGAACCATGATGGGCAAGGCATTTGCAGATTATCTACATCATGATGACCGTGAACAGCTGCCCTTACCCTTTACAACGATTGAAGAGAATACGCTGTCTTGCCGTAATGCACGTTCGTTATTTTATGACACAGGGATTGCGCTTTATCATGCAGGGCAATGTTTGCGGATTATTCAATAATTTTTATATCTACTGATCAATATTAAAAATTTCTTGTACATATATGTTGATGTACAAGAGTTTTTGTCGCTAATTTTTTAATGGGTCACTTTGTTTTATGAATGATCATCCTCAACAATCAATAACCAAGCAATTTTTAAAGCAGCTAGATGCTGATTTTATGGGGGATATTGATTCATCAGATGCAGTGCGGCAAGTATATTCGACGGATAATTCGATTTATCAGCTAAAACCACAAGCCGTGATTTATCCTAAAAATACCAATGATATTCAAAAAATTTTAAGTTTATTAGTATTGGAACAATATCGTGAAGTGGTCATTACTGCACGGGGTGGTGGGACAGGAACCAATGGGCAGTCATTGACTCAAGGTATTGTTATTGATTTATCACGACATATGAATCAGATTTTACAGATTGATCCTGTTGCAAGAACTGCAACTGTACAAGCTGGTGTGGTGAAGGATCAATTGAATGCGGCATTAAAACCTTACGGATTATTTTTTGCACCTGAACTTTCAACATCAAATCGAGCAACAATTGGTGGCATGATCAATACAGATGCCAGTGGGCAGGGGAGCTGCCGATATGGGAAAACACATCATCATGTGCTGGATTTAAAAACAGTAATCTTATCGGGTGAATTGCTTGAAACGAGTGCATTAAAACGAACAAACTGGCAAACTGAAACAGAAGTTAAAACGGTATTACAACGTAATATTTATAAAAGCGTATTTGAAATTACAGCTGAGAATAAAACAGTTATAGATAAAAGTTTCCCCAAACTCAACCGTTCTTTAACGGGTTATGACTTACCACATGTGTTAAATGAAGAGGAATTTAATCTCAATCATTTGATTTGTGGGAGTGAGGGAACGCTCGGAGTTGTTGTAGAAGCTAAACTTAATTTACTCCCAATACCTGCGCACCGTATGTTAATTAACATTGGTTATGCGAGTTTTCATGAAGCTTTACTTGATGCAAAAGCTTTAATGAAGCTACAGCCATTATCAGTTGAAACGATTGATTCCAAAGTTCTGCATTTAGCGAAGAATGATATTGTTTGGAACAATGTTGCAGCCTATTTTGGAGAGTCCGAACAAGCAGAATTAATCCAAGGTATTAATTTGGTTGAAATTGATGCATCGAGTGAACAGCAGTTGATGCAATTACAGCATGAGTTTCTACAACATATTCAATCTGACCAGACTGTACAGCGTCTGACTATGAGTACAGCTGTGGGTGAGCTTGCAATTCATCATGTTTATGCTATGCGTAAGCGAGCAGTCGGATTATTGGGGAATGTACAAGGTGAAAAGCGCCCCCAACCATTTGTTGAAGACACCGCTGTACCGCCTGAGCATTTAGCAGATTATATTGCTGAGTTTAGAGCTTTGCTTGATCGTGAACATTTGGATTATGGCATGTTCGGCCATGTAGATGCTGGGGTCTTACATGTTCGGCCATTGATGGATATGAAAGATCCTAATGCCTTAGCATTGATGAAAAGAGTCACCGATCAAGTTGTGGAATTAACCCATCGTTATCATGGGGTACTTTGGGGAGAGCATGGTAAAGGTTTACGCTCTGAATATGCGCCTATTTTTTTTGGTGAATCTTATCCACTGATTCAAAAAATAAAGGCCTTATTTGATCCATATAATCAACTTAATCCAGGGAAAATTGCAACACCTGCATCAAAACCCCATGCCCAACTTATTTCTATCACAGAAGTTCCATTAAGAGGAGAGGCTGATCGTCAAATTGCCCCACAAGATTGGAGTGAGTTTGGAAGTACAATGCATTGTAATGGTAATGGTGCATGTTTTAACTATGATCTTGATGATCCAATGTGTCCATCATATAAGGTGACACGAGATCGGATTCATTCGCCTAAAGGTCGTGCAACTTTGGTTAAAGAATGGTTGCGAAGAGAGCAAACACAGCAACAAGATCAAATATTTGAACAGCAAGTTTATGATGCTTTACATGGTTGTTTATCTTGTAAATCGTGTTCAGGACAATGTCCAGTTAAAGTTGATATTCCAGATGTGAAAGCTAAATTTTTACATCGTTATTTTCAAAAAAACAAACGCCATATTCGTGATCATCTCATGAGTCGTTTGGAAATCTTTATTCCGAAATTGTCTCCAGTTTCTGCCATTTATAATCTGCTACAAAAATTTAGCCCGATGATTTATTTACAGCGTAAGTTATTTAAATTGGTTGATATTCCTTTATTTCATCCGCAAGCAAAAGCCGATTTAGCAAGATACGGTGCAATATTGTTAGGGTCTGATTTAAGTCAACTTACATCACATCGTTTGGATCAGGGCGATTGCATTACTGATAAGCGAGTGATTATTGTTCAAGATGCCTTTACTCGATATTTTGATACGCCAGTCTTGTTGGAAACAATAACTGTATTAAAGAAAATAGGGATAACACCGTATATACTGCCTTTTATGCCCAATGGGAAGCCACTTCATGTACATGGGTTTTTAAATCAGTTTGAACAATTGAAACAGAGAAATATTGAAATTTTAAATCAGGCTGCTGCAACAGGAGTTCCCTTGTTGGGTATTGATCCTGCGATGACGTTAGTATTTAGACAGGAATATCTACCAGCAGATATGGCGAATAAAGCACAATACCAAGTACAAATGCTGCAAGAATGGATGAGTCAATATTTGCAACAGCATCCATTAAATAGTAAGTGCAAACAACAAGAAAAGTATTTTCTTGCCGCACACTGTACAGAGCGCACTCAATGTCCTCATTCTGTCCATCAATGGAAATCGATCTTTGCTCAATGTGGTTTAGAGTTGGAGGAATTAGCTTTGGGGTGCTGTGGTATGGCAGGCACTTATGGACATGAGGCTGAACATCGGGAGTTATCTTTAAAAATTTATGCTCAGTCTTGGCAAAGTAAAGTGAGTCAACTTAGCCCACGTGTTTTAGCGACAGGGTATTCATGTCGAACTCAGGTGAAGAGGGTAGATGAAAAACAGTTATTGCATCCGATTCAAATATTAAATCAGTTCATCACTTAAATGAAAAATCGAGTTGATCACGTTGATGAACTCGATTTTTATAAATTAAATTAGGCTGATAACTTGATGGGTACTTTCTGTTCTTGAATGGATTTCTGAACAAAGTTTTGAATCCATTCAACCATCGTACTGACTTTATTGGTATTGGTCATTGATGTTGGATAGGTCATATAGTAAGAGTGTTGCGTCTGCATTTCATAAGGCCAAGCCACTACTAGTTCACCACTTTGTAGTTCTTTAGCGATTAAAAACTTAGGAACTAAAGCAATTCCACATCCAGACATTGCAGCATGAATACACGCATAGAAGGTATCAAATCTAGGGCCAAACAATGGATGTTCTGTCATTGTTTCCTGCATTTGAAAATACTCTTCCCAAGCTCGAGGACGAGATTGGGTTTGAATTAATACATAATTTTGAAAATCATCTAGACTGTTGAAGGGTTGATCTATTAACTCTGGAGAACAAACAGCAATACAGTTTTCTGGAAATAACTCAATGCTGGTCATATCACGCCATACACCTGAGCCGTATAAGAAGGCAATATCAATAACGCCGTTGTCTAAATCAGACGAACACGTTTGTTCCTGAATATCGAGATGAAAATTAGGATATTGTTTACAAAAACCTTTGAGAGCGGGAATTAACCAACGTGCACAAAGTGTTGGATGTATTGAAATTTTTAAGGTTTCTGCTTCAGATCCATGTGAGAGTAAATTCAAAACTGACTGTTCAATTTGGCCCAAAATTTGTTGAGTTTCTTTGAAAAAAAGCGCTCCACTTGGGGTGAGCTGTAGACCATGTAAACAGCGTTCAAATAACTGTGTTTTTAAACTACACTCTAAATGTGCGACTTGTTTACTCACAGCACTTTGAGTCATGTGCAAAATTTGTGCTGCTTTGGTGAAGCTTAAAAAACGAGCAGATGCCTCAAAACAACGTAGTGATGTCGTAGACGGGTAGGTTCTAGCGGTCATTTTTTGCATATCAATCCCTTTACGTATGGCATTTATAAAAGTCATATGTCTTGTATGCCAAAAACTAACTTTGATCTTATTGAATGAATATCTTAGATTCACATCAGGGAAAGCCCTTTTCTCAATGATGTGAAATCATGTACTTTAACGAGATAATCTAAGTGGTTTTAACATAGATATGCAGATGAAAACATTATCTAAATGTATCATCTTATATGATATAAATTTATTTGCTGTATAAACAGCCAGCGAGCACCTGAAAGTTACTCAGGTGGCTGTTTATTTGAAATGACTTAAAACTTATAAAGAAAAATTAAATTAAATAGATTGTTGTGTGAAGCAGATGGGTCACCTTGTGCAAATGAGTATGTATTTCCTCCAACAAAAGCATCATTTTTGGAAATAATGTATTCACCAATGAGCGATATGCTTTTGTAATCTAATTGAGTACCGAGTATGTAGCGTGTGGAATCACTGGAATTTGAGGTTGATTTCTGTAGCTGACTAAATGTTGCATATGGGCTAATCTGAATATCGTTCGCTAAAGCAAAACTGTAGAGTAAATCCGCAGTATAAAAATAGCCTTTATTTGCTACAGCATAATTCATATCAAAAGACCCAAACATGGAGCTATCGGTGAATATTGGGTCATGATTGTTAATATCATTATGTCCACCAGTTAAGGTAATTTTTAGTGGTTTATAATCGAGTTGACCGAATAAAGCCCAACTTTTACGTTCACCAGATTGCTGATTACTTTTATTTTTAATTTCAGATAACCAATATGAACCTCCTAGATTCAAATTTAATCGCTCAGCATCGTCTAGCGCCCATTGGTGTTGTGCTCGCATAAGCCACATATTTTTTTCTTCTAATTGACTGTGTGCAGAATCTGTTTGTACTAGATTTGCACTATACCGTGCAGCATCGCGACTTTTGCCAGTATAGCTACCAGCATCACCAGTAAAGTAAGCGAACTCTAACTGTGTTGAGCCAATGGGATATTGATATTTTATCCCTAAGTTATGAACATCTTCTAAACCCATATTAACCAATATGCCACCATACCAATTACTAGACCAACTTCTCGCTGGGCCGAAAGGAATTTCTTGTACGCCGACTTGGAGCAGATGATTCGGGCTAAATTGGTAACGAATATTGGCATCGACTAATGATGAAAAATCGCATAATTTATCAAATTGATAACAACGGTATTCAAAATTTCCTTCAAATTTATCACGTTGATATTTGAGTGCTAACTTTGCAGCATCAAATTTGAGCTTATGCTCTTCATCAGAATAGCTTTTGTTTTGAATATTGGCTCTGAGCCAACCTGATATTTCTAATTGCCCCATTTTTTGCTCAGCACTGCCAAAGCTGAATGGAGATGCAGCAACTGTAAAAGGTATCAAGCTCATACTTAGAGGAAAAACGATTGTGTTAAAAGAAAATCTCATGTTTAGGCGCTTCCATATGCCAAAAGTTGAAATGATGCTAGGGGGTAATTACCCCGGATAAGTACCGCGTTCTTTACGAGCAATTAAAATTCGTTCACAAGCAACGATATATGCAGCGGTACGCAGTGAACAATTTTTATCTAAGGCTTTGTCCCAAACTGTATTTATTGCATGGCACATAATGCGATCTAGGCGTTGATTAATTTCATCCTCACTCCAAAAGAAACTTGCCAAGTCTTGAACCCATTCAAAATAACTTACAGTGACACCTCCTGCATTACAGATGACATCAGGTACTAAGGTAATATGACGCTTTGCTAAAATATCATCTGCTGCAGCGAGTGTTGGTCCATTTGAACCTTCAAGAATTAATCGAGTTTGTATGCTTTGCGCTATTTCGGGGGAAATGACATTTTCAAGTGCAGCAGGAATGAAAATCTCTGCTGGAATTTTCCAGAATTGTGTAGACTCAATTTCATTGTTGGGACAATAACCTTGAATTTTGCCATGTGTATGTTGATAGTGTTGTAATGCTTCTATATCAATGCCATCTTCCTGATATAGCGTGGCACTATGATCTTGGATACAAATGATTTTTGCACCAGCTTGTGCAAATAAATATGCAGCCTCAGCACCGACATTACCAAATCCTTGAACACAGACTTTGGCTTGTTGAATTTTTAATTGAATTTTTGCGGCAATTTCATTTCCAGTAATGAAAACGCCACGGCCTGTTGCTTTAGAGCGGCCCAAAGAGCCACCAAGATGGACGGGTTTTCCTGTGACTACGCCAGTAACGGTTGAACCAGCATTCATTGAATAAGTATCCATCATCCAAGCCATCACCTGAGCATTGGTACCGACATCTGGGGCAGGAATATCTTTTTGTGGCCCAATAATATTATTAATTTCTGCAGTATAACGACGCGTCAAACGTTCGAGTTCTCGTTTGGATAATAATGATGGGTCTACACGGACTCCACCTTTAGCACCACCAAAAGGAAGGTCTATTGCTGCACATTTAATGGTCATCCACGCTGAAAGTGCCATAACTTCATTTAAATCAACACAAGGATGAAAACGAACACCGCCCTTGCCAGGTCCACGTGTTAGGCTGTGTTGAACGCGAAATCCCTCAAAATGCCGAATAGTACCGTCATCCATTTCTACGGGGATATTTACGATCATCGCTCGTTTGGGGCGTTTTAATGTATCGAGTTGATCATTTAAGTCCTCCAAATAAGGAGCAACTCGGTCTAATTGAGTTAAATAGTTATTCCATGCAGATTGGTCTTGATGTACATATGAGAGTTGATTCATAGCGCAACCTAATAAAAGTCCTTTTATTTATCATTGTTCTAGATCAAAGCTTTATTTGTCGATCTGTATTTTAAATAGATCTATTTTTTATAGTATTTACATTATTTTAAAATAAAAATGTAAATGAATAAAAAATTGAAGCTTAATGTAAAACAGTGGGTTTGAAATAATGTTGTTTATATTATTAGATGAATAAAAATAAAAAGTATTAAATAAAAATAAAATATTTATGAAAAGAAGTTGTGAGGGTATTCCCTTTTTTCGCTTGTTAAAAGTAGCCTTGCTAAAGATACTCAAACGAAAGTTGAGAAGTAATCACAATATCAATATTTTCCTCTGTAAAAGCATGAATACAACATAACAGTATATTGTCATTCAAGTCAGGATGGTGGGGATTCACCGATCTTAGAGGTATTGATAAAACTATTTAGAAAAAGGGATTTTAATGGGCAATATTTCACAAGGATCATCTACCTTAAGTGCGAGTTTATCTAACCGCCAAGTGACCATGATTACCATTGGTGGGATGATTGGTGCTGGGCTTTTTATTGGTTCAGCTTCCGCAATACAAGTTGCAGGCCCCGCAATTTTAATTTCTTATGCGTTAACTGGCATATTGGTGTTTTTAGTGATGCGAATGCTAGGGGAAATGGCGGTGTTGCAGCCAGACTCAGGATCGTTTTCTACTTATGCCGCAAGTGCAATTGGTCCTTGGGCAGGCTTTAGTATCGGTTGGTTATATTGGTGGTTTTGGGTATTAATTATTCCAGTTGAAGCAATTGCTGGGGCAAATATTTTACATCATTATTTTCCATCCTTACCTTCATGGGTTTATGCGGTAGGCATTATGCTGGTTTTGACCATCAGTAATTTATTGAATGTGAAAAACTTCGGTGAATTTGAGTATTGGTTCGCTTTAATCAAAGTGGTTGCCATCATTGCCTTTATTGCCATTGGACTTGCCGCAGTATTGGGTTTCTGGCCACTGGCAAAGGTAGGTGGCGTGTCCCATTTATATGCTCATGGTGGCTTTATGCCAAATGGTATTGGTGCTGTGTTCTCTGGCATTTTAGTGACAATCTTTTCTTTTTTTGGTTCTGAGGTTGTATCTATTGCTGCAGCAGAGTCTAAAAATCCACAGCAACAAATTCGTAAAGCAACCAATCTAGTGATTTATCGAATTGCACTATTTTATATCTTGTCGATCTTTTTGGTTGTAGCTTTGGTTGATTGGAGTGCTCCTGGTCTTACTGAAATGGGGACTTTTCAATATGTACTGCATGTATTGAATGTACCAGAAACCAGACTAATTATTGACTTTGTAGTATTTATAGCAGTGTGCAGCTGTATGAATACGGGTATTTACATTGCCTCTCGGATGTTATTTTCACTTGGTGTACGTCAAGATGCTCCACGTATGGTAATGAAATTGACTCCAAATGGAGTACCTCGTGTGGCTGTATTGGCATCTAGTGCTGCTGGTTTTGTAGGTTGTTATGCAAACTATGCCTTTCCTGGTCAAGTTTTTAGTTTCTTACTTTCTTCAACAGGCGCCATTGCATTAATGGTCTATTTAGTCATTGCGATATCACAACTAAAAATGCGATATCGGATACAGCAAAACGGTGTGGTTTTAGAGTTTAAAATGTGGCTCTTTCCATGGTTAACTTGGGCTGTAATTGCTGTCATTTCAACTGTACTAGGATATATGTTTTTCTCACCAGAATATCGCTATGAAACCTATTTCTCGATCAGTATTACTATATTGGTAGTTTTACTTAGTAAAATTGTCACTCGAAAAAGAAATCGTGAGGAATTGTTTTTAAAAGTCATGTAGTTAATATTTTATATTTATTTTAATAATCGCCTGAATAAGGCGATTTTTTATTATTCGAATTTGAAAGAAAAAAAGAATTAGATTATTCTAAAAAGTCCTGCACTTTATAATAGGTGGTAATTTACATTTAAATGTATGGATGTAAATATTTAATCTAATCAAATTATGATTAAAGGGATTTTATGATTAATAATACAAATGACACAAAACTAAAACATGCATTATCAAATAGACAAGTTTCCATGATTACTTTGGGAGGTATTGTCGGTGCTGGTTTATTTGTTGTCTCCGCCACAGCGCTTAATACGATTGGCCCAGCGATTCTACTTTCATATGCTCTAACAGGAATTATGGTGTTATTTGTCATGAGAATGTTAGGTGAAATGGCCATTCGTAAACCAGATTCTGGTGCATTTTCGACCTATGCAAGTGAATCTTTAGGGCATTGGGCAGGGTTTACTATTGGTTGGTTGTATTGGTGGTTTTGGGTTTTGGTTGTTGCATTTGAATCAATTTTAGGGGCGAATATTTTTCATCATTATTTCCCTGAAATACCTGCTTGGTTATTTGCCGTAATCTCAATTGTTTTATTGGCTTGTAGCAATTTGATGGATGTTCGCAAGTTTGGTGAATTTGAATTTTGGTTTGCGTTACTGAAGGTCATTGCAATTATCGGTTTTTGTTTATTTTGTACATTGGCTATTTTTGGGTTTTGGCCATTAGTAGAACAAAAAAATATTAGTGGTTTTAGCAACATGCTTAATTATGGTGGGTTTATCCCTAATGGTTATGGTTCCATTTTGACGGGGATGATGATTTCCATGTTCACCTTTTTTGGGGTGGAAATGTTATCAATTTTAGCAGCTGAGGCTAAAAATCCAGAAGTACAAATTAAAAAAGCATGTAACTTGGTTATTGCTCGGATTGCACTTTTCTATATTGTTTCAATTTTCTTGGTGTTATGTATTGTGCCTTGGAATGATCCTGGGCTGCAAGAAATGGGGACTTTCCAGTATGTTTTATATCGGTTAAATGTACCAGGTGCACGTCTTGTAATGGATTTAATCGTTTTTATTGCGGTGACCAGTGTTCTAAATTCAGGATTATATACTGCCTCACGTATGTTGTTTTCATTAAGTCAACGTGGCGATGCACCGAAGTTTATTGCTCAGGTTTCAAATAATGGTGTACCTCGTTATGCCGTTGTTGCTTGTACAGTAATAGCCGTAGCTGCTGTAGCGATTAACTATTGTTTTCCCGAACAGGTCTTTATGGTGCTGTTGTCGACCATGAATGCGATTGGATTATTAGTTTATTTGGTCATCGCATTTTCTCAGTTGGTTTCACGCTCACGTTTAGAAAAACAAGGTGTCAAACTCAAATTTAAAATGTGGCTCTTTCCTTGGTTAACCTATTTTATTATCGCGGTAATGTTTAGTGTGCTGGGCTATATGTTCTTTTCTGAGCAGCATCGTTCAGAAACTATTGTCACATTATCACTGGCTGGATTTATTTTATTGATGAGTTTTATTCGGAAAAAGAAACAACATCAATCTTCAGTACTTTCTTCAACATTAGCTGACAATTAAAAAGGATTTTAAAATGATAACACTGACTCATACACAGGCAAAGCAACTCTGTAATCAGGTCTTGATGAAGGCTGGCTATAGTACAACACATGTTCAAGCCATTGAAAAAGTATTAATGCAAGCACAGCTTGATGACTGCCACTCACATGGTTTATATCGTTTACTCAATTGTGTGGTGTCTTTAAAGAAGGGTAAAGTTTCAGCAAGCTCATTGCCTATAATTCATGATCTAAGTCCTAGTGTTATTAAAGTTGATGTTCAATCCGCAATGGCGCCATTTGCTTTGCAAACATCTATACCATTGGTCGTAGAGAAAGCTAAAGCTCAAGGTGTTGCATTGTTAGCTTTAAATAATAGTGTGCATACTACGGCTTTGTGGTACGAAGTTGAGTTATTGGTAAATCAAGGTTTGGTGGCTTTTGTATGTACTTCAAACCATGCTTGGGTTGTACCAGAAGGTGGAAAAATACCATTATTGGGCACCAACCCAATGGCATTTGGATGGCCAAGACCTGATGGCGCTCATCCATTTATTTTTGATTTTTCTACTACAGCTTTAGCAAGAGGGGATATCGAGTTATATCGCAAAAATGGTCAACTATTACCTGATGGTTGTGGTGTAGATGCTGAAGGAAAGCCAACAAATGACCCAGAGATTATTCTAAGTTCTGGTGCAATGAAAACCTTTGGTGCGCACAAAGGTTCAGCTTTAGCTGCAATGATTGAGCTTCTTGCTGGGCCATTGATTGGCGATGTACTTAGTATAGAGTCGCAACAAAAAGATGCAGGTGCTGGTGGGTCACCTTTAGGTGGTGAGTTTATTTTGGCCATATCTCCAGAAAAATTATTGGGTGGTTTAACATCACAGTATATGAATAATGCTGAACAATTATTTAATGGTTATGAAGATCAAAAGATTCGTCTTCCTTCTGCACGACGTTATCAGGCGCGTGCTAAAAATTTGGCTTCTGGAACAGTACAATTAAATCAGAGTGTCTATGAAGATTTGCTGGAGTACCTCAACAGCTAAACACTAAATCATGCAGAGTATGTACTTTGTTTATTATGAGCTATTCATGAGTGGATTAAAGCTGACCTGAATTAATGTTGACTTGGCTATAGGGCATTGAATATGACATAAAACAATGTCCTAGGCTTCAAAATAAATCTTGTTATTTATAAATAGGTTAAAATGGGGGCAGTAAATTTAGCTTTAACTCATTGAACTTTACTTCAGTTGGTATGGGTTTTTAATCCACCTTATTTTTTAAATTAAATCAGCATGTTGCTTAATTAGTATATGATTCAGTATTCGAAAATATAGAATACCTATTTTTTAGGAATGTTTTAGGTTATTCATAACCAATCAAGGTTTACTTCGTGTGCTATTTTGCTTATTATCGAAGCTATGTTCGTTTTACATGTCTAACGATTAAGCTATCTTTTATTAATTGTGAAAGGGCTTAGTTGTCTATCTGATGTGCTAATGCGCGATCAACTCTTTCCGCTTGTTGAGTTTTAGATTGTTGTCCCGTTTCGGGGCTTTTTTTATGGATGCGATAACGGTTTTCTTAGATATTACTCAAAGTATTGTGTAAAAAATCAATCTGTATTATTTGTAAGATAATTGACACACTAAACCAAACGGGGCAGGTGTTGATTTAGCTTAAGGAGTCAAAAATGGCTAAACCCAATATTATTATTTCTTCACAGGATCTACATCGACTAGAAACGATGCTAGATAACCAAACTAATTTGACTCCAACAATGCAGCATTTGGAGGAAGAGTTAGCACGTGCAGATGTAGTAGAGCCACAAGATCTACCTGCAAATGTTGTTAGTATGAATGCCAAAGTATTGGTTGTTATTGCTCCTGCTACCGAAGCTACAGAAATCACGTTGGTTTATCCGCATGATTTTAAAGGTGAAAAAGGGCAAGTTAATATTGTTGCTCCAGTAGGTGCTGCAATTTTAGGTCTAATGGAAGGCCAAGAAATTGAATGGCCACAACCCGATGGCCATATGATGTGTGTAAAAATTGAAAAAGTGCTTTATCAACCGGAACGTGAGGGTAACTTCCTTTAAGTTATTTTGTATCATTTGAATAGCAACAGCCCAGTCATATGACTGGGCTGAATTTTTTAAAGGGTGTTAGCAACTAGAACCCAGAAGTATTTCCTTTTGCAGGATATTTAAATTGATGCTCTATTTGTACTTCAAACTTCTGTTTTTCAGCCAAAGGAATTATCCATTGGTTAATATTGGGTTGGTTTTTCCATTGGGTTTGCGTAGGAGGTACACTGTATTTGGATAGCGTTGTTAATAAACTATTTCTGCTTTGTGGTGCAGCATCCATTAATACCAGTTGAATCGGGTAGCCATGCTGATTTTCAATCATGTACTTATATTTCTGCTGAGTTTCTTGTTGCGCATTAGCTAAGTTTGTTTTTTTATCCATTAAATCAATTTTTTCTACTTTAACTTGAGGGTCCACACCAAAATTAATTTGAGGTTGTTGCTCTGTAAGTTGATCTACATTTTGCTCGCCAATATAGTCACCATCACGATAAAGTTTGATACTTCCTGTAGTCCACTGTTGATTAAAGTCTGGAATTTCAACATTGAGCATTGCTTGATCCGATTGTTTTGGTATGACCCATGTACTCAATTGGATTGCATATTGTTCTGATTTCAGCGGGAGCTGTATTTGTTGTTGACCACTACTGATTGAGGTTGTGGTATCTGCATGAAACTCTGCACTGAAATTACGAATTTCTTGGTTAAACTGCGAAGAGAAGGCGAGAACTTCTTGTTTTGCCAAACTTGTTTCAGTTAGTTTATCCCTTGATTCTTCATAGATAGCGATCGGTGCCGGTACTGGATGTATTAGGCGTGGTTGTGGGGGCGAATAATTCACCCACCATGCTTGAGGTGAGAGCTGTTGTACGTGATTGCTTGGTACGTTTGTCGATAAAGTCAGTTTGATATTGCTCCAATCTTCACCTGTTTTTTGTACAATCATCGCCATATGGGTAAGCGTTAATTGTTTGTTTTTACTGTCGAGTTCTGCTTTATAGATAGGTTGCCAATACGCATAAGTAGGCACAATATAACTTATGCGGATCTCTCCACTGCTATTGGTTTGTAAAAAAAATTTGAGTTGTCTTTGATTAAAACGATGATCACCGATTCTATTTAAATCGGCTTGTAATTCAGATAAACGTTGCTCTAAATCTTTTTTCTGTTTATTGGCTTGATCAGCTGCAACAAATGCGTCATAGGCTTCACGTCGAACTTTGGAGCCAGAACCACGCGTTAAGTGTTCTAAGAAACGGTTTTGCAGCTCTGCTGCATTAATTATGGCGTTTTGACTGGCGATTTCATCTCGGAGTTTTTTAATTTGCTCTTGTAGCTGCTGTGACTCTTGACCAGATGGTTTATTCAGAGAACTATCACTGTGTACAAATGCACTAACCTGTACCCCTTGAGTTTGATACTGTAGTTGAGAAATATCAAAATTTGCAGGGAGGCCATCTAAACTAACCACAGTTTCCCCAGGTTTTACTTTTAATATGCGTTCAACTTTTGCAGCATTGGGATAAAGTGTAACGTGTTGGATAGGGGCCTCTTTCAAACTTAATGCAAACAGATTTGTACTTGGAATAATTAAGGATGAAATGACTAAATATAAGTATTTGATTTTCATTGGTGTGAATACAATAAGTGACTGTTTATTAGCCATTATTGTAGAAGATATTGATTGAATTACAAAGAAATTTGAGACTCACTTTCTTTTACTTGCATTTAGTTTTTCATTGGTGTGACAGAAACATATTTTTGCAAATATTGATTACGAATCTCACTACGCTGTTCTACAGTGGTTGCCTTTTCCAGTTTCCGACGCATCTCTGTACGATCTGCACTACTCATTTGTTGCCATGCTTCACGCATTTTTTGTTTTTCTTGTTCTGGAAGTTGAGTGAACCAGTCCATACGTTGCTGTAATGACTGGTTTTGATCGGCAGGGAGTTCTTTTAAATCTTGGTAACGTTTAATCAATGCACGTTGTTCATCACTAGATAACTGTTCCCATCCTTCATCTAGATTTTTACTGTTATCTGATGATTTGGAAAAAAACCAAAAACGGTCAATTCCTGCAAAACTTGTTTGCAAAATGCCAAAGGTACAACAAGTAATCAAGATTAATCTAGCTACCATGACTGGCTTTATCCTCAGCAAACACTGATAACATCTCTAAGTCTTCAACCATTTGTGGAGATAATTTAGGTGAAGCAATGGTTTGATGCTCGTAATTTTGTTGATTAAGATCAAGTGAGTTGGGT
The DNA here is from genome assembly GCF_031157835.1 of Acinetobacter rudis. Lineage (GTDB taxonomy): Bacteria > Pseudomonadota > Gammaproteobacteria > Pseudomonadales > Moraxellaceae > Acinetobacter > Acinetobacter rudis_A. Next base: position 379,335 of record NZ_JAVIDR010000002.1, on the reverse strand, counting down.
AAGACAAAGATTCCCATCACTGCGGCAGCAACAGCAAATCCAGTCATTTTCCAGCTACGGCGGTCAGACGATTTTTTTTGCTGTATATGTTCAATGACATGGCTCATCACCAACGGCTTATTGGGGTGTTGTTGTGCTAGCTGATCGAGCTTGGCAATCACTTGTTTTCTTAGATCATCATTCTTCATTTCTAGACCCCTTCAAATTTGGATTGAGATGAGCCAATGCTGTTCTTAACCCTTGAATAGCACGGTGATAGTGAGTTTTTACACTCCCTTCTGAGCAATCCATAATTTGTGCGGTAGTTTGAGTATCAAAACCTTCCCAAGCCCGAAGCATAAAAGCTTGTTGCTGTCGTTGTGGGAGCTGTGCAATAGCATTCTGAATTTCTTCAGCAGTCACCGCTTGATCCAAAAAACTTAATGGATCTAGCGTAGATTCATCGATAACATCAATGATTTCATCTTCGTCTGTATCGAGGCTTTTCTTACGAAACAAAGAAAAGGGCGCTGCACGTCGTGCTTCTTTACGTCGCCAATCTTGTAATTTGTTATTTAAAATAGTGTAAAACAGCGGATACCACTCTTCAGTACTTTTCTCTGCATAACTTTTATGTAATGCAATAAAAGCTTCTTGTACTAAATCCATGGCTATACCATCTTGTCCACGAGTCGCATTTTCCATCATGACTAACGCACGACCAGTCACTTCTTGCATGAAGAATTTTAGGCGTTGTTCAGCCGTGCTCTTAGAAACACTGGCTGTTTGAGACTGATTGGGCGTTAGATCCATAGAGATGGAAAATCCCCGCATAGGGTGTCGACCTTTGTTTAGACTTTCATCTGCAAATAACGTCTAAACAACTATATTGGTTGACAACGTGATGAACTATTTTTCTACAGTGTAAATGATTTTTATCTAGAATCTGCTGTAAATAAAATAATTTAACGATTAAGTTATGTTTGAAACTTCCTTGTTAAGTCTGAAATTACAGTCGTTGACGTACCATTTCAAAGAAACATACCGAGCCAGCTATGGCAACATTTAATGACTCTTGGCCACCAGGCTGAGGAATAGTGACAGCATGTGCATGTTGTAAAGCAAAATCGGATACTCCTTGACCCTCATTGCCTAAAATCCACGCACAAGTACAGCTGAGATCTTGTTGATAGATACTACTAGCATGATGCGAGCTTGTCGCATAGAGCGGAATTTCAAAACGAGGAATAATTTGCTCTACTTCATAGTTTTCAAAACAACGTAGAGAAAAATGGGCACCCATACCAGCACGAAGAACACGTGGTGACCAAAGCGCAGCAGTCCCGGCTGTGGCAATGATTTGTTTAATTCCTGCAGCAGCGGCAGAACGGAGCAGTGTACCTACATTGCCAGGGTCTTGGATGTTTTCAAGAATTAAAGTGTCAACAGTATAGTCAATACCACTGTCTGCTTGAGGAAGATCAATAATTGCTAAGCAGGCAAGAGTTGTACCTAAGGTACTGAGGTCACGGTACTGGGCTTCACTAACAACAAAAACATGGCCTTGATATGCATCAATAACTTGTTGTAGCTCAGGGTTTTCCAAGGCTTTTTCAGTGGTAAATAATGAATGGATACGGTTTTGCTGTGCAAGCCACGCTAAACACAAATGAGTACCTTCAAGTACAGTTTGTCTTTGTTTTCTACGGAAACTGGCTTGAAGGATTAATCCACGTAAGTGCTTAATTTTAGGATTATCTTTTGATTCTAAGAAAATCGTCGACATAACAATGAGTCCGGCATAAACGGCACTGGGCGGTTGAAATGATCACCTTTTAAATGATCAGCTCAATCGCCCAGTACGTAGATATTATTGATGATATTGAGTAACTAAGTCGACTTCATTTTTAGAGCCAATCACAACAGGAACACGTTGGTGTAGTTCAGAAGGTTGGATTTCCATAATGCGTACACGACCTGTGGTTGAGGCGCCGCCAGCTTGTTCAATCAACATACTCATTGGATTTGCTTCATACATTAAACGTAAACGACCAGCTTTTTTGGGGTCTTTTAGGTCGTATGGATATAAGAAAATACCGCTACGGCAGAGGATACGGTGAATATCACCCACCATACACGCGACCCAACGCATATTAAAATCTTTAGCACGAACTGAGGTTTTTCCTGCTTGTAGTTCATCAATATAACGTTTTATTGGTGCTTCCCAGTGACGTTGGTTTGAAGCATTGATTGCATATTCTTGAGTATCAGCAGCAACTTCAACTTTTTCACTGGTGAGTAAGAAAGTTTGACTTTCAGGATCAAAAGTAAAGAACACAACACCAGCGCCAACAGTAAGCACAAGCATTGTTGATGGACCATAAAGGACATAACCCGCAGCCACTTGTTGTGTTCCTGCTTGAAGGAAATCTTCAGCCTGAGCTGGTGAGTTTACAGCAGGTAAGATGGAGAAGATGGTACCGACACACATATTGATATCAATATTGCTTGAGCCATCAAGTGGGTCAAATAATACTAAATATTGACCACCATTTTGGGCTGGGGTAAATTCATCCAATTCTTCAGATGCTAAGCCAGCAACATTGGGATGAGATTGTAATGCAGCAATAAGATGATCATTTGAAATGACATCTAGTTTTTTTTGTGTTTCGCCTTGTACGTTTTCGTGTCCAGCACTGCCAAGAACACCAGCTAAAGCACCTTTTTGCAAATCTTGATCAATGATTTTGGTCGTTTCAGCAATTTGCTCAATAACAGCAGCTAGTTCCGCTGTTAAATTGCCTTCTTGTTGTGATAAATATTGCGACAATGTGCGATAGGCCATAGCAAAGATGCTCCACGATACAAAAATTAAGAGTAAATAAAAATCAGCGGATAGTTTAGAGGAGTTCCGCTGAAAATAGAAATATTAAGCACGCATTTGTCCTGATTTTGCACTTGCATATGTAATGGAACCTGTTATGTTGATGTAAATGGAGTTGCGATATCAGGAGAATGGATATGACGACAAAAAAATTTGATGAGATGCCTTCACCAAATGAAGGGATTGATTTTGCTAATATTAGTGCAGATAAAGTCAAAGATGCTTGGAAAGATTACGATGTTAAACCAGAATATAAACAATTCAATAAACACGATCTAATCGAATCTATGCAAGATCAAGAAACAAATAAAAAGTCTTAATCTATGAGCGTATAGAACAAAAAGCACCCCATGTGGGGTGCTTTTTCATATCGGGATCATTTAGAAGATCATGATATAACTTATTTTAACAATGGTGGCACTGCTTCATAGTTGATTTCCACACGACGGTTTTCTTTCCATGCAGCTTCGTTATGACCAAGATTGACTGGCGCTTCTTTACCATAACTTACAGCTTCAAGCTGATTGGCATTGACACCACTTGTAATCAGGTAGCTTTGAACAGCTTTTGCACGACGTTCACCTAGAGCCATGTTGTATTCACGTGTTCCGCGTTCATCGGTATGACCTGTTAAAGCAACTTTTGAATTGGCATTGGCACGTAAGAATTGCGCATGAGCTTGTAATGTTTGGTAATCAACATTCGATAACTCACTACTGTCATAGCTAAAATGCACAACACGTTTGGCTAAGAATGCTTTATTTTCTTCAGTGACACCTTTTGCAGAGGCACCAGCTAAGTTTTGTGCATTGATTGCTGCATCTTCACTTAAACCGTCTGTACTTACCGAAGTACCAGGTAAGTTTGTTGTACCCAAGTTATTTGTATCTGTAACAGGTTTACGGCTAGCGCAACCAGTCATGATAAGACTAACAGCAAGAACGGGTAGAGCTAAAGTTTTAAGTACCTGCATGGGAATCTCCATATTTTAAGGTAATCTTTGTTGTAAAGGTTGAAATTATTTCGGGGCCCAAGCAGGTTCACGAACCTCACCTTGTTCACTTGGTAAATTCATACGGAAACGGCCATCAGTAGACATAATAGAAAGTAAGCCACGGTTTCCTTCACGAGTTGCATAGACTACCATCTGTCCGTTTGGTGAGAAACTTGGTGACTCATCAAGACTGGTTGGTGTCAAAATGTTGGTTACACCAGTGGCAATTTCTTGAATTGCAACTTTATAGTTACTACCAGAAGGACGGTGAACTAATGCAACATATTTACCATCGGCACTTAAGCTACCTCGTGCATTAAATGCACCACGGAACGTTAAGCGTTTAACACTACCATCGGCAAAAGTGTAACGATAAATCTGTGCCGAGCCGCCGCGATCAGAGGTAAAGATAAACGACTTACCGTCAGGGGCATAGCGTGCTTCTGTATCAATTGCACTGTCATTGGTCATGCGCTGAATTTGACGAGTATTGAGATCCATTTGGTAGATTTCAGGGTTACCATGCATTGAAGCAGTGAATAACATTTGTGTACCATCTGGAGAGAAACTTGGTGCGCCATTTAGACCAACAAATTTGGCCAGAACTTCACGTTGTCCTGTAGCTAAATCTTGTAAATAAATGGCTGGACGCTTAGTTTCAAAAGAGACATAGGCAATTTTTTTCGCATCAGGTGTCCAAGCAGGTGACAAAATTGGGTCACGTGAGCGTAATACCGTTTTAGGTTGCTCACCATCTGTATCTGCAATTTGTAGCGTGTATCGTTCAGCTGGTGTAGCTTGATTACGTAGCACATAAGCAATACGTCCAGTGAAATCACCTTTGATTCCAGTCAAGGCTTCATAGATGGTATCACTGATCATGTGTGATGCAGCGCGTAGACGAGATGCAGGTACAGTCAATAATTCATTGAGCAAATATTTTTGCTTGTCCACATCATAAAGTTGGTAGTGGATTGCATAACTACCATCTGCATTGGTTTTGATTTCACCAAGTACAACATATGGTACCCCAGCAGCTTTCCAGCTTTGAGCATCCACATTATTGAGTGTGGCGCTGGCAGGAAGATTTTTTGAGCTGCTGGTGAAACGTCCTGAACGATTGAGATCTTGTTCAATGACAGGATAAACGGATTGATCATTGCTAAAAGGAATGACAGCAATTTGTGGGGCTTGCTCAGGTGCTTTTGCAATCTCAAAATAGAGTTGCGCATAGGTATTCGTTGTAACGACTGGGCTTATCGCCACAACCATTGCTAAACCGATTAAACGTGTAGACAAGATCTTCATTGTTACTTATTTACTCAAACATGTTGTTGGTTCAATCATTCTAGATTTGTATCATAACTACATAATTTTAATCTATATAAAGCATGTAATGATGAATATAGGATGAAGAAAAAATTAATTGATCATGATCATAATCGACCCAGCAGATAGTGTCATGTAGTTTTATGCTGTGATGATTAAAATTAACTAATGCTATACCAAAAAGATTTACTGATTTTGTAGCCGTGACTTGTAATAAGATTTTTGTGTATTGATCATACAACAAAAATATAATGCTTGTTGAAATAGAGCAATAGACTAGGCACAAAATTCGCGTAAAAAAATGTGGATCTTATAAAAAAATAATATGACTAAATCTCTTTAATCTAAACAGAAAAAACCTGCCGAAGCAGGGTTTATACATGGTGTACTGATTTATTTAACGGTAAATGCAACTTTAAAGGATTGGGCTAAACGCCGTGTCTCAGGATCACTTGGCATTGGAAAGGGTGCAGCTGCACGAACTGCTTGTTCGACACTGGTTTTAACTTCGGGATTTGATGCCTGTATATAGATTGAAGATATCAAACCACTATCCGTTAAGATGACTCGTGCTGTTGCAACATCTCCTTTGCAGTCCATTGGAACCTGCCATTCGCGATACACTCGGTTGCGAAAGTCTCGTCCTATAGCTGCTAAGGTAACTTTTTGAGTGGAAGGTTGAGTTGGGTGCAACAGTAATGCTTGATATTGCGCTGGTGACATGCCTTGTGGGACTGCATCAGAGCGAATTTGCAGTGTTTGTGATGTAGTACTGAGGAGGGGTGTGGTCTGTGCATATAGATTCAGTGTGCAGCTCAGTGTGGTAAAAATAAAGAGCAATTTTTTCATTATAAAAGACAATGCTATATAAGCTTAAAAATTCATAATAATGTGATGCAGTTTAAAAATAAACCCTGCCGAAGCAGGGTTTATACGTAGTGTAATGATTTATTTTACAGTTAATGTTGATTTAAAGGATTGCGCCAAACGCCGAGCTTCTGGATCACTTGGCATTGGGTACGGTGCTGCTGCACGAACCGCTTTTTCGGCACTGGCCTTAACGGCAGGGTCTGAAGCAGAAACATAAACAGAAGCGACTTGGCCGCTTGGTGTAAGCGTTACACTGACAGTCGCTTTTTCACCTGTTTTACCCACAGGTGGTTGCCACGTGCGATCAACCTTATTACGGAAATCACGTGTTGCATTCGATGCCGTAGTTTTTGCTTGCGCCGTTTTGGCTTGGGCAGAAGCCTTTTTCGTGTCAGCAAGCTCATCATCGAGTTCGCTATTTAAACGTTTTCGATTTGCTTCAGCTTGTTTACGTTTTGCTGCATCAGCTTCAGCTTGTTTGCGTTTTGCCGCATCAGCTTCTGCTTGTTTACGTTTTGCCGTATCAGCTTCTGCTTGTTTACGTTTTGCCGCATCAGCTTCAGCTTGTTTACGTTTTGCCGCATCAGCTTCAGCTTGTTTGCGTTTTGCTGCATCAGCTTCAGCTTGTTTGCGTTTTGCTGCATCAGCTTCGGCTTGTTTGCGTTTCGCCGCATCGGCTTCAGCTTGCTTGCGTTTTGCCGCATCGGCTTCAGCTTGTTTGCGTTTCGCCGCATCGGCTTCTGCTTGTTTACGTTTTGCTGCATCGGCTTCGGCTTGTTTGCGTTTTGCCGCATCAGCTTCAGCTTGTTTGCGTTTTGCCGCATCAGCTTCAGCTTGTTTGCGTTTTGCTGCATCAGCTTCGGCTTGCTTGCGTTTTGCCGCATCGGCTTCAGCTTGTTTGCGTTTTGCTGCATCGGCTTCAGCTTGTTTGCGTTTTTGCTCAGCTGCAATAGCATCTTTACGTTTTTGCTCAGCAGCCGCAGCTTGTTGGCGTGCACGTTCAGCTGCAAGTTGTTGTTGACGTGCTTGCTCCTGAGCTTTCGCTTTTGCTTCAGCTGTCTTCGCATTACGCGCATCTTCAATTGCTTTTAGACGAGCTTTTTCAGCAGCAACAGCTTGAAGGCGTGCTTGTTCAGCAGCTTGAGCCTGAGCTTTTTGTTCAGCAGCATGTTTTTCAGCAGCAAGTTTAGACGCGGCCAATGCTTGTAACTCAGCAGGAGAAGGGCCAGATGGTTGTTCAATTGCAGGGCTGGGCTCTGCAATATCAACCATAACAGGTTCAGTCTCATCTGTTGTGTCAACAGCAATAGGTTCAGGTGGTGGCAAATCCTCTGGTTTAATCAATATGGTTTTGATTTTTTTCGGAGGCTCTGGTGGTTTACTTAGGCCTAGATATAACAGGCTACCAATCGCTACAATATGCACGGCTACAGTAAAACCAATGGCTATCGCTTTGTCTTTAGACACTACTGGTTTCGAATTTTTCATAGCTTATTTGTTCGGCTCAGTTAACAGGCCAACCTGAGAAAGGCCAGTTTCTTGCAAACTCGACATTAATGCAATGACATCACCATAAGGCCGCTCTTTATCACCTTTAACTAATACAGTGAGTTGTTGTTGATTGCTTTTCGCGTCTGTTTGCGCTTGGGTTAATACCTGTTTAAGTTGTTCCAAAGTGATTGGTTCACTTTCACTATGTGATTTATAGCTTAAAAAGATTTGTCCAGACTTATCTAAAGATACAATTGCTGGTGCCTCTTTGGACTCAAAGGTTGTGCTATTTGCTTGTGGTAGATCAACATCAATACCTGCAGTAATCATAGGTGCAGTAACCATAAAGATCACGAGAAGTACTAACATGACATCGATATAAGGCACCACATTCATTTCACTTTTCAGTGGTTTTTTGACGCGTTGAAAGCGTCTAGAACGTTGGATAGCCATTATTCTTCTTCCTGTGCTGTACCCACAGAACGGCGTTGAAGTAACGCAACCATTTCTTCTGAAAATAATGCGCGATCAGAGTATAGTTCTTCACTTTTTGCTGTGTAATGGTTAAAAGCAAGTACAGCAGGAATTGCGGCGAATAGACCAATCGCAGTTGCAATGAGTGCTTCAGCAATGCCAGGAGCAACAGTTGCTAAAGTGACTTGATCAACTTGAGCAAGACCAATAAAGGCATTCATAATGCCCCAAACTGTACCAAACAGACCAACATAAGGTGCAACCGAACCAATACTGGCTAAGGCACTTAACCCTTTTTCGAGTAGACCTTGATCACGGCTTAAACCAACTGACAAAATACGTTCAGTGCTGTCGATACAATCACGTGGAGTTGCTTGGCGTTTTTCAAGTTTATAAAATTCACCTAAACCGTGATAAAAAATATCTTCTAAACCTTCGCGTTTTGAATTGAGTTGTGCATTATTAAAGAGGGTAGAGAGCTCTGCACCTGACCAAAAGATTTTTTGGAAATGTTCATCGCCCTTACGCGCTTTTTTATAACTTAAATGTAATTTAGCAATGAGGTACCAGCTCGTTAGTGAAGCAAGTACCAAAGCCAGCATGACCAGTTGAACAACTGGACTTGCTTGTAAGATTAAATCAGAGATATGCAGTGTAGATTCGAGTTGTGTTGCCATAGATAGTTGTGCCAATCATAATTTTTATTCATGTGCTAATTCCTTTTGAATTAGTTCATGGATTTCGCTTGGTAAGCGGAGAGGTCTCATATTTGCACCGATACATGCCAACTCAACCTCACCAGATGCAAGCATGATTTCACCACGATAAATATTTTGTTGCAACACAAAAGATGTTGCTTTACATGAAACTACATTTGCACTCACAGTAATTAAATCATCCATTAAAATCGGACGCATATATTTAACAGCAATTTTATGTACGACAAAATTATAATCTTTTTGGTGCCAATAATGACCAATGCCTGAAGCACGTAACCATTCAGTTCGTGTACGTTCCATAAAACGAATATGATTGGCATGATAAACGATGCCACCAGCATCAGTATCTTCCATATAAACACGGATTTGGAATTCGAATTGGTTTGCCATGTAAAAGTATCCCAGTGTTAAAAGGCATATGTCAGTACAGATGCTCTAACAGGTTAAAATGAAAATATTGTTATGCGTTGCCTTAGACATGCACGTGCATGAGCGCTGTGCGGATTTTAGCATATTGCCTGCGTGGGCAAATGGCGCAAGTCGCCAAACTGTAATTGATGTAATGGCGTTAAAAACACCAGTTTTACTTTAGTAGAACTTGCTCGTTAGCAACAAGATTTAAAAGCTAAAACTTTTCTTTTAAGCTAATATTTTGTTTTACTTTATTGAAATTTAAAAATATTTTTAATTTTACGATAAGCTGAATTAATCAGCCTATCGTGAATGTTTGCTTATTTTTCTTTAGGTTCAGGTGGTGTCATACCAAACTGTAAATAGGCCTTATGAGTGGCAATACGGCCTCTTGCTGTTCGCATCGCATAGCCTTGTTGGATCAAATAAGGTTCAATGACATCTTCAAGTGTGCCAGCATCTTCGGCCATAGCTGCTGCTAAAGCATCAACGCCTGCTGGTCCTCCATCGAAACGTTCCAACAATAAACTTAAGTAACGACGATCAAGTGTATCTAGGCCAGCTTTATCTACATTAAGCATATCAAGTGCGCGCTGAGCCATTTCTTGGGTGACTTCACCTGTGCCTTTTACTTGAGCATAGTCACGGACTCGACGGAGCAAACGATTGGCAATACGAGGAGTACCTCGTGATCGTCTAGCAATTTCTTCTGCACCTGTGTGTGTCGTTGGTACATCCATTAAATGTGCTGAACGGCTAACAATATGGGTGAGATCTTCAACTGAATAAAACTCAAGACGTTGCACAATACCAAAACGATCACGCAAAGGAGAGGTAAGTAAGCCAGCACGGGTTGTCGCTGCAACTAAAGTAAATGGAGGGAGGTCCAACTTAATTGAACGAGCTGCAGGGCCTTCTCCAATCATGATATCCAGTTGATAATCTTCCATGGCTGGATAAAGAATTTCTTCAATCACAGGAGAAAGACGATGAATTTCATCAATAAATAAGACATCACCTTCCTCTAGGTTGGTGAGCATAGCGGCTAAATCACCCGCACGTTCAAGCACTGGGCCAGAGGTGGATTTTAAATTTCCACCCATTTCTCTTGCAATAATATTAGCTAAGGTCGTTTTACCTAGACCCGGTGGACCAAAAATTAAAGTGTGATCGAGTGCTTCACCACGTCCACGTGCAGCACCAATAAAGATTTCCATTTGTTCACGTACCACTGGCTGACCAATGTAGTCACTCAGACTGGTAGGGCGAATGGCTCGATCAAAATGATCTTCGGGTTTCTCACTGCCACTAATCAGGCGATCTTGCATCATGGTTATATCAACTTATTTCATCATCGATTTGAGTGCTGCACGGATCAGGTCGGCAGACTCAGTAAATTCGGCTTTAACAGCTGCAACAGCTTTTTGTGCTTCTACAGGTTTATAGCCCAGTGACTGTAAAGCTGCTTCTGCCTCTGCCACAGCAGAGTTTGCATTAAACTGAATTTGTGTGTGTGTGCCAGCTGCTGCATTTGCTGGTGTTGCTAATTGTTTAAAGCGGTCACGTAATTCAATCATTAACCGTTCTGCTGTTTTCTTACCCACACCTGGAACTTTAATGAGTGTATTAATGTCTTCTGTTTCAACTGTTTGAATCAGTAGGTCTACACTTAATGTCGATAAAATTCCTAATGCCATTTTAGGGCCAACACCATTTACCTTAAGTAAGGTGCGAAAAATTAATTTTTCTTGACCGTGCATAAAACCGTAAAGCTGTTGTGCATCTTCACGTACCACTAAATGGGTCCATAGCGTAATTTTTTGCCCTTTTTGTAGTTGGCAAAAAGTAGATAAAGGAGTATCAACCTCATAGCCAACACCATTAACATTAAGTAAGACGCAGGGCGCCTCTAGGGCTAAAACTTCACCAATTAAACATCCAATCATGTTTGTGTCACTTCTTTATATGTATGGTCTAATGCGGCCATAGTAGTCGGCATTGTGAGGAAAGGCAAAATATCGTTTGTTGATATGTTCATCTAGAGAAAACCAATTTTATTGCCTTGTAACTCTTGGGCCAGTTGATACGCTTGATGGTCTGAAAATTTACTAATGACATCGAGTACCTGCATGATATTGTCATAATGTTGTTCTCCAAGATCAGCGCCAGCATGATGTAAAATGGTCATTAGGCGATTTTCCTTAAAACTTAGACTCTTACCAGGCGTAGTTAATGGAATGAAAGCATTAAGCAGGTGTTGTAGGCTTTCATGAGCAATAATTTCTAACCCTGACTTTTGTGGATGTTGAAAAATTTTGGTCCGCGCTAGTTGTTTAGCATCTTCAATGCCTAATTCAATATCAGGACTACAATATTGCAATAAGCTGCCTTTTAGTTGTCCAGATAGAATTTGAAAATGATGTTTGGCAAAGGCAGAACTCACTTCTTCGACTAAACGTTTCATTACACGGCCACGCAAAGCTGCAATTTTTTGTTGCCAAGTTGTATTGGGTATTGCCAGTTCTTCTGGTTGAGGATATTCGCCAATCAAGTTTAGAAAGATGGGTTCAACCTCAGCATAGGTGAGCATTTGTAAAGTAATACCATCTTCTAAATCGATTAAGGCATAACAAATATCATCTGCTGCTTCTAATAAATAGGTGAGGGGATGACGGCAATAATGATAGTCACCTAATTGAATTAGACCGAGCTGTTGCGCAATCTGTTGTAAGATGTCTTTTTCTGATTGATAACAACCAAACTTAGCACGTTGGCTTGCTGGAATATCACCTTGTGCAGCAATGGTTTTAGATAGCCAAGGATATTTAAGATATGCCCCCAAAGTGGCATATGTCAGACGCATACCGCCATCGTAAGGGTGATAATCAATTTTGCTGAGGAGTCGTAGACCTTGAGCATTCCCTTCAAATTGTCGAACGTCTGCTTGTTGTTCTGGGCTTAAATCTTGTAAAAAGTTAGTGTGGGAAGCATCATCAAACCACTCACGAATCGCATATTCGCCAGCATGGCCAAAAGGTGGATTGCCAATATCATGTGCGAGACAAGCAGCCTGAATAATGGCACCAACATCGGCAGGGGAAATCCACATGGGTAATTCGTGCTGAATTTTTTCAGCAGTGAGCATCCCCAGAGAACGTCCAATACAAGAGACTTCAAGAGAGTGGGTTAGTCGAGTGTGAATGCCATCATGTTGGCTTAATGGGTGTACTTGAGTTTTACGGTTAAGTTGACGAAAACTCTGTGAAAAAATAATACGGTCATAATCTTTGTGAAAAGGGCTACGTGCTTGTTCGGAATTGTGTTTTTTCGTTCCAAGTCTTACTGTTGATAACAGTTCTAACCAACGCATTTGTGTCATTTATCATTATTCACTCTGTATTTCTTGGCATCATGCCAAAAAAAAAGCTAAAGCACTAGATCTTAACGATTTCAAAAGCAGTGCTTTGTTCTTTTAGGCGACATAGTTTGTCTCTTTACTGCTTTCATGGGTAAATGTCTAAGCAGATCTACAATGTAGATGTCTCTAAATAAGCCAATCTTGTGAAATACCTATATTTAAAAAGTGGATATGACTAGCTGAAAAGCTGCTTTCGAAGTAGAATATGCGCTCTCTTCAAAGTCACATTGTGGTAGGTTGAGCAAACTTGCCCGTGGAGCCAAAATCAGCATGTTTATCGTGGCCGGTGCCCCAGCACACTCATCTTTTAAGAAAACTCAACTCCTAAACCGTTTAACGTCCGTGAGTTCTGTTCAGTCTTTTGACAGCCAATGGGTTTATTTGTTTGACCAAGCGCTTAACGAGCAAGAGCAGCAATCTGCGCTCCAACTGCTTAATGATGGTGAACACTATACTTTACGTAAAGCAACGAGTGATGAAATTCAGATCCTTGTAACGCCACGTATTGGTACAATCTCGCCGTGGTCTTCTAAGGCAACTGATATTTTTGCCAACTGTAATACGCCTATACACCGCCTTGAACGCGGTGTTTTATTTACTCTAAAAGGCGTATCAGAACTTAATGCAGATTTAAAACTCGCATTACATGATCGTATGACTGAAAGCGTATTTGAGCAAATTGATGCTGCAACAGCGCTATTTTCAGAAACTGAACCAAAGCCTTTAAATGCAATTGATATTTTAGGTCAGGGTCGTGAGGCATTGGTAAAAGCCAATAATGAGTTTGGTTTTGCTCTTTCTGCTGAAGAAATTGATTATTTAACTGAAGCATTTATTAAACTTGGTCGTAATCCACACGATATTGAATTAATGATGTTTGCACAGGCAAACTCTGAACATTGTCGTCATAAAATTTTTGGTTCAGAGTGGACAATTGATGGTGAAGTACAGCCATTGTCACTGTTCCAAATGATTAAAAATACATATAAAGAGTCACCTACAGATGTGTTGTCAGCCTATAAAGACAATGCTTCTGTAATTGTTGGTTTTGATACTCATCGTTTCTATCCGAAGCAAGATCAAGATACTGGCCATTATGTATATAAATATAAGAGCCAAGCTGCACATATTTTGATGAAAGTAGAAACCCATAACCATCCAACAGCAATTGCGCCATTTGCGGGTGCTGCGACGGGTTCTGGTGGTGAGATCCGTGATGAAGGTGCAACTGGTCGTGGCGGTAAACCTAAAGCAGGTTTAACTGGCTTTACAACTTCAAATTTAAATATTCCTGGTTTTGAACAGCCATGGGAAGAAAATTACGGTAAACCTTCACGTATTGCTTCACCTTTACAAATTATGATTGAAGGACCATTAGGAGGGGCGGCATTTAACAATGAATTTGGTCGTCCAGCACTGAATGGTTATTTCCGTACTTTTGAACAAAACGTTAATGGTGATGTAAAAGGTTTCCATAAACCGATTATGATTGCTGGTGGTTATGGCAACATTCGTCCTGATCATGTAGAAAAAGATGCGATTCAACCAGGTGATTTGCTCATCGTTCTTGGTGGCCCAGCAATGCTTATTGGCCTTGGTGGTGGTGCTGCATCTTCAGTTGACAGCGGTACAATGGGTGAAAGCTTAGACTTTGCTTCGGTACAACGTGAAAACCCGGAAATGGAACGTCGTTGTCAAGAAGTGATTGATACATGCTGGCGTTTAGAAGATGCGAACCCAATCGTATCTGTACATGATGTTGGTGCAGGTGGTATTTCTAATGCAATGCCAGAACTGGTAAATGATCATGAGCTTGGTGCGGTTTTAGATTTACGTAAAATTCCTTCGCTAGAGCCTGGCATGTCACCAATGGAAATTTGGTCAAACGAAGCTCAAGAGCGCTATGTTTTGGCTATTCGTCCAGAATCATTGGAACAATTTGAAACTATTTGTGCGCGCGAACGTTGCCCATTTGCTGTACTTGGTGAAGCAACAGAAGCGCGTGAGCTTGTTGTTGAAGATCCATTATTTGAAAATAATGCGGTTGATATGCCAATGCAAGTATTGCTTGGCGGCACACCACGTATGAGTCGTAGCTATGACAGTGCGCCACGTAAAGGCAATGATTTTGATGAAAATACAGTCGATTTAAAAGATGCGATCTTCCGTGTTTTGAAGAATCCAACTGTTGCATCAAAGTCTTTCTTAATTACGATTGGCGACCGTTCTATTACTGGTATGGTTGCACGTGACCAAATGGTTGGTCCTTGGCAAGTTCCAGTTGCAGATGCTGCTGTGACAACGACAAGTTTACAAGGCTTTACTGGTGAAGCAATGGCAATGGGTGAACGTCCACCAGTTGCATTATTGAATCCAGCTGCTTCTGCACGTTTATCTGTTGCTGAAGCCATTTCTAATATTATGTGTGCCAATATCGACCAAATTAGCGATATTAAATTGTCTGCAAACTGGATGGCAGCGGCAGGTCAACCTGGCGAAGACCAAGCTTTGTTTGAAGGTGTAAAAGCCATTGGTATGGAAATGTGTCCAGCACTTGGCATTGCCATTCCTGTAGGTAAAGACTCATTGTCAATGCGTACAACTTGGCAAGATGAAGGCACAGATAAGTCAGTGACTTCACCAATGACAGGCGTGATTACAGCATTTGCTCCTGTTGTTGATGTACGTAAGACATTAACTCCAGAGCTTAAAGCAGACTTTGATAGCGTATTGGTACGTATTGACTTGTCTAAAGGTCAATTCCGTTTAGGCGGTTCGATCTTAAACCAAGTGTATAAGACCATTGGTCAAGTGACACCAGATGTTGACAACTTTGATGAGTTCAAAGCTTTCTTTGCATTAGTACAAGATTGGAACAACCGTGGTTTAATTCAAGCTTATCATGACATTGGTGATGGTGGCTTGTTGGCTACTGTTGCTGAAATGATGTTTGCTTCACGTCTTGGTGTTTCTTTACAAGATCAAACTGTGGCAGCATTATTTGCTGAAGAAATTGGTGCTGTATTGCAAATGCGCCGTGCCGATTGGGATGCTGTTCAAGCAGAACTTAGCAATACTGCAATGCAAGATGCCTTAAGTGTAGTGGGGCAATTGAACCAAACTGAACACTTAAATATTAATGGGTTAAGTTTGACTCGTGTAGAGTTGCAACAGGCTTGGACTGAGGTGTCTTACCAGATTCAGCGTTTACGTGATAACGTAGAAACCGCAGATCAAGAATATCAATTGATTGCTGACTCTGAACATAAGGGTTTAATTGCACAGCCAACATTTGATTTAAATGAACCAATTGAAGCACCATATTTAAATTCACGTCGTCCAAACATGGCGGTATTGCGTGAACAGGGTGTCAATGGTCATGTTGAAATGGCTGCAGCTTTTGATAAAGTCGGCTTTAATACTGTTGACGTTCACATGAGTGACTTACTTGCTGGTCATATTGACTTGGATGATTTCCAAGGGCTTGTGGCATGTGGTGGTTTCTCTTATGGTGACGTGCTTGGTGCTGGTGGTGGTTGGGCGAAATCAGTATTGTTCAATGCAAAATTACGTGACCAGTTTGAAAAATTCTTTAACCGTGAAGAAACATTTAGCTTAGGTGTTTGTAATGGTTGTCAAATGTTGTCTCAGCTTGCACCATTAATTCCAGGTGCAGATGCTTGGCCTCGTTTCCATCGTAACCGTTCGGAAATGTTTGAAGCTCGTGCAGTGAATGTTCGTGTTGAGAAGTCAAATTCGATTTTATTGGCAGACATGCATGGTTCGATTTTACCTGTAGCAGTTGCGCATGGTGAAGGTCGTGTGGTTGCCAATCTTGAGCAATTTGCAACATTAAAAGCACAGGATCAAGTGGTGCTTCGCTATGTAGATAGTCATGGTAAAGCAACAGAACAATATCCATTAAACCCGAACGGTTCTCCAGATGCGATCACAGGTTTAACGTCATTGGATGGTCGTGCAACAATTATGATGCCACATCCAGAACGTACTTTCCGTGCAGTACAGCATTCTTGGAAACCTGAAGAATGGACAGAAGATGGTGCATGGTTGCGTATGTTCCGTAATGCACGTAAGTTCGTGGGTTAATCTCTACTGAATTGTTTATTACAGACTATATTTTAATAGCATAAGCCACCTTGGGGTGGCTTTGTTGTTTTTAGAGCACTGGAAATATCAAGGTAATCAATATAATAGATATTAAGTCGCCTAAAGTAATGCATCTGAGTAACAATTGGAGATTTTAAAAAAATTGCTTTAATGTGATGGATAGATTAAATATTAGACATAAAGACTTCAGGGAGGTGCAGATTATGTTCAAGCCAGTCGTTTTACAGCATATAAATTTACAATCACAACAACGTTTACGTCAAAGGGGTTGGCGTTATTTCATCTTAGTAGTTTTAATACAGTTTTTCTTTATTCTTTGGGCTGCACTCAGTTATACGGCATCAGCATGATATTTATAGGCTTTAACTTTAGCGCAATGTGCAATACACTGCGTTAAAGTATTGCTTATAGTGTGGTTATGTTAACTCTGACCTATGCACATCATTCTTAAAAATTCAAACCTCACTTTTTAATGACAATGATCAATTTACAACAGCTAAAGTATTTATTTGTTTTACTGAGCGGTATGTGTATGACTGCTTGTTACCCAGTCTATAAAACTTTACAGCCAGAGTTAAATGTTCAAATACAGGATGAACAAGGTCAATTATTAGATCAAGTCCCCGTAATGTTAATGCGTGAACCGAGTGTGGGAATGGGGTATAGATATAGTGTTATAGATACTCAGCAGGGGCTTGCGCATTTCCCAAAACTTGCTGAGTGGAGAGTAGAGTTTATGCTGATTCATGGGGCTGTAGACTATCGGTGGTATGTATGTGTTGCTAAGCCTGGTTATGAAACCCAATCAAATGTTGATGTCGATCAGGAAGACCTTAAAATTGTTTTAAAAAAAATAGCCACTAAAAAGCAGAATTTTGAGGGATCATCTACAGCAAGTTGTGATCAATATCCATTTTTTCAAATTACTCCAGCCAATGAGATAGGTTAAAACAATGTTGAAACTTGTGTATTACGTACCGGAATCACACTTGGAACAGACAAAGACTGCCATTTTTACAGCAGGAGCTGGTCGATTTAATGGTTATGAGCACTGCGCATGGCAAGTTTTGGGCATGGGGCAATTTAAACCCATGATGGGGGCACAGCCATTTATTGGTCAGCCTGGGGTTTTAGAAAAAGTCCCTGAATGGCGAGTAGAGTTGGTTCTTGAAGAATCGTGTGCGAAAGCCGTATTAGCAGCATTAAAAACCAGTCATCCATATGAAGTACCTGCATATGAGTTTAGTCAACTGATAGAGGTTTAGTGTTGGCTGAATAGTCATTGCCACATAAAGATTGACTAAACTCACCCACAAGAACAAGTCTAATCAATCTTTACTAAATTTGGCTAATCGGAAACAATGGTAGATTAGATAGCGCTAGGAATAACGAGCTATTAGTTAAACTGAGTAAAGTCTGGTTTGCGTTTTTGCATAAAGGCTTGTACTGCTTCCTGCATTTCTGCCGATTTGACTCGGCGCATAAAAATTTCAGCTTCATCATCAATACATTGAATAATTTCCGCTAAATCTGATTTCATTAGTGCTTTGCTTTGTTTAAGAGAAGCTAAAGGAAGTGCGGCAAGATGTTGTGCTTGTTGCTGTGCATGGGCATAAACATCATTTTCAATACTGGTAATTAAACCTGCATTTAAGGCTTTTTCACTATTAAATTTTTGTGCTGTAAACATCAGTTCAGCAGCTTTTAAATAACCAGCTTGTTTGCTGAGGAGGCGACTGGCAGCACCTTCGGGTGAGAGACCAAGGCTAACAAAAGGAATTTGGAACAGCGCTGTTTCATCACTGTAGACCATGTCAGCATGCAATAAAATAGTTACCCCAATGCCAATGGCAACACCGCGTACTGCAATGATAAGAGGTTTAGAAAAACGAGCAGCAGATTTTAGAAGTACAAAAGGTGGCGCATCACCTGCTTTTTCTGGCAAAGGCATTTGGATGAATCGCATAAAATCTTGCATATCATTGCCTGCTGTGAAGTCGGCATCGGCACCTCTTAAGATGACCACTCGAACATCATTACTTTGGTCAGCTTCATCTAAAGCTTGGGCAATACATAAATATAAATCACTATATAATGCATTTTTAGCTTCAGGACGTTGAATGGCAAGCGTTAAAATGCCATGTTCTATTGTTGCTTTTAAATGTTGATGTGGCTGCTGAATACAATGCAATGTCATCGTGCTATCCTTGTTATATATTTCACTAGCTTAACTTAAACATTATGGCGTAAAAGAGTGACAAATATGTAACTCATGCGTCATGATCAATGAACAGACTATGATTGAACGATTTGATGATCTTATCTATATTGGCCGATTCCAACCTTTTCATGTTGCACATATGCAAACAGTACAAATTGCACTTGAGCAAAGTGAGCGGGTGATTCTCGCCTTGGGTTCTGCACAAGAACAACGCAATATTAAAAATCCGTTTAGTGCGACTGAACGTGAGCAAATGATTTTATCGAATTTTTCAGCTGCAGATCAGCAGCGTATTCGTTTTGTCCCCATTATAGATGTCTACAATGATGTTAAGTGGGTTAAATTGGTTAAAGATCAAGTTAATCAAGTGGTTGATCCAAAATCTAATGTTGGTCTCATTGGTCATTTTAAAGATGATTCGTCATATTATTTAGAACTGTTTCCAGAATGGACTTTATTGGAATTAGAAAGTCTAAAAGATGCGATTTCTGCAACGCCTTTACGTGAGGCTTATTATCGTGGTGAAATCTCCCAATCTCAGTTTCCAGCAGGAACAATTGCTTTTTTAGAGCAATTTAAACGTAATCCTGTTTATCAGCAGCTTCAGCAAAAATATCAAAACCGTGACCAAGGTAACCTCAGTTCATTTACTGTGGATTAAGCAGAGTATGTGACTATCTAGGTTTTGATTGTGTTGTGGTTGTTTTTTAAAAATGCTATATACAACATGATGTTGAATTTAATTTTATAGCTAACAGCAATTTTATCTGAACAGGGCAGATTAAAATATGGTGGGGCTGAAATTTGGGAATAGATGATTGGCATTATCTCAATCCACTGTAGGTTTAATTTGGTTATCGGGTGCAATTGCAGCTGATGTTTTATCTACTTTTTTCTCTGCAAAAGCCAATGGCTTAGAAGATAAGCTCAGCCAAGGCATAGCGGGTTTTCTCTATCTTGCTTCTTTTATTTGCTGTGCTATTGCATTGAAGTATATTCAAGCTGGTGTACTTTATGTGCTTTGGGCAGGTATTGGTGCAATAGCAACTGCATGTTTAGCGCAAGCGGTTCTTGGGCAGAAACTGGATTTGGCTGCTTGGATTGGTATGGGATTTATCATTATTGGGGTAACGGTTATTGCACAGTATTCCTCAATAGATGTTTAGCCAATTTTCTTCTATTACACATTATTGCAAATGAGCTGTCGTGACATGTCTTTTGTTACGGCTATATCCAAGATTAGGAAACTGAATGAAGTACAGTAAAAAGAAAATCATATTGTCCATTGTGCCTTTTTTTATTGTTTCTGCTTGTTCTAATGATGATGAACAGGCAATGTATTATGAGAATAGTAATAGTCGAACAATTGAAAATAGTGATGGTTCAATCAGTACTTGGTCAGAAGCAGATGAACAAATATTCAATTCCTATGATGATGCCAAGTGTAATGGCTACAATGGTAGTTTTGAGGATTGGGTTAAATTAACACAACTTTATCCAGGTAATCCTGATTTAGCTGCGCAGCATGCTGAGGAGGCAGGATTTAATGGGGGAAATGCAGTATTAGCAACAGTTGCTGGTCTTGCCATTGGTGCACTCGCAATGAATGCAATGGCTGGGCGTTCTGGTGTAAGTTATGATAGTTATACTCAACAACGTGCACGACAGCGTGTTTATGCAGCTCAGATGCGTAAACGAGAAGAAGAAAACTCATCAACCAGCTCACGGGTGGGAGGAACTGGATATAAGCATGTGTCACGTAATGGCTTCGGTGGTGCCATTTCAACAGGTGGTTAATTTGTGAAACGACATCATTTTCCAAAACGTGCAGATTATATTCAACAACTTGAGAACATTGGTTTTAATTATTGGGATTTACCTTCAGGACCAGAACAATTACCTTACTGGCAAGAGGGGGTAACTTACGCATTTTCAGAGACTCAAATTGATCGTATTCAAGAGGCTACGCAGTGTCTACATGATATGGCGATTGAAATGGTATCCTCAATGGTTAAGGCTGGAGACTATCCAGATTATTTTGCTTTAGATGAGCAAAGTAAACACTTGATTGAACAATCATGGTATCGGGCTGATCGTTCATTGTTAGGGCGTTTCGATCTGGTTTATGACGGCCATACCGAAATTAAAATGCTTGAATACAATGGCGACACACCTGTATCAATATTAGAGTGTAGCGTTGCACAGTGGCATTATATTGAACAATTAAGTCGCTTTCCTGAATCTTTGTCTGAAATCGTACCTGAGTTAATTTTTCCAGATCAGCTCCGTATTCAATATAATTTACTCGATGAGCATTTGCTTGAATATTGGCAACAATATTATAAACCACAGACTTTAATTCATTTTGCCGCATCTGGTGGATTTCGCCATGAGGATTGGGGCAATCTCATCTATATTATGGATACTGCAAGTCGAGCAGGTATGAAGGTCAAGGCATTGCAAATGCAAGAGATTGGCTGGACGGATACTCAGCAATTTGTTGATTTACAAGGCAGTGAAATTAAAAATATCTTTAAGTTATATCCGTGGGAATGGATGCGAGAAGAAAGCTTTGGTCAACATGTGAGTCAGGCTCGAACGCGGTGGATGGAACCTGCATGGAAAATGTTATTATCTAACAAAGCGATGCTAGTAAAACTGTGGCAGATGTTTCCTCACCATCCCTATTTACTTGCTGCGTATAGTGAAAAAGATTTAGCTCATATGCATGATGGGCAGTGGTGTAAAAAGGCTATACATGGTCGTGAAGGTGCCAATATTCATCGTGTACTGAAACATGAGGGTCAGATTGTGAGTGACCAGCTAGCTCAAGGCAGTCATTTTGTTGCTGAGTATGTCGATTGGGGATATGTATATCAAGCGTGGCATGATCTTCCTGTTCATGAGGGTTATCGCCCCATTATTGGCTCATGGGTTATTGATGATCGTGCATGTGGCATGTCAATTCGAGAAGATAAAAATTTAGTTACGGGCAATGACGCTTATTTTGCTAGCCATTTTTTTGTGCCTTATGCGCTCGAATCACGTTATCAGCGCCTCTATTCTGATGAGTAACAGACGTTAAGTGCTGGGGAGGGCAAGGGCTTGTGCTGCATTGGGGAGTAGTTGATGCATAAGCTGAATCAATGGTGGGCTTTGTTGTTTCCAATGATGCCAATATAAAGGAACATCTACACTGAATTGGGGGGCTAGCTCAATCAATTGATTTTGGTCTAATTCGGTACGCATCTGAATCCAGGGCACGAGGCCATAGCCGAGCCCAGCTTTGATGCACTCTAAAAAAGCACTTGATGACGGAATAAAGTGATGCGGATACTGTTGAAGTTGTAAACCATAGTGTTGAAAGAGCAATTCTCGATGCATCATATCATCTTGATTAAAAATCACAGCAGGTGCATTTAAAAGGCTTTGACGTGTTAGGCCTTGTTTAAAGTACTGCGTGATAAAGTTTGGGTTAGCTACCAAGAGATAACGCATATGACCTAAAAACTGTGCTTGGCACCCAGCAATCGCTTTGGATGATGTAGAAATACAAGCATTCACGATGCCTGTTTCAAGTAAATGCTGTGTCTGTGTTTGATCTGCAATGCATAATTCCAGCACAATTTTTTCAGTCTGCAAGCAATCTTTGAGACTAGGCAGTAACCATGTTTCTAAACTATCAGCGTTGCTGGCAATACGAATCTTATAAAAATCTTGAGATTGCTTTTGATTGTTTAGGTCTTGCAAAAAACTTTGTTGTAATAGTCGGCTATGCTGGAGGTGCTGTAAGAGCATGTGGCCCGTTTGAGTTGCCCGGCAAGGTCGTTCACGAATAATGAGAGCATGGCCTAAATGCTTTTCTAGTGATTGAATTCTCAAACTCACAGCGGCTGCTGTGATGTGTAAAATTTGGGCTGCAGCCTCAAAACTCCCTGTTTCAATCACTGCTAAAAAGGCTTCGCTTTGTTTGCTTTGCAACATATTTTTTACAAGCTAAGAAAAACTTAGTTTATCTGATTTTTATTTAGCTTTCTTTAATTTCTCTCACTTTAAATGATAATAGCACTTTGTTTACTCATGTGATGCTATTGGTTATGTTTTGGGTTTATGTAAAAGGTTTTTCAGTGAGTATGGGGCTTATTGTTGCCATTGGTGCACAAAATGCTTTTGTGCTCAAACAAGGGTTGAAACGTCAGCATGTATTTTGGTTGTGTTTGGTTTGTGCTCTATCTGATTCTATTTTAATTACTTTAGGGGTATATGGTTTCGCTAATGTTGTGACACTATACCCACAGCTACTACGGTTAGCTCAGTATTTTGGCGTGGTGTTTTTGCTTTGGTATGCATTTATACACTTTCGTCAGGCATTATATACGCAGCAAATACAGCCTTTAGATTTGAGTTCATCATCTACACTTGCACAATCAATATTGCTTTGTTTGGGGCTTACATGGCTGAATCCCCATGTTTATTTAGATACAGTCGTATTAATTGGCTCAATTTCAGCCCAGTTTAGTTCAGATAAACTTTACTTTGCTTTGGGGGCAATCTCAGCATCTTGGTTGTTCTTTTTTACTTTGGGTTATGCTGCAAGTATTATGGCGCCGTTGTTTCAAAGTGTAAAAGCGTGGCGTGTACTGGATTTAATCATTGGCTTGGTCATGGTGATGATCGCAATTTCTTTATTCAATATGCAGCTATAAGTCATCAGACGATCATCATAGGATACCGATTAAAAACTTAAACGTTTGCTTGTAGTGTTTTGAGGTCAGCTAAAATTTGTTCAGCATGACCCGCTGCTTTCACTTTACGATAGCTTTTAACTAAAGTTGATTGATGGAAGATGAAACTTGAACGTTCAACGCCCATAACTTGTTTGCCATACATGTTTTTTTCTTTGATGACATCAAATAGATTGCATAATACTTGCTCTTTATCACTAATTAAATTGATGCTTAGAGATTGTTTGGTTGTAAAGTTTTGATGTGCTTTCACTGAATCACGTGATACACCAATTACAGTACAGTTAAGCGCTGTGAATTGTTCTTTCATAGTTGAAAAATCAGTGGCTTGTGTGGTGCAACCTGGGGTTGAGTCTTTAGGATAAAAATAGATAATCAACCATGGAGTCTCAACTTGAGTTAAGTTAATTTCACCTGTTGTGGTTGGGAACATTTGGTCTGGTAGTTGAATTGTTTCTAATGACATTAAGCTAAACACCCTGTAATGATATTAATTTGTAAAAAAAACGAGCCACGTTGGAGTGGCTCGTTTTTCACTTAAACAACATATTGAATACTATACATGTTATTTATTATTTCGCTTGCGCAGCTTTCATTGCAGCTTCAGTTAATGTTTGCAATTTAGTGGTGAGCTGAGGACCAAAACATGTTTTGAGTGCTTGGTTCTGTTGTTGTACAAAGGTTAGGGTAGAAGGACTTTTCTTTTGGTTGATCGTACTTTGAATTTGCCATTTTTGTGCATTTGTCAATTTACCATCAGACTCAATTGCACAGCTACAGTATTTTGCAACTTCAGCAGCAGTTAATTTACCACCCTTACTTGTTTCAGTTTTACATACATTAATTAATGCAGATTTTACATCGGTGCTTTTATAGGCTTGTTGTAAATCAGCTTCTGCTGCAAAAGCAGCTGACGTTACCCCTGCAGATACTGCAAATAAAGCTGATGTTAATACGCGAGTTGTTAAAATATTCATATAAGTGTACCTAATTATTGAGGAATATAGCGTGTAGGATCCGTGATTCCTGCATCGATGAAACCTTGTTTTCTTAAGCGGCAGCTGTCACATTTTCCGCATGCACGTCCTTGATTATCTGCCTGATAACAAGATACTGTCTGCGCATAGTCTACGCCATGTTCTAGGCCAAGACCAATGATTGCTGCTTTGGATAAATGTAACAAAGGTGTTTCAATTTTCAAAGGTTTTCCTTCGATGCCTGCTTTTGTCGCAAGTGATGCAAGTTGCGCAAATGCTTCAATAAATTCAGGGCGGCAATCTGGGTAACCAGAATAGTCAACAGCATTAATTCCAATAACAATTGCATCTGCTTGATAAACTTCAGCAGCAGCGAGCGCATAGGAAAGGAAAATGGTATTTCGTGCAGGTACGTAAGTTACAGGTATACCTTGTTGTTCTTGAACAGGAATATCAATTGAGTGATCAGTAAGAGCAGAACCACCCAACTGACCTAAATCAATATTAATGACACGATGTTCAACGCCAGCTGCTTGGGTTAGCGCTTTGGCTGCATCAAGCTCTGTATTTGAGCGTTGTCCGTACATAAAGCTGATGGCAATACATTCATAGCGTGCCTGTGCCCAAGCTAAACAAGTAGTTGAGTCTAAGCCGCCAGATAATAAAACAATGGCACGAGGGCGCATGAGTATTCTCCACATGTTACATAAGTTTAGGATGTTAAAGCTTAACGTCCTGTTTCATCATTCCAAAGTAATTTATGTAATTGCAATTGAAAGCGAACAGGTAAATGATCTTCTAAGATCCACTGAGCTAGATCTCTTGCAAGCTCAGGTAAGCGAATTGCCCCTTTTTCAATTGCAAAGGCAGGTGAGAACCAAACGGTGCTGACTTTATCTTGCAATTGATGTTGTATCAGTTGTTCTTTTGCCCAGAGATAATCTTCTCTATTACAAATGACAAACTTAATTTGGTCATGTGGGGTGAGATGGTTAAGGTTACTAAGTAAATTACGCTGTTGTTCACCAGAGCTTGGTGTCTTTAAATCGAGTACTTTTGATATCCGTGGATCAACTTTAGCAACATCTAAAGCACCACTGGTTTCTAAAGAGATCTCACAGCCTTGTTGAATAAGACGATCCATTAATGGATATACGTTGGGCTGTGCTAAAGGCTCACCACCTGTTACACATATATAAGGGGTATTAAAGGCAAGCGTAGTTGCAATAATTTCATCTAAGGAGCGACGTTCTCCTCCCTCAAATGAATAGGTTGTATCACAATAAGTACAGCGCAGCGGGCAGCCTGTTAAACGGATAAACACCGTAGGAAGTCCGGCTGCATTGGCTTCACCTTGCAAAGAGTAAAAAATCTCAGTAATGCGTAATCCCGCAGCTGGATCTGAGACAGGAATTGCAGTTGAACGAAGCGTTTGCATAGCACCTTTGACCATAGAATAGAAAATAAAAAATCTCTACGATCATGACTAACCGTAGAGACTTATAAAGAAAAGATTAGTCTTCGCGTAGTAGATCATTCAGACTAGTTTTAGCACGTGTTTGAGCGTCAACTTTTTTGACAATGATTGCTGCATATAGGCTGTATTTACCATCTTTAGAAGGTAAGCTACCTGGCACAACAACAGAACCAGCTGGTACACGGCCGTAATGGATTTCACCAGTTTCACGATCATAAATACGTGTTGATTGACCAATGTAAACGCCCATTGAAATTACTGCGCCTTCTTCAACAATTACACCCTCAACAATTTCAGAGCGTGCACCAATAAAGCAGTTATCTTCAATAATTGTTGGGTTTGCTTGTAATGGTTCAAGTACACCACCAATACCTACACCACCTGACAAGTGAACATTTTTACCAATTTGAGCACATGAACCTACTGTAGCCCATGTATCTACCATTGTGCCTTCATCTACATAAGCACCAATGTTGACATAAGATGGCATCAACACAACATTTTTTGCTTGAAAACTACCTTTACGTGCAACAGCTGGTGGTACAACACGAACGCCAGCAGCTTTGAATTGTTCATCTGTCCAACCTGCAAATTTAGTATCTACTTTATCGTAGAAACCAAGTTGGCCAGCTTCGATTGGTTGATTATCATTGAGTTTGAAAGAAAGCAAAACTGCTTTTTTTAACCATTGATGAACAACCCATTCACCATTTATTTTTTCAGCAACACGTAAGCTACCATTATCAAGTGCTTCAATGGCTTGTTCTACTGCTTGACGAATTTCAGCAGGGCAGTCCGTTGCTGAAAAATTTGCACGATTTTCAAAAGCTTGTTCAATGATTGTTGAAAGCTGCGACATAATCTTCCTTCCCAATAAAATTTCAAGGATTTTACACTATATTGTAGCATTGGGCGCTAAAAAATAGTCCATAGTCACGAACTTATGTTTTAAATTGCATAAAGTAAAAATAGCACAGGGCCATATAATTAATAATTTTTAAATAATTGAATGAAATAAAACATGAAATTAATTTAAAATGTATCAAAAAATAACAAAAAAAATCAAATTTTTTATTAAATAGTAATTATTAGTCGTATATTATTTAGCAAGTTAAGAAAAATCGCTATTACTAAAATATCAATCAATTAACCAAAGTTTCTTAAAGGAAATATATATGAAGATTGTGAAATACACAGCAGCTGTCGCAGCATTAACCGTTTCAAGTTTGACCATGGCTGATTCTGGTGTGATTCAAAGTGGCAGTACTTTTGATAAGAACCAACTTATACCATCTGGAGTACGTGCTGAAGTAGGTACTACAGGTTATGGTGGTGCAATTCTCTGGAGTATTAACCCATATGTAGGTTTGGCTTTAGGCTATAACGGCGGTGACATTTCATGGTCTGATGATTTAAAAGTCAATGGTTCTAAATATGACATGGAGATGGATAACAAAACAGCATATTTAAATGCTGAAATCCGTCCATGGGGTGCCAGTGATAATACTTTTGCCAAGAGTTTCTATGTAGCTGCGGGTGTGGGCTATATTGACAATGATTATGATCTTGATCGCCGTGTGAGCGCAAACCGAGGTTTCTCTGTAAATGGTAAAGACTTTATTGCTGGTGAAAATGGTGTGCATATTGCGGGTTCAATGAAGTATGACAACGATATTGCACCTTATGTAGGCCTAGGTATTGCACCTAAATTTAATAAAAACTGGGGCGTATTTGGTGAAGTGGGTGCTTATTATACTGGGAATCCAAAAGCCAGTTTAAGTCGTGTTTCAGGCGATGCAATTCCTGGACCCAATGATTTAGGAACAGAGCTTGCGAATGAAGAGCGTAAAATCCAAGACAAGAGCCGTTATGAGTGGATGCCAGTTGGTAAAGTTGGTGTGAACTTCTATTGGTAATTTAAAGTTTATAGTTGTCATATTTTTGTCATAAAAAAACGAGCCTTGGCTCGTTTTTTTATTATTAATTAAAGTTAAAAAATAAAGACTACTTATTCATCAGGATAAGCCATTTTTTTCAATGATTGAATATCGGCATGTGGGATACATTGAGAAATAAATTCATAGCCATAACCCCGTAATAAATGTCCCTTCCGTACAGCAATCCAAGTGGTATTGATACCAAATAATTCAGTTGGGATTTGTTTTAAACGACGGTCACGTTCATGGTCATATGCAACATCATTGACAATGCCAATCCCCATACCTAGCTCAACATAGGTTTTAATCACGTCAGCATCTAGAGCTGCCATAACAATATTGGCTTGTAGGTTGGCTTGTTCAAATGATAAATCAATTTTTGAACGTCCAGTAAAGCCGCCATGGTAGGTAATAATTGGGTATTCAGCTAACTTTTCTAGGGTAATCTGCTCTGGTTCAAGCTGAGTGAGTGGATGGTCTTGAGGTAAAATAATCGAGTGCTTCCAATTATAAAAAGGAACACTGGCTAGGTTATCTTCATTGGTCAAAGACTCTGTAGCAATTCCGATATCAACACTGCCAAGCAAAAGTAATTCAGTGATTTCAACTGGACTAGCTTGTTGTAATACTAAATGTACTTTAGGAAATAGCTGTTTGAAAGCATTTACAATTGGAGGTAATACATAGCGTGCTTGCGTATGTGTAGTTGCAATGGTCAAAGTACCTTCATCAACTTTGTTAAAATTATCAGCAAGACGTTTAATATTATCTGCATCTATAAGCATGCGCTCAACGATGCTTAGTAGTGCTTGACCAGGTTCAGTAAGTCCCAATAGACGCTTACCTTTACGGACAAAGAGTTGTACGCCTAGTTCATCTTCTAAATCTTTAATATGTTTACTTACACCTGATTGTGAGGTGTAAAGTGCAGCTGAAGCTTCGGTCAGATTAAAGTTCTGTCTAACTGTTTCGCGGATGATTCTAAGTTGTTGAAAATTCATCGTAGTAATACCTTAAATATAATCAGCCCATGATGTTGTTTGGAATCTATTAAGCATGATCATTTACAAATAAGTGAAGGTTAACAGGGCGAATCCAGACTGATTGATTGGGTCTGAACTGATGAAGTTTTGCTTCTTCAGCACTTAATTCGATTTCAATGAGTCGACCATTTTGGTCTTGAAGTTCCGCCATAATTTTTCCAGCAATCCAAACTTCACGGGTAAACGTGGCTTGTAATGTATTTTCAACAGGCTGTGGGAAAATCTGTAGTTCATCTGGTCGAGCAAAAGCAATCACTTTACCAGTTGGCTCATTTTGTAATTGTGGTAGGTGCAAGCGATCTTCGTTCACTTGGATAATACCATTATTGAGATGTTGTGCATCAAATCGATTTGCTTGGCCTAGAAAATCAAAGACAAATGGCGTCTTAGGTTGTTCATAAACTTCACGTGGAGAGCCTATTTGTTCTACGTTGCCTTTATTCATGATAATAATTTGATCTGCAACTTCAAGAGCTTCCTCTTGATCATGGGTCACAAAGATAGAGGTAATATGCAATTCATCATGTAAAGTACGTAGCCAGCGGCGTAACTCCTTACGAACCTTAGCATCTAAAGCGCCAAAAGGTTCATCAAGTAATAAAACCCGTGGTTCAACAGCTAAAGCACGTGCTAAAGCAATACGTTGACGTTGACCACCAGATAATTGTGCTGGATAACGATCGGCCAAGAAGCCCAATTGAACCAATTCGAGTAATCGATCTACTCGTTTTTTGATTTCGGCTTCAGACGGGCGAGTTGAGCGAGGGCGAACACGTAAACCAAATGCGATATTGTCAAAAACAGTCATATGACGGAATAGGGCATAGTGTTGGAAAACGAAACCTACTTGACGTTCACGAACATGTACATTGGTGGCATCTTGGCCTTCTAAAATAACCTGACCTTGGTCAGCAGATTCAAGTCCCGCAATGATACGTAACAGTGTTGTTTTACCACAGCCAGAAGGCCCTAATAGTGCAACCAGTTGTCCTTCAGGAAAGTCTAGAGAGATATTATTCAGCGCGTGGAATGCACCAAAACGTTTGTCGATATTTTTAACTTGAATACTCATGTTAACATTCCTGTTTATACGCTTGAATCTTGTTTATGTTGAACTTGTTTTTCCTGACGAATCTCTACCCATGTTTTAATGATGAGCGTAATAATCGCCAAGAAGGCCAGTAAGGACGACACTGCGAATGCTGCGCTGAAAGTATATTCGTTATATAAAATTTCAACGTGTAAAGGGAGTGTATTGGTTTCGCCACGAATATGGCCCGATACTACCGATACTGCTCCAAATTCACCCATTGCACGTGCATTACACAAAATTACTCCGTAAATGAGTCCCCATTTAATATTGGGTAAGGTCACTTTCCAAAATGTTTGCCAACCAGAAGCACCCAGTACGATTGCAGCTTCTTCTTCCTCTGTGCCTTGTGCTTCCATTAAAGGAATCAGTTCGCGTGCAACAAAAGGTACAGTAATAAAAATTGTGGCAATGACAATTGCTGGTGTGGCATATAAGATTTTAATATCGTTATCAAGCAGCCATTCACCCATCCAACCTTGTGTGCCAAAAATCAGTACCAGCATAAGCCCTGCAATAACTGGAGAGACTGAAAATGGCATATCAATAATCGTTGTTAAAATTGATTTGCCACGAAAGTCAAACTTAGCTACAGACCAAGCCGCAGCAACACCAAACACGACATTTAGAGGTACGGCAATTGCGGCTGTAATTAGAGTCAGTTTTACTGCTGATAAGGTATCTGGATGTATCAATGCTTGAAAATATACACCAAGACCTTGTTTAAACGCTTCGACAAAAACCAAAATCAGCGGCAAGATGAGGCAACCAAGGAAAAATAATGCAGCAATGGTTAACAGTGTCCAACGCACCCAAGTGGGTTCTCTTGTTGCATCACGAGACTGTAGTTTTTGTGCTAAAGCATTACTGGAAGAATTAAAACTCATCGTGCAGTTCTCCCTGTGCGACGGCTAGCCCAAGCTTGTAATAGATTAATAAAGAATAAGATAGCAAAAGAAATAACCAACATCATGACTGCAATGGTTGTTGCGCCAGCAAAATCATATTCTTCTAAACGAGAAATAATCATTAATGGTGCAATCTCAGTTTTAAAAGGTTGATTCCCTGCAATAAAGATAACAGAACCATATTCACCAACACCGCGGGCAAAGGCCAGCGCAAAACCAGTCAATAGAGCAGGTAATAAAATAGGTAATATGATTTTAGTCACAATTTGTAGTCTACTTGCACCTAGAGCAGAAGCCGCTTCTTCAAGTTCAGTTTCTAAGTCACTGAGTACTGGTTGTACGGTACGCACAACAAAGGGAATCCCAATGAAAATCAATGCTAAGGTAATACCTAAAGGTGTATAGGCAACATGTATACCTATAGGCTCTAAATATTGGCCAATCCAACCAGTAGGTGCATATAAGGCTGTTAAGGCAATACCAGCAACAGCTGTTGGTAATGCAAAGGGTAAGTCAATGAGCGCATCTACGACGCGTTTGCCTGGAAAATTGTAACGTACTAAACACCAAGCAAGCAGTAAACCAAACACAACGTTGATGAGTGCAGCAATGAGTGCAGTACTAAAGCTGAGTTGTAATGATTTTAAAATACGCTCAGAAGTTAAAATCTCCCACAAACCAGACCAACCAATTCCCATGGATTTAATAAAAACCGCAGATAAGGGAATTAATACAATAAAAGACAAATAAGCTAGGGTAAAGCCTAGTGAAAGACCAAAACCTGGCAGCACTCGGGAACGCTGCGACATGACGACACCTCAAAACGAGAAATGCTTATTGAATTCAATAAGCCTTAAAAATTAAGTAATAAAAAAGAATCTTGCGCACTAAAAAGAAAGTTTCACTCGGTGAATCCAATCCTCTGCGTTCATTGCTAAGCCTTGATGTTTGCTATGAAGTAAATGATCAAAAATTTCAGGAAAATATCCAAATCCTGAAGCAACATTGATATGACCTACTTGACCTAAGTTACGACATGGAACTTGCCAAATCTGACTAAGTTGTTGTGCAACCTCAAAAGATAACCAAGGATCATTTTCACTAATGATCATTTCTGTTGCTACTTTAGGCTTTAATGCTAGGAAATAATCACGGTAATTTTCCTTGGTTCCTTCAGGTGAAGAAGCATTTTCTGCTTGTGCAAAACCTGTCGAGGAGAAACGAGCAGGATTTGCAGGTGCAACCAAAATTAACTTTTTAACTTTACTGCATAGCTCAGGGTATTGTTCCAGCGTTGCCAAGCTTGTTAAGCAGCCAAAGCTATGAGCAACAATTTGAATTGCTTCTGGTGCTTGTAAAAGTGCTTCAGCCATATTTGCAACCCACATAGAGAGCACAGGATGGTTCCAATCTTGTTGAACACGTGAAGTCGATTTAAGTTGACGTTCAAGCCAAGACTGCCAGTGGTCAATATTACTGCCACCTACTCCTGGAACAATCAGCGTATGAATCATGTCGGTGCCTCTATGTTGCGTGAATAGCAAATGGTTGCTTAATTTTTAACAGTATTTTGTTTGATAATTTGATCAAAAATACCGTTATTGTCGAAGTGTAACTTTTGAACTTTTGTCCAACCACCAAACTCTTGATCAATCGTAACTAACTTTAATGGTTTAAAAACTTGAGCATATTTTTGTAATACAGCTGTATTACGTGGGCGGTAGAAATTCTTTGCAGCAATTTCTTGAGCCAATGGAGAATAGAGAAAATTGAGATAACCCAGTGCGACATAGTGATTACCATGTTTGTCAGCATTTTTTTCTACTATAGCTACAGGTGGTTCCGCTAAAATTGACAGTGATGGTGTGACAATTTGAAATTTACCTGGTTGTTCACGTACAGCCAAGTACGCCTCATTTTCCCATGCTAAAAGTACATCACCAATGCCACGTTCAGCAAAAGTAGTCGTTGCACCACGTGCACCCGAGTCGAGTACTTTGGTTTGTTTATAAATCTGCGCAACAAAACTTTGAGCTTTGGCATCAGTTCCATACTGATGTTTTGCCCAAGCCCAAGCAGCTAAATAGTTCCAACGTGCACCACCCGAAGTTTTAGGGTTTGGTGTAATGATTGCAACGCCTGGTTTAACTAAGTCATTCCAATCCTTGATATTTTTAGGGTTATCTTTGCGCACTAAAAATACGATTGTTGAAGTATATGGGGTTGAGTTATGGGGAAATTTCTTTTGCCAGTCTTTAGGCACTAAATCTGTTTTTTCTGCTATGGCATCAATATCTGCTGCTAACGCTAAAGTAACTACATCGGCTTGTAAACCATCAATCACTGCTCGTGCCTGTTTGCTTGAGCCCCCATGCGATTGTTTGAAGTTAATTACTTGTCCCGTTCTTTTCTTCCAATAGGCAGCATATTCTTTATTAATATCTTCGTAAAATTCACGAGTTGGGTCATAGGATACATTTAGAAAATCTTTAGCCCAGATATGGCTACTTGTTGCTGTGACAAGTACAGCAATAAGTCCAAGTTTTAATTTTGAAAAACTCATATAATTGTTCCTATTTTTGCTGAGCTAAGTAATGATGAATGCAGGATAGCTCGTGATGTAATTCGTAAAAAATAATAAAAAACGAATTTAATATGATGAAAAGAGATATTGTGCTTGGATTTTTATTTTTGAAATTATAGATATAGAGGTTTTGGTCGATGCAAGTGTGTTTTAAAAATGCTGTTCCAGTGCAATCAGTGGACTTAATGGATCGTGCTTTTCATTATGGTGATGGGTGTTTTAGTACCGTTGCTGTGATTGATGATGTGGTTTTACTGCATCAACGTCATATTGATCGTTTGAGAAATGCAGCTAAGCAACTGGCTTTAGATTTGGATTTTGCACTCATTGAACGCAGCTTGCAGCAATTACGTCAGAACCATGGTGTTCTCAATGGTAGTCTGAAGATGTTAATTAGTCGGGGTGTTGGACAACGCGGGTATGGTTTTCCAGATCATTGTGCTGATTTTTATTTGTTTTATTATCCAAATCAGCGCCGTGAGTTTGTAGCGGAATATATTCATAGCGGCGTATTAAAGACACAAATGGGTCTACGAACAGCACAGTTGGTTGGGGTGAAAAGTTTAAATTGTTTAGAACAGGTATTGTTCAAACACGAAGCAGAACAGCAGCAATGGACTGAGGCATTGGTGACAGATTTAAAACAACATGTCGTGGAAGGCATTAGTAGTAACTGTTTTTTTTATATAAATGATGTTTGGGTTAGTCCTCTCTTAAGCGATAATGGCGTACATGGCGTGATGCGCGCAGAAATTCTACAGAGAATGCAACAACATCAGTTAAACTACCAATTACGTCATGTTGATGTTGCAGAAATTGCTCAGATAGAGAGCTTATTTTTTTGCAATGCTTTGGCACCAATGAAAATTGTGCAAAAATTGCAGCAACGCGAATTAGCGGTTCAACCTTGTGTTGAATTGTTTAATACCTTAAAACTCAATCAGTTAGATAGTTATGCCTAAAACCAAGTCCAAATCCAAAACACAGAAAAAAAATGGTTTTTTTTCGGAAAATCCTATAGTTAAGTTGTTTTTTGTTCTTTTTGTGGCTGCGAGTTTATGTCTTGCTTTTGTGCTGCAACAAAGTTTATTTAGCGATTATCCTGTACAAGGTAAAAAGCAGAAGCTATCTATCAATTCTGGTGAAACGTACAGTCGTTTTATTGATCAGTTGGCGGCAGAACATAAAGTTAAATTTCCTTTAGTACTTAAAGTTTATCGTAAATTTTTTATTCAAGACTCATTAAAGGCTGGCATCTATGAAGTCAAGGCAGGCATGAGTGTACGTCAGGTCTTGGAGATGATTGCGAATGCGGAAAATGCCCAAATGAATCGTATTTTGGTTATTGAAGGTACTACAGTAAAACAACTACTCAATACATTAAATAAAGATCCTTTAGTAGAGCATCAGGTAGGTCAAAAATCAGCTGAAATTATTAAGGCCTTAAATATTCCATATACTCATTTAGAGGGCTTATTTGCACCAGATACGTATTTCTTTGACAAAGGTACAACCGATCAACAGATATTAACTGACCTCTACCAACGTCAAATGAAGATACTGGATACAGCTTGGGAAAAACGTGACTCCGATTTGCCTTATAAAACTAAATATGAGGCGCTTATTATGGCTTCAATTATTGAAAAAGAGACCAGTGTTGATAGTGAGTTACGTCAGGTTTCAGGCGTATTTGTTCGTCGTTTGAAGCTGGGTATGCGTTTACAAACAGACCCAACTGTTATTTATGGTATGGGAGATGCTTATAAAGGCAGCATTACACGTCAGGCATTACGTACACCAACAGCTTATAACACTTATACTATTAATGGTTTGCCACCAACACCAATTGCACTCCCAAGTAAAAAAGCGATTGAAGCCGCAATGCATCCTGATCAGTCCGATGCGATTTACTTTGTAGCAACAGGTAATGGTGGGCATAAGTTTAGTCGAAATTTGGAAGAGCATAATCGTGCAGTTCAAGCATATCGCGCTGTTCTTGCTGAAAAAAATAAGGAGTCCTAATGTTTATCAGTTTTGAAGGTACCGAGGGTGTAGGTAAATCAACACTGATTGCCAAGTTAAATGAATACTTCATTGAGCAAAATAAGACAGTATTATTAACTCGTGAACCTGGTGGAACTGCGGTTGCTGAACAGATTCGCCATTTGTTGCTTTCGACAGAACATACTGAAGCGATCAGTCATGATACTGAGTTATTGTTGATGTATGCAGGGCGTGCTCAACATTTGGAAAATAAAATTTTACCTGCCTTAATGGCGAATAAAATCGTTTTATGTGATCGTTTTTGTGATGCAAGTTTTGCTTATCAATGCGCTGGTCGTGGGTTAAGTCGTGAGAAATTAGCACTACTCAATCAAAATTTTGTTTCTCGCATGCCTGATTTAACTTTTTGGTTAGATGCACCGATTGAAACAGGTATGGCCCGTGCGCGTGCGCGAGGCGCGCTTGATCGTTTTGAGCAAGAAAAAGCGACATTTTTTACACGTGTACGTGAAGGTTATACTGAATTGTATCAACAACAACCACAACGTATTAAACGTCTAGATGCAACTTTGTCAGCAGAGCAAGTTTTTGCACAAGCTTTGGTATATTTACAAGCCATACTTTAAAGCCAGTCCGCTGCTTATTTCAAAAAACTTTGTTTTAACACTTTCCTTTCATTGTTAATTTTAATATGTTGGATAACATAAAATAACATTGCAAAGGATCGTGATGATAGTACAACAGCATGAAATAGAAGCTTTTTTACAGCAAGAGTTTCCCCAGAGTCTTGAAAAATGCAGTATTGAACACGTTGGTGAAAATACTGCTACTTTACGTTGTCATGTCAACGAACAGGATTTACGACCAGGAGGGACTGTCTCTGGCCCAACCATGATGATGTTGGCTGATATTGCATTGTATGTCGCTATTTTGGCTGAAATTGGTTTGGTTGCACTTACTGTAACAACAAATCTCAACATTAACTTTTTGCGTAAACCCATTGGTGGTCAGGATATTCGCGCAGTATGCAAGCTGATCAAAGTGGGGAGAACTTTGGCTGTTGGTGAGGTGTGGATTTATTCAGTTGGTTCTGATGACCCTGTTGCGCATGTCGTGGGTACTTATGCCATACCACAAAGTTAACATCTCATCATCGTATCCAGTTTGTTTAGGTAAGAAATGGCTGGATTACCCTATTTTTTGGCTGAAAGTTCAGATGTGGTAAGATTTGATCCTCGATAAAATAATAATCATTCTTATTTGGAGTGTTGATTATGTTTATCCAGGATACGCAAAATTTTCCAGTGGTTAAGATTAGTTATGAAAGTACGGATGGAATTAGTCTTGAAGAAAATATTGCTCGCTTTGAAGCATTGTTAGATCGGCAGCAGCCCTTTGTTTTGGTTGGTGAAGGACCAACCCCAACACAGCAAGCAAGCCATGAGGAACGCAAGTTTATTGCTACATGGGTCAAATAAAAACGTCAGGATTTGGCTGAGTTTGTAAAAGCTTTAGTTCATATTGAAGCCGATGAACAAGCAAGATTGCTGATGCAAAAGTTCGCTAATAATTATGTGAAATTTGCTGGATATCCAATGTTTGTTGTGACTGATCAACAACAGGCGCAGCAGATTGTTCGTTCAGTACTGAAGCATTAAATTGAGGTGAAGCTTAAAGGATGCTAGCAAATGAACACCATTGTCTCGCCGATCGATTAGATCGTTCTATTGTTATTTTAACAATGCAACAGCGAGTTCCTGATTGGGAACTCGCAATGCATCACCACTTAAAAAACCAATTTGTTGTTTGTTTGTCAGGACTGATCACTCTACAGACAGAGCAGGGTATTTGGATTTTACCTCCCAATACTGCGCTCTGGATTCCTGCAATGACTGAACATCAAGTAAAAAGTTATGGTTATTCTTCAGGTTATGTACTGTTTATTGATTTAAAGTTAGATATTGAAATTCCTGATCATTTTCAAATGTATCATACCAATGAGTTTTTAAAGGCATTATTGGCACGAACAGCGACGATTACGCATGATTATATTTTAGAGCAGGAACAGCGGTTGATGGATTGTTTGCTAGATGAAATTTTAGCAGCACCGAAACAGTCTTTTTATTTGGCGATGCCACAAGAACAACGTATAAAAAAAATCACACATCATTTATTGGCTCAACCAGAATTGAACCTGAGTTTGTCTGAATGGGCACATCTTTGTTGTATGAGTGAGCGTAGTATGACGCGGGCTTTTCAACGTGAGACTGGCATGAGTATTAATCAATGGCGGAAAAAACTGCACATTATTATGGCATTACAGTGGTTAAGTGAAGGGGAAAGTGTACAGCGTATAGCCCATCGTTTGGCCTATGATAGCGATACCAGTTTTATTGTCATGTTTAAAAAGTTTATGCAGGTGTCTCCAAAAAAATATTTAAAGTCTCATCCAGAGTTGCTAGTTTCAGCTTCAACATTGCTTACAACATCTATATGAATGAAAAAACTGTAGCTCATTTTGAGCTACAGTTTTTCAAGAACGTATAGACTGAATCAATCTAAACTGTCGCTAATGTGTCTGTAGGGCTTGCATTTACAACTTGTAATTGAACTTGTGTGTTCTGAGGACTTAATACTGTTTTATATAACTGTTCAGCCAGTTCTGGATAATCAAGTGTGTAATGAAGTCCACGTGATTCTTTACGTTGCATCGCACAGCGTACAATCATTTCAGATACCAAAACTAGGTTCCGTAGCTCAATTAAGTTTTTACTGACATGATAGTCTTGATAATACTCATTAATCTCAGATTTCAGCATTTCAATTCGGTGCAAAGCCCGTTCTAAACGTTTATTTGTACGTACAATACCTACATAGTTCCACATCGTTGCACGTAGTTCATCCCAGTTTTGCAAGATAACGACATCTTCATCTGCATCTTTTACTTGTGAGGTATCCCACTCTGGAATATAGGGATATTCAAAGTTAGCATTGAACTGTTGCTGAATATGTTGTGCGGCACTCATTCCATAAACAAAACACTCAAGTAAAGAGTTGCTGGCCATGCGGTTAGAGCCATGTAAACCCGTATAAGAGGTTTCTCCAATCGCATAGAGACCATCGAGATCCGTTTGACTATGTTCATCTACCATTACACCGCCACAAGTGTAGTGTGCAGCTGGTACGACAGGAATCATATCTTTTGTGATATCAATGCCGAGTTCAAGTAAACGTGCATAAAGAGTTGGGAAATGCTCTTTAATAAAATCTTCAGATTTATGCGTGATATCTAACCAAACATGGCGTATACCTAGTCGTTTGATTTCAAAATCAATAGCGCGCGCAACAATGTCCCGAGGCGCTAATTCTGCTCTTTCATCAAAGCGCAGCATAAAACGTTCACCATTAGGTAAGCGTAGATAAGCACCTTCACCACGCATCGCTTCGGTAATAAGGAATGAGCGTGCTTTTGGATGATAGAGGCAAGTCGGGTGGAATTGGTTAAACTCCATGTTGGCTACACGACATCCCGCACGATAGGCCATTGCGATCCCATCACCCGTTGCGATATCTGGATTAGAGGTGTAGAGATAGGCTTTCATTGCACCACCACAGGCGAGCGCTGTAAAGGGAGCAAGGAAAGTGTGTACACAATCGTTATCTATATCAAGTGCATATAAACCTAGCGCACGGTCTTTTTGTGCCGTGTGGCCAAGCTTATGTTGAGTAATCATATCGATTGCTATGAAATTCTCAAAGATATGAATATTGTTTTGTTGGCGAGCACGTTCAACTAAAGTGGTTGAGATTGCTTTTCCTGTAGCATCAGCGGCATGAATGATGCGGCGCTGTGAATGACCACCTTCACGCGTAAGATGTAATTGCTGGTTTTGGTCTAGAGTAAAATTTACCCCATGCTGTAATAAAAAGTCGACAGATGCTTGTCCACCATTGACTGTTTGAGCAACTGCATCTAATTCACACAATTGCACACCAGCAATCATGGTGTCATCAATATGCTGCTGAATAGAATCTGCTTGATCGAGTACTGCTGCTACTCCCCCTTGGGCGTAGTAGGTGCTTGCATCATGTAAGTCCGATTTTGCAAGTACAGCAATGTTTAAATGCTTTGCCAATGAAAGTGCGAGACTTAAACCTGCACCACCACTACCGACAATGATCACATCAAACTGATGTGTGGTCCCTTGTTTAGACATGTCATCCTACAACGTTTTGATCGTCCAGTTATGACACTCCTTTTTGGCACAAAAAACAAGTCTTGAATGCAGGCTTTTGATGAATAAGCATTAAGTTGTATCGTTTAGTTAGAAACTTTGCATGATTTGAAGCTGAATAATAAGCTGAGCTAAAATTTTGTGAAGTGTTGTAGTCACGCTGGCAGAAAAAATTTATTTTAAATTCCATAATATTAACTAAGATATTGTTTTACAAAAATATAGAAACATATTTTAACGCAATTTCTAAAATGAATATGTTACAACCACTTTTATCAACTTAATTACTAGAGAGTTCAAGCTTCATGAAAGGTCGCTATTTACAACAAGGCATGTTTGCAGCAGTGTTTGCCGTAGCCGCACAAAGTCAAGCTGCTTCTGCGGTTGATTTTTCTAATTTGGTCGAGCAAGTCAGTCCAGCCGTCGTGAGTGTTAATGTCGTTAAAAAAATGACACAGGATGAGTTGTTACAACAGCAAGTACCTGAAATTTTGAAGCGTTTCTTTGGTAATCAAGTGATTATTCCTCAACAACGTATGCCACAAGAAAAAACAGCATATGGTAGTGCTTTCTTCATTAGTAAGGATGGTTATTTGCTCACTAACCATCATGTGGTTGAAGATGCATCAAAGGTTACGATTGTGTTGAACGATCGTCGTGAAATTGATGCTAAGGTCGTTGGAAGTGATGCACGTACAGATGTTGCATTATTAAAAGTAGAGGGCAATAGTTACCCTGCATTAACACCTGGTAATGTCGAACAACTTAAAGTTGGTCAACCTGTACTTGCAATTGGTTCGCCATTTGGATTTGACTATTCGGCATCAGCTGGAATCGTTAGTGCTAAGTCCCGTAATATGCAACAAGGCGAAACATCAGTGCCTTTTATTCAGACCGATGCTGCTTTAAACCCAGGTAACTCAGGTGGGCCTTTATTTAACCAAGCAGGTCAAGTTGTTGGTGTAAACTCACGAATTTTTAGTGGCACAGGTGGTTATATGGGACTGTCTTTTTCCATTCCAATTGATGTCGCTATGGATGTTGCAGACCAGTTAAAGAAAAATGGTAAAGTTACACGTTCTTATTTAGGTGTGGTGATGCAAGATGTTGATCGCAACCTTGCTGAAGCTTATAAGTTACCTAAACCAGAAGGTGCTTTGATCATTCAGGTTGCGCCTAACTCTCCAGCTGAAAAGTATGGACTAAAAGGTGGTGATGTTATTTTAAAATATAACGGTACTGCAATTTCGCGCACTTCTGAACTTCTTAACTATTTGAATAGAACCTCTCCAAATCAAAGTATACAACTTGAAATTTTACGTGATGACAAAACTCGTCAAATTCAAGCGACTTTAACAACAGCTCCAGATGATACGCCTGCAAAAAATACGGGGAATAACGGAAATGTTGCAAGAAAGGGCCCAGTATTAGGTGTGGCGATTCGTAGTTTGAGTGAAGTTGAGATAAAACAATTAGGGATTAAAGGCGGCATATTAATCCAAGATGTGAATCTTGGTGGACTTGCTGCACAATCTAAAATGTTGCCAGGTGATGTTGTAACCAAAATTAATAACGTTAATGTATTAAATGCCAATGATTTTGTTGAAGCGGTGTCTGAGTTAAAAAATAACACCGTGGCTCGTGTGGGTATTATTCGTGCGGGTCAGCCTGCAATTTTAGGTCTACGGATTCAATAATGGTGTAATACAGCTTAAAAGGAATTTTTCCCTTTTCTCTTATATGCTATGAAAGTCCCCAGAAGGGGACTTTTTTATATGTTGCAAGTCAGATTGTGTCGCACAAATAAAAATAAAGTGTTAATTGATCTACACAATAATGAAAATATTAGTAAAATAACCAGGCTCGAATGAAATTGAATCATTTTGAAACATAATGTTTTATGTTCATCAATTTTAACAATTAATGGTTTTGACTGTGAGATGTGAGTTTATTATGGGGTTAAATCAGGTTAAATTCGTTTTCTTCATCAGTTTGTGCTTATTTCAGCTACCTGTTTATGCAAATAAAACAGCAGGTTCAGCAAATACAACAACAGCAGCACAAGGAAGTTGGGGAATCGATCAAATTAATTCAGCAGTATGGTCTGTTCCTGGAAATGGTCGTTTTCCAGTTTATGCACGCGCACAAGTCATGTTGAATAATTTACATGCTTCACCAGGTGCAATCGATGGTAAGAGTGGGCAAAACTTTTTAAAAGCAATATCTGCATATCAACAGATGAATGGCTTGCCAGTGACAGGTGAGTTAAATCAGCAGACTTGGCATCATTTATTAATTCGTCAAGAAAAGCCTGCATATCAACATTATTTGATCACTGCAGAAGATTTAAAAGGGCCATACGTTAAGTCTATACCACGTAACTATGCAGAGCAGGCCAAAATGTCTGGTTTACATTATACTCGTGTGAGTGAAATGCTCGGCGAAAAGTTCCATATTGATGAAGAATTTTTAAAAATTTTAAACCCACAAGCACGATTCAATAAAGTGGGTGAGCGGATACTCGTACCAAATGTACGTAATGAATTACCTACAGATATTCGTTTAATCGTGGCACATAAAGGGGCACGCCAACTCTATTTATTTGACTCAAATAATAAGATGATTGGTGCATTTCCTGCGTCAATTGGTGCAACAAATACTCCTTCACCTAAAGGGACACATACAATTGTCAAGGTTGCTCCCAATCCAGTTTATGGTTATTCGCCAAAAAACTTTGTTCAAGGGAGTAACAATAAACCTTTAACCTTGCCACCAGGACCGAATGGGCCTGTGGGTAATATTTGGATTGCACTAAGTAAACCAACCTTTGGTATTCATGGTACACCCAATCCTTCTTTGATCTCTAAGTCGAGCTCACATGGCTGTGTACGTTTGACCAATTGGGACGCAAATGATTTGGGTCGTAAGGTACAAAATGGGGTGGTGGTAAAGTTTATTGATTAAGCCTAAATAGAGATTTTTGACAAAAAATAACCGCTTAAATAAGCGGTTATTTTGTTATTACCATAAATTATGGGCAATAAAACATATTATTTTTTAGTTTCAAGCTGAGGTACAGCAGAACCTTGGCCAAGTGACAATAAACCTGTATTGGTATATAGGCTTAATTTTGCACGTGTATCAGTGATGTCAAGGTTACGCATAGTCAACTGACCAATACGATCCATTGGGCT
This sequence comes from Acinetobacter rudis, assembly GCF_031157835.1. GTDB lineage: Bacteria > Pseudomonadota > Gammaproteobacteria > Pseudomonadales > Moraxellaceae > Acinetobacter > Acinetobacter rudis_A. Next base: position 336,223 of record NZ_JAVIDR010000002.1, on the reverse strand, counting down.
AAACATTGAATCGCCTTTTTCCATAGTTAAGCGTTCTGCTTCATAGGTCAAGTTTGGAGATTCGGTGTTCATGATGGTGTAGTCATTACCACGACGAAGTTCTAAAGTCACATCACCAGTAATTGCTTTAGCAACCCAACGTTGAGCAGTTTCACGTAGCATGAGTGCTTGTGAATCGAACCAACGACCTTGGTAAAGTAAACGACCTAAACGTAAACCATTAATACGGTATTGTTCAATCGTATCTTCGTTATGAATTCCCGTAACTAAACGCTCGTATGCAATGTGTAGTAGCGCCATACCTGGAGCTTCATAAATACCACGAGATTTAGCTTCGATAATACGGTTTTCAATTTGGTCAGACATACCTAGACCATGGCGACCACCAATACGGTTTGCTTCAAGAATCAGTTCAACTGGATCTTCAATGCGCACACCGTTTAATGCAACTGGCATACCTTCTTCAAAGCTGACAGTTACTAACTCTGGTGCAATAGCAACTTCTTCTTTCCAAAATGCAACGCCCATGATTGGATCAACGATTTTGATCCCAGCATCTAGGTATTCAAGATCTTTTGCTTCATGCGTTGCACCTAACATATTTGAGTCAGTTGAATACGCTTTTTCCTTTGACATTTTATAGTCAAAGCCATTGTCGATTAGAAATTGTGACATTTCAGCACGACCACCTAACTCATCAATAAAGTTTTGATCGAGCCATGGTTTATAAATTTTTAAATTCGGGTTAGTTAATAAACCATAACGATAGAAACGCTCAATATCGTTACCTTTATAAGTAGAACCATCGCCCCAAATATTTACATCATCTTCTTTCATTGCAGTAACAAGCATAGTTCCTGTTACAGCACGACCAAGTGGAGTTGTGTTGAAATATGGAACACCACCAGTACTAATGTGAAATGCACCACACTGGATCGCAGCAATACCTTCAAGCGCAAGTTGTAAGCGGCAATCGATTAATCGCGCTTTAACTGCGCCATATTGCTCCGCTTTTTTTGGAATTGCGTCATAGTCGTCTTCATCTGGCTGGCCAAGGTTTGCAGTATATGCATATGGCTCAGCGCCTTTTTGTTTCATCCACAGCAATGCTGCTGAAGTATCTAGGCCACCAGAAAAGGCAATTCCTACTTTTTTACCTACTGGTACATGCTGCAAGATGGTTGCATTGTCAGTCATTATGATTCCTATCAGAACAGTTTGAGCTGCGCTAATTATGCGCTGCCTAACAAGTTTTAGTCGAGGGGGATTGTAGCACTATTCATCAATCTTGTTTCTCAAAAAAAAGCTTTTCTATGCAAAATATAAAAAGTAATGATTGATCTGTTCAATCATGGTGGAAATAAATGGATTCTTTGCAGTAATTGAGGGGGGAGGTTGTGTAGTCAGGTTTATCTTGACAGCGTATTATAGAGCGACTTGAATTTAGGGATGGGTTATGAAGATTGTTGCTGATGAAAATCTAGCGTTGACCGATTATTTCTTTGCTGACATCGGGGAGATTCACAATGTTGCTGGCCGTCATTTAAAGCACCAAGATGTTCAAGATGCAGAACTTTTATTAGTACGCTCTGTGACTCAGGTCAATGCAGCATTAATTGAAAACACAGCGCTTAAGTTTGTGGGTAGTGCCACGATTGGTACAGACCATCTAGATCAAGCGGCTTTAGCAGAACAGCACATTGTGTGGTCAAATGCAGCAGGGTGTAATGCACAGGCCGTGGCAGAATATGTAGTTACAGCAATTTTTCATTTAGAGCCTATTTTATTTGAAAAAAATAAGCCTTTTTGCCTTGGAATTGTTGGATTGGGCAATGTCGGTAAACGCTTAGCTCATCTTGCTGGAGTGTTGGGATGGCAAGTGATTGCATATGATCCATATGTTGTACATGACACAGTTGAACAAGTTGATTTAGAACAATTATTACAACAAGCAGATGCAGTATCTTTACATGTACCATTAACACGACATGATGAACATGCTACCTATCACCTCATGAATGCTAAAACACTGTCTTTAATGCCAAAGCATAGTATTTTAATTAATGCGGCACGTGGCGCAGTGGTTGAAGAAGCTGCTTTGATTACTGATATTGAGCAAACTGGGCGCCGTGTGGTACTTGATGTGTTTGAACATGAACCTGTAATTTCAAGCAAGTTATTACAGCTACTTCGTTTGGCAACGCCCCATATTGCGGGCTATAGCCTAGAAGGTAAAGCTCGTGGAACGCAGATGATTTATGAGGCATATTGTAAAGCATTTGATTTACCACAATCTAAAGATTTCAAAACTCAGTTAGCCGCAGCCGAACAGTATTTCCAAGATCAAGACATCTATAGTGTGTTAAAACAACAGCTAAATTCAATTTATAACATTGCTCAAGATGATGCGGCACTTCGCGCATGTTTACATGATGGTATTGTAGATCAGGAGGCATTTGATCGTTTACGTAAACAATATCCACTGAGACGCGAATGGGCAGCACATGGGGGGCCTTGTCATGACTAAATTGGTAGACAGTTTTCAACCTAGCTGTAGTCTAGCTGCAATACAGGCACGTGCGCAGCTGTATCGTCAATTACGTGATTTTTTTCAACAACGTAATGTACTTGAAGTAGAAACTCCAATAGTGTCGCAGGCTGCAGTGACAGATGTCCATCTTGCTTCTGTTGCAGTAGACCGCCATATTAATGGCCAGTTAAAACGTCAGTATTTACAAACTTCACCTGAGTTTCCAATGAAGCGTTTATTGGCTAGTGGGAGTGGGCCAATTTATCAAATCTGCAAAGTATTTCGAGATGATGAGCATGGTCGTAAACATAATAGTGAATTTACCATGTTGGAATGGTATCGACCGGGTATAAGTTTACTGGCACTCATGCATGAGGTAAGTGATTTATTAAATGTGGTATTGGCTAAACGCTTTGGTGAACTAAGACCTGTTATTCTCAGTTATAAACATGCCTTTATGCAGCGTTTAGATTTAAACCCATTACAAGCAACACTTGAGGAACTGAAACAAAGTGCTCGACGTGTTGGTTTAGATTTAGATTTAGGGGATGATCGTTTGGCCTATATAGATCTACTCTTTTCTCATATGGTTGAACCTAGCCTTGGTTTTGATACTCCTGTATTTTTAACTGATTTTCCACCAGAAATGGCATCACTGGCTAAAGTTAAACAAGATGAGGATGGGGAGTGGGTTGCAGCAAGATTTGAACTTTATATTGAAGGGTTAGAATTGGCAAATGCTTATGATGAGTTACTTGATGCAGATGTTTTATTGGGGCGTTTCCAACAAGATAATGCTGAGCGATTACAACGTGGTTTAACGGCAATGCCTATTGACTATCATTTATTAGCTGCACTTCCACATATGAGTGAATGTAGCGGTATTGCACTAGGAATAGATCGTTTATTAATGGTCATACAAAACAAAATGCAACTTTCTGATGTTATTAGTTTTCCAGCTCCAATTGCTTAATTGTACTTACCTCCCTGAATCTCAGGGAGGTTCAATAAAGTGTTATTCAGTTAAGGCGGATGCTTTTTTAAACTCAGCAATTGCTTCAATACGTTTGCTAATCAAATATTCACCAATTTCCGACCCTTGCAGCTCTTTAGGAATATCTTGGACTTTGACATCACGTACAGCCTGCATTGCACCAAGTAAATAATCAGCTTGTGGGTAATCACGATCTTCTAGTCCTAAACGTCCTTTGGCATCACATTGGCAGGCCTGAGCAAAAGCTTTTACACGTTCAGGGCGGCGCATAACATCTAAACGTTGTAATAGACGCCAAATGGTTCCGGGTTTAAGTTGCAAGAGCTGGTGGCATTTGAGGTGCTCTTTGCATACAACCTGAGCCAAAAGTCTAATATTGGTCGGAACTTTTAAACGTTGACAAAGCTCTGTGACAGGCACTAAGCCTCTCTCTTCATGCATGATATGTCTAGGAAGTTGATCCTTAGGAGTTAAAGCTTTACCTAAGTCATGAACGAGTACGGCAAAGCGAACATCTAAAGCGTAATTTGCCTGACAAGCTTGTTGTAGTGCCATTAGTGTATGCACACCACAATCTATTTCAGGATGATATTCGGGACGCTGTGGAATACCAAAGAGCACATCAATTTCAGGAAAAAGTACTTTTAGCGCCTGACATTGTCTTAGTGTTTCAAAATAAACCTCAGCATGTGGTTCCATCAGGGCACGAGAAGTTTCTTTCCAAATACGTTCAGGAGTTAGGCAACTTAGCTCACCTGAATTTGCTAATTGTTTCATTAAGGCGATGGTTTCATCTGCGACACGGAAACCATAAGTTGCGTAACGTGCTGCAAAGCGTGCAACACGTAATACACGCAGTGGGTCTTCAGCAAAAGCCGGAGAAACGTGACGTAATATTTTATTATTTATATCTTCTTGGCCATGATAAGGGTCATAAATTTTCCCTTGTTCATCCATGGCGATTGCATTAATGGTGAGATCACGACGAATGAGATCTTGCTCTAGACTGACATCTACATCGGTATGAAATTCAAAGCCATGATAGCCTTTACCTGATTTACGCTCAGTTCGTGCTAATGCATATTCTTCTTTGCTTGATGGATGTAAAAAGACAGGGAAATCCTTACCCACAGGCTGATACCCTTGAGCAAGCAATTGCTCTGGGGTGGCACCAACGACTACATAATCTTTTTCTTGATAGGGATGCCCGAGTAACTGATCTCGAACTGCACCGCCTACTAAATAAACTTGCATGAAAAAACCTCTATACTTCAAGCAATCATGCTACAGAATAGAGGTTTTAACAAGAGAGCAAATGCAAAAGCACTTGCACTCTAGAGGAATTAAGCTTGTGCTTGTTGAATTTCAGCTACAGTTAAAGCGGTCATATTCACAACACGACGAGTTGTTGCAGTCGGGGTTAAGATATGAACAGGTTTAGCCGCTCCTAACAAGATTGGACCAACAGTTACATTGTTGCCCGATGTTGATTTGAGCAAGTTAAATGAAATGTTAGCTGCATCTAAGTTAGGCATAATTAACAAGTTTGCAGAACCCTTGAAGCGTGAGTTCGGGAAAGCAAAATGACGAATATTTTCATCTAATGCTGCATCACCATGCATTTCACCTTCCACTTCAAGCTCAGGCGCAATGCGGCTAAGTATTTCATAAACTTGGCGCATTTTTTGTGCACTTGGGTCAGTTTGATCTGAACCAAAGCTTGAGTGTGAAAGTAAAGCAATACGTGGTGTAATACCAAAGCGTCGTACTTCTTCTGCAGCTAAGATAGTCATTTCAGCCAACTGTTCAGCAGTTGGATTTGTATTGACATAGGTATCTGCAATAAAGAGGTTACGATCTTCAAGCATTAATGCATTTAGTGTAAAGAAGTTATTCATGCCTTCTTTTAGACCAATGATATTTTTAACAAACTCAAGGTGAATATCATAGCTTGAGTAAGTACCGCAAAGCATACCATCGGCTTTACCAAACTTAACTAGCATTGCAGCAATTAAGGTAGAGCGACGACGTGATTCACGTTGAGCATATTCAACTGTCACACCTTTACGTTGCATAATTTGGTGATAGTCATTCCAGAATTCCTCATAAAGAGGATTATTCTCTTGATCAACAATTTCAATATTTTCGCCGTGTTGTAAACGTAGGCCCAATTTTTTGATGTTGGCTTCAATCACAGCTGTACGACCAACTAAGATTGGGAATGCAATTCCTTCATCAACTGCAATTTGTGCACCACGTAGTACACGTTGGTCTTCACCTTCTGCATACACGATACGTTTTGGATCTGTTTTTGCTTGAGCAAAAATAGGTTTCATCATGAAAGCAGAGTTGTAGACAAACTCAGATAGACGTTGACGATACGCTGAGAAATCTTGAATTGGGCGTGTAGCAACACCTGAATCCATTGCTGCTTGAGCTACGGCAGGGGCAATTTCAAGTATTAAACGTTGATCAAGTGGGCGTGGAATTAAATAATCACGACCAAATGATGCAGATTTTTCACCATATGTAGCAGCATCTGCTTCAATGTGTGCCATGCGTGCAATCGCATGAACACAAGCAATTTTCATTTCTTCATTAATTGTAGTTGCACCAACATCGAGTGCGCCACGGAAGATATAAGGGAAACATAAAGCATTGTTTACTTGGTTTGGATAGTCTGAGCGACCAGTTGCCATAATGACGTCAGGACGGACTTCATGCGCATGTTCAGGTAAAATTTCTGGATCTGGGTTGGCCAGAGCAAAAATAATCGGGTCAGTGGCCATTTCTTTAACCATTTCTTTGGTTAAAATGCCTGCCGCAGAAAGACCAAGGAACATATCAGCACCTGCCATCACTTCATGCAATTGTGTTGCAGTGATGTCTTGCATATAGCGTTTCTTAGACTCATCTAGGCCTTCACGTTGTGTCGTGATTAAGCCACGTGAGTCAGCAACGGTAATGTTCTCTTTTTTTGCACCGAGTGCACAGAGTAGGTCTAAACATGAGAGTGCTGCTGCACCTGCACCAGAAGCGATAATTTTAATCTCTTCGATCTTCTTACCATTCAATTGTAGTGCATTAAGTAGCGCAGAGCCGACGATAATCGAGGTTCCATGTTGATCATCATGGAAGACCGGAATATTCATACGTTCACGTAATTTACGCTCGATGTAGAAACATTCAGGTGCTTTGATATCTTCGAGGTTGATCCCACCAAAAGTTGGTTCAAGTGCAGCAACGATATCAACAATTTTGTCAGGATCATTTTCTGCAATCTCGATATCAAAAACATCGACACCAGCAAATTTTTTGAATAAAACACCTTTACCTTCCATCACAGGTTTAGATGCTAGAGGCCCAATATTACCTAATCCTAAAACCGCAGTACCATTACTGACTACAGCAACCAAGTTGCCGCGGGCAGTATAGAGTGCAGCTTTTGCAGGATCTTTTTCAATTTCAAGACACGGTGCTGCGACTCCAGGTGAGTAGGCGAGTGCCAAATCACGTTGGTTAACTAGTTGTTTACTTGGAGTAACACTAATTTTTCCTGGAGTTGGAAACTCATGGTAATACAAAGCTTGCTGTTTTAAAGATTGTTCGTCCATTTGAATCTCGATCGTAAATAATAGCCTAAAAGGCTGAAGGTTTTGGCGTATCTAAACCAAACATAACATGTGTACTGTCATAGTGAAATGACAACTCACATCATCAGGCTTACTGAGACAATGAGTGAGACACCAAAGAATGCTTATACTGACTCAAGTAGGCGGTAGTTTCAAGCGCTGTCAAGGGTTTAGAGAAATAGAATCCTTGTAGAACATCACAATTATGTTGTTGTAAATATTTTAATTGAGCTTGGTTTTCCACACCTTCTGCAATAAGGCTCATTCCCATTGCTTTGCCCATTGCAATGATTGCATTTACGATAGCTTCTTCTTTTTGATCACCAATACGTGAAATAAATGCTCGATCAATTTTGAGCTTGTCAATTGGATATTGACTAAGATAGGCAAGTGATGAATAGCCCATACCAAAATCATCGAGTGAAATTGAAATATCTCGTTCTTTTATTTTTGATAGAAAATCAATAACCTGAGAACTATTCTCCAATAGAGAAGATTCAATTAATTCAAGTTCGAGTTGGTCGCCTTTGATTTGGTACATGGCCATCGCAGTATCTAAATCGAGTAGCAATTGTCCACGTAAGACTTGCTGTGCCACAATATTGACTGATACGCGGATATCACTAAAACCCAGTTCACGCCATATTTGTAGTTGTTTACAGCTTTCAAAAATAACAAACTGACCAATTTCAGTAATGAGGCTGGTTTCTTCTGCGAGTGGAATAAAAATATTGGGTGATATTAATCCATATTGAGGGTGTTGCCAGCGAATAAGAGCTTCAAAACCAACAACTTGTAAGGTAGTGCTGCTGACCTGAGGTTGGTAATATACAACCAGTTGTTTTTTCTTGAGAGCCTGCTGGAGGTCACCTCTGAGAATAATTTTATCACTTAAATGTTCATAGGATTGTTCATTAAATAAGTGGTAGGTATTGCCACCAAGTTGTTTTGCCTTGAGTAAAGCATCTTCTGCCTTACGTAATAACACATCAACTTGTGTACCTTGTTTAGGGTGAATTGCAATACCCATAGAAATTGAAATGAATTTTTCCTGACCATTGATGTGAAAAGGTGCTTGGAAGGCAGTTAAAAGACCTTGTGCTAGATGGTCGACATTGTTATTTGCATCTGAAATTTGTAAAGCAACTACAAAGTCATCATTATTCAGATATGCAGTTAATAAAGCATTATTACAATACTGGCTTAGTCGTTCAGCAAATTTTCGCAGTAGTTCATCACCCGCAGGATTGAAATATAAGTCATTGAAAAGTCTAAAGCGATCAATATTAAGACGAAATAGCGCAAATGAACATGGTGGCTCTTGAGTAATAAGTTTATTAAGGCGGTAGTGAAAGTAAAAACGGTTCGGAAGATCAGTCAATAAATCATATTGTTTCAGATAAGAGACACGTTGTTCTTGTTGTTTTCGTTCAGTTAAGTCAACTGCGTTACCTACATATGTTGCAGCAGGATCTTCTGTGTTGTTGAGCCGATTAATTCGAATACCGATACTTTGTTTATTGCCTGACATATATTGTTCTTGTAATTCAGTACGATATTCACCAAAGAGGGAAACTTGTTGCAATATTTCTTCATGTTTTTTTTGCAATAAATCTTTTTGGCTAAATCGTGAGGAAAAGAAAGGTTGGCCTATAAGCTGGTTACGCTTGAGTCCAGTAAGTTTTTGAAAATAATTATTAACACTAATATAACGGAGGTCTTTATCTAAAACAAATAGACCTTCTGTTATTTGATTAAAAAGGTTAGCTGCAAGGCGAAGTTGTTGATGAACATCTTTTTCTTCATTGATATCTTTAAAAATACCAATCATTTGTAAGGGTTTCTGACTGACTGGATCGCGAGCAGTAATTTTTCCTACATCATGAATCCAAAACCACTGATCATCTTTTTTTACACGATACTGTAATTCAAATAATTCAGATTGGCCGCGTAAGTATTGCCGCATTTTTTGCCGATAAAGCGCTAGATCTCTTGGATGAATAATAAACCGTGTTTGTCCATTATCATATTTAAGATTTAGATCAAATTGTTCATTGCTTACTGTGAATTGTCTAGCGCTGATGTCCCAAAACCACGTGTTTACTCCAGCATTTTCTTGAGTAAAGCAGAGATCGGTTTGATAACGCATTAAGTGCTGGTTCATGCTTTCAATTTCAGTACGATGTTGTTGAACAACTTGTCGGAGTTGTTTAATTTTTAATGCTTGTTGATTTTTCTCATGTAGCAGATCATGATTTAAACAGCGCCAACGCATGCGTAGATGTGAATAAAACACAATCATAACAGCAAGCAGAAGCGTTACAAGCCATATGCCAATGAGACTGTTGAGGTGTGAGGAAATATGCTGTAAAAATAATATGTGCAGTGATAAAAATGTAATAATTGATGGAATAAAAATGAGTAAGAAATAGAGTGGCCGTTGATTAAAAGTGATTAAGGCTGAGACATAAATAATACTCAATGGCAACATTAACCAAAGAAAGACATCCATATATCCAATAGCATCTTGGGCGAGAAAATCCATGACTACGGCATAATTTATAAGTCCTAAGCCCAACCCTAAAATAAAGCTGATCACTCGACTATGACAATCTAAGGGTTTTATAGAGCGTGAAACGAGGAAACGACGATTAACATAAAGCGCAATCATCAAAGCAGTTTCAATAAAAAGCAGTAATAGTGTGACGGAATTAGATAGTTGAGTTGGTTCAAAGGGATAGATGAGGAGGTAGATCATAATAATCACAGCTAGGCCCGCAATAAAAAATTGCATTTTTGGGGCCGCACCAAGGATCAGATTACGATCCATATGATGCGAAAGTCGCTGTTTATGCATATCCATCATCTTAATGTGATCCATCGCACGTATTGTTTAAAATAAACTTGGTTTTTGCGAAATCAAACTACTGTTTATTATAGCGAAAAGCAATGTTTTTTTTGATGTAATTCACAAAAAAATTAAATATAGTTTTGTAGTTTATAGATAATTATAGAGAGTGCGACGATTGGGGCAGTCTCTGTGCGTAATACTCGATCACCTATACACCAATTTTTAAAACCGTGAAATTGTGCCAAGTCTATTTCTGTATGACTAAGTCCACCTTCTGGGCCAATGAGTAAAGCAATATCTTGGGACATGTCAGCCAAAACATCTGTTTTTTCAGTGTCTGGTGCCATAACGAGTTTTGTTGTTGGTAAATCTGTCGCTAGCCATTGTTCTAGACTTAGTGGAGCAAGTATTTCTGGAATAATGTTCATTCCACACTGCTCACAAGCTGCAATTGCTATTGCCTGCCAGTGATCAATTTTCTTTTGATCACGTTCATACTTTAAACGCATTTCACAGCGTTCCGAAGTGAGGAGTTGAATTTTACGAACGCCGAGTTCTGTTGCTTTTTGGACCATGAAATCCATGCGGTCACCTTTACTCATGACTTGACCAATCACCACGGCCGCATTAGGTGTTCGATTATCAGGGTTGAATTGGTCAACACTTACAACAGCATCTTTTTTGTTAATTTCAATTAATGTGACTTGGTATTCACCACCTTGTCCATTAAATAAGGTGGCAACTGCACCAAGCTGCGCACGGAGCACTTTAACCCAGTGATGAAAGACTTGATCTGTCAGTTGCAGGTTTACACCAAGTTCAAGTGTTGCATCAATAAAAAAACGGGACATATCAGTTACTCTGTGCGAAACAATTAAACGAGATTAAGGTCGTGAACCAATTGGCGAGTTGGGTCTGTTTGGTTCATTGTATAGAAATGTAGCGCAGGTGCACCACCAGCCAATAGACGTTCACACAACTTCACAACAACTTCATGACCAAAAGCTTTGATGCTCTGTTGATCATCGCCATAAGCTTGCAGTTGTTTACGTATCCAACGTGGAATTTCAGCACCTGTACCATCTGCGAACCGTATTAAATTACTGGCATTGGTGATCGGCATAATCCCCGGTGCAACAGGAATGTTGACACCTGCCTTGTGTAAACGATCAATAAAGTAGAAATATGCGTCTGGATTAAAGAAAAATTGAGTGATGGCGGCATTGGCCCCAGCATTTACTTTATTGACAAAATTTTTAATATCTACATCTAAGTCAGCAGCTTGTGGGTGCATTTCAGGATACGCTGCAACTTCAATTTGGAAATGATCTCCAGAGTGTTCGCGAATAAAGCGAACCAAATCTTGTGCATACGGTAATTCACCTAAACCAACTTGACCAGAAGGAAGATCACCACGTAAAGCAACAATACGATCAATACCCTTTGTTTTGTAGAGGTCAAGTAGCTCAGCAATACGTTGTTTATCATCACCTATACAAGATAAGTGTGGTGCAACGGGAGTACCTTTTTGATAGAAGTCATTAATCGCTGCTAGTGTGCGTTCACGTGTTGAGCCGCCAGCACCATAAGTGATAGAAAAAAATTCTGGATTCAGTGTTTGTAATTCTTGGTGGACAGTACGAAGCTTTTCAGCACCAGCATCAGTTTTTGTAGGGAAAAATTCAAATGAAATAGGAACATGTTTACTCATGTGGCCATCCTTATTTTTGTTGAGCCGAAGCTTGCACAGAGAGGGCATCTCTTCAAAGATGACCTCTCAAAGCAAAAGCTAAACTTAGTATTTATAAGTTTCAGATTTAAATGGACCTTCAACAGCTACACCAAGGTAGTCTGCTTGTACTTGAGTCAGTTGAGTCAGTACGCCACCAAAGCCTGCAACCATTGCAGCTGCAACTTCTTCATCTAATTTTTTCGGTAAGATTTCTACACGAATACGTGCAGCTTTTTCTTCACTAGGAAGATCTGCAAATTTCTCAGCAAATAAGTGCATTTGACCCAAAACTTGGTTGGCAAAAGAGCCATCCATAACACGTGATGGGTGACCAGTAGCATTACCAAGGTTCACTAGGCGACCTTCTGATAGTAATACTAAGTAGTCTTGCTCATTTTCACTACGGTACACTTGGTGTACTTGAGGTTTTACTTCAACCCATTTGTAACCACGTAAGTAGTTTGTATCAATCTCAGTATCAAAGTGACCAATATTACAAACTACAGCACCAGCTTTAAGAGAATCAAGCATTGCAGCATCACAAACGTGATAGTTACCAGTTGTTGTTACGATTAAATCAGTGTTTTGTAGTAAGTCTTGATTAATATCTGCTTTATTACCTGTTTGTACGCCATTTTTATATGGAGAAACAACTTCATAACCATCCATACATGCTTGCATTGCACAAATTGGGTCAACTTCGGTAACACGAACAATCATACCTTCTTGACGTAATGATTGAGCAGAACCTTTACCTACATCGCCATAACCAATAACAAGGGCACGACGACCTGAAAGTAACATATCAGTTGCACGTTTGATCGCATCATTCAATGAGTGACGGCAACCATACTTATTATCATTCTTAGATTTGGTTACTGCATCATTTACATTGATTGCTGGTACTTTAAGTGAGCCATCTTTCCACATTTCAAGTAGACGCTGTACACCAGTCGTTGTTTCTTCTGTTACACCATGAATATGGTTTAAAAGATCGCTATATTTTTCATGAACGAGTGCAGTTAAGTCACCACCATCGTCTAAAATCATGTTGGCATCCCAAGGTGTACCGCCTACATTGATTTGTTGTTCTAAACACCACATATATTCTTCTTCTGTTTCGCCTTTCCAAGCAAATACAGGAATACCACGTGCAGCGATTGCCGCAGCTGCATGATCTTGAGTAGAGAAGATATTGCATGAAGTCCAACGAACCTCTGCACCAAGCTCAACCAAAGTTTCAATTAGTACCGCAGTTTGAATGGTCATATGAATACAACCTAAAATCTTGGCACCAGCAAGTGGTTTAGCTGCTGAGTAGCGACGGCGAAGACCCATCAATGCTGGCATTTCAGCTTCAGCAAGTTTGATTTCTTTACGGCCAAAATCAGCAAGTGAGATATCAGCAACTTTATAATCTGTAAATGTAGCGTTTCCCGCGTTCATCAGGATCTCCTAATTTCTATCTGGTATTGATCATTCTGTTCGCGGATGCCGTTGTTGACTGTAGATGAACACTACTGTCGATCGTCGAGCCTGGCAATGAAATTAGAATTATCACTGTACTTCGTCAGTAAAAATTGATGTCATGTCGCAGCATCCCTCGACTAGCGCACTATTCTACTTGGAAATTCGTTGACATCCAATGCTATTTGCTTTGTGCTTAGGGATATTTCTGCTATAAAGATCAAAATTACTGCTTAAGGCAACGCATTGTCGAATCAGTTAAGGTATGCAGAGCAATAAAACGGTAAAAGGAAGAAATGTGACAACAACATTTGATTTGCCATATCAGGTACAAGAGAAAGATATTGATGTATTAGGACATGTAAACAATGTGGTTTATGTGCAATGGATGCAAGATATTGCAACAGCACATGTAGATAGCTTGGGTTTGGGTTTAAAACAATACCTAGAACTTAAACATGCTATGGTCGCTGTTGAACATCAAGTTCAGTACCGTAAAGCTGCTTTGTTAGGGGAGCATTTGATCTTACGGACATGGTTAAGTGATCTTAATGCACTCTATTCAACACGCCAATATGTGTTTTTTAGACCATCTGATCAAAGTATTATTTTTACAGGACAAACCAAATGGGCTTGTGTGGAGATTGCTACAGGGCGGCCTAAACGTTTGTCTCCAAGTTTTACCCAAGCATATCAACCCTTAAATGATACAGCGGATGCGCTAAATTTTACTGCCTATCAAGGTGACTAAATCTTTTAAAATGCTTTTGTTTGTTTTGGGTTCATGTTTGTGTTCTTCTTTATAACATACAAAATGTTATGTCTTATATATAAAGATAATTAACGATGTGCTTCAAAAGACTGTGATGCCTTAGATAAAGCAAAGAGATAAGATCGATTTTGTTTTTATGAAACTTAGTCAATATATTTAGGCTGTTTATTGGGAAAGTGATGACATTTATCATGCATTGGGTTTGACGGGTTTTATGGAGCAAAATGCTAATTTTTATAGAATCGTACTATTTTTAAAAGCTCTATGTATTTTTAAGCATTGACTGCTTATACTGTGCAACATCTTCGAACATTCATCTTTCATATCATTTGTACTGTATATCGAGTACATGATTGAGTACTTATTTTTAGAGTGGTATATGGCAGTAGCTAAAAAATCCGTTAATATCAATAATATACGAAATTTTTCGATTATTGCTCATATCGATCATGGTAAGTCGACTCTCGCTGACCGCTTTATTCAAACTTGTGGTGGTTTGCAGGCGCGTGAAATGCAGGCGCAAGTATTAGACTCCATGGAGCTTGAACGTGAACGTGGTATTACCATCAAAGCGACCTCGGTAACGTTGTATTATACCCATCCCAATGGTGAAGAATATCAATTAAACTTTATTGACACGCCTGGGCATGTGGACTTTTCGTATGAAGTGTCTCGCTCATTAGCTGCCTGTGAAGGTGCTTTATTGGTTGTCGATGCCGCTCAAGGTGTGGAAGCTCAGTCAGTTGCGAACTGCTATACCGCGATTGAGCAGGGTTTAGAAGTTCTACCTGTTCTAAATAAAATTGATTTGCCTCAAGCTGAACCTGAACGTGTGATTCATGAGATTGAGGAAATTATTGGGATTGAAGCCACAAGCGCGCCGACTTGTTCAGCAAAAACAGGTTTGGGTATTGAAGCGGTTTTAGAAACACTCGTAGATGTTATTCCAGCACCCGAAGGTGATCGTGAAGCACCGCTACAGGCTTTGATTGTTGACTCTTGGTTTGATAACTACTTAGGCGTGGTGTCTTTAGTTCGTATTAAACAGGGTCGTGTCCGTAAGGGCGACAAAATGTTAGTTAAATCAACTGGCCAAACACACATTATTACTTCTGTAGGTATTTTTAATCCAAAACATACTGAAACAGGGATGCTTGAAGCTGGTGAAGTTGGTTTTGTTATTGCGGGTATTAAAGATATTTTTGGTGCGCCTGTAGGGGATACCATTACTTTATCTACTACGCCAGATGTTGCAACATTACCTGGTTTTAAAAAGGTAAAACCTCAGGTTTATGCAGGTTTGTTCCCAATTGATGCTAGCGATTTTGAACCTTTCCGTGAAGCATTACATAAATTACAAATTAATGATTCGGCATTATTTTTTGAGCCTGAAAGTTCAGATGCGCTTGGTTTTGGTTTCCGTTGTGGCTTTTTGGGTATGCTACATATGGAGATTGTACAAGAGCGTTTGGAGCGTGAGTATGATCTAGATCTGATTACCTCAGCACCAACAGTAATTTATGAAGCAGTGATGAAGTCGGGGCAGACTATTTATATCGATAGTCCTTCAAAAATGCCTGATGGTTCAACTGTTGAAGATTTACGTGAACCAATCGCGGAATGTCATATCTTGGTTCCACAAGAGTATTTGGGTAATGTGATGACGCTGTGTGTTGAGCGTCGTGGTATTCAAAAAGATATGAAATTCTTGGGTAATCAAGTATCTATTACTTTCGAAATACCAATGGCTGAAGTGGTGATGGACTTCTTTGATCGCTTAAAGTCATGTTCTCGAGGTTTTGCGTCACTGGATTATAATTTTGTTCGTTTTGAAAGTTCATCTTTGGTTAAAGTTGATGTCTTGATTAACGGCGATAAAGTTGATGCATTGGCAATGATTTGTCACCGTAACGATGCGCGTCATCGTGGTATTGCCTTAGTTGAAAAAATGAAAGATTTGATTCCTCGTCAAATGTTTGATGTCGCGATTCAAGCTGCGATTGGTGCTCAAATTATTGCACGTTCAACAGTAAAGGCTATGCGTAAAAACGTGTTAGCAAAATGTTATGGTGGTGACGTATCGCGTAAGAAAAAATTGTTATCCAAACAAAAAGAAGGTAAAAAACGTATGAAACAAGTGGGAAGTGTTGAAATTCCACAAGAAGCGTTTTTAGCCGTTTTACAAGTCGATAAAAAATAAGAGAGTATAGTCCATGGATTTTGATTTTAATTTGATTCTCGTTCCAGTCACATTGGTGTTTTTTGCCGTGTGGTTGTTGGATAAATTGGTACTGAAACAACGTAAGACCAAAGGAAGAAACAATGAAAATTTCTTAGTCACATGGGCATATGATTTCTGGCCAGTATTGGCTGTGGTATTAGTATTGCGTTCATTTTTATTTGAACCATTCAATATTCCATCAGACTCTATGGTGCCAACTTTAGAGACCGGTGACTTTATTTTGGTGAACAAATATCAGTATGGTGTGCGTTTACCACTGACCAATACCAAAATTTTCAATGTCGGTTCACCACAACGTGGAGAGGTTTTTGTCTTCCGTTATCCTGTTGATCCAAAAGTAAGTTTTATTAAACGCGTTGTTGGATTACCGGGTGATCATATTGTTTATGATCAGGGTAAACTTTTCATTAATGGTGTTCAGGTTCAAGAGAAAGTTGTTGATTTTAGTCGTGATAAAGACCGTTTTGAACGTGCGAATGTAAGTTATACACGTGAACAGTTAGGGCAGCATTCTCATTTGGCACGTCATCTAGATGCTGGTGATCCAGTGCTTGATGGATACAATTCTGCACCAACCAAGGATAAAGCTCCATTCGTAACACAACAGAATGATCATTTTGTGAAAACAAATGGTCGTAGTTGGGAAGTTACCGTTCCGCAAGGGCAATACTTTGCCATGGGGGATAACCGTGATCAGAGTTTAGATAGTCGTTTTTGGGGATTTGTACCAGAAGAAAATCTAATTGGTCATGCAGTTTATGTTTGGATGCATAAAGAACCTGGTTTTAATCTACCTCAATTTAGCCGTAATGGTGCAATTGAATAATCTCAACTGGATTTATTTCAATTGGGAAATGTGATTTTGGTTTGATGTTTAGATACAACCAAAATTGAAATGACCATCCTGCTTATAAATGGCTTCGGTTGTTTATAGTGAACAGGATGGTTTTAATTTTTTATAAATGCTTGTAGTTGATGATCAGCTGCAATCCATTCATTTAGTCATAGATTTGAGAAGAGTTTTGAGCAAAGCACAGTTGAAATTAAGTGATCCGCGTCTAGTTAGCCGAATCGGGTATCAATTTAAACAACCTGAGCTTCTGCAACTTGCGTTGACCCATCGCTCTGTTAGTCACAGATATAATTATGAACGTCTAGAATTTCTAGGGGATTCTTTGTTGGGCATGATTATTGCCAATTATTTATATCAAACCTACCCCAATGAAAATGAGGGGCGACTGACAAGAATGCGCGCAACTTTAGTGCGTCAAGAGGCTTTGGGTAAAATCGCAAATGATTTAAAACTTAGTCAAAGTTTAATCTTAAGTACGGGTGAATTAAAGTCTGGTGGTCACCACCGTGAGTCGATTTTAGCTGATACAGTAGAAGCGATTATTGGTGCTATTTATATCGATTGCAGTGATTTAAAGACACTGCAAAACATTGTATTGCATTGGTACGTGCCTTATCTGGAAAATATTGAGCCTACAGATCAACTTAAAGATCCGAAGTCTCGTTTGCAAGAATATTTGCAAGCACGTAAAAAAGCTTTGCCTATATATGATGTAATTGATATTCAAGGTGATGCGCCGAACCAGCATTTCAAAGTAGAATGTACAGTAAGCGGTTTGCCAACCTTACAAGGTGAAGGTTCAAGTCGTCGATTTGCAGAACAAGCCGTAGCGGCAGAAATTTTAAAGTTATTGGAGCAATAATCGTCATGTCCACAGAAAATGATCAAAAGCAAACTGATCTTGATCCAGCTGCTGAAGATTCAAATCTGATCGATCAGTTCTTTAGTGCCCAAGAAAATGTCATTCCTGCTGATTATAAAAGTGGTTTTGTTGCAATTGTTGGGCGTCCTAACGTTGGTAAATCGACACTTATGAATCACTTGTTGGGTCAAAAGTTGTCAATTACTTCACGAAAGCCTCAAACAACTCGACATAAAATCGTAGGTATTGACAGCCGTGAAAAATCGCAAGCGGTATTTGTAGATACTCCTGGAATGCATAAGAAAGAAGTACGTGCAATCAATAAAATGATGAATCGTGCTGCTCATTCAGCATTACGTGATGTAAACCTCGTTCTTTTTGTTATTGATGGCCATAAATGGACACAAAATGACGAACTGGTTTTGGAAAAATTACAAAATGCACAGATGCCTGTGGTTTTAGTCATTAATAAGATTGATACGCTTGAAGATAAAAAAGAATTATTGCCATTAATTCAAGAGCGTACTAAGTTAATGAATTTTGCTGAGATTGTACCTGTATCGGCATTGCGTAATTCGAACTTAGAGCATTTACGTGAGGCAATTGAAAAGTATTTACCGTTCCAGCCACCACTTTATTCTTTGGATCAATTAACTGATCGTTCCGAACGTTTCTTAGCAAGCGAAATTATTCGTGAAAAAATCATGCGTCAATTGGGTGAAGAGTTACCTTATGACTTAACGGTGCAAATTGAGTCTTATAAGATTGAAGAACCTGTTGTAAATGAAAAAACAGGTCGTTTAAAACCAGCATGTACTTATATCGATGCCACCATTTTTGTTGAGCGATCTGGTCAGAAAGCGATTGTAATTGGTGAAAAAGGCGCTAAATTGAAACGTATCGGCATGGATGCTCGTGTTGATATGGAAAAAATGTTTGAGCAAAAAGTGATGCTTACCTTGTGGGTGAAAGTGAAAGGTGGCTGGTCTGATGATGAACGTGCACTAAAAAGCTTAGGTTATAGTGATATTTAAGTAATTGAAAAGAGGTCTGTAGTTAACGCCATGAAGATTAAAGTTTTTACATTGCTCGTCGTTGTGGGGTTGCTACAGGGCTGTATTCATAAAGTTGTTACTGTCCCTGTAAAAGTGGCATATAAAACAACCAAAGGTGTTGTAAAAGGAACAGTTGCGGTTGTGGAGGCTGTTATTCCAGATGGTGACGATGAAGAAGATGAAAAGGCTAAGAAAAAATCAAAATAACTTGATTTAGGCAGTGTAGTACTGATGCGTAATGAGGTTCTGCATGGCTATTTGATCCATCATCGTAAATATCGTGATCGTAGTCATATTATTCATTTGTTTACTCAAGAATATGGGCGTGTAGACGGTATTTTAAGACAAGTACCAGCACCCCAATATCAACCGTTATGTTTGCAAGCATCAGGAAAATCTGCTCTTAAAAATTTTTCTAAATTAGAAATTGTCAGCCAGCCTGTCTTTTTTTATGGTGATGCTTTCTTTGCAGGATTTTATCTCAATGAAATTTTGTTGCGTCTATGTCCAGTCGAAGAATCAATGCCACAAACATTTCAACAATACCATATCACTCTATCTGCGTTACAGCAGTTAGGCCAACAGGCTGAAACAAATACTTATCTAAAACAAATTTTGCGTCAATTTGAATATGTACTGTTAGAAGAGTTAGGCTATGCATTAAGTTTTGATGTTGATGCCCAACAACAGCCGATTCAAGCGCAACAATGCTATGAATTGATGCTTAATGATGGTTTTGTTGCAGTATCACATCGTTCAAATGCAAGTGTGACGGGTGAACAGATTTTAACGATGATCGATTATGAGGTGGGCCAAGAATTTAATCAGGCGCAATTACAACTGTTGACTAAGTTGTATCGCCAGTTAATAGCGGCTTTACTTGGAGACCGACCGTTAAAGAGTCGTCAATTGTGGATTCAAAATATTCAATCTAAAAGTCAGTAGGGGAAGACTATGCCTGCAATTCTTGGTGTTAACATCGATCATGTCGCTACACTTCGTCAAGCACGTGGTACGACCTATCCAGATCCAGTAAAGGCCGCACTTATTTGCGAGCAAGCAGGTGCAGAGGGGATTACTTTACATTTGCGTGAAGATCGTCGCCATATTCAAGATGATGATGTGCGTCGCATGCGTCCATTATTGAAAACACGGATGAATCTAGAAATTGCAGTTACAGATGAAATGGTGGCTTTTGCGCAAGAGATTCGTCCACAACATGTTTGTTTTGTTCCAGAAAAACGTCAAGAATTAACCACTGAAGGTGGTTTAGATGTGGTCAAGCATTTTGAGCATGTTAAGGCAGCAACTCAAGCCTTGGTGGCAATAGGTTGCGATGTGTCATTATTTATTGATGCTGATTTTGCACAAATTGATGCTGCTATTGCATGTGGAGCACCAACGATTGAGCTACATACTGGCGCCTATGCAGATGCAACGACTGAGGCTGAACAGCAAAAAGAATTACAACGAATTGAAGAGGGTGCTGCATATGCGGCAAAACTTGGTTTGGTTGTTAATGCAGGTCATGGCTTAAATTTAGAGAATGTAAAACCAATTGCAGCGATAGCTGAAATTCATGAATTAAATATTGGACATTCGATTATTGCCGAAAGTGTATTTGTTGGATTGAGTCAAGCTGTTCAAGATATGAAAGCTGCAATTCAGGCCGCAGTTTGAGATTAGCCGCATGAATTATGATGAATTAATGCAACCTGTATTGGCATTTTTAGGTTGTAGAACACCACAGGCTTGGCTGAATGAAGCGGTAAATAATTTACCTTTGCTTATGCAAGATCATGCTAACTGTGAAAAAAAAGCAGCGGGCACGGCCATGAACTTGATGTTCCGCTATAGCTTCTTTACAGATCTACAGGTAAAACTTGCCCAGCTTGTACGTGAAGAAATGCTGCATTATGAACAAGTACTTGAGTTCATGAATAAACGTGGTCAAGCGTGGCAGGCTTTAAGTGCAGGGCGTTATGCTGGCGGTTTACGTAAAGAGGTGCGCACCTATGAGCCTGAGGCATTAATTGATATTTTGATTATTGGTGCTTTTGTTGAGGCACGCTCATGTGAGCGTTTTTATGCGCTTGCACCGTTGGTAGATGATGAATTAGGCCGTTACTATCGTTATTTACTTAAGTCTGAGTCTCGTCATTACGAAGACTATTTGGCTTTGGCTTTGGATGTGGCGAAAAGCAACCAACTTAAAGATCCTGAAGAAGATATTCAAAGCCGTATTGAGCATATTCGTGCAGTGGAACAGCAGTTGATTGAAAGCCCTGACCCAGTGTTTCGTTTCCATAGTGGCACACCTAAGTTAAAACAGCCACGTACGAGCAATTAGGATCATTGTGTTCATTATAGCAAAGCCCTAATCATATGATTGGGGCTTTGTTGGTTTTACGGTTGCTGCTTAGTGCAGATTGTGTGTTAAAGCTGGGATTGCGTAGGTGACAGATTGGTATTTGGGTTTTTTTTCTTGCTGATAGATCGTGCCACCCAGTGCTTCAGCAATCGCACGACTCGCAAGGTTATCAACTGCAACAGGGTAAATAAAGTGTTCAATATCGAGATGTTTTGAAGCCCAGTCTGCAAGTGCGTAAATCGCTGTACGACCATAGCGTGAACCATGACGATCCTCACGAATCCAAATGCCCAGTTCAGGTGTTTTTGATTGCAGTTGGTGTAATGCCGCGACTCCAAGAAATTCATTGAGCGTGTCATGACGAATGATTAAGACTAGCTCTTTTTCTGTTTCAATATCTTTAAGCCACTGTTGCCAGACTTGTTCAAATTCTGCTGGATTGGTGGGGGGATTCCATGACATATAGCGTGTCAAGGTTGGGGTAATGTGGCGATAGACCTCGGTGGCATCGGTAGCATGAAACGTGCAGAGTTTGAGTGGTGAAAATTCAATGATGAGATCAGTGTAGGTCATAGTTTATATAAAATACTTTGCAATTAAGTTTAGTTATCTCATAAACATTTTGTTTTTACCATGAAAGTAATAATGAGTTTTTTAGAGTAAAAATAGAAATATTGAATAATTACATTTATCTTTGATTTATTTTTATATGGGAACATTATATTTCATATGCGCTTAATTCAACTTTTAGTTTCGGCTGTGACGATGTTTAGTATTCAGTCTATCGTGGCTGATCCAATAGGCACATCAATGAAACGAGAGCATTTGCCAATACAGAGTAGCCCTAAGCCAGCAGAGAGTGTACAAGAGATGTTTGTACGTACATTGCAGGAAGCTGAGCAAGGTGATGCTAAAGCACAGTTTTTTATTGGAGCAAGTTATGCAGACGGTCGAGGTGTAGAGCAGAATATTCAGCTTGCAATACAGTGGTATGAGAAAGCGGCAGCACAGGGCTATGGTTCAGCACAAATTCGATTGGGAAATATATATGAAACAGGTCCCGCAACGGTTCAAAACTATAGTAAAGCAGTTAAATACTATCGTCAGGCTATAGCAAATGGCTATACAGCTCAATATCTTGCGAAGATGTATTATGATGGTCGTGGTGTTAAACAAAGTTATACTGAGGCGTTTAAGCTGTATTTGAAATCTGCTGAAGCTGGCGATATTAATTCTCAATATCAGGTGGGGCAGATGTATCGAACTGGAGAGGGTACGGTAAAAGACAGTGCTAAAGCGAGATATTGGTTTGAAAAAGCTGCACAACATGGGCAATCATTAGCTAGATTGGCTTTGATGGAAGATATGTAGACACAATAAAAAAAGCCCACTTCAATGAGGTGGGCTTTTAGAATTTGGCTCTCCAACCTGGGCTCGAACCAGGGACCTGCGGATTAACAGTCCGTCGCTCTACCGACTGAGCTATTGGAGAATCTGAGTGCGATTATAAGCAGATTTTGAGTAGGGTCAAGGTAATTTTATGCTTTGTGCTATATTTTTACGTTGGATGTTCTATATTTGAACAAAAATAGTCAAAGAAAGAAAAATTGAATATTATTTAGACTCTTAGAATAATCAAGAGATTAAGGGGAGAGGGATACAATGAAAGGTCAATGTGTATGTGGTGCAACTCAATTTGAGGTGGAATTACAGAATCATCATGTTCATAGCTGCCATTGTTCAATTTGTCGTAAACAAACAAGTGGCGTCATTATGACAATTGATGTTGTACCTGAGAGTTTGAAATTTAGTCAGCAAGCACAACTTGCTATTTATAATTCATCTGCTTGGGGAGAACGTGGTTTTTGCAAACAATGTGGAACCAGTCTATTCTGGCGCAGTAAAGATCAAAGTTATTGTAATATCAATGCATTCGCTATAGATGAAACACCAAGTGATTTGGATTTAGATTTGGAAATTTATATTGATAATAAACCAGACTTTTACCAGTTTGCTGGGCAACGTAAAACCATGACAGAAGCAGAAGTTATTGCGATGTTTCAAGCATCTTCAGAAGTTTAATTCGTATATGTAAAAAAATACCGCATCATAAGATGCGGTATTTGAGTTTAGCTCAATATATTATTGTGCTGCTTTTTCAGCTTCGATAGAAGCGATTGCAGCATCCACGCCTTCAATTGAATCCGCTGCTTTCTTAATACGTGCTAGTGCATCTACTAATACTTCGTCAGCGGTTGCATAAGAGATACGCATAAAGCCACCTAGACCAAAAGCATCACCAGGTACAACAGCAACACCAGTTTCTTCTAATAACCATTCAGAGAATTCAGTGCAAGATTTTAAACCTTTAGCACGAATCAATGGGCGGATATTTGCATAGGCATAGAATGCGCCATCAGCAGGTAAGCAAGAAATTCCGTTGATTGCATTGAGGCCATTCATCACTAGATCGTGACGGCGTTTAAATGCTTCAATCATTGGTTTAAGTACGTCTTGAGGACCATTTAAAGCAGCTTCAGCAGCAACTTGCGAAATAGAAGTTGGGTTTGAAGTTGATTGTGATTGAATTTTTTTCATCGCACCAATCAATTTAGCAGGACCTGCAGCATAACCAATACGCCATCCAGTCATCGCATATGCTTTTGATACACCATTTAATACAATTACACGGTCATAAAGGTCAGGTGCAACAGTTGCGATATTGTAGAACTCATCATCCCAACGAATAGGTTCATACATATCATCTGAAGCAACCATCACTTGTGGGTGTTTACGCAATACATCAGCTAAAGCTTCAAGTTCAGCTTTGGTATAAATCATTCCTGTTGGGTTTGATGGGCTGTTGAGTACTACAAGACGAGTTTTGTCAGTAATAGCAGCTTCAAGTTGAGCAGCAGTGATTTTAAAACGTTGATCTTCACCACATTTTACGATTACAGGCGTACCTTCAGCGATGATCACCATATCTGGATAACTTACCCAGTAAGGTGCAGGGATGATAACTTCATCACCTTTGTTTAACAGTGCTAGAGCAAGGTTAAAGAATGACTGTTTACCACCACAAGAAACCAAGATTTGGTTTGCTTGATAATCAAGTTGGTTATCGCGTTTGAGTTTAGCAATAATTGCTTTTTTCAAACCAGGAGTACCGTCAACAGCGGTGTATTTGGTGAAACCGTTGTTAATGGCGTTAATCGCCGCATCTTTGATGTGTTGAGGGGTATCAAAATCAGGTTCACCCGCGCCTAGACCAATAACGTTTTTACCAGCAGCTTTAAGTTCTGCAGCTTTGTTGGTCACCGCAAGGGTAGGGGACGGTTTGATGGCATTGACACGATCAGAAAGACGAACGTCCACGGCAATATTCCTCTTATGGGGATAAAAAAATAAAAACAGCTTATCTTAGCCTAAAAATTTATATTCAGGGACGAATATTGAAGAAAAATAGTAAATTACTATATTTTTTTTGATAATTTGAAAATTGTTGCAATTTTGGGTGTTCAGTAATATCAAGACTCGCTTATTACGTTAAAAATAATTAAAATCAGCAATACGCTATTTGAGGTCATACTCATGTCTAAAACACCAAAGCGCAAGGTAAGCTTGCCCTTTCCTGTTCCTGTACAGCAAGAAAATGCAGAGGATGTGACGCATAATGCCGTGCGTCCTAAACCAGAAGGTTATGCCGATAAAACTTGGCCACCACCACGTGGTACACGACGGTCAATGGGCAAACGTTAAGTCGTATAATGCGAATTAACATAAAAAGACACCCTGAGTAATTTACCCAGGGTGTCTTTTTATTATTTAAAATATAATCTTAACCATCAATCAATTCATTAAATTTATTTTTAGATATCATTAAATTATGAATATGTAGTGATGTCAGTAAAGGGGACAGGAATAATGTAGACCATGCTTGGTCTACATCAGATTAAACTTTAAAATTATTTTTTAGCATGATTTGCAGCAGATGGTGCTGAAATCTCACGTTGTCCTAAATACACATCTACAAAGTCTTGTTCATTGATACGATAAAGCTCCAATAACGCCAAAATGACACCACCTACAGGAAGTGCAGTTGCATCATTAGCAATAAACCGTGGAATTTTATTGTTTAAAGTGTGCAAGATATCTTGAATTTCAAAGTCACGTTCACGTCCATTGCTATCTACAGGAAACATTGGGGTATTAAGTAAAATCGTTGCAAGACTTCGTTCAGCAGCAGTTAAGTGAAGTGTTTCAAGTACTTGTTCAGGCTCACTTGCGAGAATTAACTGAGGATCAATCACTTGTTTTAAGAAATGTTGATTTATTTTAGGTAAGGTCTTTTCAACAAATGGACGAAATGACTCAGGAAAAATAACATTATGTGCAATGCCTTTAAACATAGGGGCGATTTCCTCTACTTTATAACCTGCAACTCCACAGCCAACAGCAGTAATAAAGAAAATTGTTTGGGCATGATTTTTAACATAAATTTTGAAATCATCAATATAGTATTCGATTTGAGATAAAGGCATTTGTTGTAAATGCTCATTCATCGTTGGAATGGCGAAGCTTTGCCCAGCCCAACCACGACCTACACCACGTGTTGCGCCAAAGTGTTGTAAAGCAATTTTAGCTGCACCACCGGCATGGGTGCCTGCCATATTGCTTCCAAAGACAAATACCATGTCTTCAGCTAAGTTTTTAATAATTGTCTCATTGTGATAATGGTAGCTCATGATCATTGCATCAAGAAGGTGTGGATTGCTTCATGTTGCAGAGCTTTGTTTATTGGGTCAAGTGCTTTGTTCATTGATTCATGATCTTGTAGATTACAGATTATGTATTGGGTAAGACTTTTAGAGTCTTTAGGGCTGCTGAGTTTTGGATTTAAAATAATTGATCGAAAGATATAATTGTTTTTGCGTCACGAATATTCTTTATAATGCATTTTAAGATCAAGCGTTGAGAAAGATCTGAACTCAACGAATTGATTTGTTGGCGCTAAAAATTATTTTTTGAATATTGGTTTTGAGGAAGTGATCTGCAGTGAATGAAAAGCAACCCTTTGAGTTAGTCACCCATTATCAACCTGCTGGCGATCAACCACAGGCAATTGAGAAGTTAGTGCAAGGGGTGCATGCAGGCCTAAAAGATCAATTATTATTAGGGGTTACGGGCTCTGGTAAAACCTATACCATGGCCAACGTCATTGCACAGCTACAGCGACCAACAATTATTATGGCGCATAATAAAACTTTAGCAGCGCAATTATACGGAGAGTTTAAAGCATTTTTTCCTCACAATGCCGTTGAATATTTTGTGAGTTATTATGACTATTATCAACCAGAAGCATATGTACCATCTTCTGACACTTTTATTGAGAAAGATGCAGCAATTAATGATCATATCGATCAGATGCGTTTATCTGCAACTCGTTCTCTGCTTGAGCGTCGTGATGCAATTATTGTTGCTTCGGTCTCGGCTATTTATGGTTTGGGTGACCCAAATGCCTATATGAGTATGTTATTGCATGTTGTTCAAGGTGATCGCGTGGTTCGTGATGAACTTATTCGCCGTTTGGTTGAAATGCAATATAGCCGTAATGAACTTGAGTTTTTGCGTGGTACATATAGGATTCGTGGTGAAATTTTAGATATTTTCCCTGCCGAATCAGATCAATATGCAATTCGCATTGAATTATTTGACGATGAAGTTGATTCAATTCGTTGGTTCGATCCAATTAATGGCAAAATGGTGCGCAAAGTTCCACGTGTAACCATTTATCCTAAGAGTCATTATGTTACACCTAAGGATCATTTAGCCCGTGCGATTGACAGTATTAAAATCGAATTACAAGATCAATTAGCTTTTTTTAAAGAAAACGATAAGTTATTAGAAGCTCAGCGTATTGAACAACGTACACGTTATGATTTAGAGATGATGCAGCAATTGGGTTATACCAATGGCATTGAAAACTATTCACGTCATTTATCTGGTCGTTCAGCTGGGGCAGCGCCACCAACTTTATTTGATTATTTACCAGATGATGCATTGTTGATTATTGATGAGTCACATGTAACTGTGCCACAGATCGGTGCGATGTATAAAGGTGACCGTTCACGTAAAGAAAATTTGGTGAATTATGGTTTCCGTTTGCCTAGTGCTTTAGATAACCGACCAATGAAATTTGAGGAATGGGAACGAATTATCCCAACGACAATTTTTGTGAGTGCAACTCCTGCAGCTTACGAGTTAGAAAAGTCTGAGCGCGTAGTTGAACAGGTGGTACGTCCAACAGGATTGATTGATCCTGAAATAGAAATTCGCCCAGTGTTGACTCAGGTTGATGATGTTCTGTCAGAAATTAATATACGTAAAGAACTTGATGAGCGAGTATTGATTACCACACTCACGAAGCGTATGGCTGAAGATCTCACTGCTTATTTAAAAGAATATTCAATTAAAGTTGCGTATCTGCATTCTGATATAGATACGGTAGAGCGGGTAAAAATCATTCATGAATTACGTACTGGCGTATATGATGCTTTGGTTGGTATTAACTTACTTCGAGAAGGGCTTGATATGCCCGAAGTTAGTTTAGTCGCAATACTCGATGCTGATAAAGAGGGTTTCTTACGCTCTGAGCGTTCATTAATTCAGACGATTGGTCGAGCTGCACGAAACGTAAAAGGTAAAGCTATTTTGTATGCTGACCGCATTACAGATTCGATGCAAAAAGCAATTGATGAGACAGAGCGTCGACGTTTAAAGCAAATTGAGTTTAATGAAGAACATGGTATTGTTCCAAGAAGTGCTGTTCGTCAGGCTGTTAGAGAGATTGATACAGGTGAGGACTTAGAACAAGAGCAATATGATGAAGCATTGTTTAATCAGTTTAGCAGTATGAGTGCAGATGAGCGCCATATTCTTTCTGATCCTAAATTATTTGCACGCCACATAGGAAACTTAGAAAAACAAATGTTGAAGGCATCGAAGGAATTACAATTTGAGCAAGCAGCACAAATTAGAGATGATATTCTTCGATTGAAAGCACAGATGATTGTGTAATGCATATTACATTTAATTTATTGTTTATTCTGTGATTTGGCGTTACAAAGTTTAAAGTTTAGGCTAAACTCGTCTAGACTTTAAAAATAAGAAAAACCACAGGAATCACCATGAATAATGTGATGATCAAGCAATGGCTGACGAATACTGTGTTGACTGTATGTGGAGTGTGCGCGTTTTCTCTCTCCACTCAAGCTGCGGATTTATCTGCGGTAGAGAAAGTTGAAATCGATAAGTTTCTTGGGGTTTGGTATGAAATTTTAAGCAAGCCAAGTTCAACGGAGAAACGTTGTAGTCGAGATATTACATCAACCTATACATTAAATGAATACGGTCATTTGTTGGCTGAACGGCAATGTTTAGATCAAGATGCTAAACCATTGACTTTGGTTGGTGAAGCCTATCCAGTAAATGCACCACGCTATAGCAAATTTAAACTGAGTTTTATGCCAGAAGCGATCCGTTGGTTACCTTTGGCACAAAATGATTATTGGATTTTAAAGCTAGATGACCAATATCAAATGGCTTTGATTGGTGAACCAAATAGACAAGCCTTATGGTTATTATCACGGCAACCACATCCAAACCAAGCACTGATCCAACAGTATTTAAATTACGCCAAAAACTTGGGTTATAAAGTGGAAGATGTGATATACACAACACATCAGTAGTAAAAATCAGACAGTTAGAGCAGGAGCGTATTAGCTGTGTTTAAAGGGATTGTGCTCTCTGTATTGGCTTCAGTAACCTTTGGGGTATTGTATTTTTATACTCAATTATTGGGTATGTTTGATAGTGAACAGACATTTGGTTGGCGTATATTAGCAACCTTGCCATTTCTTACTGCATTTATGTATTTTACTGGTGAAATTGGCAATATAGCTGTGATTTATCGCAGGATTTGTAAAAAACCTATATTGCTTTTGGGGCTATTACTGACTTCAGCCCTATCTTCATTACAACTTTGGTTGTTTTTATGGGGCCCCATTCATGGTCGAGGTTTACAGGTCTCTTTAGGTTATTTCTTATTACCTATGGTCTTGGTTCTTTTTGGCTGTGTGTTTTTTAAAGAAAAACTATCAAAGTTTCAGCTTCTCTCTGTGATATTGGCTGCATTTGGCGTAGCTTTAGCGATATGGCGACAGGGTGGAATTGCTTGGGAAACTATTGTTGTTGCTGTGGGTTATGCACTCTATTTTTTACTCAGAAAAAAGCTAGCAACAGATCATCTGGGCGGGTTTTGGTGGGACTTATTACTATGTCTTCCTGTTGCAATTTATTTTATTGATACGCAACCACAAATTTGGGTTCAAATTTTATTTGATCCAATAACGCTGCTTATTGTACTGGGTTTAGGATTACTAAGTTCGATTGGGCTGGGAAGTTATATTTTAGCGAGTCGTTATTTGCCTCTGATCTTATTTGGTTTATTAAGTTATCTGGAACCTGTACTTTTGGCTTTAGTATCAATGTTGCTGGGGGAAAGTATAGAAGCTTCCGAATGGTGGACATATATTGCGATTTGGGCCGCTGTACTGGTGTTGGTACTTGAAGGTTCTTGGCATATTTACCAACAACGTAAACAGGCGCAACGGTTGAAAAAACGGATACAAAACATAGATCAGTAAAATAAATAAACATATTTATCAAAAAAATGAGCTCTAAAAAGCAGTATTTAAAGGGCTTTTTGTTTAAAAATAGCTTTGCTGGTCAGCTTTTGATTCAATCTTGGTGCGTTTTACATTACAATTGTGGCGATTTAAATTTCAAGTCTATATAGATATTTATTAGAGGACGTATCTGTGAGCAAAGACACTATCATCGCCTTACACGCAGAGCACCAAGGTCGTTGGAAAAACCGTGAAGAAATCGCGGAACGTATGATTGCCTTAATTGGCCAACTTTACCGCGAAAAAAATGTTGTGGTATCTGTTTACGGTCGCTCTTTGATTAACCGTTCTGTTATTCAAATTTTAAAAACACACCGTCGTACCCGTGTATTGGATGTTGAACTGTCAGTTGTAAATACTTTCCCAATTCTTGAAGCATTGATGAAAGTTGAAGATATGGGTACTGCAGAAGTAGATATCGGTAAACTTGCAGTAGAGTATAAGCAGCAAGGTGGCGATATTGACGCATTTGTTGCAGCAGCTGTTGCTGGTTTAAAAGGCAATGCAACTGTTGAAACTCCAAAAGACGTTGTACTTTATGGTTTTGGTCGTATTGGTCGTATCTTAGCGCGTTTAATGATCAGTCAATCTGGTCTAGGTCGTGGCTTGAGCTTAAAAGCAATTGTTGTACGTAAATCATCTGATGGCGATTTAGCAAAACGTGCTTCACTTTTACGCCGTGATTCTATTCATGGTACTTTTGCAGGAACTATTTCTGTAGATGAAGAGAATGAAGCTATTATTGCAAATGGTAACTTCATCAAAGTGATTTATGCATCTAACCCTAGCGAAGTTGATTATACTGAGTATGGTATTGAAAATGCGCTTGTGATTGATAACACTGGTAAATGGCGTGATGCTGAAGGTCTAAGCCAACACTTGAAATGCCCAGGCGTTGCACGTGTTGTATTGACTGCACCTGGTAAAGGTGACATGAAGAACGTTGTATTTGGTGTAAACCAAGCAGATATCGTTGATGAAGACAAAATCATTTCTGCTGCAAGCTGCACAACAAACGCAATTACACCAGTATTGAAAGTTCTTCATGACAAATACACTGTAATTAATGGTCATGTTGAAACAGTACATTCATTCACTAACGATCAAAACTTAATTGATAACTATCATAAAGCTGACCGTCGTGGCCGTGCTGCAACATTGAATATGGTGATCACTGAAACAGGTGCTGCAAAAGCCGTTGCAAAAGCATTGCCTGCATTACAAGGTAAGCTAACAGGTAACTCTGTACGTGTACCTACACCAAACGTTTCTTTAGCTATCTTAAACTTAACACTTGAGAAAGCTGCAGATCGCGAAGAAGTGAACGAGTATATTCGTCAAATCTCGATCAACTCTAACCTACAAGGTCAGATTGGTTATACCAACTCAACTGAAGTTGTTTCTAGTGACTTTATTGGTTCACGTACTGCGGGTGTTTTTGATGCTCAAGCTACAATTGCAGCTGGTACACGTTTAACTGCATATGTTTGGTATGACAATGAAGTAGGTTATAGCTGTCAAGTATTACGTATTGCTGAACAAATGTGTGGTGTTAAATACGCAAAAGTTCCTGCTGAAAAAAATGCTTAATGACTAATTTGTAAAACGAAAAAAGGGTTTCATTGAAACCCTTTTTTTTGTTTGAAAAATCATTACGTTTGAGGAGCTTAGTGTTGAATTTATTCATTTAATCACTTTATTTGTATTGCAATGCAAGTTGTAAGAGAAATAATTAAAATCACATTTAAAGTAAAAATTTTAGAAAATATATAAATAATCAGATGAATTTTTTAGGCCTAACTTCGTTGGCTATATTTTATAATAAATTGAAATATATTAATTTTTTCATTGTTGGCTAAAATTTTGATGATGCTCTATTGACCGTTGTAACGGCATTGTTGAAAAATGTGCAAATCCAATCACAAAAAAAACAGTTACACTCAAGAAAATAGATAAGCGTTTTAAGGATAGAGCGTTGAAAATTAAAAAACTAATAATGATATTGGGTTTTCTGATCGTTGCCGCTGTTTGCGGCGTTCTTATTGCGATTTGGGTATTCAAGCATTTTAATATTTATATTCCTCTTGAAAATCAGGCAGTAAACATTGAATTGCAAGAGGCATTAAAAGCAAAAGTCACAATACATGATGCTTTAGATGTTGATGTAACAGGAAATGTGCAAGCAGTCATTCCAATCAATGAGCAATTGACTATTCCAGTTAATCAAACACTTATGCCACATGTCTATTTTGATAATATGGTCCCAATTAAAACAACAATTCCAGTGAAAGAGGTATTAAAAGTCGAACAAGATATGCCGATTGATACCAAAGTGAAGGTAAATGTTTTTGGTAAGGATCTAAGCTTTCCTTTAAAAGGTGTCATTCCAATTAAAATGGATGTACCTATTGAATTACAAGTGCCTTTAGATCAAGCAGTGCATTTAAAGTTTGACAGCAAAGTTAGAACTGATTTGAAAGAGAGTTTACGCGTACCTTTGGTTACCACCTTAGATACACAAATTCCAATTAATGGGCGTTTAAATGTACCAGTAAAAACACCACTCAATGCGACTGTGAATGTAGAAAACGTCTTACCTGTTAAGATTCAACAAGGTAATCTTAAAATTCCACTAAATAGTGTCAAGTTATTACGTGATCCTATGAGTGCGCCTGTGAGTCATCCTGTTGCAACGACTCAGCCTTAAGGAGGGAATGCGATGAAAACTTTTCGCTCGGTATTTCCTTGGCTCATCTGCTTTGTCATATTGATGATGTTAATTGCTGCATTATTTTGGTTGTATTTGAATGTACAGGCATCTATGTATGTCACTGCCCAAAAGGCAAAAATATAATTGTCTGACCGTTTGGAAACAAAAATCCATGTATCTAATTATTTGGAGACTAAAGCTAAGGGTAAATTAAATACGATTATTAATATGGATCAACGGTTGGATTTGCCATTAAAGGGGCGCTATCCTGCAAATTTGAAGTTCGTGGTTGAGACACCTGTAAAGGTCAATATTGATTATCAGACTACGGTAAAAATTAATACGATCTTGCCATTAGATGCAACGACCGATTTGGTTTATCAAAAAAAATATTTACCTCGATTTCCTCTTAAGGTAGATATCCCCATTCAGTTAGATGTGCCGTTTCATTTAAAACGAAGTTATGTTGTTCCAATTAAAATTATGTTTGATGGGAAAACCTATTTTGTATTTGATGAGGTTTTAAATGTTCCAATTAAGCATAAATTAACACCAACTATGAGCATTGATGATCCAATGACAATGAAAAGGCTCGCTGATTTTTCTGCAACTATGCAAAATATAGAACGGGACTCTACAGCAAATTTAGAAATGAATATTGAGTTACCGTTAAAGAATGTTCATCCTTAAACCTAAATTGAGATCTGTCCGATCTGCTGATATAAATAATATTGTTTATTTTATCAGCAGAGTGCTATGATTTATACCTGATGCTATCATTGTGTAAGTTTATATCTTATCGTAAGCAAATTGCATTTGGAGCAATTATGAGTCTCTATGCCAGTAGTGCGATCATTGGTCAGGTTTTATCAAGTCAATGTCCTTCAAGAGAAATCTTAGAACATCTTACTAATAAGTGGTCTGTATTAATATTACGTTGCCTGAGTGAAGGGGTGCATCGTTTTAATAGCCTGTTTAAGCGTATCGATGGTATTAGTGAAAAAATGTTGGCGCAGACATTAAAAACGCTGGAACGAGATGGCTTTGTATTACGTACAGTGTATCCTGAAGTTCCCCCACGTGTTGAATATCAATTAAGTATTACGGGTGCTCAAGCAGCAGAAAAAGTGAATGCCTTAATTGTATGGATTGAGCGTAATCTACCAGAATTGGTTGCACAACAAACCTCATGTGCAAGATAAAATGATGTTGTATGACCTTGTTCTAGGCTTCCTATCTCAGATGTTATGAAAAAAAATCATATAAGCCATAATATTATTCGAGAAATTTTACAAAATATGGCAAAATATGCGGTTTCAAAGATTTTAGAGGATTGGCAGCATGCGCTTTGTTGATGAGGCAGTCATTACTGTAGAGGCTGGCGACGGTGGCAATGGCGTAGCCAGTTTTCGCCGTGAAAAATTTGTCCCTTTCGGTGGTCCAGATGGTGGCGATGGTGGTCGTGGTGGAAGTGTTTTTGTTGAAGCAGATGAAAATACAGGTACGCTAGTTGATTACCGTTATACCCGTCGTTTTCGTGCAGAACGTGGTAAAAATGGTTCTGGTGCAAACTGTGCAGGCCGAGGTGGAGAGTCAGTTGTATTGAAGGTACCTGTAGGTACAACAATTGTAGATACAGATTCTGGCGATATTATTGGTGATTTGGTTGCACATGGCCAGAAAGTCATGGTTGCGACTGGTGGTGATGGTGGTTTAGGTAATACTCATTTTAAATCATCAACAAACCGTGCGCCACGTAAGTGTACTCACGGGATTAAAGGTGAAATTCGTGAGATTCGTTTAGAGCTTAAGGTATTGGCAGATGTTGGTTTGTTAGGCATGCCGAATGCTGGAAAATCGACTTTCATTCGTGCAGTTTCTGCTGCGAAACCCAAAGTTGCTGATTATCCATTTACAACGATGGTACCTAACCTTGGTGTGGTAGATGCAGATAGTCATCGTTCATTTGTGATGGCAGACATTCCTGGTTTAATTGAAGGTGCTGCAGAGGGTGCTGGTCTTGGTATTCGTTTCTTAAAGCATTTGGCACGTACTCGTATTTTGTTACACATTGTCGATGTTGAGCCGATTGATGGTTCTGATCCTGCATACAATGCGAAGGCAATTATGCAAGAACTGCAAAAGTTTTCACCAACTTTAGCAAAATTGCCTGTTGTGCTGGTGCTAAACAAACTTGACCAATTGAGCGAAGATACACGGGAAGAGTGGTGTCAACATATTCTTGAAGAATTAGAGTGGACAGGTCCTGTATTTAAAACTTCGGGTTTATTGGAACAAGGAACTAAACCTGTAGTGTATTATTTAATGGATCAGATTGAGCAACAGCGTGAACGTGAGCTTGAAGATCCAGAATATGCAGCACAAATTAGAGAATTCCGTGAGCAGTTAGAAGCTGAGACACGTGAACAGACCATCGCAGCAAAAGAAGCTTATCGTGCTATGCGCCGTGCACAACGTGAAGGTGAC
The DNA here is from genome assembly GCF_031157835.1 of Acinetobacter rudis. Lineage (GTDB taxonomy): Bacteria > Pseudomonadota > Gammaproteobacteria > Pseudomonadales > Moraxellaceae > Acinetobacter > Acinetobacter rudis_A. The sequence continues at coordinate 300,915 of NZ_JAVIDR010000002.1, read as the reverse complement.
ATGGATGACGATGATGACTTTGATGATGAAGATGATGGCGAAATGGAAGTATTCTACGTACGTTAATTTTAATCTGTACGAGAATGAGAGCTGAGGAAAATCATGATAGAAGTGGTAGATGGACAACGTCAACTTAAGGCGTGTAAACGTATCGTTGTCAAAATCGGATCTTCTCTACTTACAGCAAATGGTGCTGGTTTAGATCTTGAGGCGATTTCGCACTGGGCGAAGCAAATTGTAGATCTACATCAAGCTGGTCACGAGATGATTTTAGTATCATCTGGTGCTGTAGCAGAGGGGATGGTGCGGATGAAGTTGTCAAGTCGACCCACTGATTTACCCAGTTTACAAGCCTGTGCTGCCATTGGTCAGATGGGTTTGATTCAGACTTGGTCAAGTGTACTTGATCGACATCATGTTGGAACAGCACAAGTATTACTTACGCATGACGATCTTAGTGATCGTCGTCGTTATCTTAATTCTTGTGATGCAATGCAGCAGTTATTAGAGTGGCGTGTTATTCCAGTCATCAATGAAAATGATACGGTCTCAACTAATGAGATTCGTTTTGGTGATAACGATACATTAGCTGCAATGGTTGCAGGGCAAGTTCATGCTGATTTATTGATTATATTGACGGATCAACAGGGCATGTTTGACTCTGACCCCCGCAGTAACCCTGATGCAGTATTACTTTCAACTGTGCGTGCACTAGATGATGGCCTGTTTGAAATGGCTGGTGGTAGTGGTGCTTTAGGCAGCGGTGGTATGTTAACTAAAGTTCGTGCAGCACGTTTAGCCGCGAAGTCAGGTTGTCCGACTTTGATTGCAAGTGGTGAAAGTGATGGTGTTTTATCACGCCTTATGGCTGGTGAAATGCTAGGTACTTTGTTTGTTGCTGACAATGATCGTATTACTGCTCGTCAGCAATGGTTAGCCGCACATTTACAAACAGCAGGTCGTTTAGTTATTGACGATGGTGCTGTACAAGCGATTAAAAAACAGCATCGTAGTTTATTGCCTGTTGGGGTAAAAGCAATTGAAGGCTATTTTGAGCGTGGAGATGTGGTGGAGTGTGTTGATGTTAATGGCAAACGTGTTGCTGTTGGTCGAGTAAACTTTAGTTCCCGTTCCGCAGAATTAGTCAAAGGTCTTGCATCAGATAAAGTGTATCAAGTCCTCGGCGAATCTCGCTCATTGGAAATGATCCATCGCGATCACATGGCGATTTATTAATGATCGTCTTCAATTTTAAATGATGTATTCAACCTCGTAATTTATTACGAGGTTTTTTTTAGGGACTTGAAAAATTGTAAGGAAAGATTCATTCTGTATGCTGTGAAAAAAGTCAGTTTATTTAAAAGCTAATTGCATCATAGAGAACATGGAGTGTTTTTGATGTCGATTAAATACTATTTAGATCAAGGTGTAGAAAATAGTCTTTTCCAAAAACAAATGAGTTTTGAGCAAGATTGGGGGCTGATTCAAAATTGGTCTGATCAAGTTTATTTACCATTTCAAGTAAGGCCAACAGGTGAGATTTATGATCCTACAGCCTATATGTCACGTATTAATATTGGTCAATTTATATTGACTCGATTTACTTATGGCATACCTGTTGAAATATCAAAATTTTCTGAAAATTGTTCGAGAGTATTATTATTAACGACAATTCATGGTCATGCACGACATAAGATTGATAAGACGAGAAGTATTGTTACAGGTCTAAACCAATCTTATATTATGGATTCGAGTTATCCAGATGATTATGCTTTTTTATGTAGTGAAGATAATATCCAGCTTAATTTAAGTATTCCAAAACATGCTCTACAGGAACTTACTATTGCCAATTTTGGGCATGATGCACCTTTGAGTCTATGGCAGTCTCGTAGCCGCTTTGATGGAGATCAAGCAAGTTGGATGGCCTTACTACACTATGTTTATCATTGTTTAAAAGAAATTCCTGAACAGGCTTTGGCACTAAAAGCAGGTCAACATTTACAGCAAATGATGGGGCTACATATTATTAATGCATGGGCACGCCGAGAGAATATAGACCTCAATCAGCCGATTGATGTTGCACCTCATCATATTAAGCGAGCAGTAGAATATATCTATGCAAATTACCAATATAGTCCAACCATCGTAGAGATTGCACAGGCTGTAGGTGTGAGTATTCGAACACTTTCATCAACATTTAAACGACATCAACAAATGACTGTTGGGCAAATGTTGAGAAAAGTTAGATTGGAGCAGGTGCGAGCAAGATTGTTGGCTGCGGATGCTGCAAGTAATGTAATGGATATTGCTTATGCGTGCGGATATATAAACTTAGGTGACTTTGCTAAACAATATAAACAAAAATATGGTGAGTTACCCTCAACGACCATTAAAAGGAATTGACAGCTTTATTGCCGAATATTGACATTGTTTGCCTATTTTCGGTAACCGATGTGAATTTGCTGTGTTTAAAATCGAAGTTGTAGTACAGCACAATGTTTATGTAATCCATGGCTTAGCATTGGAGTTTACAGTGTGTTGTGTACTACGAATTTTTAAATATAAGCAAATGGAATATGCACAATGAAAGTAAAAGCCGCTGTAGTAAATGGTGTAAATCAACCTTATACCTTTGAAACCCTTAATCTTGCCGAGTTAAAAGACGATGAAGTTCGTGTACGAATTGTGGCAACAGGAATTTGTCATTCAGATGATGCCTTGCGTCTAGGGCATGCTGCTTATGAGTTTCCTGGAGTATTGGGGCATGAGGGTGCTGGTATTGTAGAAAAAGTTGGTGCTGGTGTAAGCAACGTTCAAGAAGGTGATCATGTGGTGTTGGCTTACGCATATTGTAGCCATTGTCATCATTGCCTAGAAGGAATTCCTGCTGCCTGTACAGATTGGCTTGCGCTAAATTGGGGAGAGCTTCATCCCGATGGCACTCCATTTTTCACCCGTGACAATGGTGAAGTTGTACGAAACTTTTTTCATCAATCTTCATTTGCAAGTCACATCAATGTAAAAGCAACGAATATCACTCAAGTTGATAAAGATGTTGACCTGCGTTTGGTTGCACCTTTGGCTTGTGGGTTAATGACAGGTGTTGGAACTGTAGTCAATGGATTAGCGGTGAAACCTGGTTCGAGCATTGTGATTTTTGGAACAGGTGCAGTAGGCTTAGCTGCAATGATGGCTGCAAAAATTAGTGGCTGTACAACCATTATTGCAGTGGATATACATGATGCGCGTTTAACTTTGGCCAAAGAGCTTGGTGCGACACATATTATTAATAGTAAATCGACAGATGTGCTAGAGAAAATTCGAGAGATTACCAATCAAGTTGGTGTGAACTATTCTGTTGATACCACTGGTGTAGAGTCGGTAATGAAGCTTTCACTGGATGTTTTGGCAATTCGTGGCGTAGCTGCGCCAATTGCAGTGACTAATCAAAATATTACTTTGAATACCCTGACAGACTTAGCACTCTCAAGCAAAAAAATGATTGGTGTATTAATGGGGGCAACAGTCCCACAGCTGAGTATTCCTAAAATGATTGAATATTATAAAAATGGACTGTTCCCTTTTGATCGTTTAATTCAGTTATATGATTTTGAGGATATTAATCAGGCCTCAGCAGATTCACTCTCTGGCAAAACCATTAAACCAGTTTTGGTGGTTGATAAAAATTATCATATTTAATTTACAGGATGTAGATAGAATGAAATTCACAGATCAAAAAACAATACAGTCTATTTTTAATCAGCAAAAAGCCTTTTTTGCGAGTGGTGCAACAAAAGATTTGGCATTTAAGAAAGCACAATTACACAAATTGAAAGATGCTGTTTTGTCTTTTAAGGAACAAATCTATGTTGCTTTAGCGCAGGATTTGGGTAAAAGCAAGGCGTTTGTAGATTTGGCTGAAATTGGTGAAGTGGTAACAGAGGTTGATTTTGCTTTAGATCATATCGACCAATGGGTACAAGCAGAGAAAGTACCGACTTATGCGTTGCTAGAGCCTGCTCAATGTTTTGTTGAACATGAGGCTTATGGTGTTACGTATATCGTTTGTCCATTTAACTATCCTGTTAATTTGGCTTTTGCACCTTTGGTTGCAGCTATTTGCGCAGGAAATACTGCGATTATTAAACCCTCAGAAAATACACCAGCAACTTCGATTTTAATTGCAGAGATTGTTGCGGCCACATTTGCTCCCGAACACGTTGCTGTTGTGCAGGGGGCACGTGAAGAAAATGAATTTTTATTATCACTCAATTTTGATTTAATTTTCTTTACAGGTAGTACAACTGTTGGAAAACTCGTCATGCAAGCGGCGGCTAAAAACCTAACACCCTGTATTTTAGAGTTAGGTGGTAAAAGTCCGTTCATTGTTATGCCTGATGCAGATTTAGATCAGACTGTTGCTCAATTGGTTTTTGGTAAATGTGCGAATAGTGGTCAAACTTGTGTAGCGCCAGATTATTTGATGGTACATGAGAGCATAAAGAAAGATTTACTAGATAAATTAATAGCAAAACTGAAAACTGATTTTCCCGATGTAGATTCTAATGGCAAGGTCATTAGTAGTCAGCAAATTCAACGTCTTGCAGATATGCTAGAACATACAGGTGGTGAGGTTGCTTTTGGTGGGGCGTATGATGTTGAACAACGTTATTTTCAAGCGACGGTAGTGGATCAGGTGGATTGGAATGATGCTTTAATGCAGCAAGAACTCTTTGGGCCAATTTTACCTGTATTGAGCTTTAGTGATATCAATTTAGCAATAGAAGCGATTAATTTTAATCATCCAAAACCTTTAGCTGCTTATGTTTTTAGTAAAAATACAGATCAAGCACGTCAGGTTTTATCCAAAATTCCTGCAGGTGATGTCATTGTAAATGGTGTAATGCTACAGGCATTTTCGCCTTATTTACCATTTGGTGGTAGCGGTCTTTCAGGTATTGGTGATTATCATGGGTATTATGGTTATCTTGCTTTTACTTATAAAAAATCAGTCGTTGTCTATGAATAAAACTTTATCCTAAAAGTGATTATTGAATTTGATGAGTTAGAGATGAAAGAAAGGGGTGTGTGATATAGATCATGCACCTCTTTTTATTTTGGACTGTACTGTAGGGAGCTGTTTATCAGTGCCAACCATATAGGGGAAATCAGCGAGCTCTAACATGGCGCGGTCTTCCTCGCTATTACCATAAGCATAGATATATTGGTACTTTTCAAGAGAATAACGTTCTTGAATACGTAAAGATTTCTGTGCTTCACTACAATCAGGAGTGTTATATTTTCCAGTGAGTGTGTGTCCAATACGCTCAGTTTCACTACAAATCAGGTCTATGTTGAGTAATTGACAGACAGTTTCTAAGTAAAGATCTATAGATGCTGATACCAACACAACATCGTCACCGTGCTGTTGGTGTTTTAAGAGTTGTTGGTACATTTTTTCATCTAGTCTTGAAATGAGGTACTGGGCATAATCTGGAATAATCGGTGTTAACTCACTCAGTGTGGTTTGACTAAATATGGCTGAAAATAGTTTTGGTCGCATTGATCGAGCAGGATATAGTTTTAAATAATAGGCTTGAATCCAAGGTAATATTTTCAAGCCATTTTTAATAATATGTCGTTTACTGCGCGTATAAAAAATAAAACCAGTGAAACTATCACCTGGGTATAAGGTACCATCAAAGTCAAATAGGGCTAAATTTTTATATGTTTTGCGCGTTGCATACATGTTTCAAATCGTCCATTTACCCGGCTTGCATACCAATTGGTGTTATAATCGCGGCTCAGTTTTGGTCCTGAAATTACAACTTCAGGCATGATGGCATAAATTGGATTTTTTCCTGTTTTCTCTTGATAGAGTTTGGAAATGGCAAGATATGTTTGTGTTTTTTCAAAGTCAGCACTTTTCTCATCTTTTAGGTCATTACGTATCTGACGTGGTGTAATAAGCACTTTATTGGTGATAAAAAGTGTGTTGATGGCCTTTTCTGATGATGTTGCAGCGATTAAAGGCTTAGCATTTTTGTCATACGAGAGTAAGTCACCATCCAAACTCAAATCAATACCTGTAAGTTTCTCCACCATTTTTTGTACTGCAGCATTGCGGCTTGAATACATTCCTGAGTTGTAGTCAGCGAAACGATAAATTGCTTTGTCATATGCAGCAGGGTAGAGCATCAAGCGGTGAATACCATAATACAAACCACCGTATTGGGTATATAAATCATCCCGTAACTCATTATTATTCATAGAGTTGCGTTTATGCTCTTTTGCATAATTAATATGCACCTGCATTGAACCCAATGTGGTGATTGGATTCATTTTTTCTGCTAAATCTTGACCAACAAGCTTTGCTGCGCCTGTTAATGCACTGACATGGTAGTGCTGAGACATGTATTCAAAAATTTCTCGATACAATACATCAAGTTGTTGTTCATTTTTGACCTTGCTCATTTGTTTTAAGTAATTATCTTCAACAGAGGGTTGCGTACGCAGCACATCGTTAAAATAATTTGCTAAAGGGCCACCTAATGTTTCACCGAGTTTATCTTCAAATTTTTCTTGTAAACGGTTACTGACCTCTTTGACGGCCTTTTGTCCAAGACCAGGCACGTTCGGATTGGCAACGAAGTTCGATTCTTGATCAACGATGGCAATGATGCTACAGATATTTTCTTTACTGTTTTCAATTTTAAGCGTGTTTGTAATACTGGCTATATCTTTCGCCCATGAGGCACGATCATTGACACGTGCTGGGATTAATTTTCTAATTTGATCTTCATTAAGAGACTTCGTTTCATCATTGGACCACCAACCACCTTTGCCACAAGCAGATAAAGTGAAAGCGAGACCAATAATCGTGGTCAACTGAATGACATTACGGAGATGATGATGTGTTTTCATATGAACGAAGAGCGCTCAAGAATAAAGGAAATATACCTGATTAGTATACGCAATCTTTGGCGAATTGTTAGGCTTAAAATGTATTTTATGGTTATTAATATAAGAAAAGAGAATTGATTATAATGAATATCTCTTGCTGAGTTGATTGATAATCTTACTGAGTTATTGCAGACTTTCAGCAAAATAGTTTTCTTTAATACTGAGTTTGTCATGCGAGATCCACTTATCGATCGTAGTAAGGGCGTATTAATTTTTCTCGTTGTTTGGGGACATTTTCTAGAACGTTTAGTCGGTTGGGGGATTGATGAGAGTCGTATTTTATTAACAACTATTTATGCAATTCATATGCCTGCTTTTATATTTATTTCAGGGATGTTGTTTAAGAATAAAAATATTGTAGATAAGATAATTTATTTCTTATCACTTTTAATCCCATTCCAACTTTTCTATTTATTGTTTAATTATGCATTCACGGGCCAGTGGAGTACAGCATGGTGGTATCAACCCTATTGGATTCTATGGTATTTGTTTGGCATGATTTGCTGGTCATTACTACTTCCTGTTATTTTAAAAACTAAGTATCCACTTTTTGTTTCAATGTTATTGGCCGTCTTGGTTGGCTTTTCACCTATTAATAACTACATATTATCCATTGGACGAGTTTTTACTTTTCTTCCATTTTTTGTTCTCGGGCATTTGTATGGAAAAGATTTGCTTGGATGGTTAAAACGAAATCCTAAACTTAATATATTGGGTTTTATTGTTATATGTGTAATAGCTCTAATTTTTGCATTTTTTCCTATTTCTTCAGCTTGGCTCTATGGAAGTTATAGTTTTAATCAACTTCATGTTTATGGATTAACAGCAGTCGGGATGCGAGTAGGCTTGATGTTATTATCGACTATTGGCTGTTTGGCTTTATTGGCCTTAGTACCAAATACAGAGTCTAAATATATGTTACAGCTCGGTCAGAATACATTGGCAGTCTATTTGCTACATGGGTTTGTTGTGATCATCATAGCAAATAGCCTAAGTTTACCAGGGTCTTTTGAGCTAAAAATTCTGCTTTGTTTTCTTTTGAGTGTGGTGACATGTTATTTATTTCAACAGCATATTTTTAGTCATATGATTGATAAAATAACAAAGTTGTTTCACTGGAATAAATCAACGTAGCTTGGAGCTAGTACTTAATATGTTGTGATTATAGCTTTCATTAATCTTTCATATTTTATCAGTACTATTCTCAATCATTTATATTGGTTTGGATTAAAAATGCTTAACTTTAAAACAGTTTCAATTGTTGTATTGGCTACAGCAGCTTTGGCTTTTGTTGGATGTTCTAAAAAGAAAGAGGAAGTACCGGCTTCAACAGCTTCTGATGTGCCAGCAGAAGTAAGCAATGCTGTACCAGTTGAACCAGTTGCAGCACCATCAACAGAAACAAGTACGTCAGTAGCAGAAACACCTGCAACTGAAGAAAAAGCAGATAACCAAGCAATTGCTACTATAGATAAACCATCAACCTAATAAAAATAAAGCAAATAAAAGCCTGCAATCGCAGGCTTTTTTAATCTAATGGAAATTTAAAAGGAAAATCCCTAAACTAGCCGCTGTAAATTTAACGCATCAACGAGGTTCATCCATTGAGTCAGCATCAGGTTATTCAAGGTTTATTTGATCGTCCTATAGATCAAAAAATCTGGGTTGCCCCTATGGCAGGAGTAACAGATCGCCCTTTTCGTACCTTATGTAAATATTTTGGTGCAGGACATGCCGTCAGCGAAATGATGACAGCAGACAAAACCTTAAGAATGAGCAAAAAGAGTCTGTATCGGGCAAACTTTGATGGTGAAATTGCACCGATTTCAGCACAGATCGCAGGGGCAGATCCTATTGATCTGGCAGAGGCTGCGCGTTATCAAGTAGCAAATGGTGCACAAATTGTTGATATTAATATGGGATGCCCTGCGAAAAAGGTTTGTTCCAAGTTAGCAGGTTCTGCTTTATTACAAGATGAAGATTTAGTCGCACGCATACTAGATCATGTAGTTGCCGCTGTAGATGTGCCTGTAACGTTAAAAACTCGATTGGGTTTTTTAAATGGTCATGAAAATATTTTAAGAGTTGCACAACGTGCAGAGCAAGCCGGCATTGCCGCTTTAGCTTTGCATGGTCGAACTCGGGAAGACATGTACTTAAATACGGCGCGTTATGAGTTGATTAAACAGGTCAAAGCCAATATTACTATTCCTGTGATCGCTAATGGTGATATTGATAGCCCTGAAAAGGCACAAATGGTTTTGCGTGAAACTGGTGCAGATGCATTAATGATTGGTCGTGCAGCACAAGGCCGACCATGGATTTTTCGTGAAATAGCACATTATTTAAGAACAGGGACTCATTTAGCTGCTCCAGAAATTATTGAAGTTAAACAAGTGTTACTCGGGCATTTGGCTGAACTTTATCAGTTTTATGGTGAATATTCTGGTTGCCGTATCGCACGTAAACATATTGCTTGGTATACCAAAGGCTTACATGGTAGTAATGAGTTTAGGCAACGGATGTATCAAGTTGAGACTACTGCAGCACAGGCACAAGTGGTGGAACAGTATTTTGACCACTTATTAGGGCAAGGACAGATAATGAGTGATGTCCAGACAGAGCATGTTAATTTGCTAGATGTCTAAGTGCGATATCGTAAATGGATTTAGTCTGTGCTTAACATTTGCGGTTTTAGCCGTTGCGTTGTTTTCCAGTCAAAAGGTAATAATTGTTCTAAACTTAAGATCTGCCCATTGCTGATTTCGATCTCTGCATTTAGGTTATCTTGACTGAGTTGACTTAATAATTCACGGCAGCGACCACAAGGTGGAATTGCTTGTCCTAAGCGATTGACGGCAACACATGCACGGATTTGATACTCGCCGTGTTTAAGCATTTCAGCAACTGCTGCATGTTCAGCACAGAAGCCCAATGAACATGCAGTATCAAGACAAATTCCAGTATAGACTGCACCAGATTGACTCAAAATTGCCGCTGCAACACTTCCAAAGGCAACATTGCGGTTAAGTTCGGTTGGAGCAAGTACAGCAGTTGCAGCAGAACGGAGTTCTAAGAAATCAACTTGCTTAAGTCTATCCATTTATTTTTCCTATGAAAATAATCGTTATTTTGACTAAAAGTATTTTACAGGGGCACGTTTTTGAGCACATTTGACTGAGCAATATGCCATAAATAAGGAAATTAACACAAATTCTGTCGAAGAATGCTGGAGTAAATTGCGAAATAATGAAAAATTCATATTTGTTATGCACCATTTTGGTACTTGTTCGTATAGTTTTAGATCAATTCAAAATAACAGTGTGTGAAGATGGTGCAATTGTATTGGCACACAGTATAATGAGTCTCGATAGAGCAGTTATTACTGTATGATCTACGAGGAAATTCAGCAGCTTAACTTTTTTTGAAAGTTGGTACGGGATTTGCATTGATATGATCAATAACTCACACGCACTTGATAAGTGCAACAAAATTTCATTGGAGCAAAATGAGCATGGCGAATAAAGTCCTTCAACTCATACAAGAAAGTGGCGCAAGATGGGTCGATTTTCGCTTTACTGACACTAAAGGGAAAGAACAACATGTTACTTATCCTGCTGACTCAATCGACGAAGATACATTTGAAGACGGTAAAATGTTTGATGGTTCTTCAATTGCGGGTTGGAAAGGTATTGAAGCATCAGACATGATTTTACGTCCTGACGAAGACTCATGTTTCTTAGATCCGTTCTTTGCTGAACCGACTGTCGTTGTTACTTGTGATGTTATCGAGCCATCTACTGGTCAAGGTTATGAACGTGATCCACGTTCGATCGCTCGTCGTGCTGAAGAGTATCTAAAATCTACAGGTATTGGTGATACTGCTTTCTTTGGTCCTGAACCAGAATTCTTTGTTTTTGACGAAGTGAAATGGGACATTGATATGTCTGGCGCTCGTCATACATTGATCGCAGAAGAAGCTGCTTGGTCAACAGGTAAAGACTATGAAGCAGGTAACTCAGGTCATCGTCCACGCGTTAAAGGTGGATATTTCCCAGTACCACCTGTTGATTCTTCACAAGATATGCGTGCAGAAATGTGTGCCAAAATTGAAGAAATTATGGGACCAGGTCGTGTAGAAGTACATCACCATGAAGTTGCATCTTGTCAGTTAGAAATTGGTGTTAGCTTCAATACTTTGGTTCGTAAAGCAGATGAAGTTCAACAATTCAAATATGCTGTTTGGAACGTTGCACATCAATATGCAAAAACAGCTACATTCATGCCTAAACCAATGGTTGGTGACAACGGTTCTGGTATGCATGTACATATGTCTATTTCTAAAGATGGTAAAAACCTTTTTGCTGGTGATGAATACGCTGGTCTTTCAGAAATGGCGCTGTACTTTATTGGCGGTATCATTAAACACGCACGTGCGTTGAATGCGATTACAAATCCATCAACAAACTCATATAAGCGTTTGGTTCCACATTTTGAAGCACCAATTATGTTGGCGTATTCTGCACGTAACCGTTCTGCTTCTATTCGTATTCCTTACGTTTCAAGCCCTAAAGGTAAACGTATTGAAGCGCGTTTCCCTGATCCAATGGCGAACCCATACTTGTCATTTGCTGCTCTGCTTATGGCTGGTCTTGATGGTATTCAAAATAAAATTCATCCTGGTGATGCAGCTGATAAGAACTTGTATGATCTTCCACCGGAAGAAGAAGCAAAAATTCCAACAGTTGCTCATAGCTTAGAAATGGCTCTTGATGCATTGAAAGAAGATCATGAATTCTTGCTCAAAGGTGATGTATTCACTAAAGACATGCTTGATGCTTACATCGAATTGAAAACTGAAGACGTACGTCGTTTAAATACAACGACTCACCCCGTTGAATTTGATATGTATTACAGCTTGTAATCCATTGTTGGTGTGAAAAGAAGCCTCGGTTAATCCGGGGTTTTCTTTATTGAACATTACAGCGTAAAATAGCGCGCTCTATTGTTTGCTTTGGGATAAATTATCTGTGCATAGTCATTTAAATGTCGATCAATTGGTCATGGTCCGTGACCGTCATCGTTTAAATCGGCTGAAAAAAGGTAAACAGGCAAATCTCGAACAGTATCAAGCGTTATTTGAAAAATCTAATGTACAAGTGCGCCAACGCTTGTCTCGTCTTCCTAAAATTACACTTAATCAAGATCTTCCTGTTACTCAACATGCAGATAAACTTATAGCTGCGATTCAAAAGCATCAAATTATTATTGTTGCAGGGGAAACAGGCTCAGGTAAAACAACTCAACTACCACAGATTGCAATGTTAGCAGGCCGTGGTCTAACAGGAATGATTGGACATACTCAGCCACGTCGTTTAGCAGCACGTAGTGTTTCACAACGTATTGCTGAGGAAGTTGGGGAAAAACTGGGTGAATCCATTGGTTTTAAAGTCCGTTTTACTGAGCAAGGTTCGCAAGATTCAATTGTTCGATTAATGACAGACGGGATTTTGCTTGCAGAGTTAACTAATGATCGCTACTTAAATAAATACGATACGATTATTATTGATGAAGCACATGAACGTTCATTAAATATTGATTTCATCATGGGCTATATCAAACAATTGGTTGCTAAGCGCCCAGATTTAAAAGTCATTATTACTTCTGCAACACTCGATGTGCATCGATTTAGTGCGTACTTTAATCAAGCGCCTATTTTTGAGATTGAAGGGCGAAGTTATCCAGTTGAAGTGTTATATCGTCCAATTTCTGAAATGAGTATTGGTGGGAGTGATGATGATGACTTTGATGATTTTGAAGAAAATTTACCTCGTGCAGTGGTGCAAGCTGTAGAGGAATGTTTTAAGGATGCTGAAACAAAAGGTCATCCAGAACATGCCGATATTTTGATTTTTTCAAGTACAGAACAAGAAATTAGAGAGTTACAAGAAACCTTACAGAAGTATGGGCCGCGTCACACACAAATTTTACCTTTGTATGCACGTTTGGCTTTAGCAGAACAGCAAAAGATTTTTAATCCGACTGGAGGCGGGCGGCGGATTATTATTGCAACAAACGTTGCTGAAACTGCACTTACCGTACCAAACATTCGTTATGTGATTGATAGTGGTTTTGCACGTATTTCGCGTTATAACTATCGTTCACGTGTACAGCGCTTGCCAATTGAAGCCGTTTCTCAAGCTGCTGCTAATCAACGTAAAGGTCGTTGTGGGCGTATTGCGCCTGGGGTCTGTATTCGTCTTTATAGTGAAGAGGATTTTCAAAGCCGTCCAGAATTTACAGAACCTGAGATCAAGCGAACCAACTTGGCATCTGTGATTTTACAGATGCAGCATTTGGGCTTAGGTAGTGTAGAAACGTTTGATTTTATCGAACCACCAGATCACCGTTTAGTTAACGATGGGCGTAAATTGCTCATTGAACTTGGTGCGTATAACGATCAGAAGGATCAACTTACTAAAATTGGCGATATGATGGCTCGCATGCCAATTGATCCACGTTTAGCTCGGATGATTTTAGCCGGTTCGCATTTTGGTGTGTTGAAAGAAATTCTGATCATTGTTGCAGCATTAGCTGTACAAGATCCTCGTGAACGCCCTGTAGATAAACAGACTCAGGCTGATCAGAAGCATGCTTTGTTTAAACAAGCCGATTCCGATTTCTTGTTTTACACTAAGTTATGGGAAACCTTACAAAATAATCGTGAAGTTTTAACAGAGAATAAGCGTCGTCAATTTGCTCGTCAGCATTTTCTCAGTTGGTTACGTTTGCGTGAGTGGAGAAAAACCCACGAACAATTGCAAGATATGGCCAATAGCCTAAAGTTGTCTACAAATGACAAACCTGCAAATTATGAAAATTTACATCGTGCATTACTCACGGGGCTTTTATCATTTATTGCCAATAAGACCGACGAAAAAAATCTCTATCAAGCTGTACGTCAACAAAAAGCACGTATTTTCCCAGCATCAGCGTTACATAAAACACAAACATCGTGGGTTATGGCGTTTGAAATGGTGGAAACTTCACAAGTGTATTTACGTACATTGGCGAAGATTGAACCTGAATGGATTTTGTTAGCAGCACCTGATTTATTGAAGCACCATTATTTTGAACCACATTGGTCAAAGAAAAATGGTGTAGTAAATGCTTATGATCAGATTTCGTTATTTGGTTTGATTATTGAACCAAAACGTTTATGTAATTATGAGAAAGTTGATCAGGCCGCTTCAAATGAAATCTTTTTAAGAGATGGTTTAACAACAGGTCATCTTGGAATTACTCCTCCATTTTTAAAGCATAATTTACTTAAACTTGAAGAAGTTGAGCGAGTTGAAGATAAATTACGTCGCCGTGATTTGGTTGTAGATGAAGAAACGATTTACCAGTTCTATCAAGCGAAAGTTCCGACAGATATTGCAAGTCGACGAAGTTTTGAAGACTGGAGAGCAACGGTTGAAGCTACTGATCCACGCTTTTTATTTATAGACGATGAAAGTATTTGGCTCAATGATCGTCCAACAACAGCGCTCTTCCCAGATTATTTACGTAATGGTCAATTGCGTTTGGCTGCGAGTTATCGTTTTGATCCGAGCCATGCTGAGGATGGTGCGTCAGTTAAAATTCCTCTACAGGCATTGGCACAAGTCGATGAGGGCATATGGTCATGGGGAATACCTGGATGGCGTCAAGAACTTATTGAAGCTTTGCTTAAAACCCTGAGTAAAGAGCAACGTAGACAACTGGTTCCTATCCCAGATACTGCTATGAAATTGATGCGTAATATTAATGAGAAAGATCTAAATGCTCATTTATTTGATTATTTAGCATTTCAATTGCGTGGTGAGCAGATTAAGTCACAGGATTTTTCTTTTCAGCGAGTACCTGATTATTTGATTCCTTTTATTAAGGTGATTGATGAAAAGGGGCGTATTGTTGAAAGTGGTCGTGATTTGGCTGAGTTAAAAGCCCGTTGTCGGACTGAAACACATAGTCCAGTTCAACAGTTACAAGGAGAATTTGCTCAATTCCCTGAACAGTTTATTTTCGAGGCTTCTAAAAAAGTTACAGGTGTTGTGGTACAGCAGTATCAAGCCTTAGTTCCTGTGACGAGTTTTGAACAATTGAGTCAACAAAATAATCAAAAAATAGCGGGTGTTGTGATTCAGACGTTTAATGATCAGGCTGAAGCTATGCGTCAACATCGTGAGGGAATAATTCGTTTAGTCTATATGCAGTTAGGCGATTTAACCCGTCAATTGAAAAAGCAAATTTCCAAAAATATGGCATTGGCTTATTCGCCATTGGGTGAAAAAGCCAAACTCGAACATATGTTGATTTATGCAACTTTACAAATGTCACTAGATCACCTTCCTGTTAATAAAGCAGATTTTGATCAACAATTAGTTAAAATCAAAAAAGATTTTCTAAGTCATGGTCAAGTTGCATTGAGCATGATGTCTGATATATATATACAGTGGCAAGAAATTAGGCATAAGCTACTGCAGGTGGATCAAAATATTTTTGCAAAAAGTATTGATGATATTGAAGATCAACTAGATTTGATGCGTTTATCTGATTTTGTTTATAGTAAACCTGTCGAAATTTGGCAAGAATTCCCACGGTATTTAAAAGCATTATTGATCCGCTTAGATCGCTTAGATCATAATTTAAATCGTGATGTAGACGCGATAGCGAGTATTGATACTTGGATGGACAAGCTATTTAAGTATAAAGGTGATTCACGCTTAGATACATTGTATCGTATGGTTGAAGAATACAGAGTTTCATTGTTTTCACAGCCAATGAAAACAAAAATTCCGATTTCAGCAACACGGTTGCAGAAAGTGTGGAATGAATTGGCACTAGGCTAAGTAAATCATTAATTTAATAAACCAAGATAAGGAACTTTACATGAGCATACGTATTACGGGTACAGGTTTATATCATCCTGAGCATGTGATCAGTAATGAAGAGTTGGTAGAAAGTTTAAATGCCTATGTGGAGCAATATAATCTTGAGCATGCCGCAGAAATTGAAGCTGGCGAACTTGAGGCATTACGTGGTTCTAGTGCTGAGTTTATTGAAAAGGCCTCTGGAGTAAAGCGCCGCTACGTGGTTGAAAAAACAGGTGTGCTTGACCCTAAGCGCCTACGTCCATATTTACAAGAGCGAGAAGATGATGAGCTTTCACTTCAAGCAGAGTGGGGCGTATATGCGGCTAAACAAGCAATGGAAAATGCAGGTGTAAGTGCAGAAGACATTGATGTGGTGATTTTAGCTTGTTCAAATATGCAACGTGCTTATCCTGCTGTTGCTGTTGAAATTCAAACTGCATTGGGTATTCAGGGTTATGCCTACGATATGAATGTTGCGTGTTCAGCTGCAACCTTTGGTTTAAAGCAAGCTTATGATGCTATCCAATCGGGCGCACGTCGTGTCTTGTTAGTGAATGTTGAAATTACATCAGGACATACTAATTATCGTTCACGTGATTGTCATTTTATTTTTGGTGACGTGGCGACTGCATCTATTATTGAAAATACAACCACTAAAACAGGCTTTGAAATTGTAGATACTCATTTGTTTACACAGTTCTCAAATAATATTCGAAATAACTTTGGCTTTTTAAATCGTAGTGAAGATGCAGTAAAGGATGATAAGCAATTCCGCCAAGATGGCCGAAAAGTATTTAAAGAAGTTTGTCCGCTTGTTGCAAAAATTATTACTCAACAATTAGAGAAAAATCAAATTGCTCCTGAGCAAGTAAAACGTTTTTGGTTACACCAAGCGAATGCTTCAATGAACGAATTGATTTTAAAACTGGTCGTTGGTAAACAAAAAGCGGAGACTGATCCAGAATTAGTGCCGATTATTTTGGATGAGTTCGCGAATACTTCTTCAGCAGGTGTAATTATCGCATTGCATCGCAGTCAACACGAGGTTGCTGATGGTGAATATGGTGTTTTATGCTCATTTGGTGCTGGCTATTCAGTGGGTGCAATTTTAGTACAGAAGCATGTTGTTTAAGAAGTAATAACCTTGTTTTACTATTTAAAGTCCGATGATATTCATCGGACTTTTTTTTGGAATTTGTCCTGCGATTGCTATTTCAACTTAGATTTAATCATAAGTTATGCTGTGAATTGATCTAGCTTGGTTAGAATCCTTATTTTGTATCTGTTTGGAATGTCTAGTTAAATTAAAGTTTGATTGATGGGAGTATTATTGAATGTGTTGAGTGCTCTTTATTGGGAGAAACATCGGATTATATTCTCAACTTACTAGAAAATAACGTTTTCTACTTGCAAGTCGCTATAAAGCCCATTAAAACATATAGAGAGATTTATAATTTTATACAACAAGGAAAGACCATGAAACTTTATTATACGCCGGGAGCATGTTCACTCGCTGCGCATATTATTTTAAATGAAATAAATGTTGATTTTGATTTAGAACGTGTTGATTTAAAAACACATACTACAGAAAAAGGGGTTGATTATTATACTATTAATCCAAAAGGCTATGTACCTGCTTTAGAGATCAATCCTGGTTTAATCCTTACAGAAATTGTTGCGATCTTACCTTTTTTAGCACAACATGATCCTAAGCAAGATCTGATTCCTCCATCAGGAATGGGGCGTGCAAAAGTTTTAGAATGGCTTGGTTATCTAAATTCTGAATTACATGATGCTTATGCAGTATTTTTTGGTCGTACACTTGATGATGAGCAAAAACAACGTGCATATCAAGAAATTGACCGTTTACTAAAATATATTGAAAATTATTTGGCAAATACAGACTTTGATTATTTAATTAATGATCGATTTGGACCTGCTGATGCTTATCTATTTGTTATTACAAATTGGTCTAAATTGATCAAACATGATCTTTCGGCTTATACAAATATCAATTTATTGCGTGATCTTGTGGCACAGCGTCAGTCTGTACAAATCGCAATGCGTGATGAAGGTTTAATTAAATAAAATCTAAATGTAAGGTAAAAGGCTCACGAGTCTCTAGAGCCTTTTACTTATCAGGATGATTTACTGGGTCTTTATTTAAAGAAGTAACCTGTTTCTGGAGAGCTTGCATTAGCGAGGCGTTTTTGTGGCATACGGCCTGCTAAGAATGCTTCACGTCCTGCTTCAACAGCTTTTTTCATTGCTGATGCCATGAGAATTGGATTTTGTGCCGCAGCAATAGCAGTATTCATAAGTACACCATCACAACCTAATTCCATTGCGATTGCAGCATCACTTGCTGTTCCTACACCTGCATCTACTAAAATAGGAACTTTGGCATTTTCTTTGATAATTGCAATAGTGTGTGGATTTAAGATACCTAAACCAGATCCAATAAGACTACCAAGAGGCATAACCGCAACGCATCCCATACTTTCGAGTTCTTGTGCAACAATTGGATCATCAGAGGTATAAACCATCACTTCAAAACCATCATCAACTAAGATCTTTGCAGCTTTAAGGGTCTCAGTAATATTAGGATAAAGCGTTCGTTCATCACCAAGTACTTCTAGCTTAACCAAGTTGTGACCATCAAGTAGTTCACGCGCTAACATACACGTGCGTATTGCACTGTTAGCATCAAAACAACCTGCGGTATTAGGCAGAATTGTATACTTCTCTGGTGGAATAACTGAGAGTAAATTCGGTTGGTCTGGATGCTGTCCAATATTGACACGACGAATAGCAACCGTCACGATTTCAGCACCACTGGCTTGAATCGCAAGATCGGTTTCATTGAGATCTTTATATTTGCCAGTACCTACCAATAGACGTGAATTAAAACTTCGGGAACCAATGATCAGAGGGGTGTCTTGCATGCTTAACTCCATGTTTAGCCGCCACCAACGGCATGAATAATTTCGATACGATCTTGAGCAGAAATCGTTGTATTTTCGAGTTGGCTTTTGCCAATAATTTGCTCATTCGCTTCTACAGCAAAGCGTTTTCCTTCCAGCTCTAGCTGCTGAACCAGCTGTAAAAGATTTTTACAGTGGGTGTCTATGGCTTGGCCATTCAGATAAATTTCCATAATGAACCTGTAGTTAGGCAATGTTTGATGGCTTAAATTTTATAGCATTGTAGGCGAGGGCTAGCCAACCGATGATCATGAGTGCACCACCCATAGGAGTGATTGCACCTAAACCACGAGGTAAGCCTAAGCCCATGATATAAAGTGATCCACAAAAAAGTACAATACCAAGCTGTATGCTCATAAAGCTAAATTTAATGGGGAACTTTGGATGTACTTGCTGCAAAATCGCGAGTGCTAATAAAGCTAAGCCGTGATAAAAAAAGTATTCTGTTGCAGTATACCACCACGATAGTTGGTCAGGACTGGCGAAAGTTTTTAGACCATGTGCGCCAAATGCCCCTAATACAACTGCAAGGGCTAAATTGAGTGCTGAGATAGCGATCCACATAGTGAAGATTCGTTTGTACAAATGAGGTTTAACCTTAGCATAAAAAATCTGAGAATTTAAGGCTAAGCAAAAGAACGACAAGCAATGCTTGGAGATGATGAAATACAATACAAAAGTAAAGAGCCTGATGGCTCTTTACTTAGGTGAATAAGTTGAAAAGTGTAATTGCGTTAGAACTAGTTTGAAGACATTGCAACTTTAATTTTTTCCATTGCATTCTTTTCTAGTTGGCGAATACGTTCTGCTGATACGTTGTATTCAGCGGCCAATTCGTGCAGTGTAGACTTATCATCATCTAACCAGCGACGTTGTAAAATATTCCGTGAACGATCGTCAAGTTGACCCATTGCTTGATGAAGTGCTTGAGTGCTTTGCTCTTCATAATCTTCATTTTCCACTAAACGAGCAGGATCATAGCGATTATCTTCTAGATACAAGGCTGGGGCGACATAGGTTGGTGTTTCATCGTTATCTTCACCCTGAGCTTCAAAAGCAGCATCATAGGCTGTTAAACGACCTTCCATCTCAAGTACTTGTTCTGGCGTAACATTCAGGTCGTTAGCGATGGATTTTGCTTCTTCCAACGTTAACTTTTTGCTCGATTTCTTTAAGCTTCGTAAGTTGAAGAATAATTTGCGCTGCGCTTTAGTCGTTGCAATTTTAACAATACGCCAGTTACGAATAACGTATTCGTGAATTTCAGCTTTGATCCAATGCACGGCAAACGAGACCAAACGTACACCCATATTAGGATCGAAACGTTTAACGGCTTTCATTAAGCCTAAATTGCCTTCCTGAATTAAATCACCCTGGGGTAATCCATAGCCAGCATAACTACGGGCAATATGGACAACAAAACGCAAATGCGACATTACCAGCATTTTAGCAGCTTCTAAATCTTGGTCATTAAAATAACGCTCAGCTAACTCTTTTTCTTGCTCAGCTGTTAAGATTGGAATTTGATTGACAGTGCTTATGTAAGCACCAAGATTTACGCCAGGTGCAGATAAGGACAGGGGCATCAATTGATTGCGGCTGTCACTCATAATATCTCCTTGCAGGTTTTGCGTTCACTTACCAAAGCATTCATCTTAAAGTGAATATGTGCAATTGATAAGGAACATTGGGTATAAAAATGTAAATTAAAATATAAAAACAGTTTCACAATAGATTGATTAAAAAAACTTAATATTCAATAAAGTAATGATATTCTGTCGCAGATATTTTTTCAGCACGACATGAAATACCATTCAGCCGACAGTAACGGACAATATCAATCTCACTATGTGGATCACTTGAGAGTAGGTGAAAGCAGTGTGATTGTCCCGCTTGTTTTATAGCACGTTTCAACATTAATAGCGGCATCGGACAAGGTTTTCCCCTTGCATCGATTTCAACAATTGAATTCATTTATATGTAGAATAAACCAAAAAAATAGATGACTAGTATAACCAACTCTAGTGAATTTCAACAACGCTTAATGGTAATTCTCTTTTTATTTCAAATGTATGACTTTATGGAATAAAACCAAAGATTTCACCGATTCCATGACATATTTATCTTAAATCTGGTTTAAAATAAAATAACTAAAAAAAATCTATTAATTGACCCTAACCCATGTTAAGCTCGATGCGAAATTGGGTTTTAAGCTATAAGAAATTTGTACTTAGGCTCTTATTTTTAATGGATGTAACCGGAATTTGTTAATAGTAATACAGAATGACTATAGGCTTTGAAATAAAAAAATATTTTGAACTCTTGTTTGCTCTGCTGTTTGCAACACCGGGTGGTCCTTTTATTCTTGATAACAGAGGATTAACTTATGACAGCTCGCGAACAAGGCGTTGTTAAGTGGTTTAATGATACTAAAGGTTTTGGCTTTATTCAACGCAGTGGCGGTGACGATGTATTTGTTCACTTCCGTGCGATTATGGGTGAAGGCCACCGTTCACTTCGTGACGGTCAACGCGTTGAATTCAGCGTTGTACAAGGTCAAAAAGGTTTTCAGGCTGAAGAAGTTCAACCTTTAGACTAATTCCCTTGTGTAAAACACTTGGTGAGAGCGCCTCAATTCTTATGAGTTGAGGCGTTTTTATGTATATAATGGTTTAAATTTAAATCATTGACTGTAGAGCTCCATTTATGTCATTTGCTTTCCAAATCCTGAAATTACATCCGCAATTACAACAAGCGATTGATGCTTTAGGGTTTACTGAAATGACCCCTATCCAACAAAAAGTATTGAAATATACTTTGGCTGGACATGATGCAATTGGTCGTGCACAAACAGGTACTGGTAAAACTGCTGCGTTTTTGATTAGTGTTATTAATGATTTATTAAATAATTCATTAAATGAAACACGTTATCGTGGTGAGCCTCGTGCGCTTATTTTGGCGCCAACACGTGAACTGGCTATCCAGATTGAGAATGATGCGAAAGAGTTGGTTAAATTTACTCAGCTTAATGTTGTCACATTGGTTGGTGGTGTTGATTTTGACAAGCAACGTAAATTATTAGATGAAAATTTTGTTGATATCATGGTGGCAACACCAGGCCGTTTGATTGACTTCACTGAGCAAAAAGAAGTTTGGTTAGACCGTTTAGAGTTCTTAGTGATTGATGAGGCGGATCGTTTACTTGATATGGGCTTTATTCCTTCAGTTAAGCGAATTGTGCGTTATTCTCCACGTAAAGAACAACGTCAAACGTTAATGTTTTCAGCTACTTTTAGTTATGATGTGCTTAATTTAGCGCAGCAGTGGTTGTATGAACCTGTTACGGTTGAGATTGAGCCTGAAAAGAAAACCAATGCAGATGTTGAACAGCGTGTGTACTTGGTTGAGAAAAAAGATAAATATAAGTTGTTATGTGACATATTAAAGCAAGAACCTATTGAAAAAGTTATGATTTTTGCAAATCGTCGTGATCAAGTACGTAAACTGTATGACAATCTCAAACATGATGGTTATAAGGTTGTTATGTTATCGGGTGAAATTGCGCAAGATCGACGTTTAAAAATGTTGGATCAATTTAAAAATGGTCAACATAACATCATGATTGCAACAGATGTTGCTGGGCGTGGTATTCATGTTGATGGTGTATCACATGTAGTTAACTTCACTTTACCTGAGCAATCAGACGATTATGTTCATCGTATTGGTCGTACTGGACGGGCAGGGACTCAAGGGGTAAGTATTAGTTTCTTGTCTGAAGATGATGCTTTCTATTTACCAGAAATCGAAAAGGCAATCGGACAAAAACTACCGCTAACCCGTTTGGACGGATATTGTTAAGCATAAAGATATTTCGTTAAATAAAAACCGCTTAGATCTGTAAAACTAAGCGGTTTTTTTCTTTGGTAAAATTATCTACCTCGGCCACGGCCTCGGTTTTTATTGTTTGGTCGTGTAGTACCATTGGTTTTACGGCGTGGACGTTCGCTTTCATCCATTTGCCAAATACGTTTAGTCCCTGATTTTTTCTTTTCACCTTCTTTATTATTTTTTTGGTGCATAGGTTTGCCACCTTTACCACCTGGTTTTTTAATATAAGAACGTGAACGATAAGGCTCATCTGGTGGTAAGTCTTTAAAATCTGGATAGAGTAACGGCTCAATTTCAGTTTGCTCACCTGGTTGCAGCTGTAATTGAATTAAGTCGATGCTACCCACTTTGGTTCGAATTAAGCGTAATGTAGGAAAACCAACAGCAGATGTCATGCGTCGCACTTGACGATTACGTCCTTCGCAGATTTGGATTTCTACCCAAGAAGTTGGAATATTTGCACGATAGCGCACAGGTGGTGTTCTTTCCCATAACCACTCAGGTTCGCTTACTTTATTAACACGCGTTGGTAAGGTCATTCCATCATTGAGTTCAACACCTTGTTGTAGTTGTGCTATTGCTTCTTCAGTAATATCACCATCTACTTGGGCCAAATAGGTTTTGTATTTTTTGTTATTTGGATGAGTAATAAACTGATTGAGACCACCATGATCAGTTAATAGTAATAATCCCTCAGAATCTAAATCAAGTCGTCCAGCAATACGTAAAGATGGATCTTCAATAAAGTTTGCCATCGTTGGGTGTGTATCATCCTCGCGAAACTGAGAAAGTACATTAAAGGGCTTATTGAGGATGATGATTTTCATAAAAAAAGGCAACTTTGATCAAGTAAATGCAAAATGATGTTTGGTTATAATAGATAAATTATATGAAATTTCTCTATATGAACCAAAAGAGCAGATTGTGGATAGGATAATCTTTGTTGTCTAAAGTTAAAAGACTTGCTTACATTGCTACGATGTTTCTAAGTGAAAAAATAAAAGATTATTTGCAAAATAGTGAAAAGTAAGCATGAATTGCGAGCTTGATTTATTGAACTACTATGCAAAAGTGAGCGTCATTAGCCCTGAAATTGGTCCAAGATCTTTTAAAAAATCCAGATTTTTCAAAAGGTATTGATAAGATTTTAAAATATTTAGGAATTACCAAATGACTTTCATTAATTCTAAAATGAGTTTTTTTCTTTCTCAGGGGAGTTTTTTAACTTTACCTGTGCAATTACATGAACTGATAAAAAAAGGTGTTACTTTTGATCAGGAATACTTTTTATTTAAGGCTTTTCATAATGAACATGAGCCTATTGATAAAGAATGGGTTAGAAAGAATTATACAGATGATACAGGATTCGAATGTGCTGTTAATAGTTTTCATCTTGAAGATTACTGTAAAACAGATCTTCAAAGTTTAGGTCAATTGGCTAATATAGGTCTTAAATTACTGAATGAATTTAAAGAGTACTGGCAGGAAAATTTTAAGGTGTCATGTGTGGCTATATTAACAATGCAATTAGACACTGAGTTTGGTCCAGATGCTGTATTTAGGTTTCACAAAAAAAGGCAAGGTCAATTTTGGATTGATTTGAATTCAATCGAGTTAAGTCAAGAGGCAATAATGGTAATGGAAATAGACCCTGTAAATAATCCTGCGGTCTATTAATGGTATATTTTTTAAAAAATTAAGTAATAGGTCTATTGGGTGGGGGATTTTGAAATATTGTAAGTTATTGTTTTTGTAGTCTAAATAAAGTCTCCAGAGATGCCGCTGCATGTCGTTACCCTTGAACCCTTAAAGTTCAACGGTAAAGTCATTTTTATTCAATATTAAGCAATAATAAAGCATATTTATTGTAATAAAATCAATGATTAATGTGTTTATCCAATAATAAGCAATAATAGGAAATATTTAGCTATTTATTTTTTGGCTACATGTAGGCTACATGAAATTTAATGTTTGTGGCTACATGGTGGCTACATGAAAAAGCAGCTCAATGGCTGCTTTGCATGGTTGTGTGAAGCACTGTCTTTTTATTGAAGAACTCCACCGCATCTTTCTTTTTGTATAAGACTCGCCGTGGTCCTGACTTTACATATGGTATTCCATCACCAGTGCAACGTTTCAACTGCAACCATGGTATCGATACATCGAAAACAAGAGCAATTGTTTTAGAGGGGAATAGCGCATCATCGGGAGATACCCAAAATCTTTGAGTTTCGGATAATCGCTCCTCTGGACTAATTTGATCTAGCTTTGTTAATTTAGCCATTACGCTTTTTCCTCTAATTTTTTAACCAACCCAGTAATACGAGTAAGACCAAACGCCGTGACTCGCATGTGTAAATGTACTTTTTCTTCACCTGTATATTTATTAACAATCACATTAGAAGGACGATTGATAAATACACCAGATGTAACTTTATCGGCATAGGGCTGTAATTTTTGACCATCTCGATAACACCACTTTTTATCAAGTAATAAAGCAATCAGTTTACGCTCACCAATACCAATGGTTTTTGCACATTCACGAATATTGTAGGTGCCATCAGTACTGGCAATAACATCAAGCGCCTGTGCCTTAGGCTCTAACACTTGGATTTGAGATTGTGCTAACTCAAGTTGTTTGGCTTGATCTGCTGCAAGTTGTAGGGCATCAGCATAAGTTTGTGGTACAGCCAAGCTTTTGAGCTTGGCTAGTACATTTTTACGAACACCTTTAGATTCACGCATACCAATTAAGGTGCATTGGTCGATTGTTAGGTTATAAGCAATCGATGTTGTATTGTTCGGATTTTGAACTACGAAACTTTCGTAGTGCTCACCTTCAAGTTCATCCGTAATGCGATTATTAAAATCATTGAGGCGAACTGGATTTTCATTAAACTCAGCGCGGACAGCATTGATTATTTCTAACAAATCTTTGCTGCTCATGGTTTGAGTTTGGAGATTTGCAAGTGCATTCATAGGCTTTTATCCTCTGCAGCTTCGATCATTTTTTGCCAAATTTTTATAATTTCAACATCAATGTGATCTTTACCAATTCCAGTGGCAATAACAGCTAAAGCGTTAATCATCATCTTTTCAGTAGGTTCCTTCGGCACCAAAACAAAACCTTCTGGTACGGCTTGGGCTTTAGCAGCCAACCAAGTCTTGAACTGTAATTCGCGTTCACACTGAGCACTAAAATGTGAATATATCCGACGATACAATTCAGGGTATTCGCTCTCATCGATATCGGTAGAGATATTTGACCTCCAGTCCTGATAATGCCATGAGTCAAAAGCTTCGGATTCTTTTTGAAAATTCACCAAGTCGCTATTTGGTTCTTTCTGAATATCCATCATGCTGCCGACTCCTTGTGCTTCGTGCGAATATCAACACCACAGAAAGGACAGTGATTTAATACAACACGGTTTTTCTTAAAACGACCTGCAACGATTTGAAGTCGTACAGAGTCAGCGGCACGATGCGACATGCGTTGTGCTTGAATATCACCATATTCATTGCGTGTGACTTCTGATAGTGCTTCGCACATTTCAAGCCAGTTTCCAGTATTTTTGCAGTGTTCAGTCATCACTCCACCTCACTCACTTCAACACGATATATCTTGTTAAAATCTGGACATTCGCCAGTGTGAACAACTACTGTGTCGCAACCACCTTTAATAAATGAAATACGCTCTGCCTTGGTTGTGTCGACTGACATATGTGTAATACGTCCATCACACAAGCCGAGTAAAATAGGTTTTCTTTCAGTCATACTCCAACCTCACTTTCAGAACGAACTTCCTTAGCAAACCAAGCTACTGGGCCGTCATCTGTATCATTGATTAATACCAAAAACCATCTTCCACTAGGAGGAGGTGTAGGTTGCCATTCTTTTACAGCATCAATATCACCATCACCCCAGTATTTTTCAGCCAACTCTTCAGAACAATCCCACTCCATTTCTCTTCGGTAGAAATGAACATTGAAGTGAAGAGCCATTTTTGAATGCTCAGATTCAGTCATAAATTCACGTTCACCAAGTATCTCGGTAAGATATTTATCCAGTACTGGGTGAATCCAAAAACCATATTCACCACGTACTACTTCAACAGGTGTTAATTGATTAGATGTTTTCATGCTGTCACCTCAATACTCATTCGGGTAGTAAATATCTTCAGGATCAAAATCATCCAAAACCAAGTAAGCACCACCAAAATAGAGGGCACAGATTAATTTTTCATACTCGCTGTAAGGTTTAATTACTTCTTTACCAAGAATGTCGCCACGAATTTTGCCAGCATAAAGTTCATAGCATTCATTCCCTTCATGAAGCTTAAATTCTTTATTCTTTCGATCGATGAAGACTGGGCTTAGATTTAAGCAATTTTCAAAACTAAAAGTATGTGTTTTAGCTGACATATAACTACTAGTTGTCTCTGGCTCCGCTTCAAATCCAATGCTCCAATATCCATCAACACTCTCAGAGTCTTTAAGTAAAATATTAGGTTTTTCCCAACCATTTTCTGCAGCCTCATCTTCATTGCTTTCAATAAATGCTTCAAAAAGTTCAGACATTAATACAAATTCTGGAATCTTTAGATTATTGATTGCATCTATTGCCACGGATTTAATTTTTTGTACCGCATTGTCTTCAATGCCTGATTCGCCCCACTCAGTCTTTAATGTATTGGTTATAAGGGTGTTGTATTTTGCTAAGTCAACAAAATTACCAATATCACTAGGCATGGCATTTTTAATAGCCTCTTTTACACGATCTGGAAACTCTCCCCAGCGAAACACATCATCAATGGCACCTGTATAAAGTTTTTTTACAGCAGCCGTGATCATATCTTTGTATTCTTGGGACTCTTCAAAGCGCTTGCATTGATCTGCAATATTTTGTGCTAAGGCTGATACATTAATATTATTTTCCATGATTATTCTCCTTTAACCGACAACATAACCGCATGATCCTGCGCTGTAATAGTTTGACGCTCCACTTCATCAGAGCAGCCTTTAAACATCACAAAGGACAAAGTCATAATAATGATGAATACTGACACGGCGACAAGACCTGAGCCTTTAGGTTGTGGTGATGGCGGTGGATCGTAAAGGATCGCCGTGGTTTGACTTTTAGGGTGAAGTTTTTTCATAATGATCTCGCTTTAGGGCAAAGGCACATCAGTAGTTAAGAGGATTGATGTGCCTTTTTTTTGTTTGTTCGAGATAAATATAAGAAAACTTAGTTTTATTGTCAATAAGAAAACTTACTTTTAATTTTGGTAACTTATTTTTTTGATAAAGAAAAACCCGCAGAATATTCCGCGGGTTCATATTGTGAATCTGGATTTAGGTTAGAATTAATATGTAATTTTTAGGATGTTTGTCCACGCTTAAAGTTATCGTCATCTATACAATAATCTAGTGAATCTCTTAGAACACCAACAGCCCGGTAAATATATTCAGGTTTATCCAAAAAGATAGAACCATTTGCTTGTACTTCAAGTCCAGCTCTTTCAAGTTCCGATCGCTTAGCTTGATCCATCGGAACAATAAATTGGATGGTTGGGCGCTTTCTATTTACATCATATCTAAACAACCATCGATTATTCTTCCCTTGGTAAAGGATAGAGAAATAGCTCTCAGTGTCCTTCGAAATCAACTCAATACCAGGGAATAAATCTGTAATAATTTTTTGTAATTCCAGCTCTTCTTTGGTGGTAATGATTTTTTCGTTGTCTGGATTAACGATATAATCTAC
Organism: Acinetobacter rudis; assembly: GCF_031157835.1. Lineage (GTDB taxonomy): Bacteria > Pseudomonadota > Gammaproteobacteria > Pseudomonadales > Moraxellaceae > Acinetobacter > Acinetobacter rudis_A. Next base: position 272,399 of record NZ_JAVIDR010000002.1, on the reverse strand, counting down.
GACCTCAACAACTTCTTGATCTTCTGTAATTTTTTGCTTTTGTTCAACAGGTTGTGCAGTGATAATTGTTGGTGATGATAGCCCTTTTACAACAGTATCACTGATAACTTGTTGAACTGCCTGTTTAACAAAAGGCTGAATTGATTCTAGAAACTTTGTATTGAGTTGGCGTGGTACAGTAGCCTGCTGAGCAACATAGCGAACAAAATCTATATCCGACTCGTTTATACATTTCCGTATCACTGTTTTAAATTGCTGTATATATTGATTTTCTTCCGCAAAATAACGTAATTTCTCTGCATGAAAGTTATCATGTCTAAACTCAGCAAGTTGGACCAAATCCTCTGGCTTTGACTTGGTGAAATCAATAGTCAGGAATGGTCGTTCATCCATTACATTGGTATTAATTAGATCCGTAAAAAATCTCCACTCCCTGCCATTTGTAATAGCACCTATTGTCACACCAAGACTGCTATTAAAGTATCTAGATAACTGGGGAGCATGATTGGTTAGATCTGAAGCATAAGATTTCGCCTCAATAAACATCACGGGCTGATTATTGCAATACAACGCATAATCAACACGCTCAGTAGCCTTGACTCCGGGGAAATCTGCTGCGAATTCAGCCAATACCTTGGTTGGGTCATATGGACTAAATCCCAATATATCCAAAAGCGGTAAAATTAAGGCCTGCTTGGTGGTTTCTTCTGTTGAGCAGTGTGCACCAACTTTTTTTACATGCTCAATATGGCCTTTGAGTTTGTCTACAAAATTTTCCATATATCCCCCAATGAGTTAATTAAATTATAAAGAAGTATGTTATTGAGTTTATGTCTTTTGATGAGACATTGTGCTTGGTACTTTATTTCCCAAACTGCCTTACATGCTCTACAACCACGCCAATTATACGGATCTCTTGTTTAGTGGAGTCCATAACAGGAAAGTCTTGATTAAGTGGGATTAATTCAAATGTTTCTCGGCCATGCTCGTCATAACCAATTGCTCGATATTTCTTAAACGTAGCCTCATGACAGCCATTCTGAGCAATTACATAACATCCTGGATAAGCAAGTTTTGAGGCATCCACCACAAGCTTATCACCAGGGTTAAATTCAGGGGTCATGCTTAAACCTGATACCTCAAGCGAAAATACACTTTCAGGTTTTGAATTTTCATACGTGGTGTAGGTTTCACCTTTGGCATTTATGCCATCATAACCAGTTTCATGAAATGTTCCGGCTTGTACAAAATCCAGAACAGGAATGCGTCTTAACGGTTTTTCATTAATACGTACATTACTGAAAGAGCTATCGGTTGGAGTTTTGTGGGTGGAACTACCATTACCAGTCAGAATGTATTCAGTAGTAACACCAAATAAATTAGCCATAGCTTCTAAAGATGCAGCCTTAGGCTGGTAACTATCTTTTTCCCACTCTGTAACAGCAGGTGAACTCACCCCCGCAACTTTGGCCAACTGGGCTTGCGTTAATTTTTTCGATCGTCGAAGGGTGCGAATGCGCTGCCCAATAGTTTCAGTATTCATATAAGTTATCTTACATCTTGTAAAAGTAAGAATTCTTTGATTTAATACTAAGAAATCTTACTTTTATGGTGAATTTTATGACTAAACAGGAAGCCTGTGCACTCCTGGGGGTTAATGGGGTTGGCTTGGCTGCTTTATTGAAAATTAAACCTGCCGCTGTTTACCAGTGGCCAGAAGAGAAAATTCCTTTAGCTCGGGAATATCAGGTTCTCGATTTAGCTGCTGGAAAAAAACCAATCTTACGCAACACCCAATCTTTAACTGCTTAAAAATAACCATGAGTAAAGTATCTCAACTCATCATCATCAAATAAACGTGAATAAACCCAAGGATTCACATGGAAATTTCCAAAGAAACAAAAACAGCATTACACAAGATGATTCATCACTCCACTGGTATCACGCCAAAGGATGTTGCTGATGTTCTAGGTGTTTCGCACAAAACCGTTTTGAACTATGCCAATCCAAACATGGACACGCATTTACCGAGCCTCAAAGCTTTTGAATCAATGCTTGTTTACACGCAAAACCCTGCCTGCCTAAAAGTATGGTCTCACATGCTTGGCTTTATGTTGGTTCCAGTAAACAACACAGATGGAAAGGATCACCACCTAACTGTCCTTGAGTCTTTATTGGGTACAAATATCAATGTAGGGCAAGTCAATCAACAAGTTCATGACGTTATGGCAGATGGAGTAGTAACACCATCTGAAATGGATGAAACAGATCAAATTTTAGAGCAGCTAGAAGTAAACATTAGAGCATTGCGTCAAGCAATGAAATCAGAGTGTGCAAAGTATTTGTCAGCTCTACAAACAGAAAAAGCCTGACGGTCGAGGTCAGGCTTTTAGTATTCAATTAGGGTCACTAAATGAACATGAATATCTTAACAGATATTGAGCTAAGTCAGAAGATTCACTTACTCGAAATCGCAGTCGAAAACCACGTTAAGTGTAAGAATTTACACACTTCTTTTGAACTGGAAACGGCTCGTCAGAATCTTTATAACTCTGTGAAAGGACAGAAGGCAAAAATGCCTAAAGGGGTTGAAGCATGAGTAGATTACTAATCAATGAATCACCTCTACAGGTACAACCATCTTTAGCAAAAGCGATAGGCTTGAATGAAGCTATTTTTTTACAGCAACTCCATTACTGGATGGGTGCATCTAGATTTGTGCGTGATGGTCGAAAGTGGGTTTATAACAGTTATCAGGAGTGGGTGGATCAGCTTAAATATCTGTCTATTTCGACTTTAAAACGAGCTATCAATTCATTAAAAAATCAAGATTTACTGATTGTGGAACAATTCGATAAGGTTCGCTCAAATCAAATTAATTTCTACTCAATTAATTATGAAAATTTAGCCAAATTAGAGGCTGAAATCATGCAACCTATTGATTTTATTCATGAGGTCAAAATGAGCCAATGCATAGGGTCAGATTGCACCAATGCATTGGGTCAAAATGAACCAATGGATGAGGTCAAAATGAACCAATCTCCATTGGGTCAAAATGAACCAATCTATACAAGAGAATTACAAGAGAATACTCAAGAGAGTACTAGTGCGCACACACTTGAAAAATCTTCTAAATTTTCAGCTAAAAAATATCTCATTGAAAACGGTGTTTCTGAAAACACTGCAAACGAATATCTCAACTTGAGAAACAAGAAAAAGAAATCGGTTACTGAGACTGTGATCAAACTTGTTTTAAACCAAGCCAAGAAAGCAAATATCTCGAACGAACGTGCTTTCCTGATCATCGCTGCAAAGGGGTGGGATTCGTTTAATTCAAGTTGGAATTGGCAAGAAATCAACGCTGAGTTAGATCAACTTGAAAACAACGCCGTGAATAACACAGAAACACAACCACAGGTTAATCAAACACCAGTGATCAACCTCCCATTAAAACCAAAAGGATTCTTGGGAGCAGCACAATGATCGACACTAAAATTCATAGCATCCAAATCGAACAAGCTGTGCTGGCTGCGCTCATGACCGTTTCAGGGTCATATGCACGAGTTGAAAATATTCTGACTGAGGATTGCTTTCACGCTACGCGCCACAAAGTGATTTTTAAAACCATCACAGACTTGGATTCTAAAAACTCACCGTACGATGTGGTACTGGTCAATGAGTCGTTAGAACGCAATAGCCAAATTGAAGCATCAGGCGGTGAGCAGTATTTGATGCAAGTCATGGGTGAAGCGCCGTCTAGTTATCACAACCTGATTTCATACGCTGAAAAACTCAAAGATCTATCGATTCGTCGCAAGGTTGAAGCGGAAGCGTTCAAAGTGATGAATTTAGCTCGTCACTCAGATGTAAGCCGTGGTGATTTGGTTTTAAACGCTCAGGGTATGTTTGCTGATATCAACACAGATCAGGGTAGTGAATCACTGGCACACATCCACGATGCAGCCGCAAATACGTTTGGTGAGATACATCGCAAGCTTGAACAGTATGCGAGTGGTCAAACGATGATTCGCGGTATTCAGACTGGTATTCATGACTTGGACAAAATGCTTGGTGATGTTGAACCAGGGTGTTTACTTGTTTTGGCTGCTCGTCCTGCAATGGGTAAAACCACAATGATGCAGACCATTGCCAGTCACGTTTCAATCGTTCAAGGCAAACCTAGTGTGATTATGTCGGGTGAGATGCCTAAAGAACAGATCGCAATGCGCCTGTGTTGCGCTGTAGGGCCTGCTGACATAGGTAAGGTGCGTAATGCTCCACACGAGTTGTCAAAAGACGAATTTACGGCTTATACGAACGCCGTGGCTATGCTTAAAAACGTACCAATGGAGATTAACGATACTTCACGCCCATCAATCGCAAATATTCAAGAGACTATTCGCAAGGTTAAACACAAATACGGTTCTGTTGGTGTGGTCCTAGTGGATTACTTGCAGATCATGAAAACCAGTAAGAACTTTGCACGTGAAGATTTGAAGATTGCGTATTTCACAGGTGAGCTCAAGGCAATGGCTAAGGAGTTTGATTGTGTGATTGTACTTTTGTCACAGCTTAATCGTGAACTTGAGAAGCGACCAAACAAACGACCAATGATGTCAGATTTACGTGAATCAGGAGCCATTGAACAAGATGCTGATCAAATCGTTTTCTTGTATCGGGATGAGGTCTACAACAAAGAATCTAAATACGCAGGTATTGCCGAGGCCATTGTGGGTAAAAACCGACATGGTGAGGTGGGTAGAGCATTAATGCATTCACAGTTGAAGTACTGCCAGTTTTCTAACTTGGATAGTAGTGCAATTGAGCAGATTCAGGGTATGGAGAAGGTGGCATGAAATTGAGCAAAATCCAACGCGCCGAACTCAAGCAAAAATTTAATGGCCATTGTGCCTATTGTGGTGAATTGCTTGGTGATAAGTGGCATGCAGATCATATCGAAGCTGTTAAGCGTGAACTTGAGTATGTTGGTGGCGGTGTGTTGCGCACAACCAGTGAAATGCTGCGACCACATAACGACACACTGGAAAATCTTAACCCTGCATGTGTGCCGTGTAATACCAATAAGTCTTCTATGTCACTGGAAAGCTGGCGACACATGCTTGGTCATTATCGTGATGTTCAATTACTTCGGGATAGTACTCATGCAAGACATTTACATCGTTTTGGATTGATTGAGATTAAGCCTAATCCTGTTGTTTTCTTCTTTGAGACGTTTGGAGGGGCTTGTCAGTGAAACCAATCCGTTTAACTCCAGAAGAACGTCAGTTAATCATATCAAGACGAGAAAAAGCTGCCCAAAAGCTTGCTTTAGAAAAGTTTCAAGAGAAAGCACTAGATGTGGCAAACCATTGGGTTAAGTGGTCAAAAAAGAATGGTGAGGGTCTGAGCTTTTCTACATTCGTTAATAGCTTCAATTATCAGGATGGTGATGGAAAGCGGATGTATACAGCTGTTAAAAAAATTCTTGAAACTGTTTATCAGTTGGGTGGTGAGCATGAATAAGGTCACTTTCGAAGCCAAGTTTTTTGCAATAAATCTTAAGTATTTACGTTCACTACATACAGCGCATTGCAAGGCTAATGGATATCACTACGACACGGGTGTTTATTTGACAAGTTGTAGAGGGTGTAAATGAGTAACTTCCTTATCGGTTTATTGATTGGTGGCATCGTAGCTTGGTGGATATGTGGCAATTACATCCACAGAATGATCGCAGCTGAATGTGAGCGTCTAGGTGGGTTCTTTCTAGGTAATAAGACTTTTAAGTGTGTGGCCATTGTTGATCGTGAAGTTAAGACGGGTACACCAGAGGCAATATTGGAGGCAGAGCGGAAATGAATGAATTAACACAAGAGGAACTAACAGTTATTCGTCGTGCTGCTGAAGATGCTATTCATGCTGCAAATAAGCACTACAAGCCATTTATTGATGTGGTGGCTCATCCATTAAACATCATTGCACTTGTTGATATGGCAGTTAAGCAGACTGAGATTGATCATTTAAATATCGTGTTGGAAGAGCGCACCAAGGAGTGGTTAAAAGCAATTGAGCTGGGTGATTACTTTAAAAATGTAGCAAAGACTTTGAAGGCTGAGTTAGATCAAAAGGATGCGCAAATTAAAGAGCTCGAGGCTAAGAGAAAATCATTGAAGTACCTTTTTGATAGCTTAATTTCTGAATGTGAATTATGGGGGTATGAGTCCAATCAATCTGACAGGGCTATTGTGTTATTAAAACAAGCTTTGGTGGCTGCCCAATGAGACTAAGCCTTTTACTTCTAATTATCTTCTGCGCCGTGGCTGGTGCAGGTAGTAATCAACATCATGCGTTGGGGTATTTATGAAAAGCGAAGTGTCTGAATTAGATCTGCGAATGCCTGAATTTAGAGATCCTAAGTTAAAACTAGAAGACCTTGAATTTGATGCTGATGGTCAGGTGGTGCGCAAAGATCGTTTTGAAAGAGCTATGCGCCAAATCTCTGGAATGTTGCATGGTGTTAATGGTTTGAGTGCGAGTACTGGCTGGACTTGTGATCAAGTTATCGAGGCTGTTCGTCAGTTAAGAGATCAGGGTGTACCAAATATTATCAACGGGACAATTCAGAATAAAAGGAATGTATTTGACTGGCACAAAGGAGATTGGGTGGACGTAAAGGGTGGAACCCATGACACCTAACCAATTCCTAATTTGCATGCTAATTCTCATTGTTATCGCCGTGTTTGCATCATCACAACAGAGTGTGCATCACGCACTAGGTTATCTATGAGCAGTATGTCGATAGCTGAGTACAAGCAGCTTGTTAAGAAAAAGCCCGTAAGACGTAAGCGTCCTGCGGTCAAAACTCAAAAGGTAGTGAGTGAGGGTGAAGCAATACTGGCTCAGCATTTAAAAGTTCACGGGATTGGTTTTGAGACAGAGTTTAAGTTTCATGAGACAAGAAAATGGAGAGCTGATTTTTATTTAACTGGAACTAAGTTGTTGATCGAGGTTGAGGGCGGTATCTGGAGTAATGGAAGGCATACAAGAGGCAGTGGTTATCAGGCAGATATAGAGAAGTATAACGCGGCTGCAATGTTGGGTTATACGGTGCTGAGGTTTAGCACGGCGGATGTGAAGAGCGGTAGGGCGATAGAGCAGATTAAGGGGATGGTGAACGATGCGTAAGAAAAAAGATAAGTCATGGCTGTATGTGGTGTTGTTCATGATCTTTGTTGTTGTGGCTTTAGCACTTAATACATTCAACACAATACAGGTCTGTAAAACACAAGATGTATTTTGGGTAAATGGTACACAGTACACGTGCAAATGGTTTAAGTGAGGGTATGACAATGAGTTCAGCAATAACGATTATGCAGGCAACAAACTGGAAAAAGTATAGTTTTGAGGAATGGTGCCGTCAGCTTGGTGCGTGGATCAATGGTGATAATGAAACCATGGTGCGTATCGTAAAAACCATGCCACTAAAACGAATTACTCAAAAACATAGAGAAAAGTTACTAGCCATGTATATGAGTGATGAAAACTTAAAAGATCGATTGTGTGTGCGCCGTAAAGGAACGTGCTGTGAATTGGATAGTAACGAAGCTCGCGCGATTCAAAAACTCTTAATTGATCTTCAGTCTGTTGATGATGAAGTTGTACAAGAGTGGATTGGGGCAATCTGGTGGCATTATGTGATGGGTGAGTCGATTCGTGATATTGCAAAGAGCAATGATACATATATAGCTCAAATACAACAGGATATTAAATGTGGATTGGCATTTATTAAATCTCGTTACCCACATTTTCAAATTGAAAAGTTTGCTAAGAACGTCAGTAATGAAATTGAGTTTGCTTGACTGCATATACGGGGTGTGGCATATTTGTGATACCGTGGCGATTTATGTATTTAACGCCATCAAAAAGCCTCGCATTTGCGGGGTTTTTTTGTTGGAGCTTCTTTTAGTTTCAATATTGTCGTACGCCCCAGTTCGTGGCATTAGAACCCTTTTCTAGCACGCCATAGGTGCATAACGAATTAGACAACCTTAGTGAGGTTTCATGACGACCGCCTGTTCGTGTCGATACGGGCATTATGCGCCTATAGCTCAGTTGACTAGAGTATCCGCCTTCTAAGTGGATGGTCACAGGTTCGAATCCTGTTAGGCGTGCCAAATTTTATAAAATCACAATTAGGATATCAGAATGAGTAAAGAAGATATGAATCAAAAAATTAAAAATCTCGATGCAGAGATTACTGAAATGAAATCAGATTTTTGCGTTGAGCACTTGTTGCCTAATGAAGGTGAAGATCAACTTGAATCGATTATCACGAAAGCAATTAAGTTTGGTGAGTTGGTTGCTCAGCGAGATTCAATCTCAAGTTAAACCTTTTGAATTTAAAACCATGTTTAAAACATAAGTAATTTAATACAGCCCACCTTGTGTGGGTTTCTTTTTGCGTGGAGGAAAGTGTAGTGAAGAATCAAAAAGGTAATGCAGTTGTTGGTATTTCAATTGCTGGTGCGATCATTGCACTTATTGTTCTGCTATTTGTATGGCCGCAATACCGAGTATGGCAACAGGGCATGAGTGGTCAGGCTCGTTTAGCCGAGGCACAACAGTCAAAGCAAATTGCTATTGAAACCGCTAAGGCTGAACTAGAAAGTGCTCAGTTACGTGCACAGGCTATCAAGGTAATTGGCGAAACAGCAAAGCAATATCCTGAATACCGCAATCAAGAGTTCATTGGTGCGTTTGGTGATGCTTTACGTGATGGCAAGATTCAGCAAATTGTTTATGTGCCAACCGAGGCAAATATTCCAATCCTTGAGGCTGGTAAGCGACCAGTTGGTGAATAACCATGAAGAAAGCAAAGCGACTTATTAAAAAGCTAGGTGTGGATAAGGTGCGTGAGATTGTTGATAAGGCTCACTCTGATGCACACTACTACGTTGATGCTTGGACTGAGAACTTTGGTGGTGTTCATGGGTTCTATGCAGATAAGTGCATTGTTGGTGTTCATAACCATCACACGCATTACAAGTTGTCTGAATTGAAGGAGGCGTTAGCTAATGTCAATTGAATCACTACTAACAAAGATCGTTGAGCAGAACACGGTGCTGATCGAAAAGATAGAAACAAAAGATCAAATCATTCTTGATTTACTTCAAGAGAACAATGAGCTGTTGATGCAGATCAGCGATGAAGAAACAACTAATCAAACTAAGAACTTGGATGATTAAATATGATGCCACTCAAACAATACAAAGAGAATCGCTTAACAGTTGTCGGTATTGAAGCGCCAGACAATAAGAGTAAATCCTTAACTGGTACTAGAGTGTGTTTAAGCAATGGTCAGTACCTTGGTGATGTGAAAGATATTCAACTTACTGGTGGTGTTGATAATGCATGGAAAGTTCAGGTCACTACCTCAAGTGTTTTGACCAATGAGCAGGTGTCCAATCTATTTGCTAAAGGTGGGTATGTTTCACCACTTGAACAGATGGATCGCGGTTCCATCAATGGTCATCCTGCTTGCGCACCTAAAGAAGAAGGTAATGTCTAGACCGTGCCGTGAATGGGGTTGCCCTAATCTTGTTAAGTCTCGAAGTCAGAAAGGTTATTGTGATAACCATGCCGATAAACGATCAGGTTGGTCACGCCGTGAAGATCGAACAGGTTCAACGACTGAACGTGGCTATGGTCACACGTGGCGTAAGCTGCGTGTTCAGGTGCTAAAGCGTGATAACTATCTCTGTGTTGCACACATGGCCAAAGGGCAGCTTGTAGAGGCTACTGATGTCGATCACATCGTTAATAAAGCGAATGGAGGTACGGATAATATGGATAACTTACAGTCGCTTTGCTCGCCGTGTCATAAAGAAAAAACAGCCACAGAAGGGAGGGGGGAGTCAAAAAGCTCTAGCCTTTGCGCTAAATGACCGCCCCCTTAACCATTTTTTTACGTGAGCGAAATTAAAAATTGAGGGTCTTGACTTATGGGTGGAATTAAGGCAGTCGCAGGAGTCGGGCGTAAGCCAAGAGTTAAGCCAGACCCAAGCAATGATTTTGAAAATGTTTACGATATTGATGTTCCACTTCATCTTCAACAAATGGATCAAGCAGTTGTTATGTGGAGATCAATTGTCCCTGAATTATTAAAGCGAAAAATCCTAAAGCTAACTGACATGCACAACGTAGAAATGTTTTGTATGGCTTACCACAACTTGCGCGAAGCCCAGCATGAGGTTGTTTTATATGGGGTTACGATTCAAACAGAGTCGGGACGGATTAAGAATCCTGCATTGACAGTAGTTAATGAGTCGTCAAAACAAATTGCCTCATTTGGTGCGATGTTGGGTCTAGATCCTGCATCACGAACTCGGCTGATGGCTGGTGGTGGCAAGCCAAAAAATAATGCATTTGCAGGGGTATTAAATATGTAGTGAGGTCGTTAAATGGCAGCTTACCCAAATGTAGACATTGCAAATAAGTGGGCTAGGCAAGTCGTTTTAAACAAGATTCCTGCATGTAAATGGATAAAATTAGCCTGTGAGCGTCACTTAAATGATTTAAAAAGTAGTAAAAAAAAGGAATTTCCATACAAATTTGATGCTCGTTTAGCTGAAAAGAAGATCGCTTTTATTGAATTGTTGCCCCACACAAAAGGTGAATGGGCGATGAAGCGCATGAAGTTGACTCTTGAGCCTTGGCAAAAATTTGGAATAGCGTGCACCTTTGGTTGGGTTCGGAAAAAAGACGGTTATCGTCGTTTTCGAGAAAGTTATTGGGAAATACCGCGTAAAAATGGCAAGTCTGCAATTGCAGCTGGTGTCGCTCTCAATATGTTTGCAAATGATGGTGAATTTGGTTCAGAGGTTTATGCTGGCGCTACCACTGAGAAACAAGCATGGGAAGTTTTTAAGCCTGCACGCTTAATGGCCTTACGTTCACCTGATTTTGTAGAGGCTGCAGGAGTTTTGGTTAATGCAGGAAGTCTCGAAATACCAGAAGATGGTTCGTTATTTGAAACGATTATTGGCGATCCACCAGATGGTCAATCACCACACTGTGCTGTTATTGATGAATTTCACGAACATCAAACATCTGCAATGTATGACACGATGCAGACAGGTATGGGGGCAAGGCGACAACCCTTAATATTCACGATTACAACGGCTGGCTTCAATATTGAGGGGCCTTGTTATGATTTGCGTGTCCGAATCCAAGAGATGCTGCTAGGCACTGTTCCAGATGATGAGTTGTTTGGAATGATTTGGACGATAGACGAGGGTGATGACTGGACTAATCCTAAGGTGTTGGCAAAGGCTAATCCCAATTATGGTGTTTCGGTTTATGCAGACTATCTTGAATCACAACAAAGACGAGCCATACAAAGCGCAGCAAAACAAAACGCATTTAAGACAAAGCATTTAAATGTATGGGTTTCTGCTAAATCTGCTTTCTTTAACATGGAGCAGTGGAATAAGTGCAAAGATGAAAATTTAAAGCTTGATGACTTTAAAAATGATGCATGCATGATTTGTGTGGATCTCTCCTCAAAGATTGATATTGCTGCGCGTATCAATCTTTTTTATCGAATTATTGAAGGGAAAATTCACTACTACAGTATTAAACCTAGATTTTATTTGCCATATGACACTGTTTATAACGGTGAGGAAAAGCAAGTTATTGAGCGATATCAAAAATGGCTAAATCTAGAGTTACTTACAGTCAGTGGTGATGCTGAGAATGATTTAAATGAAATTGCTCAAGAGATTATTGATGATGCGATTAATTTAACGATTAAAGAAGTCCCATACGATGAATGGGGTGGTTTTCAGATTGCAAAAAACATTGATGATGCTGGTTATGATTCAATAAAAATGCCAAAAATCACCAAAACATTTTCTCCAGCAATGAAAGAGCTTGAGGCTGCAATAGCAGCAGGTCGCTTTCATCATGATGGGAATCCGATTTTATCTTGGATGATTGGTAATGTGATTTCAAAAACAGGAAAGAACGAAACTGAATTTCCAGATAAGGAAAAAAGCTTTAAGAAAATTGATGGTGCGGTAGCTGCCTTAATGGGCATTAGTCGAATCCTTACACTTAACAGCAATCCATCAGATGATGATCTTTCAAGTCATATTGAAAAACATGGGGTTAGAAGACTCTAATGAGCATAAAATCAAAAATAGGGGGGTGGCTTGGATTTAAAGCTGCTCCCCTTGTTGTTTCTGGACCCGATGAGTTGGCTCGCATATTTGGTGCGGAATTTGTGACTAGTTCGGGTCAAACAGTTACTCCACTAAGAGCTATGCAGCTCTCGATCGTATTTTCGTGTGTCAGAGTACTTTCAGAGTCTATGGGGATGCTGCCTTGTAGACTTTATAAGCAGGATGACAAGTATAAGCACCCTGCAGTAAGTCATAAGCTTTATGATCTTTTGAATCTCGCACCAAATGACTATATGACAGCTCAAGAGTTTTGGGAATTACTCATGGTTTGTCTTTGCTTGAGAGGAAACTTTTATGCTTACAAGGTTTATGCACTTGGTGAGATTGTTGAACTACTTCCTCTTGATCCAAGTTCAGTTACGCCAAAATTAAAGGATGATTGGACAGTTGAATATCAGGTTAATTTTAAGAATGGCGGTATCAGGACACTGAGTCAAAATGAAATTTGGCATGTTCGTTTATTTACTTTGGATGGCTTAACTGGTCTAAATCCTGTGGCATATGCACGTAAATGTATAGGTCTAGGGTTAGATACAGAAGAACATGGTGCAAAGTTATTTAAAAATGGTGCTGTTACTTCGGGTGTTTTAGAAACTGAAGAGTCATTGACTGATGTTGCATTCAATCGTTTGAAAACCGAATTTGAAGAAAACTACACGGGCTTAGCTAATACATACAAGCCAATGATTCTTGAGCAAGGTTTAAAGTGGAAACCAACAGCATTAAATCTTGAAGATTCTCAATTCTTAGAAACACGTGAATATCAAAAAAGCGAAATCTGCGGATTGTTCCGAGTGCCTCCACATTTAGTGGCAGCGATGGACAAGATGACTTTAAACAATATTGAACATATGGGGATGAGCTTTGTGAATTATTCACTGGTCCCTTATATGACACGAATTGAATCAAGAATCAGAGTTGGACTGCTCAATGAAAAAGATCGTAAAAATCACTATGCAAAATTCAATGCTGGCGCACTTTTACGTGGTGACTTGAAAACACGTTATGAGTCTTATGGAAAAGGTATTCAATGGGGATGGTTAAGCCCTAATGATTGTCGAGAACTTGAAGATATGAATCCACGTGAAGGTGGGGATATTTACTTAACCCCGATGAATATGACAACTAAACCTGAGGATGATAGTGATGCAAAAAAAGCATCTTAATGTGCCTTTTGAAATCAAATCTGTATCAGCCACAGGTGAGTTTGAGGGCTATGGTTCGGTATTTGGTGTTAAGGATAGCTATGGTGATGTGGTTATGCCAGGCGCATTCAAGCGAACACTAAATGAATGGTCTCAAAAAGGTCGTTTACCTGCCATGTTATGGCAGCACAAATCAGATGAACCCTTGGGACCATATCTGGAAATGAAAGAAGATGAAAACGGCCTTTATGTAAAAGGCCGTTTGCTTATTGAGGATGACCCACTGGCAAAACGTGCACATGGTCATTTGAAAGCAAAATCAATAGGTGGCTTATCTATCGGTTTTATTCTTCGTGATTACGAATACGACAAACAGCTTGGTGTCTACAAGCTAACAGACATTGATTTGTGGGAAGTATCACTTGTGACCTTTCCTGCAAATGATGAAGCGCGAGTTTCGGATGTGAAATCAGCGTTGGATCGAGGGGAAACCCCATCTGAAATGGAAGTAGAGCGAGCATTGCGAGATGCTGGTTTCACACTTCAACAAGCCAAAGCTTTCATGGCTAAAGGTTACGGAGCGATTAGTGCACAGAGAAATACTGAGCAAACTGATGACGCGCTTCAATCACTCAAAGACTTAAAATCCATTTTTACAGCAGGTAAATAAATCATGGCTATTGAAAAAAAAGATATTGAAGAAGTTGCAGCAGACCTTAAAGGTACGTTTGAAGACTTTAAGAAGAAAAATGACCAAGAACTTGAAGCAATCAAATCTGAAAAGGGCAAACTGGGTGAGCAAGTTGAAAAACTTAACGAAAAATTAGGTGATATCGACAAGCTTAAAACTGAACTTGAAAAAGAGCTTAAAGCAGCTAGGCGTCCAGGTGTGGCTGGTGGTGAAGGTGTTGATGAGCATAAAACTGCTTTTTATCAATTTCTTCGTAAAGGCGTTGATGATGGTCTTGCGGACTTGGAGCGCAAAGCTGTTCAAACCACTACTAATCCTGATGGTGGCTTTGCAGTCCCAGAAGAACTAGATCGCACGTTGCTGGAACTTTTGAAAGATGAAAGTCCAATGCGTAGCGTATGTTCTCAAATAACCGTTGGATCGTCTGATTATAAAAAATTGGTCAATCTTGGCGGTGCTGGTTCAGGTTGGGTGGGTGAAACAGATCCACGACCTGTAACAGGAACCCCGACACTAGCTCAGCTTCAAGCAACAATGGGTGAAATTTATGCAAACCCTCAAGCAACACAGACATCATTAGATGACGTGTTCTTTAATGTTGAAAGCTGGATTTCGACAGAGGTTGCGCGTGAGTTTGCAGAAAAAGAAGGTCATGCATTCTTGCTTGGAGATGGTTCTAAAAAACCGAAGGGCATTCTAGCCAACACATTGACCACAGAAGCTGATAAAGATCGTGCATTTGGTTCAATTCAGCAAATACTTTCAGGTCAGGCAGGTAATTTTAATGGTGACAGCCTTATTGATTTGATCTACTCATTGAAGAAAGGCCATCGCAATGGTGCCTTATTTATGATGACGAACCTAACTCAAGCAAAAGTGCGAAAGTTTAAGGACTCTGAGGGTAATTACTTGTGGCAGCCTGGTTTGCAATTAGGTCAACCATCAACATTACTTGGTTATGGCATTGAAGAAAATGAAGATATGCCAGAAGCTGAAGCAGATGCTAATGCAGTTTTGTTTGGTAACTTTAAGCGTGGTTATTTGATTGTAGACCGCATGGGAACACGTGTACTACGCGATCCATACACCAATAAGCCGTATGTTGGTTTTTATACAACAAAACGTACAGGTGGAATGCTTTTAGATAGCAATGCAATTAAGGCTTTAACATTGGCCGCATAAACTTAATTATTTATATATGCCTCACATTTAGTGAGGCATATATTGGGGTGGAAAAATAATGCCAATCATCACAGTTAAACAAACATTCAAAATTGCAATTGAGAATGGAAATAAAATTATTGTGGTAGAAAAAGGCGATCAGGATGTATCTGATCGTATTGCGAATGTGGCTGTAAATCATTTAAAGGTTGCAGTATTTAAAGCTAAAGGTAAGCAAAATGAGTCAGTTTCTAACACTGGAACAGGTAAAACTACACCTTAAAATTGATCAAGATGACGAGGACTCAGATATTGAGGCCTTGATTGAGGCCTCCTTTATAGCATTTGAGGAATCTACAAATAGAAAGTTGTTTGCTAAAAATGTTGAAATTCCAGATGACATAAAAAATGGAGTTCATGTTAGTTCAGCAATTATTCAAGGCGCAAAACTACTTATTGGCCATTGGTATAAAAACAAAGAGGCGGTGGGGAGTATGCAGAACATGCCACTTGCTACCGAGTGGCTTTGGCGCAGACATCGGTTTGTGAATATGGGGTAAATCATGGGTATTTCAGCTGGTGAACTACGCCATCGTGTCACCATCCAAAAATCTAATAGTGGTCGTGATGAAAACAACTACGAAGTTGACGAACTGTGGTCTGATCACATCAAGTTATGGGCCAAAGTCACTCCATTATCAACCAAAGACCTTATAGCGGCTCAAGGTGCACAAGCTCAAACCGTTGCTCGTATGAAAATCCGCTATCGAGAAGATATAACTACCCAAATGCGTGTAATTCATCGTGGCCTTATCTATGCGATTGATGGACCACCACAAGCAGACGCTGAAAGTGGTCTTGAATATCAGACGTTTATGCTGAGCGATGGGGTGGAAAAATATGCAGGTTAATCTCACTGGCTATGATGAGGTTAAGCGAAAGCTCGATGCTCTTGCAGACCCCAAAGCAGCAAAGCGAATTGCTCGCCGATCTGCTCGAAAAGCGATGAATATTGTTCGTGATGCTGCTCGACAAAATGCTAAAGCTATTGATGATCTTGATACCGACGAAATGATTTGGAAAAACATCTCTACACAAGGCGGTAAGACTCGAGATAGAAATGCAATCAAGATGCGAGTCGGTGTGCGTGGTGGAGCTTCATTCTCAAATCCCGAACCACCTAATACAAGTGGCGGTGATACTCGGCATTGGAGATGGGTTGAGTATGGTCGATCAGGTGCAATGGCATTTCCATTTATGCGCCCTGCATTGGCCACCAATATTGATGTTGTGACAGCCAAGTTTGCTGAAGAATTTATATTTGGTGTTGATGAGGAGTTAGCGAAGTGACGGTTTTGCCAATTTTCAAGATGATTCGCACTAATGCAGATTTGCTTAAAATTTTTGGTGATCGTATCTACGACTCAGAGGCACCACTAGAAACAAAAGCACCATATATTGTGTGGCAAATCGTATCAGGCACTCCATATCGTGGAATTGATTGTGCTGGCGATACTGATAACTTGATGTTTCAAGTCATGATCTACGATACAAATCAGCTGAAAGCTATGCAGCTACGAGAACAGGTGCGACAAGTGCTTGAGAATGACTGCATTATTAATAATTCACAAATCAATCTAAAAGATCCAGTAACAAAACTTCATGGCCGTGGCTTTGATGCTAATTGGATTTTAGAACGTTAAGGTGTTTAGATACAAATATATACATCGATAAGATTGACATGAAAAAAGCATGATATAAATGTTTGAATTTTAAATGTTTTTAGAAGTCGCACTAATAAGATAGAAGTTATATAGGATTTTAGAATTTAGAAAGAGTTACACGTATAAGATGGGATGGATTTATTAGTCTTCATCTAAGAGAAAGCAAAACCCCGATAGCTACCAACTGTCGGGGTTTTTTATATCAACTTACAAAGTAAGGAGACATTACAAGTATATGTTAGAAATTATATCAGCAATTCTGCAAAAAGTAGAGGTTGTAATGGATAAATACGGTTATTGGAAGGTATCAGGAGTGGTTTTACTTGGGATCACCATCTGGCAGCTATCTAATATTATTAACGCATTCGCAACATTGGCTGTGGTTCTGAAATAAACCAAGCCTAAATAAACTATAGCACCCAATCGGGTGCTTTTTTATTGCCTGAAATAAGGAGCACCTCAGATATGGCAAGCAAGAAACTAAAAGTCCAAGGTTCGCGATTCTTCGCGTTCGATGGCGAAAATATTAAACGCATGCAATGTTTAAAAACTTTTGACCCTGGTAGCGACTCAACCACAAAGATTGATGATACGTGCTTGGATGAGCCTGATACAAAATCTTCAGTACCAGGTCTTTCTGATCCAGGTGATGGTTCGCTTGGTTTTGATATTGATATCAAAAATCCTAGCCACCTAGAAATTGTTGAATGGGCAAATCAGAAGAAGCAATTAACAATCATTGTTGGGTCGGCAGATTCGGATGCTGTTCCAACAGTTGAAGATGGTGCTTTGATTTTCCCTAAAACTCGAACTTGGTGGGTGTTTGATGCGACATTAACAACTCCTGTGTGGAAGTTTGACCAAGACACTTTGGTCAACTGCACCATTACAATGCAACGTAAGTCCAAAACAGATTTTAAGCCCGAAACAACCTAATCAACTCAAACCATAGCCCCTCAATCTGGGGCTAATTTTTTGGTGAAAAAATGAAAAAACTAAGTATTGATCAAATTAAAAGTGGTGTGCTGGTCGGAAAACCTGAGAAAATTACCGTGACAGTTAAGGTTCATGGTGAAGAACATGAGTTTGATTCTTATATTACACCATTTGGTTATGAGGCAGTGATTGCTCAAATGCGTGCTTTTGGCGAGAAAAAGGAAGCACTAGCAGGAATCCTTGCATCAGTCATGTGTGATGAAAATGGTGTGTTAATCTTCACAGAAGATGATGTTCGCAGTAAGTTTAATCAGCCATTTATCGAGACGATGTGGGCGAAAGTGGTCGAGATTAATATGTTGGGAAAGAAACCGACATCGACATCGAAGACGAGCTCTTCATCGAAATCGGCATCGCGACAGGGCGGACGTACTCGGAAATCAAATCGCTCGAATACCGCGAAATCAAAAAATACGAAGCCTACGTCAGAAAGTATGGAAGCCTCAACTTTGGACGACGAATCGAGCAAGAAATAGCACGTATTCACCACTCGTTACTTGTATCTAAAGGTGTTAAGGATGTTACAGCAGTAGATTTGATGTTACATGAATCCAAACCAGTAAATGATGAAAACTACGATAGTAATGATGAATTGACCAATGTAATGATGGGAACCTTATAGACCGATTCTTAGGAGTCGGTTTATTTTTTGTTGGATTATTAGTATCTTGGCTGTAAATAAGATTTATGGTTGGGATGATGTGAGATATTTAATAATTTTTGGTTTGTGTGTATGTTTTGCCGCTAATGCACTTGCTGTTGATCTTGAGAGTAATGTTAAGGATTTTGTAAAAAGTAAAGACTGGTATAGTTTTTCGATAGCAGACACCTTTTTTGGTAGCACAGTGGGAACAAGAGCAGCTACAGAAGATAAGAGGATAGATGCCACACTTGCTTTAAATTACATAGCTAATAACAAGTGTGTGCCAGAGTCAGTAGAAATAATTTATAAAACCAATAGTGTTGCTGAGGAGGATACTAAAAATACGATTTATGGAAATATTCAGCTTGATGGATCTAATGCTAATAGGGTAATGGCTTCACTTCATGAGCAAGAAGGATCAGAATTTGTTTTTATTGTGGTCGATGATAAATATTTTGATGAAAAGATAAAAAATGGTAATTCATTATTTGTGAATTTTAAAGGTTTTGGAGTGGCTGAGTTTTCTCTAGCAGGGGCAAAAAAAGCAATAGAAAAAGCCAGATCAGATTGCAAAGATCATGTATATGAGTAGCTGATAAGACTTAATAGTTCTGCAATTACGGTATCTTTGTTGATGAAAACCTTATAAGCAGATTCCTGGTAGTGGGTTTATTTTTTGTTTAATTTTTAGTATGTTGGCCTAAATGTTTTGGATTTAAGATATGAAAAAGCTATTTATAATGACAATGATATTTGTGATGTCATCTGTGTCATTCGCAGCTACTACAGATAAGATTGCTAATAATCAAACATATAAGATTGAAATGCGTACAGGAGAGGATAAAAGCATTTCTGTGCCTATAACTGTTATTTTTGATCAAAGATTTGAGAAATCAATTTCAAAAAAATATATAAGTGATATTTCAAATAGTGCTTTTGAAAAAGCAAAAAAAATGAATTTGAAAAATCCATACTCGTTTAAACCACGAGAGGTTACTGTTGAGCAGGTATCCAATACTCTGGAGTTTATTGCTAAGTATACCGCAGAAAATAGTTACGGCTCTGATGTTATTGGTGAAATCAGGATTGTGAAATTTTTATGGGATGACGGTCTATATCACGATAAACCTCAATAAAATGTTACTAAACTTGCCCTGCAACTGCAGGGTTTTTTATTGCCTGAGGAAAAGTAAACATGGCTAATCTAGGAACTCTTACGCTGGACTTGGTTGCTAAAATTGGGCAATACGTTGAGCCGTTAAATGCTGCAGAGCGTAAAACAAAAGATGCCTCTTCAAGCATGGTTAAGCAAGTTGACTCTGTTACTGAGGCTATGAAGAAACAACAAACAGAAGCTGAGAAGACAGCTAAAGTTATTGGTTTTTTTGCATCTTCAGCAAAAGCATTACTTGGTGGCATTACTATTTCAACTATGGTCAATATGGCTGATGGTTATGGTCAAATGGCTGCGCAGATTGAAATTGCAACCAAAGTTACTGATGATGCTGCTAAAAGTGCAGAAAAATATAACTATGTTCAAGAGCGTTTACTCAAGACAGCTAACACTACTTATCGCCCATTAAAAGAAGCACAACAAGTATGGCTTGATGTTGGTGGTGCACTTGAAAAAGTAGGGTATACAACCGAACAAACATTGAATATTACGGATTCAATGTCATTTGCATTTACAGCAAATGCTACAGCAGCAGACAAGGCTACCAGCGCAACCAATGCTGTAACAAACTCAATTATTAAGAATAAAGTTGAGGCGGATTCGTGGTCTAGCATCATGGCTGCTATTCCAACAATTACAGCAGATTTAGCAAAACAAACAGGTAAAACAGAGCAAGAAATTCTTAAATTAGGTGCTACAGGAAAACTATCTGCTAAAGATTTAGCTGCTGCATTTGAAGTATCTCGTGAGAAGAATGAAGAACTTGCAAATAGTATGCGAAACAGTGTGCAAGATGGTTTTACACGTCTTGTAAATGAGGCAACTGTCTATATTGGAAAGCTAAATGAAACAACTGGTGCAACGAATAGTTTTGCAGCCATGTTGTCTACACTTGGTGAGAATATTGATATTGTTGCAAACGCTAGTGCTATAGCTGGTGCAGTCATTATGGGGAGAATGGTTGGTAGTTTGTATACGTCAACCGCTGCAACTATTGCGGATTCCATAGCAAAACAAAAGAAAATCATGACTGATTATGAGGTTGCTAAGGCTGAATTAGCTGCTGCAGCTGCAATGGCTAAGGCGACAGGTGCTGCAAATGCTGAGACCGTTGCTATGGTAGCTAGTGCTAGAGCTACATATCAAAAAGCTGCTGCTGCAAAAGAGGCATCTATAGCAGGAATGACTCTTAGTAAAGCTGGTTCTGGATTGCTAGGTGTACTCGGTGGCCCTGCTGGCTTGATATTTACACTGGCAACAGTAGCTGGTGGTTATTACATGATGAAGGGTAATACTGACAAAGCTACCGAATCGTTAGATGAGCATGGCAAGACCACAGATGAGCTTATACAAAAATACAATGAGCTTTCAGAGTCTCAGCGTCGCGCATTTAAGTATACGGAAACCAAGGAACTTAAAGAGCTTACAAATGAATATGAGGCTGCTGAGCAAAAAATCAGTCTTTATGCTGGTGCTATTGCAAAATATGCAGCCAAAGATGAGGAGACTAGAGATTTAATTGAGGGGTGGATTGAGGCTTTTAATAAACAGCAAATAACCTCTGAAGAATTGGCCAATAAAATAAATAGCCTGACAACAGTATCTGATGATTATAAAAATGTATTGGATACCCATATAGGCACTTCCAATAAAGCAAAGGAGGCAATGTCTAAACAGCAAAAAGTTGTTGAAACACTTACTGACAAAGAGGCAAAGATCAAGAAAGCACATGAAAGCACTACTGCAGCTGTAAAAAGCCAAGCCGATGCTTATAGAGATCTTTCTGAGAGTCAGCAAAAGGTTATTGATAAGATTAATCAGGATGCTTGGCGGACTGCATATATTAAAGAAAAGGTTGCTGCTGGCTGGTCTGCTGAAAGAGCTGCTTATTATGCCGATACTGGTATTACTGGTGGTTATTATGATCCAAATCCTAAGGAGGGTTTATCTCAGAAAGATGCTACAGCACTACAATCAGCTTTGGTTATTACTAATTCTTTAGTATCCACTATAACAGGTAAGCCATCATTAGCTGGCTATCAAGTCGCAAGTAGTGGCTCAAGCAAACCATCAGATCAGTTAAAATTGGATGATTTCTCTAAGAAAAAACTTGAGGAGGATTTTAATTCTAAATACCACCAGATAGACAAGAATGAACTTAAAGCATTTATTAAGGTTCGAGAGAATGCTATTAAATATAATTTTGCTGATATTGAGAAATTAAATGGCTTACCTAGTGGTCTCTTGTCCGCAATTCACATGAATGAGTCGCGAGGAAATGCAAAAATCGTTGGTCCAATGAATCCTGGTTTAGGGACTGCAAAAGGTGGATTTCAGCTTTTAGATGGAACAGCAAAGCGATTTGGATTACAGGGAGATGATGTTTTTGATCTAAGTAAATCTGCAAATGCTGCTGGTAAATATTTAAAGTATTTATATGGGATGTTTGGTGATTGGGAAAAAGCAGTTTCTGCATATCACGCAGGTGAGGGCAATGTAAAAGCTGGAACTAAGATTGGACCTGTTAATAGAAAATATGTAGCTGATGCTAAGCGATTTACAGCAGCAGCTAATAATAGCACCCAGATTGACTCCACTTTTTCAGCACCAACTACTGAGGATATCCTGAAACTCCAAAATGATGCAGTGGTAGCAAAGCAATCATCTGACGAAGCTAAGAGAGCAATGATGATTCAGTTGGCACCATCGCCACTTAAACAAATGGAGATGGAGAATGAAGACTACATAAAGCAAATCTATAAAACATTTGCCGATCAACCCGAAAAACTCAAGGAAATGCTTGATAGAAATAACATTATCTATCAAGAGAATCGTCAGAAACTTATTCTTGATACACAGGCTGAATATGATCAATATTTTGAGTTTGAGAAAGATCGTATTACTCAGATTACAAATAGCTATGATACGCAAAAGTCGCTTTTAGGTACTAACTCTAAATTAGGTGTCAAGGAACGAGCAGACGCAGTTGAAGCTTTAGAACGTCAAAAACAAGCTGAGATAGAGGCTGTTAAGTTGGAGGAAAGACAGCAGATCTTACAGGCTCAGGAACTCTATATGACAGAAACCGAAATTGTCATGAAGCGTTACCAACTTGAACGTGATGAGATTGCCAAAAACACCCAACTTACTAAAGAAACTCGCGAAGCTTTGTTAAAGACTTATGATTTATCGCTTGGCAGTCAGATGGATCGAAACGATCAGAAAATTGATGACATTCATTATGAAAGTCTCAACTATTTATTCCTCAAGAAACAACCAGACCGAGCAGCGTGGAGTGATTTACAAAATCAATATGATGGTGAGAGTGGTGGTTTAGATAAAGCTTACTCTGAACAGCGTGCTGGTATTTTCTTAGGCATTGAAGACGAGGAAGAGCGTAATGCTAAATTGCTTGCTGCCCATGAAGAGTATCTTCAAGCAAAACAGGCTTTAAATGACAAGTACGATGAAGAGGAAAAGGATTTAAAGAAAGCTCAACTTGATTCACAACTTGCTTCTGCTGAGGCTGGATTTGGATCCATGACCGAAATGCTTCGTAAATCAGGTGATGAGCGCTCAGGTATTTATCGAACAATGCTTGTGATGGAAAAGAGTGCTGCAATTGCTCGATCTATTATGGCCATTCAAACCGGTATTGCTGAAGCATCTGCTAATCCATTCCCTTATAACATTGCTGCTATGGCTTCTGTAGCCGCTGCTACTGCAAACATTGTTTCTAGTATCCAGTCTGTATCTGCTGGATTTTATGATGGTGGTTACACTGGTGATGGCGGTAAATATGTTGCTGCAGGTATTGTGCATAAGGGCGAGGTCGTCTGGTCGCAGGATGATATTGCACGTTGGGGCGGTGTGGCCAATGTTGAGGCGATGCGTTTAGGTCGTAGTCTCGGTGGCTATTCTGATGGTGGGATTGTTGGATCTAGTTCAACAAGATCATTTCCGAATATCGATTTTTCAAGCAGCCAATCAGCACCAACAGTAAACATTCATACATTACCTGGTCAAACAGCTGATGTTGAGTGGAATGATGGAGTTTTAGAGGTTCGGATGCGAAAGATCGCCGAGGATGTTAATAAGCAGTCTTGGAGAAATCTAGGCCGACCAAGTTCAGATGAGTCAAAAGCTATTCGACAGCACACAACAGCTGGGCCTCGGAGATAATTATGCACACATTAATGTATTGCTCCACTCAAAGTGGATATTCGGCACAGGTCGGTGATGGTGTGATTTCCCAAGAGCTTGATGGTGGCGCACCTCGCCACCGTAGGGCTTTAAAAGGAACATACCATACAGCAAGTGTGCGATGGGTGGTTAAAAAAAGTGGTTATCAATACTTAATGGCCTTCTATCGAGTGTGGGCAAGAAATCCATCACAACGGTTCTTGGCTAAGCTTTGTATTGATGATCCGATCGTTCAGCCTTACCAGTGTTATTTTATTGGCACTCCAACATTGAGTAGTAAAGAAGGATCGATCTATACAGTGACAGCTCAGTTTAGAGTTAAGCCATTGAATATAGATCCTGCCATGGATGATTTGATTGTTGGTGTTAGTGACGAAACACAAGATCTTGCAGAATTAAACAACCTGTTAGACCACATTGTGAATGAAGCTATGCCAAATGCATTAAAGGGGATTAAATGAGTAATTACGCTTCTTTTTATCTTGATGCACCAGGATCAATTGTGCAGCTTGAATGTATAGAAATATCACATCCAAGTTTTTCACAAGTTCATCGTTATGTCAGAAATGATGAAGATGGCGTGATTGCTGGTGGTAATGCATATCTCTATCAACCTATGTCGATTAAGCGAAACAACGTCACAAATGATTTAGAGCAAACTACAGCGATTACATTTGCCGATATGAATGATGCACTTGCTAAAGCAATCAAGAATATTCAAAAAAGCCAATGGCCACGTGAACGACCTAAATTTGTGATGAAGATTTTTCGTGATGATGATTTAAGTCAACCGATGGACCAATTGCAAACACTAGAAATCCCAACAGTATCTAAGGATAGTAAAGGATTGGTAACTTTTGATGCTCAGGCACCAGAGTTGAATAGCGTTCGCACTGGATTGCTTTATAACTTCAAAGATTATCCGTTGTTGAGGGGTATTTAATGTCTATCGATAATTTATTAGATCGAACATGGTCTAACGAATACACGTGTAATGAATTTGCTATTGAGGCTTGGAAGCAAATCACAGGTGAAAATATAGATTTAAGATCCTTTGAAACAGCCAATGGCAAACAGTCCTTTGAAATATTAAATAAACCAATATCCCCCTGTATTGTCTATATGACAAATAACAATCGAAGCTCGACTCATGTCGGGCTTTTTTATTGCGACAAGCTTTTGCACTTAACACCATGTGGCGTCCAGTTTATTCCGCTTGAGATGGTGAAAAATCATTTTCGGGAAGTGAGATTCTATAAATGAAGAAAATCGTTATTGTTCATGATAGATATGACAACTCAAAAAATGAATATTATGAGGCTGAAGAGCTAAGTCCATTCTTGTTTGAGTACTTCAAGGGAAAGCGTCCTGAAAATTTGAGGTTTTACCATGAGTCTATGTCGCATGAAACAGATGTAACACCTAAGACCATTGCTGATGTAGATCGATTAGAAGCGCTAACGGGTACGATTTATGTTGAGATATGTGGTGCTTGGATTTGGTATGTTTATTATGCTGTTGTTGCTATTGCTGCAATATTCAGTGTTTATTCAATACTTACAATGCCAAAACCCAGTGCGAATGGTGGTGTTGGTTCATCAAATAATGAGTTGTCAAATAGATCGAATAAGGCTCGTGTAAATAGTCGAAAACCCGATATTTATGGCACGGTTCGTGGATTTCCTGATTTAGTAGCGGCAACATATACCTATTATGAAGAAGATAACGGCAGGGAGGTTGAAGAGTGCTTGCTAGAGATTGGGCGAGGGCATTTCCAAGTACATGATTGTCGAGATGGTGATACTGCTGTAGAGGGTATAGATGGTGTATCTATTTCCATTTATGATCCAGGTGTAAATATCCGAGGAAACACAACGATCTATAAATCAGGTGACTCATTTACATCATTGCCATTAGCTGTCAGAAAATCAGATGCCATAAATGGTCAATCGCTTGAAAAGCCAAATGACTTAAAACTTGAATCAAGTTCGATTTACTTCATGACTGGTGGTGTGATTCGTTCAACTGATTCATCTATTGATTTTACAAAGTATTTTAAAACTGCTGATGGTATTGCTATTACTGGTGCCCAGTATGGTGTTAGAGATGCAATATTGTCTGGAAGTGCAATTGTTACATCTGATTTTAAAGTGATTGTGCAATCAGTAAAAAATATTGAAAGTTTTGCCGAGTACAAAGGCTTACTATTGACTGGTGCAACTTTTGAGTATGTCGTAGAAGAAACGACTATTGATCCTGAAACAGGCGCATCAACGACAAAAGTGATTGAAAGATCATTCCGTGATATTTCTGGGCAGTATGAGGTAGCTAGTGTTATTCAAACACAGGTAGGAAGTGTTTTTACATATACGATTCAGTTGAGTTCGCCAAAACAAGTGAACTATAACTGGAATTATGTGATAGAGAATCAAACAATTAGTGCTGGTATCGTGTTAAATAAGAATGCTAACACAATGAACCTTGATGATAATTATTCAGCATCAATTGTGACATCTTCGCAGATAACATTAGCAAATGCTTCTACAGTGAACCAAGACTGGCTTAAGTTGCCAACATTGTTTAATGGATCAACGCAGGGCTATACAGCAAATGTAAATTTGGACATTGTTGCCAGCAAGTGGGTTGGTTGGTTTAACATCTTTTTTGATGGTGCTACACACTTAACATTTAATATTTATGCACCACAAGGAATGTACTCAACTACTGATTCAGGTGGTGAGCGACAGGCTGGTTGTACTGTTACGATCCAATACCAAATGCTTGATGATAATGGCGCACCGATTGGTGAGATCATTACAAAGGATTGGGCAATTTGGAATCAAACAAAAAGCAGTTTTGGTCGTACAGCTCGATATGCTTTACCAGGAAAAGGTAATGTTAGATTTCGTTTATCAAAGACATATGCGAAGGAAAATAATAGACCTGTTACTGAGGTTAAAATCAAAGATGTATATGCATCATATGCTCACTCAAAATCAACTTATCCTGGTGTAACTATAGTTCGATCAAAGACGGTTGCAACTGATGGTGCAATGTCAGTGAAAGATCGAAAGTTAAATTGCCTAGTTACTCGTAAACTTAAAGTCGATGGCACTGGCCAATTGGTTGTAACAAGAGATGCAGGTCAAGCATTAATTGATATGGCACTTGATCCATACGTTGGTCGGCGCTCTATCAATGAAATAGATATTGATCAAATTAAGTCGGAGATTCAAAAAGTCAAAGACTATTTTGGTAGCGATAAGGCTGTTGAGTTTTGCTATACATTCGATGATGACAAGCTCTCATTTGAGGAGATGGTTGGCATGGTAGCGAGTGCCTGTTTCTGTGAAGCATATCGTTATGGCAATAAGATCAGATTTAAGTTTGAGCAACCGCAGCCTAACTCTGTATTACTGTTTAATCATCGAAATAAAGTGCCTGGTTCTGAAAAGCGTACGTGGACTATTGGAATCAATAAAGACTATGACGGTGTTGAGTTGGAGTGGACAGATCCAAGTGATGATACTCGAACGACATATTCTGTTCCTGAGGATGGCAGTGCTAAGAATCCACTTAAGATCACAACGTCTGGCATTAGAAATGAGGCACAGGCCAAAACACGTGCTTGGCGTGAATGGAATAAGCTTCTGTACCAAACAGAGTCGGTTGAATTTGATGCTCTAGATGAGTCTAATTTACTGCAGCGAAATGATCGAATACTTGTTGCAGATGGAACCAGTCTTGAAACACAAGATGGTGAGATTGAAAGTGTAGATGTTTTAACGCTGACCTTGTCTCAGGATGTGAATTTTGAGGATGGCCAGATTTATTATATTCACCTTCAAATGCCTGATGCGTCAATTGATATTATTCAATGCCTAAAGGCAGAGCAGAGTAATCAGGTGATTTTAATCCGTGCACCACGTATGCCATTGGTAATTGATGATGATCGTTATATCAGAACAACATATTCCATCATCAAGGCAACCGATACGGACAGGCAGGCTTTTCTACTTACTGAGATGTCACCTAATGATGCAATGACCAATAAACTCACTTGTATTAACTATGATGATCGTTACTACGAGAAAGATCATTCATTTTTCTAAATAAACTTAAATTCAGGCCACCTTCGGGTGGCTTTTTTATTGCCTGGAGAAAGACAGATGGCAGATAAAATTGTGACTGCACAAAAGCTCAAGGATGCAGATAAAGATTGTGATGCACTTGATCAAGCTGTCAATGGTGGGGATAGCGAGTATGTGAAAACTCGTCGTGGTAAAGAATATCCGACTATGCCCAACGCAATTCGCCAAATCATGGAAAATGGTGGGTTTATGCCATTTGCTACTGAAGCAGAGCTACTTGTCTATATGCCTAATATTAGTCCCAGTGCAGCCAAGGCTATGGATACCAAAAAAGTTTGGCTTTGGGATGGTCTACGATGGAATAACACTGGAGATAGCGAATTAGATTTAGCAAAACAATATGTAAATACCTTAGTTAGCTCAGTACACACTAATCTCCTATCAGGATTTCATGCTTTAACAGAGGCCGTAGCTTTAAGCATTCCAAATGACGGTGATGGGATTAAAGATAATTCAAGTCAGAACCTGCATCTTGGATTAAGTGTTTTATCTACTTCTGTTCATGAAGTATTACTGCATATGGGAGGGTATTTTGAGGAAAAGCAAAAACTTGAAAGATTGATGTTGATACATAACTTATCAAATGCTTTATCTAATTTGGATGGTTTTGACCCAGCCAATACTGGCAGCAATAAATATGTCGAAACTGAGCATATTGTGGTTTTACCAACACCTAATCAAATCGCTCGTATCGATATAGAAACAACAGAGGCACTACCTAACTCAAAAGGGCCAACAATTAAATCAATAACGAATTTAAATGTTGATGGGCAGATTCTTCAATGCTTTGGAACACTTTCGGTACAAGGTTCTTCAAGCGCTGTTTTTCCTAAGAAAAATTGGACATTAGCATTTTTTAGTGATGAGGCTAGAGAAAATGCAATCAACATTAAACTTGGAAATATGTTGCCGCATGATGAGTTGGTATTTAAAGCCAATTTTGTTGATAACACCCAGTGTCGGAATATTGCTGTTAATCGATTGTGGGACCAAATGCAGTTATCTCGTAATGGCTACCCAAAGCGTGAGGTTGATTATGTCAATATGATCAACAATGAAGCCTTACAGAAAGAAAATTTTAAAGGGTTAGATTATGAGCCAACTGGGGCTACAGGCCATGTTGATGGCTATCCATGCGTCATGTATATCAATAATGAATTTTATGGAATAGGTACTTTAAATATTGGTAAAAAGCGTGGTAACTACAACCTAAAGAAAAACAATCAAAAGCATATTCAGCTTGAGTCTCAGGGCGGTGGATTAAATTTACAAGATTTACCCAGTACTCCAACGGGACCAGCATCTTCAGCATATCCTGAAATCGAAGCATTTGAAATTAGACGACCTGCTGAATGGGGTAGTGATGCACAAGCATCATATGATCGATTTTCTGCATTTCTAAAGTTATCTGTAAATGAGATGCGAGATGCTGGCATTGATAACTATCTAGATCGTCACACAATGTTCGATTACATCATTCTCTTGCAGGTTGCTGATCTTTGGGATCATCTAGGAAAAAATACACTCTACACAACATGGGATGGCAAGATTTGGCATTTCTTACCCTATGATGTTGACACTGTATTCGGCTTATATTTCACAGGAATTTATTTTAACGCAGAGACGGGAAAAGCATATCGTCCAGCGACAAATAAACTTATCACCTCATCAGAATCTGGAAATACAGGTGTAATCTCAAAATTTAGAAAAGTTTATGGCGAGGATATAGATGCTCGTTATGCTGAGCTGCGCGGTAAAGATATTATTTCAGTGAATAACATTATGTCTATTTGTGAGGAAATTAATAGGAAATTTCCAAATGATTTATTTTCTGCTGAAGATCAAAAATGGAATAAAGGAACTTCCAATATTTACACATCATTGATGCAAACTGGTTCGCTGTATCAAATTTATACATGGCTTACTGTACATATGCCAGTTGTAGATAGCTACTTCAATTATCAATCATAGGTATTCATATGAGCACTATTTTAATCAAAGATACATTACGCCAAGCTGTAGAGGCTGCAAGTGGTGGGGCGCAAACAGTTTTATATACCGCAAAGAATCAACCGACCTACATGAATATTATTGAAAAGTTTGATTTATCGAAGGTTAGTCCTACATTAAGTGGGACACATCCAGCTTTCATTATTGATGGAAAGGAACATGATGTAATCTACATTGGAACATATCAGGGTGTATTAAGAAATGGTGAACTTTTAAGTTTACCAAATCAAGCAACAACAGTATCAGTTGCTTATGATGATTTTTTAATGGCTGCAAAAGCGAATGGGAAAGGGCATCATTTAATTACAAATGCTGAATGGTCTGCACTCGCTCTTTATAGTGAGATGAACAAGACGCAACCCAAAGGTAATACGTATTATGGACAAAGTGTAGAAGCATCATATTTATTCGGGCGCAGAACGGATGGAAAGAAACCAGGTGATGCATCATCAACACTTGATGGTCGAACATTTACAGGATCAGGTCCTGTTGAATGGCGGCATAACGGGCAATATAACGGAGTTTCTGACTTGTCAGGTAATGCACATGAGATTTGTTCTGGTGCAAGGCTTGTCAATGGTGAGCTTCAAATTATCGTAAATAATAATGCAGCTTCAATAAATATAGATATGTCAAGTAACTCAATGGAATGGAAAGCAATTGATGGGAGAACTGGATTATTCATTCAACCTAATGGGCTTGGTACAACTCCCACATCTGTAAAGTACACAGATGATCCATTGGTCAGCGCAGATTTTACATTACGTGTTGGTAATTTTGGCAGTATTGTAAATACCTCAGTACAAGCACCTGTTCAGGAAGCAGCATTAAATGTACTTCGTACATTGCTATTTTTCCCAGTCTCCAAGAATCCAAACGTTTATGGTGGAAACAGAATTGGGATATTAAAGAGTGGTGAAGTGATACCTGCGCGAGGTGGAACTTATCGAGAAGGTTTATACGCTGGAATCTATAGAAATTATATGGCATTTCCACGTGCTTCTGTAAATGGTGAAACTGGGTCGCGTCCTGCATTCTATAAGGCTTAACGGAGAGAGAAGATGACAACACTAACGATTGTAAATAATAATGGTGAATGTGAAGTTCATAGTGTTCGTATTGATGATGGGCATATTTCAGTACTTTCAATTGAAGATGGGAGTGCAATTAAGATGGCTGAAATGGAAAGTTTATTCCCAGGCTTTAAAGAAATAATCAAATCAGCAGATAGTACTTTAAGTCTATTAGAAAACCTTCAAAGTCTTCGTGGTGATTATATTTGGGCGCATGTCAGTGGAAAGTTATAGAAATTTGTTAGGTACAAAGTGGGCGCAATAAGCGCCTTTTTTTACGTCTAAAATTTTGGGGAAACGTATGAGTGATAACACTCAATATCTAGAAGCAAGTGCAACACTTGTATCAAAAGCAGCACCAGCGATGTATGCAGGAGGTGGAGCTTCTGCAGTTGCATTACTTATGTCAATTGATTGGCTTGCAGTCATTGGTGTTGTACTTGCTATTGCTGGTTTTATTGCAAACCAACGTTACCAGCGCAAGAAGAATAAGCGTGAGGAATTTGAGTCACAAGCTCGAATGAAGCGTGATCAAGAAATCCACGAGCTTAAATTGAAAAAGCTAAAGGAGAAAAACTGTAATGTCAAAGACTAAGTATTGGGTAACAGGATTAGCAGCTTCGGCTGCTTTTTTTATAGGCCTAGAAAAGTATGAGGGGTTTAGCCCTAAAGCATATTTAGATAGTGGCAAGGTCGCAACTATTGGTATTGGCTCAACTGTTTATGAGAATGGCCAAAAGGTGAAAATGACCGATAAGCCAATCAGCAAGGAACGTGCGGTCGAGATTTCTAAGGCTCATGTCTCCAAAGATGAGGTTAAGTTTCGCAAGTCACTAGAAGGCGTAAAGCTTAGCCAAGTTGAATATGATGTTTATCTAGATTTTGCTTATAACTTTGGCATGGGAAATTGGCAGTCATCTTCAATGTTGCGTCAATTAAAAGCAGGGCAGCATGTTCAAGCATGTCAGTCATTGCTTAAATGGAAGTTTGTGGCCAAAAAAGATTGCTCAGTGCGTTCAAACAATTGTTGGGGTGTATGGGTGAGACAATTAGATCGGCATGATAAGTGTATGGGTGCTCAATGAACTTATATTTGATTTGGAAATACAAATACTGGATCGCAATTGCGGTCCTTTCTTTTATCTGCTTGGGGCAATTGGCTTACACCAATCATTTAGCCGGTAAAGTTAAAAAAGCTGAAATCCAATGTCAGCAAAAGATTCAGAAGCTTAAAGATGATCAACAAAAAGAGTTAGTCAAAGCACAAGATAAGGTAAACCAAGCAAGTACTGACTATGAAAAACTTAAATCAGAACAGCGAGTCAAAAATGAAGTGGTTATTAAAGAAGTGCAAAAAATCATTGATCGGCCTGTGTATCGGAATATCTGTATTGACGATGACGGGGTGCGTCAGCTCAACAGCCTTATCTCCAAAAATACCAGCTAATCTACTTGCACCTTGTCCTGATCTACAACAACTAGAATCAGGGCAGGGTAGCGTATTAATTCTGTGGTCGCTTGATACAGTGATCAAATACAATGAATGTCAGGCGAAACATGGTGCGATTGTGGAAGCCCTCAGGTGAGGGCTTTATGGATGACTAAAAGTCTTGGAACTCTTCATTGTTACAGGATTGAAAATTTTTTGGCCACTCAGCAATTGTTCTGCATAACAATCTAAATTGTTCAGGGGCATCGACATTGACTTTAATAATCTGAATTTTAATATCAACACCACACTTATTTAGATTTCGTAGATCTTCAGTTAAATAGCGAGGGTAATAACCAATCATCGTATGTTCTGAGTTTTCTAATAAAAGAACAGCATGAGGATCATTTACATTATCATCTTCAAATTTATAATCAATTTGATATCCATCTTTGAGTTGAGCAATCTTATTCTTCTGCTCATCTGATAGGTAGCGAATACCACTAACAAAAAAGGTACTAATATATTGACCATTAGAATTCTCTGGAAGAC
The DNA here is from genome assembly GCF_031157835.1 of Acinetobacter rudis. Lineage (GTDB taxonomy): Bacteria > Pseudomonadota > Gammaproteobacteria > Pseudomonadales > Moraxellaceae > Acinetobacter > Acinetobacter rudis_A. The sequence goes on along the minus strand of NZ_JAVIDR010000002.1, from coordinate 239,205 downwards.
TTATGACACGATAATTATCAGTAGCTTTTTCACCACCTGAAATAGCTAAAAGTTCTAAATAATTTGATTGAGTATCTAAGTCACACCATTGAAATAGTGCTTCGTGTTCTGGTCTGCTTTCTGGAGGGATCCTATTTTTAAGGAAATTGAAAAGCTCATTAGACTCATATTTTTTGGATTTATCCGCCATTTTTACGAATGGTTGAAATCGAGGGTTTTTTGCTCCAATAGTATAGTTAAGCAAGTAAGTACCTGAATTGGTTAAGTTAATTTTAGCTACTGTGTGCCACATTCTCCCACTATAAGATGAATCTTGCCAAAGAATATAAACAGTTTTCATTAAAAGTTACTCAGAATTAGGGGTGTTCAATGAATCAGGGATTACTAGACTAGCTATGATAGCTTGCTTATTACATTTAATCATCTCAAATGCGAATTTTTTAGATATTTCGCTCATTAATTCACTAGGTATATTCCAGATAATTTCTTCAATTGCGTTATCATTAATTTCTGATAGACGATGTATCCATGCTTCATAAGCGCAAGGGTAGAATTTACCAAAAGTATTAAAAGCCTCCAATACTTTAAGTCTTGAAGTCTTTTCGTTATTTAAATAAAACCAAGATTTAGCACGAGATGTGAAATTGGCAACAGATCTACCCTTATCCGAGGTAAGTAACCGCTCTTTTTTTTCACTATCCTTAAGATTCTTACCCAAACTGGCTCCATGATCAAATGATATAGCTAGGTGCCTTTTTCCATCTACTCTTTGAATCAACCCCCAGTTTTCGTTATGTCTATCTTGATTAGAAATCAAAGCATCGAGCATTAAATAGCCAGTAAAATATTCCCCAGCAGATTTTATGTTTTCTAATGAGTTAAAATCCATAGGCTTTCTCTTAATAAGATGTTCCATAATAATAAATACACGAGTTATTCTTTGATGGACTTGTTCATTGTTGGAATCTAAATATAGTTTTTCGAGTAGCTCTTTTCCTGAGACTAAAAATTCTCCTTTATTTTTGGAGATAAAATTTTTAGAAATAACTCCCCTCAATCCTTTATAATCAGCTAATTCATAGTGAGCATGTGGAATATGTAAGAGTTTAGCGATTTCACATGCAATTTTTTCTGAACAGTCCTCCCCAATTCGAAGATGGCTCACACCCTCTTTTGTCACCTGGATAGACTTAAAAAGGTAAGTTTCATTTTGTTCTATATACCAAAATTTATCTTTTGTTCCTTGAGACTCAATATTATCTTGATTAATATGAGATATATCAACAATTGGATATGTATTATTTATTGCCATGAAAGTGAAATTTAATAGGTTTGATTTGTCTCTAATATATCAATAAATAGAAAGGTATTACATTTGATTATGGGTTAAATATATTACATAAAACAACATATGAAATTTCAAAGCAACTCGATACAGCCAAAAGCCGTATGTCCACAGCTCCCAAAGAAACCATCATTAAGTACACCAATACCAGCTCAGACATACTCCAGGAGTGCGTCGCTGAATATCGAACGATGGCAGAAGCGGCTGATGGACACGCAGTTGATGTCGGGCGATTGAGTGATGGGTGGCCCTCTGAGTGAGGGCAGTGTTCTGCAATTACCTTCTAAAAGAATTTGTGTAATTTAGCTGTATATTGACAGGCTCATTATCGGAGACTAACCTCTCGCTTAAGTTTTTGAAGTAAATCATTATAATAAGTTGTTTCAAACTTTATTTTTGCACTTGGTGCTAACACTCTATGAGTTTTAATACTCTCCAAATCTCCATTACTAGCACAGGTGTACATATTTGATATGTGGTAAGCAAAGCTTGGAAAGTTGAATGCTCTATTCTCCTCTTTAATCAACGTTGATCCTGAAACAGCCTCATATATATCGATCTTTTCATATAATATTACAAGCAACTTATCTAACTGTATTTTGTATTCTTCTTTTTGTTGCTGAGAGTTTTTTGCACTGTACAGCCTATCTTCTACAAACTTGCCGGATATTTGAGGGGTTTCTTCTTTCAGGAAGTAACTATCTAGGTGGTAATTTGCTTCAAAATAATTATTATCTATATGGGTCTTTAGTTTGATTAAAGCGATAAGGGCCTGCTTAGTAATTTCATGCCTTTGAACATCCTTCCAATCAGTATAAAGATAAAGAGCCACCACAGCTGCAGCCAATGTAGCAAATGCAGAAAGATAATCGCCATCCATGCCAAACCATTTCTTCACAAGAATAGAGATTGATAGGCATGCTAAAAATAACCCAATAATGATGAAAGGTTTAATCCAATGATCTTTTATCAGCTTTAAAATTTTATCCATTTAATTGGCAAACCTTTTCAATATTAGCACTCCAATCCTCTTCAAAATTTCTTCGCTTACCTTTCTCAAAATAGATCCGGTTTTTGATTAGGCTTTTAGCATCTTCTGATAACACGACATTTTCAATTAAGTTCATAGCTTTTCGCAAGTCATCAAAAGAGACCTGTACATAGGCATCAGTTACATCATGGTTATTATCATCCATGGTGTGATTGATTAGTCTTTTGATTGTGTAGCTACCTATGGCCAAGCTGTTGGCAATAGTACTAAATGTTCGACGCAAATCATGAAAGGTAAACTGGATGCCAGACTTTTCTATAATTTTCTCTCTAGCAATTCGCCGATCTACAATATGTGTGTCAGCAAACTTACCAGGGAAGACATACTTGGACCCTTCAGAGCGCAATTTTCGTGACTTTAGAATATTCCAAAGTACTTCACCAACTGGCAAAGTTAGATCTTCACCATTTTTAGTATCTGTGACTGTTATAGCACCATACTTTAAATCAACATTGGCCCACTCGATACGCTCAGCTTCTTCTCTACGAAACCCAGTCAAAGCAATTAAGATTAAATAATCCTGATTGGTATAGGCATGCTTATTGTCATTTTGCTGACCTTCCCAATGAGTGGTTGTCACATGGAAAGACCAGTCATGTTGTTGATCTGATCGAATATAGTTACGTCTGCGTTTAATTTTATTGAGTGATTTCGTTTCGGTGATGATCTTAGCTGGATTTTCGCTAGTCAAAACCTTTTGATCATTATCACCAAGATAATTATCGGAACAGAAATTAAAAACAGCGTGTAAAAATTTGATTGCTATATTGGCCCTAGATTGGCTGTGCTCTGATAGTTCATAGAATTTATCTTGAACCATCTTCTTGGTGATATCTGAAAGTTTGGTATCTTCCCAATCATTGAAGTACTTACTTACACACAATTCATATGCAACAAGCGATGCTTCAGACAATTTCTTTTTAGATTTATAGAAGTCATATGCTTCACGAAGTGTGGGTATTTGTTTATTTAGTGCAATATTGTTTTTAATGTCGTTTGATTTTTCTTTTTTGATTGTATTGGGGTTAATGCCTTTAGAGATCATTAATAAATATTCTCTAGCAGCCTCTCTTGCTTGAGCAACAGTCCAGACCCCATGTTGACCGATAGTAACTCGACAGGTGACACCACCAGGTAGTTTTTTTTCGACAATATAACTTTTGACTTTTGTTACACGCAGGGCAAATCCTACTAGTTCAGCATCTTTATAAAAAACTTGTTTTTCTGGTGAAAAATCCAAATTATCAACGAATGTTTTAGTTAATTTAAATCGCTCAACTGACATGTGTATTTTCTTTGCAATACGTTAATAAGCAATAATAAGAAATAGTTAGATATAAAGCTAGTGGCTACACAGTGGCTACATGGTGATTTTAGTTTGATATATGAATGATATTTAAGGTTTGTATTTGTTGTAAGTTGTTGTTTTTAATCTAAAATAAAGTCTCCAGAGATGCCGCTGCATGTCGTTACCCTTGAACCCTTAAAGTTCAAGGTGGACGTGACGCATACTTGCTGGGTTTCCTACACAAGGCAGGCATACGCTCTAAATATGCAGAACACATCCTAAGATGTAGATATCGGCTCAGGGGAATTCGACCGGCTGGCAAACATCCTAGAGTGGTTTACAGTATAACTAAACTATGTAAATTGGCAAATGCTGAAATTCACTTTTTCTACAAATAAATGGTCGTAGATAAATTGTTTGGACAAAGAAAAAGCGGTATTAAACCGCTTTGTTAATTTCTTCGATCATACTACTGAGCAGACGTTCGCAGTGTGAATATTGCTGTAAGGTTTTATTTAAAGATAAAACCTCTTGCATTAATTCAAGAGCAACCAAAATGACTAATTTATTGTGTTCCATATTGGGTGCTTTGCGACGAAACTCTTGAAACTTTTCATTCAGTTGTTGACCTGCACGTTCAAGATCAGCTTGCTGATCTACGGTTGTGGAGAGGCGAAAACTTTGTTCGATGAGTCGTAATTCTAAAGCCACTACATCAGACATGATTAAATTTCCTCATGCAGTTCTGTTGGGTGAGCAAGTTGTTGAATTTCTTGCGCATGTTGATCTTGTTCAGTACCAAGTGTTGCTAAACGCTGAATAATCGCTTCAACTTTAACCTTTGCATGATCATTTTTTTGGATTAAACGTCCACGCTCAGCTTGAAGCTCTTCAATTTGCTGGTGAGTTTTTTTCTGATCACCCAACATCTTTTCTTTGACCGCACGTAACTCATTACGTTCAGTGAGAATCTCCTGAAAGCGGTTTTTCAGATCAGTACAACTTTTTTCCAAACGGCCATAGCGTTCAGCCAAAGCGGTAGCGTCGGTATTGAGTTGTTTAAATTCTGATTTAGCTTGCGAGAGTTGATGATTTAACTGATCAATTTGCAGTTGCTTCTGCTTTATACTTTCGTCTTTTTGAGAAATTTGCTCACGAAATTGCGCCTCGCTGTTGGCTTGCGTTTGCTGCAGCGAAGCATTTTCATTTTCAACTTTCTCAAGGCGTTTGTTTAAAGCATCTAGATGCGTTTTTAAACGCTGTAATTGTTCTAACATAAGATGGTCGCACAGAGTCGCAATCAAAGGTAATATATAACGCAGTATAGAGATTGGATAAACGAATGCAAGACGATATTTCAGGTTGGTCAACGTGGAACGCATTTTTTCAGGGTATTGAAGAAATTTCTAGCCCAAGTGAGCTACATGGTTTGCTTACAGGTATAGTTTGTGTAACACAAGCACCTAGCCGCGATGAATGGTTACAAATCATGGACACGTTAAATGTACCTGAATTAGACCAAGAGGCATTAGCAGTATTATCTGATGAAGCAGAAGATGTTGCCCATGCATTAAGTGAGGACGAGCTTGATTATTTACCCATGCTACCTGATGACGAACATGGTCTGGAGGAGCGAGTACAAGCTTTGGCAGACTGGTGTGCTGGGGTTGTGTTGGGCTTTGGTTTAGCTTCTGGACATTTGCGTAGTGATGAGCGTGACCTCATAGAGCATTTACAAGAAGTTGCGGCTGTCGAATTTGAGGCAAGCGATGATGATGAAGAAGGTGAGATGAGTTATCAGGAGCTATTTGAGTTCGTGCGCCTAATTCCTGTCTCATTGGCGATGGGGCGTAAAAAGATTGAAGTTACAGAGAGTAGTCTGTTAAAACATTATCAGCAAAAGTTACATAAGCGTTCAGTACAGACAGACTCAGTGGTTGAGATGTTTACTCCACATCGTCCGAGCTAAGGCCATGTCATGTACAGTGTGTTAATTTTACACTGTTTTGTATTAAGCTTTTAGTTTTGATCCCCATGCAGTCATTTTCCCATGCGTAAATTTGGCTGCATCTTTATTCTATTGGAACAGATTGGCACCTTATGAAAATAGCTCAAACAGAATTTAAGCAGCGTCGTGATCAACTTGCACAAACAATGGGGCCGAATAGTGTTGCGATTATCGCGACTAGTCCGGTGGCGATGCGTAATCGGGATGCTGACTACAAATATCGTGCAGATAGTAGTTTTTATTATCTAACCGGATTTGCAGAACCTGAAGCAGTTGCAGTCATTGAGACGGGTGAAGATCCGAGCAATTATCTGTATAGCTTATTTTGCCGTGAGCGTGATCCCGAAATGGAAATCTGGAATGGTTATCGCGCAGGAATAGATGGGGCTATAGACGATTATGATGCCGATGAAGCTTATGCAATTGATCTGCTTGATGAAGAAATCCTAAGTAAAATCACACATAGTGATAATTTTTATTATCGCATCGGTCAGAACTCGCAGTTTGAAGCTCGTATTACATCTTGGCTTGGTAAATTAGCACAGAGTCGTCAATTTAAAGTTCCAATGCAAATTAAGTCATTAGATTGTATTGTCGATGAAATGCGTCTAATTAAATCTGCCACTGAAATTGAGATGATGCAGATTGCTGCAGATATTAGTGCCAAAGCTCATGTACGTGCTATGCAATGTGTACATCCTGGCATGATGGAATATGCTTTAGAGGCTGAAATAAATTATATCTTTGGCCAAAAAGGTTGTGTACCTGCATATGGCAGTATTGTTGGTGGTGGTGCAAACGGATGTATTTTACATTATGTTGAAAATGATCAAGAGCTTAAAGATGGTGATTTGGTCTTAATTGATGCTGGTTGTGAATATCAATTTTATGCAGGTGATATTAGCCGTACTTTCCCCGTCAATGGTCGTTTTAGTCCGCAACAAAAAGCACTATATCAAGTTGTACTTGATGCACAGTTAGCCGCAATTGAACAAATACAGGTGGGTGTGTCATATAAACAACCTCATTATGCAGCAGTTCAAGTTTTGGTGAGTGGGTTGGTAGCGTTAGGGCTACTAAAAGGTGAGGTTGAAGAGCTTATTAATACCGAAGCGTATCACCGTTTTTATATGCACGGCACAGGCCATTGGCTCGGGATGGATGTTCATGATGTCGGTGAATATCAAATTGATGCTGCACCACGACAGTTTGAGGCAGGTATGGTGATTACTGTTGAGCCGGGTTTGTATATCGCTCCTGATGATATGACGGTTGACGAGCAATGGCGCGGCATAGGTATTCGCATTGAGGACGATGTGCTAGTGACGGCTCAAGGACCTCATGTTTTAACTGCAAATGTAGTGAAAAGTATTGATGATATTGAACAATTAATGGCTAAAGCTCAAGCATAGATATTAGAGAACGTATTGAGACTAAATTAGCGTTTAAAGAAAATGTAATTAGATAATTAAAGCATTCATTATCAGTGTATTGGCTAGAGCTTAGTCAATGAGGAGTAGAAATGGTACAGCAACAAGTGGTGATTGTTGGTGGGGGAATGGTTGGTTTAAGTTTGTCACTGATGTTGGCAAAGGCCAATATACAGGTCAAATTAATTGAGGCAATTCAATACCCTGACGAACAACAAGCTGCACAGTTACCTTATCACTCAAGTTTTGATGCACGTAACACGGCATTGTCACGTCGTAGTGTTGAAATATATCAAAAACTTGGACTTTGGGATGCTTTACAACAGCATGCAACACCAATTCTACAAGTTCATATTACGGAACAAGGTGGTTTTGGTAAAGCTCGCTTAGTGGCAGAGCAAGAAAAAGTCGAAAGTTTTGGACAAGTAATTGAAAATGCATGGTTAGGGCGTGTATTACTGAGTCAGGTTCGTGCCGAACCACTAATTGAATTAATTGACGCTGCAAAAGTTACTGATCTTGAACAAGATGATCAACAAGTAAGATTAAATTATAGCCGAGATGGTCAACAACACCAGTTGTCCACTTCATTATTGATTGCTGCTGATGGACGTGATTCTTATTGTCGACAGGCTTTAGGCGTGGCTGTAGATGTGCATGATTATGATCAAGTTGCGATTGTAACGAGTGTTGAAACATCAAAGCCACATCAACATGTCGGATTTGAACGTTTTAGCGCCTTAGGACCCTTGGCATTACTTCCTTTACCCGGTGATTATCGTCGCTCTGTGGTATGGCCTGTTAAAAAGGGTACGGAACATGAGTGGTTGGGTGATGAAAACGATCAACACTTCTTGGATGCTTTACAGCAAACTTATGCTGACCGAGCAGGCAAATTTATACGAACAGGTAAACGGTTTTGTTTTCCGTTATCACAGGTTTTAGCTGAGCGTCAGGCAATTGGACGTGTTGTTTTAATGGGTAATGCAGCACATACGATTCATCCAGTGGCTGGTCAGGGCTTTAATTTGTGCATGCGTGATGCCTATGTATTAGTGCGTTATATTACTGAGCAGATTGCGCAGGGCCAAAATATAGGTGAGCCTGAGATGCTTAAGAACTATGAGCAAGCACGTTTGAGTGATCAACGTCGTGTAATTAAATTCTGTGATACGGTAGTCCGTGGTTTTAGCACCACAAATCCAGCACTTAAATTATTGCGTAATACTGGATTGTTGGCATTTGATTTAATTCCTGGCATTAAACCACTTATTGCCAACTATGCCATGGGATTAAAATCATGAGTGAAGTTCTAGATGTCGTTATTGTTGGTGGTGGCCTTGTCGGTGGTTTAACTGCTTTACTTTTAGCGCAGGGTGGAGTTCAGGCAACGGTTCTAGATGTTGCACCTGTACTTGATTCTGAACAAGTATTAAATACGCCTAATCCTCGGGTATTGGCACTTAGCCAAGCAACTTTACACTTACTGGAAACAGCAGGTGTTTGGCAGAAAATTCAACGTTATATGCCGTATAGTGGTATGCAAGTTTGGAATAGCGATGGTTATGGAGATATTCATTTCGGTCAAGCCTGTACAGAAACACCAACATTGGCTAAAAGTTTGGGGGCGATGGTTGAGCCAAGTATCCTAAATTTGGCAATTCAACAACGTATGTTTGAACAGTTACAAGACTATAGAACAGAAGTTAAAGTGGTGGCTGTTGAACAAACTGTTAAAGGATGGCGTTTAACCTTAGCTGATGGCCGCAGTATTGAGACCAAGTTGTTAATTGGTGCAGATGGTGCTCAATCTTTTATACGTGATCAGGCGATGATTGAGCTTGATGTCCTCGATTACCAACAAGCAGGGGTAAGCTGTGCAATTCGTACAAGTCAGCCCCATGAGCATGTAGCACGTCAGATTTTCTTAGCAACAGGGCCATTGGCATTTTTACCAATGGCAAGCTTAGATGATGAGCAAAATGGTTTTTGGCAATCCATTGTATGGACTTTAGCTGATGACTATGCAGATGAATACTGTCAGTTGGATGATCAGGCATTTTGTCAGTTACTCACTCGTGAAAGCCAACATATGTTGGGAGAAGTGTTAGAAGTAACGCCTCGAGCTAAATTTCCTTTAAAAGCGCGTGCAGCAAAACATTATGTTCGTGCAGGTTTGGCTTTAGTCGGTGATGCTGCGCATGTGATTCATCCTTTAGCTGGTCAAGGTGTGAATATAGGTTGTTTGGATGCAGCGGTTTTATGCGATGTATTACTAAACGACTTAAAACGGGGTGTTTGGGCGCATGAACAAAGCTTAAAGCGCTATGAGCATCGTCGCAAAGGGCAAAATGATGCCATGATGCACAGTATGTCTGCGATTGGTTGGCTGGAGCGACAAGCATTTTTTCCATTGATTTGGGCAAGGAATTTTGGTTTAAAGCAGGTCGACAACCGTCCGATATTGAAAGAAGTTTTTATGAATAATGCGAATGGTTTATCTACGCTAGCCGCGACCCGTTATGCTAAAGTTGATGCCTTGTGATATTTTTTAGCCACCTGTTTAACTTTTATTACCAATTGGGTTAAAAAAAATACGTTTTTATTGTAATTAACTCTAGTCTAAAGCCAAAGAGCTTGCTACATTTCTCGCTAAATCCTAGGCCCTTAGGGTAGGGGTGAAGTCATTGATGGGGAGTTTGGAATGACGGATATAAATGACTATGCCGAGAACGAAGATCAGGCAGTAGATGAAGATGAAGCGCAAGCAGCTGAAAAGGGTGCGGCTGATAACGAGCCGGCGCTTTCAGATGCAGATTTAGCAGAAGCAGAGACCTTATCTGTTACGGCTAAAAATAAGCAACGTCAAACTTTAGAAGATGAAGTTGCTGCATTTTTAGCGCGTGGTGGTAAGATCACTGAGGTACCACCTGATGAATCTGCTTATGATTAGTTGAAATCGTAAAATCAGATTTAAATCAGCAGTATTGTTATGATTAACACTCAGCTGTTTAGCATAAAGCATCACAATAAGTGATGCTTTATGCTTTTTATGTAAATTAATTATCTGTATCAGCTTGGGATTGGCTTAACTCAAGTGCACGTTGATATGCTACTTTCTTTTTTATACCTGTTAAATCTGCAGCAAGTTGTGAAGCTGCTTTAACTGATAAGTCTTGTAGTAAGCGTGATAAAAGTTGATCAAGTGCCTGTTGTTCTTGATTGAGTTCTGATGTGGCTGTTGCCCCCCCAACGACTAAAACAATTTCACCTTTTTCTTGGTTGTGATCTTGTTCGATAAATTCTACGAGCTGTTGTAGCGTCATTTTCTTAATGGTTTCAAACGTCTTAGTAATTTCTCGTGCGAAACCAACTGGTCGATTTGCTCCAAATACCTCACACATATCTTTTACACAGGCCAAAATACGATGTGGCGCTTCATAGAAAATAAGTGTTTGACTTTCATCTTTTATTTTTTCGAGTTGTGCTAAACGCTGGGTTGATTTTGAAGCAAGAAAACCAACAAAACTAAAACGATCACTAGGTAGGCCAACACTACTTAAGGCAGCAATTGCAGCACAAGCACCTGGAATAGGGGTAACACGAATATTATTTTCTTGAGCTGCACGTACAAGTTTAAAGCCAGGATCACTAATTAATGGAGTACCTGCATCACTGACAAGGGCTATGTCTTCCCCATTTTTAAGTTTTTCAATGAGTGAATGAATTACATGGCTCTCATTATGATCATGGCATGCAGTGAGTGGAGTCGTGATATTAAAATGCTTTAGAAGTTGAATCGACTTACGTGTATCTTCGGCTGCAATAACGGTAACATTTTTCAAAACTTCAACCGCACGAAAAGTCATATCATCCAAGTGCCCAATTGGGGTCGCCACGACAAAAAGTTGAGCACTCATAGAGAATTCTCCAAAAATAAAAAAGAAAGGAACGGGAATAAGTAGGGCTATTTTACGTTGGTTAAGCTTCAAGTGTGCAAATAAGCACAGCTATTCTACCTGAATCAAGCGACTTGGCGGGAGCTTCTTCAAACAAACCTACAGAATGTGCTGTATGAGCGATGTGTAAGGAAATTAAATCGGGAGGTTTTAGTGAGGCTTGGACAATGGGCTGAATTAGAGGCCATGCAGCATTTGAAAATAGCGGGTTATGAGCTGGTCGCAAATAATTACCATAGTCGTTATGGGGAAATAGATATAATTGCTTTAAAACATCGACAACTGGTTTTTGTGGAAGTGAGGGCACGTGCAGTCAGTCAATATGCCAATGCTGTTGAAAGTATTACTTTGGTTAAACAAGTAAAAATTATTAAAACAGCCCTGTTATATTTGCAAGACCAGCCTAGACTGTTAGAGTATGACCTACGCTTTGATGTTATCTGTTTTGATTTTTATCGAAAAATTGCAAAAAATGTACAGTATGATTTCTCGAAACTTTCGTATGATTGGCAGTGGATTGAAAATGCATTTCATGTCGATATAAATTTGATTAATTTGTAATTATGCATCTGTCATTGAACAGATTGTTTTAAAAAATATCAGTAGGAGTTTTTCAGCGTGTTAAAACCGATCGTCATCACATTGTTGTGCGCTGTAAGTCTAGCAGGATGTACAAGCTTAATTTCAGGCGGAACTGGGTCTACGCCTGTGGGGACGGAGAGTGGTGTTCGCTCTTTGGGGCAGGTATTTATTGATTCATCTATTGAACGTACAGCCAAAATCAATCTATTAAAATTGGATAACCGTTTTAAAAAATCACGTGTAAATATTAATAGTTTTCATAGTAATGTCTTATTGACAGGGCAAGTGCCTGATGAGCATTTGAAAAAATTAGCAGAAGAAAATTTACGTGCAATGAGTGACGTAAAGAGTGTGCATAACTATCTTACTGTTGGCGAACAAATTGGTTATAACACAATCATGCAAGATTCAGCAGTTACTGCAAATACGCGTGGTTTATTAATGAGAGCCCCAGTTATTTCAGATAGTAAGGTGCTTGTACATACTGAAAATGCTGTTCTGTATGTAATGGGCAAGTTAAATAATGCTGAAGTTACCGATTTAAACGATGTGCTCTCTAAAGTAGGTAACATAACTAAAATCGTGACATTAATTGATAATACTCAGCAAAATAGCGCTGTTCGTGGTGCTGAAGTGAGTACTGTGCCACTCAGCAGTGAACAAACTCCAGTTGCGATAGAACCGAATGCATCAGAGCAGCAGAATTCGAATGTTCAGCAGTAAGTACTCAAATTTAAAACAGTTTGTGCAGCAGAATAGTCAATATATTAAACAAAGACTAAATGATTTTAGAGTGTATGACTTGGCAAGTCATGCACTTGATCGCTGTACTTCTCGGCAAGGTTATCGTCGAGTTGAAAACATTGCTTATGGTTTAAAAGCTCGTCATCGTTTAGATCTTTATCTTTCAGAAAAACAACGGTTTTCTACTCGTCCTTTGGTCATTTTTGTATATGGCGGGGCTTGGCTGCGTGGAGATAAGTCACATTACCGATTTGTAGGTGAGGCTTTAACCAGTTGTGGCTATGATGTTGCTATCATAAATTACCAACATGCACCGCAACACCAGTTTCCAAGTTATGTTCATGATGTGGCATTAGCACTACAGTTTTTAAATATGCAGCAAGAGAAATATGGCATTTCAACTGCTCAAACTGCATTGATGGGGCATTCTGCTGGTGCATTTAATATTGTTTCGCTATTGCATCATCCAACCGTTATAGACAATAGCTATATTGATACTGTACGTGCAGTAATTGGTATAGCTGGACCTTATCATTTTGATTATGTGGGTGATCCGATTGCAGCAGATGCATTTGATCAGAACATACCCTATCAACAAGTGATGCCTTATTATTTTGTTCGGCCACACAATGCTCGACATTATTTGTTTTTGGCAGCTAAAGATACCGTCGTAATGCCAAGTAATAGCTATGATTTGCATCAAAAGCTGTTAGATCAAGGAAACCATAGTGAGTTGACGGTTATACCTCGGACGAATCATGTTTCTGTGATGGGAAGCTTTGCAAGTATTTTTAGTCGTTTTTTTAGTACCAAAGCACAAGTTATAAAAGCTTTGGATGAGTCTTTTCAAGATTTACTCATCCAAAAATCATAGGTCTTATTCAGTCACTATACCGTTAATCGGATGGTCATGAATAACATGATGAATCATTCTATAAGCGATACTGCCTGCAATTGGAATTTCAGGCAGTTGGTCGAATTTAAAGAATTTTGCATCGCTAATTTCTTCTTCTTGTAAAACCAAATCACCAGAATGATACTCTGCCTTGAAAGCAAGCATAAGATTACTTGGAAAAGGCCAAGGTTGGCTGGCAAGATATTCAATGTTTTTAACGTGTATACCCACTTCTTCAAGTGTTTCACGTTGTACAGCATCTTCTAAGGTTTCACCAACCTCAACAAAACCAGCAATTAAGCCATACATCTGACTTTTGCTATTGGCATTTTTTGCTAATAAGATTTCATCTGTACCGCGTGTAATGACTGTAATAATACAAGGCTGTACACGTGGATATTGTCGATAAGAACAGTCAGGGCAAACCATGGCATATTCAGTAGGATGTACCTGTGTTTCACTGCCGCAGTGGCTACAATATCTGTGATTACGTCGCCATTCAAGTAATTGGACAGCACGACTGGCTTGTTCAAATTCAGCAGTGGACCAAACACTAATGAGCTGGCGGATAGAGATTAATTGATAACCTTCAGGGATGTGATCATCTGGATTTAAGTCACGGGCTATCACTTGATCACCTGCCTGAAAACACAGATCGTTATCTAATTTTTCTACTTTGGGGAGTTGGAAATTGGCATCTACCAAAAGCTGATCATGATGAAAGATATAGGCAAGGGATAGTTCGGACATAAGAAATAACCACTGTAGAGGAGATTGAGAGCACTTATCTAATACCATCTTCAGGCAAGGTAAAACAAGCAGTAATGCATAAAAAAATGCGTTATAAAACGCATTTTAAAATTAAGGTTTATTGAATAAATTAAACTTTAGCAAAAATACACGGTTCTCCATTTTTTTCTTGGTATTGTTGCATCCATTGTTCATGAGCTGCCAGTTCTTCTGCTGAAGGTATAATGATAGGTAAATTAAGTTGAGTTGTTTGAAACTCAATATGCTGCGTATTATGTTCTGTATGTTGTGATAGGGCATCAATATTGAGTGAGACCTGACCACCAGTCATGGCTAAATAAACATCAGATAAAATTTCAGCATCGAGTAAAGCGCCGTGGAAAGTACGATCACGCTGTACAATTTCATAACGTCTCACCAGTGCATCAAGTGAGTTCTTTTGACCTGGATGTTTATTTTTTGCTAAGGCGAGGGTATCAACAACACTACAGACCTCAGAGAGTGCAGGTAAACCACAGCGAGTAAACTCCATATCAAGGAAGTTCATATCAAAGCTCGCATTGTGAGCAATGATTTCACTACCTTTTAAATAATCAAAAAGTATGTTGGCAATTTCATGATATTCGGGTTTATCTACAAGAAATTCATCTGTAATACCATGCACATTGACTGAATCGCCAACTGGTTTTTTGGGATTAATATAAATATGTATAGAATTACCCGTTAATTTACGGTTGATCATTTCAATTGCACCAACTTCAATAATACGGTCGCCATCTGAATAGTAAAATCCAGTGGTTTCTGTATCAAGGATAAGCTGACGCGGCCCGTGTAGCTCACGCGTTGTTGGCGTAATAACAATATGAGGATGAGCAGTAACTGAACTCACTGAAGTATCTACATTAGTATTTGTATCTTCATGGAGGGGAGCATTAAATTCTGCTTCTGCTTCTGCTTCTGCTTCTGCTTCTGCTTCTGCTTCTGCTTCTGCTTCGTTTGATATTAAATCAAAGCCAAAAGGGTCATCGAGCAACCAATCTGTTTCAGATTTTTTTTTTGTATTGTCATCGTTACTCTTTAGGCTAGCAAGTGTTTGATCTGCGCCACGGTTAGCCAATTGGTCTGCTTTTTCATTGCCTTCATTGCCTGCATGACCTTTTACCCAATTCCATTCTATATCACGGCCTTGACAGATTTGATCGAGTTTTTTCCATAAGTCTGGATTTTTAACATCTTTCCAGTTTTTCTTTTTCCACCCCTCAATCCACTCTGTAATGCCTCGTTTTACATAGTTTGAGTCGGTCCAGATAATGAGCTTATCTGTTGGTGAGCAAAATGCAATTCCTTCAATGGCCGCAGTTAATTCCATACGGTTATTGGTTGTATCGGCTTCACCACCACATAGTTCATGTGTTTTATCCGTAGTAATGATATAAGCACCCCATCCCCCTAAACCTGGGTTACCACGGCAGGCGCCGTCGACATAGAGTGTGATTGTTTGTGTCATAACTTAAACCAACGAAATGTGAAAATGCAGTTGAACATTGGGGGGTAAGAATTTATTGTATATGCAATCTTGGGGTTTCTGCGATAAATCTCCAAAAAATTTAATTTCTTGTAACATTTGTAATCATTTTGAATGAAATAATAGCCTTGTAGATACACACTGCTTCACTAAAATGGCTGCGATAAAACAATTTTACTGTGTTGTTGTCTGGAACTTTATATGTCAAAACCTAGTAGTACAGCGTGGAAAACCACCACATCCACAATTTTTAAACTTTCAATCCTAACATCTGCGCTTGCAGCTTTAGGTTTAACCGGATGTGCTTCTACTCAAAGTTCCAGTACAGTCGCTCGTACCCAACCAAGTGGAATGCTCGATGCAAATAGTCTAGATTCACTTGAAGATTTACTTTCCGCAACGGATATGCGTGCTGTGGAAGGTGATCGCCTTTTAATTTTGAAACATGGTGATGTGTGGAAACGCATGACTGTGGGTTTCAAAATGGATTTAAATCATTGGGACCCACGAATTGAAGCACAACGAGGTTGGTTCGCATCACGTCAACCTTATTTAGAACGACTCAGTGCTCGTGCTTCGCGCTATCTTTATCATACAGTTAAAGAAGCTGAACGCCGTGGTATGCCAACTGAATTAGCATTACTTCCTATTATTGAAAGCTCTTATGACCCGGCAGCAACAAGTAGTGCAGCAGCGGCAGGTATGTGGCAGTTTATTCCAAGTACTGGGCGTATTTATGGTTTAAAACAAAGTGGTGCCTATGATGGTCGTCGTGATGTGGTTGAATCTACACGTGCCGCATATGAGTTTTTAGGTAGTTTATATAATCAGTTTGGTTCATGGGAATTGGCTTTAGCTGCTTATAATGCTGGCCCTGGACGTATTCAACAAGCCATCAACCGTAACCAAGCTGCAGGTTTGCCTACCGATTATTGGTCATTAAAATTACCACAAGAGACCATGAATTATGTACCACGTTTCTTGGCAGTAGCACAGATTGTTAAAAGTCCAAATCAGTATGGAGTGAGTTTACCTCCTATTGCAAACCGTCCACACTTTAGAGAAATTTCAGTTCCTGCTGGTGCGCAACTTAACCAGATTGCGAGCATCACGGGGTTGAGCCGTGGTGAACTTTATGCTTTGAACCCAGGTCATCGAGGTGAAGCAGTGGATGCATCTAGTCCAATGCGTATTTTGATTCCTGCAGATTTGAGCCCAAGCATTGATAAAAAATTAAAAACATTATCAGGTTCTGATTATAGCGGAGGTAGTTATTGGGCAAGTAATAACAGTACGCCTTCATCACCTGTGTCTGCACCTACGACTATGCCAAGTGGCACGGTAACTCATTCTGTTACTACACGAGCACCAGGCAGCTCTGTAACAACAAGCAGTAACCAGTACACTGCGAGTTCAACAAATACGGTGAAAGTGGCTGAGACAGCACCTATCACCACAAGTAAATTAGCTACAACTCCAAAAACAGCAAGTGCTTTAGCGAGCTTTGCTGCGAATGCAGATACACCAAGTGCACCACGTATTCCTGTGGCTGTAACTCAAGCGCCAAACATTAAGCCTGTTGTGACTGAACCACCAATTTCAGCAAAAGAACGTGAACAAATTTTAGCTTCGGTAAAACGAGAAGAAGATAAGGCGGCACTTAGAGAGGCTTTCAACCCTCAAGCAACCGCAGCAGAACGACAAGAAGTGGTTAAAGAGTTGACCGCGATTGCGCCTCAAGGCACTGAGGTTGTTGATCCCTTAGATGGAAAAATTAAGTTAACAGCAATTCAAACAAGCCAGTCGGTAGCAGAGCAACAAGGTAAAGAAGTAAGTGTTGGCTTCTCTTATCCAAAAGGTGTTGCAGATAATACTTCTCCAACTTCAGTTGAAGCCAAGTTAAACAGTGGTAAGGTATTTGAACGTCAGAATGATGATGTAGTGGTTGTACCACCTAAAGGTAAACGTACTACATATAATGTAGTATCAGGTGATACGCTTGCCTTAATTGCGACTAAAAATGGGGTGAACTGGCGTGACGTTGCAAAATGGAATCAGATTGATCCAGAAAGCACACTATATGTCGGAACAACGATTTATCTTTATGACGCCAAACCTGTAGCAGCAGTAACACGTGAGCCTGTAGCAACTAAAAATGAAAAAGTGACGAGCTACGTTGTTAAACCGAATGACAGTTTGACTGGGCTTGCTGAGCAATTTGGTATGAGTATTGCGCAATTGGCAAGTTATAACGGTTTATCAGTGACCAGTAATTTGTTTGTAGGACAAAAGCTTACTTTGGTAGATCCTTTACGTAAGGGGGTGACCGAAACGAATACGGTGAAAGAACAACAACGTAGTGTTCGTAAGGAAAGCCAAATTAAGACCAAGACTTATGTGGTGAAACGCGGCGAGTATTTAAAGATGATTGCTGATCGTTATGCTATGAGTAATCAAGAGCTTGCAGATTTAAATGAAGATTTAACTGCTGGCAGTCAGTTGATGGTTGGACAAAAAATTCAGGTTCCGTTACAAGAAGTAAATACGAGTACGAAAGAGCCTGTTGAAACCTCTAGATCTGATGCGAAGACAGTTGTTCGAAATACAAAGCTAGATCATATCAAGACTGAAAACTATAAAGTACGTTCAGGTGAAACATTGTCTAGTGTTGCCGTTGCTTCGGGTATGAGCTTGAATGATTTAGCCAGCTTAAATCAAATCCCTGTACATAAACCATTATTAGTAGGTCAGACCTTAAAGGTGCCAGCTGGCAGCCAAGCACCTGAATTTCATACAGTTCAAGCAGGGGATAGTTTAACGGCAATTGCTGATAAATATGGTATTCCATTATCTCATCTTGCCAATATTAATAAACTAACCACCAGCTCAGGAGTGCGTGTTGGGCAAAAACTTAAATTGACAGGTGAGCCCGTTGCTGAAACTAAAACAGCACCACGTACAACCACACATGCCGAAGACAAGGTTGTTGAAAAAGTAGCAAGTAAGACCACTGTTTCAACGAAAAACACTGAGAAATATACTGTTAAGCCTGGAGACAGTTTAACCAATCTAGCAAATAAATCTGGTGTTTCGGTACAGGCTTTGGCAGAACTCAATAATATGAATCCTCGTGCTAATCTGCTTCGTGGTCAAATGATTTTACTGCCGAAAACTACGACACAATACAAAGTGAAGAGTGGAGATTCTCTCATTCGTTTGGCGGGTAAATATGGTTTGGAAACACAAGCCTTGGCTGATATGAATGGTATTGAGGCGAACACTAACTTGCGCATTGGCCAAGTAATCACAGTTCCAAACTAACTTGATGGTTTAATTTAACTTTCAAGTATCATAGGTGATTACATGTTTGGTTCAAACTTGCAGTTAGCATGTGTAATCTGTATGGGGCTACTGATTTGTAGCCCCATGACCTATGCTAAGCCACAAACGACAGCATATTTATCGATGTATGGTCATACTCGATATGCACAAGTTCCTTATCTACCTTATGCAAATCCACAGGCACCTAAAGGTGGTCGCCTGATTCGAGCAGAATTATCTACTTTTGATAATCTCAATAGCATGAATGGAAAAGGGAGCTATGCCGATGGAATTGAAAATGTTTTTGATTCTTTGATGAGTCGTTCATTGGATGAACCTGGGGTGATGTATCCGTTATTAGCGGAAAAAGTCACTTTTGATCCAGAACAAAGCGATTATATTATTTTCCATCTTAATCCTCAGGCTCGTTTTAGTAATGGGCAGCCTGTTACTGCTGAGGATGTGAAATTTACTTTTGATACCTATCAGACAAAGGCCAATTATGGTTTGCAAATGTATATTGCAGATTTGGCTAAAACAGAAGTGTTATCTAAGCATCAAGTTAAGATGACTTTTAAAACAAAAAACAATACTGAGATTGCTAGTATAGTTGCTGAACTTGCTATTTATTCTAAGGCAGATTGGCAAAATAAAGATTTTAGCAGAATTACACTGCAACCTATTATTGGTTCTGGGCCATATATTATTGACACTATTGATGCGGGTCGAAGTATTAGCTATAAACGCAACCCTAATTATTGGGGGCGTGATTTAATGGTGAATCGCGGACGTTATAATTTCGATCAAATAAAATATCTTTATTTTCGCAGTACAGACGCTGCTTTTGAGGCATTTAAAGCTGGTCAATACACATTACATAATGAAAAATTCACCAAAAATTGGATGGTCGGATATCAATTTCCAGCAGTGCAGGCTGGGGTAATTAAGAAACAGGCTTTACAAACACATAATCCAACGCCAACTCAAAGCTATGTATTTAATAACCGCCGAGCTCCCTTAAATGATATTTATATGCGTCAAGCACTTAGCTATGCCTATGATTTTGAGTGGCTCAATAAGACGCTTTTTTATGGGCAAACACAACGTTTAAATAGTTATTTTCAAAATAGTGAGTTAGAGGCTAAAGGGCCACCCAGTAAGGCAGAACTTGAAATACTTGAACCTTATTTAGCGCGTTTGCATCCCTTGCAGCGTAAAGGGGTGCTAGAGAGTTGGGCTTATCCTGTATCCGATGGTGGCGGTTTTAATCGTGATAACTTACTCAAAGCACGGCAGATATTACTTCATGCTGGGTATCGTTATAAAAATGGTGTTTTAGTCGATTTAAAGGGTCAACCGATTCGATTTGAATTTCTTATCCATCAACAAAATTTACAACGCAGTATTTTACCCTTTATTCGTAATGTAAAAAAATTAGGGATTCAAATTGATTTACGTTTAGTTGATTTACCACAATATTTAGAAAGGATGCGTAATCACGATTTTGATTTAACCACTTTAGTCATGCCACAGTCTATTAGTCCAGGTAATGAACAAGCACAAATGTGGGGTAGTCAGGCTGCGGATGAGGCAGGGAATTATAATTACGCTGGAATTAAAAATCCTGTTTTAGATGAGTTAATAGCCAAATTAGTTCAAGCACCGAATAGAGAGCAATTGGTACTTTATAGTCGTGTGGTCGATCGAGTCGTTCGAGCAGGATATTATCAACTGATGACTTATAACAATCCTTATAATTGGTATGCCACATGGAATATGTATCAACAGCCAACGCAAAGTCCACTTTTATCAACAGGAATTGATTATTGGTGGGTTGATCCTGAAAAGGCAGAAAAAGTTAGCCATTATTTTAAAGGCAATAAATAATCATCGAGCGCATTTATTTAAATTTGCCTATAGCTTAAAAGGATTAATCAGCCATGAGTAGCTATATTTTTAAACGTTTATTATTAATGATACCAACATTACTTTTAATCTTGGTTATTAACTTTGTTGTTGTGCAATTGGCTCCAGGTGGGCCTGTAGAGCAAGCGATTCAGCGAGCAGAGCAGGGTTTTAATGCAGATGCTTATAGTGGTGCAGAAACAGTAAGCAGCAATAATAGTCATTATCGGGGAGCACGTGGTTTAAGTAATGACATGGTAGAACAAATAAAAAAACAATATGGTTTTGATCAATCCGCAGATCAGCGCTTTTTTTTAATGCTAAAAAACTATCTTACTTTTGACTTTGGTGTGAGTTTTTTTAAAGACAAACCTGTGACTACATTGCTTTGGGAGCGAATGCCTGTAACTGTTTCTTTAGGCTTATGGAGTACTTTACTCATTTATATGATTTCCATTCCTCTAGGCATTAAGAAAGCTAAACAACATGGTTTAATGTTTGATCGTGCTAGTTCTTTAATTTTAGCTGTGGGCTATGCAATTCCTGCCTTTGTTTTTTCGATTGTGCTGATTATGTTGTTTGCAGGTGGCTCATATTGGCAGTGGTTTCCTCTACAAGGTTTAGTTTCGGATGATTTTTCTAGTTTAAGTTTGATTGATAAGATTCGAGATTATTTTTGGCATCTGATTTTACCACTTCTGTCTATTGTATTGGGCGGCTTTGCAGGCTTAACCTATTTAACTAAATACGCTTTTATGGAAGAGTTAGGTAAACAATATGTACTTGCTGCCCGAGCTAAGGGACTTTCTGACTCAAAAGTGCTTTATGGTCATGTTTTTCGTAATGCAATGTTGATTGTGATAGCGGGTTTACCAGAGGCATTAATTGGTATTTTTTTGATGGGAAATTTATTTATCGAGATTGTTTTTAATCTTGATGGTATTGGCTTGTTAGGTTTTGAAGCCATACAACAGCGTGATTATCCAGTGATTTTTGGAACCTTATATATTTATACCCTATTAGGGTTAGCCTTACGCTTAATAAGTGATATTTTGTATCAATGGATTGATCCTCGTATTGATTTTTCTGCACGAGGAGGTGATTAATGTCGCCATTAATGCAAGCGAGATTAGAACGCTTTAAACAACATCGTATAGGATATTTTAGCTTTATCTTGTTTAGTGTAATTTTGTTTTTGAGCACTTTTGCTGAGTTCATAGCAAATGATAAACCTCTGATTGTAAGATATCAGCAGTCTTATTATTTTCCTGTTTTTAAGACTTATCCTGAAACGACTTTTGGCGGAGTGTTTGAGACAGAGGCTGACTATCAAGACCCTGTCGTACAACAACTTATCGAACAGCAAGGTTGGGCTATCTGGCCAATCATCCCATTTTCAGCTCAGACCAGTAATTATGCTCTGCAAGTCCCATTTCCCTCTCCACCCAGCCATGAAAACTGGTTAGGTACTGACGATCAAGGCCGTGATGTCTTTGCGCGTTTGCTTTATGGTTTACGTGTATCTCTAATATTTGGATTTGCTCTTACTATTTGTTCGGCAGTTTTAGGTATATTTGTTGGTGCAATACAGGGTTATTATGGTGGATGGATTGATTTACTCGGCCAGCGTCTACTTGAGGTCTGGGGGGGATTACCTATGTTATTTATGGTAATGATCTTGGTCAGTATGTTTAATCCAAGTGTGTATTGGCTCTTTTTAATCATGTTGTTTTTTGGCTGGACAAGTTTAGTTGGCTTGGTGCGTGCAGAGTTTCTACGTGCACGTAATTTTGACTATGTTCGTGCCGCACAGGCATTGGGCATACCTGAATATCAAATTATTTTTCGGCATATTTTACCAAATGCCATGAGTTCTAGTTTGTCACAGTTACCTTTTATGTTAACCGCTAATATTACCGCATTAACAACATTAGATTTTTTAGGCTATGGTTTGCCACCAGGTGCGGCATCTTTGGGAGAGTTACTATTACAAGGTAAGAATAACTTGAATGCACCTTGGTTGGTTTTGTCAGGCTTCTTCTGCTTGGCAATTGTATTGGCTATGCTGATTTATATTGGGGAGGCGGCTCGCGATGCTTTCGATCCAAGACAACACTAATACACCTACGCTTTATTTATCATTAGATCATTTACAGATTAAATCGGCCGAAAAAACATTAGTACATGATTTAAGTTTTAAACTGCATGCTGGAGAGACACTGGCTATTGTTGGTGAAAGTGGTTCTGGTAAGTCGGTGAGTTGTCTTGCTTTGTTTGGATTATTAGCGAAAAATTTGCAGTTACAGGGGCAAGTGTATTTTCATCGACAAGCTCATTTGGCTTCACAGGATTTATCCTCACAAGTGGGTACAGTAGATCGTCAGATACGTGTACGCAGAATTGCAATGATTTTTCAGGAGCCGATGACTGCGCTAAATCCCTTACATCGTGTTGAGAAAATCTTAGCTGAGTCATTGCGTCTTGTGGGATGCACTAATAAAGATGAAATTAAACAACGTAGCTTAGTGTTGCTAAATGAAGTCGGTCTTGAACAGGCTGAGGATAAACTTTCACGTTTTCCACATGAACTATCTGGCGGACAGCGCCAACGGGTGATGATTGCAGCTGCTTTAGCACTAGAGCCAGATATTTTAATTGCAGATGAACCTACTACAGCATTAGATGTGACTTTACAGGCACAGATTTTAGATTTATTACAGCGCTTGCAGCAACAACATCAAATGGCAATGGTTTTAATTAGTCATGATTTACAGCTTGTCAGACGTTATGCTGATCAGGTTATTGTGATGCAACAAGGGCAAGTGATTGAACAAGGCGCAGTACAAACTATTTTTGAACATGCTCAGCATGATTACACCCGTGTGTTATTAGAGCATGATTTTGGCGAGTGCGAAGCAGAGCCAGATCAAGCGAGTCTTTTATTAGATATCAAACAATTGAGTGTCCGCTATCCTATTCGTGCTGGGGTATTCAATCGAGTAAAAGCGTGGCATACAGCTGTAGAAGCCCTAAACTTATCATTAAATGTAGCGCAGAGTATTGGGATTGTCGGTGAGAGCGGTTCTGGTAAAAGTTCATTTGCATTGGCTGTAGCACGTTTGATTCAGAGTCAGGGTGAAATTATTTTTTCTGGCCATGACTTAAATCATTTGACTGCCCAGCAATTGGCACCGATGCGTCAAAGCTTTCAAATTGTTTTTCAAGATCCTTTGAGTAGTCTTAACCCTCGAATGAGTGTGGCTGAGATTATTGCTGAGGGGCTACAGCGGCAACACAGTGATCGGCATCGAGTACAAGCTAAGGTTGACCATGTTTTACAGCAGGTCGAACTCACAACCGCATTTAAGCATCGCTATCCTCATGAATTGTCTGGTGGACAAAGACAACGTGTAGCTTTAGCTCGCGCATTAATTTTGCAACCAAAGTTATTAATTTTAGATGAGCCTACCTCAGCATTAGACCGTACTACACAGCGGGCAATTGTTCGCTTACTGAGAAAACTACAGACAAAATATCAAATGAGTTACTTGTTTATCAGTCATGATTTACATGTTGTACGTGCTTTATGTCATCAGGTTATGGTATTAAAAAATGGTCAAGTTGTTGAATTTAAAGAAACTTCAGAGCTGTTTCAACATGCTGAACACGCGTATACACAACAACTTATTGCTGCTAGTCAATATGAAGAAATCAATGCATCTATAAATTGACAAAACAAATTGTCAAATTTACACTCGATTGGATGAAACACAAAATCGTATCTTGCTATTCAAAAATGCTAAGTGAGTAAACCTATGAACCACGTTGCCAGCGATTTGAGCATTCGAAAGATTAATTTTAAAAACCGTATTATTAAGGGCGCTATGAGTGAGGCCTTGGCCAATGATTTAGGGCAACCCAATCATTTGCATTTAGGTTTATATGAAGCATGGGCCGCAGGTGGTTTAGGCTGTGCCATTACAGGTAATGTGATGGTCGATTGGCATGCTAAGAATGAGCCAGGAGTGGTTGTTGTTGAAAGCGAACGTGATTTGGATGTGCTTAGACAATGGGCTGAAGTCGGAAAGCGTCATGGGATGGTCCAATTGATTCAGCTTTCTCATCCTGGTCGCCAATGTCCCAAGGGTTTAAATAAAGAAACAGTTGCACCCTCAGCAGTTGCATTTAGTCCAATGCTTGCTACGACTTTTGCAACACCACGCGAGTTAAGTGAAGCCGAAATTTTAGATATTATTCAGCGTTTTGCTGAATCAGCGCGTATTTGTGAAAAAGCGGGATTTGAAGGCGTACAATTGCATGGTGCACATGGTTATCTCATAAGCCAATTTTTATCTCCTTTAACCAATAAACGACAAGATCAATGGGGTGGCTCTATTGAAAATCGTATGCGTTTTTTAATGGAGATTTATCATGCTGTGCGTGCAGTGACTCAGCCAGAATTTATTGTTTCGGTTAAGTTGAACTCTGCGGATTTTCAACGCGGAGGCATTACAGAGCAAGAAGTCATAGAAGTATTTAAAGTGATTGATGCTGCTGGTATAGATCTGATTGAAATTTCAGGGGGTACATATGAGGCACCCGCTATGGCAGGAGCAAAACAAAGCCAACGGAAAGCCAGTACGATTGCACGTGAAGCATATTTTCTTGATTTTGCTGAGAAGATTCGACAGGAAGTAAGCTGTAAACTCATGGTGACTGGTGGTTTTCGTACAGCCGCAGCAATGAATGCTGCACTCGCCAGTGGCGCATGTGACTTTATTGGTATTGCTCGACCACTTGCAGTTGAACCTGATTTAACTCAGCGTTTAATCAATGGGCAAGATGTACGGTATGCTGTGAAGCCAATTAAAACTGGCATTCCTTTCGTAGATAAAATGGCAATCATGGAAATTATTTGGTATGCATCACAGTTTAAAAATATTGCACTGGGTAAGGGCGCAAATCCTCAATTATCCCCACTTAAAGTATTTTTGAATTATGCTAAAAATAATGTGATGGCAATTGTACGCGGTCGGGTAAATTCACGTCGCCGTGCCTAATAATATGGTCGATGATTAGAAGTAATTAAAAAGGTGCTGTAATTACAGCACCTTTTTAATTGGTGCAAACATGGGTGTTAAAAATTTATTGCCATATTCACTCATGTGGTCACCATCATAGTAGAGTGGTCGTAGTTTGTATTGCGCCAGACACTGACCACTTTTGCACAGTAATGGCATAGGATCTAGCACTGTTGCATGACAAGCTTCAGCAGCTTCTTGGATAATGTGACGAAGCTTAGCGTTTTGATGGAGATAGTTTTGCCGAGATAGGGAAATCTGATCAACTGGTTGATGGTGTAAAATTAATCGGCTCAGTTTTTTCGGTACATTTGCTGTCATCTCTGGGATGGGTTGAGTGATAAATACTTTACTTTGAGCAGGTAAAGCACAAAGTGTGCTTTTAAGATGGTGCGAAAAAGCACTGAGTAGCGCGGCTTCAGTTTGATCTTTTTGTTCATCGAAATAGATAGAAGCGCCCATTTGATCTTTGTGTACGCGACTTGGGTCTGTTTGACCATAAAGATAAGCATGCCAACGCGAAACAATGACGATAGGGGTATCTGGTTGAACTTGTTTTAACGCAGCAATACGCCGGAAATTGTCTTTATAACAAGTATCATTATTGTGGCGACTTTTGGCATGTAGTAAAAAAGGGCAAGAGGCTCGAGTAATGACAGTAATGCCCTCATTTTTTTGATCAAAAGCTGCTAGTAAACCTGTAGCAACGGCGTCTGCATGACTATCGCCAACTAGTACTGCTTTAATATGTTGGGGATTACCAATATGACAAGTGCTTAACTGGCCTTGATCTTTATTTTCATCTTGTAGACAAGTATGGGGGTTACTATTTCGTGCCTCTAAGCTCGCGGTTACAACAGATTTTGGATAGTGCCAAGACGCTCCTTGGGTGAAATATAATGCTGTTGATAGGGCTGCTATGGTTAAACTCATCCAAAGTGCTTTATTAGTGATGAGTTGACGCCAGTTGCTTTGTGTATTGAATTTAAATTGTTCAATGTAACGGTAGCTTAATGCACCTAAAACAATAGAGAGTGCTATAGCAAAAAACCACCACCAAGCAGGTAAGGCAAAATACCAAGCCATCACAACAAGTGGCCAATGCCAAAGATAGATTGAATATGACCAACGTCCAAGCGCCTGTAATATAGCATTTTGGCTGAAATGGCTGTGCTGTAAATTTGCTGTGAGTATCAGTACTGCACCAAACAGTGGTAGTAGAGCTGCATAGCCTGGCCAAGCTAGGGCATCGGAGAGAAATAAGCTTGAAAAGAGGATTAAAAAGAGCCCAAGGTATTGCATCCGATATTGGATTTTAGTCTTTAGTTGGAGCGGGTAAAGAAAGACGAAAGCGCCAAGTAACATTTCCCATGCACGTGTAGGGAGAAGATAATATGAAAAACTTGGAGCAATTTGGCTCAGGTAGAGGTTTAAACCAAAGAGAGAAATTAAAAGTAGCAATAATATTTTCTTAGTTTGGTCAATATTAAAAAATTTATGCAGTAATAAAAGTAATAACGGATAAATTAAATAAAATTGCCATTCTACTGAGAGTGACCAAGTATGTAATAACCATTTTTCTTGAGATGCACTATCAAAATATCCAGCTTCACTGAAATACATAAAGTTGGAAAGAAAGCTCATGCTTGTTGCAACATGCTTACTTAGTTGAGCATAGTCTAAAGGGGGTAAAAAAAACCAAGCAAAGATAAGCAAAGAAAAGCACAGTACACCTAAAGCAGGGATGATTCGGTTAGCACGTGCAATATAGAAATTGAGTAAATTAAAACGTTGTTGGCTAAGTTGAGTGAATATTATCGAACTCATTAAATAGCCAGAGATCACAAAGAAAACATCAACGCCGATAAATCCGCCACTAAGCCAATTGGGTTTAAAGTGGAATAACATGACACTAAATACAGCAATAGCTCTTAAACTATTGAGATCTTTTCTAAAAGCGAGCGTTTTCATTCTCTAATGTTTTGTTTAACAGGGCGTCAGTATATAGAACAATTTCAATTAGAACGACTGAATAAAACAAAGAAAAAAATTAAGTCGATATATGGTTACAACTCATTATTTAGAGCGAGTGCTTTTTATACTGGATGCAGGATGTAAATATTGATTTTAAACTTTTAAATAATAGATGATCACAAAATTTAGGTATAAAAAAACCTGAGTCGTAGTGCTCAGGTTTTTTAAGAGTGCTCTCACTTAAAGTGAAAGTTAACTCAAATATGGCGACCCTACGGGGATTCGAACCCCGGTTACCGCCGTGAAAGGGCGATGTCCTAGGCCTCTAGACGATAGGGTCTAATAAGATGAGGCAAGTTAGTTCTGAAAATTGGCGACCCTACGGGGATTCGAACCCCGGTTACCGCCGTGAAAGGGCGATGTCCTAGGCCTCTAGACGATAGGGTCGTTTCAGAGGTGGGCGTATAATAGGGTGGATTTTAAAAGGTGTCAAACCCTTTTCTTAAATTAAATTCAAATATTGGTTTAACCGAATAAAATAAGATCAATATCATCATATTTTACTGGTTTTTGTTTGAAATTTATACTATTTATCGGTTGTTAAGGATGCACTGTATCACGTCTGGGTGTTGCAAATATCCAGCAATATGATGTGGACGTTGATCAAAAGTATGAATCATTTGGTTAATAATTGAGGGTTTAAATAAAAAAGGTGCTTTTTGTAGAGGGAAAGCAGTTAAAAAATCTTCTGCTGAGTAAAAATTATACCATTGCCCTAAAATATTTGATGGGCGTTGGATTGGGGGGATAATCTTTTCTTGGATTACTCGAAAAGCAAGAGGAGAACCCAGTGTAATTAAAGTATGGATTTTAAATTGGGGGTTTAGCCGTAAAAAATTATAGGCAATAACAGTTCCTAAAGAGTGAGCAATAATCAGATTTTGTTGTTGGCTATCAAAACAATTATAAAGTCGTTGATGAACCTTTTGATTGAAATCAGTATTTGCTAAATACATATAGGTTTCGATTAAGAATTTATGAATTAATTGACCATGTAATTTGGGAAAATGGTTTATCAGTTGTGTAAAATCTTTAAGGATGTGATCTTCCAAAGAATAGGCATAGTGACTTAAATGGCTAGAGAAATTGAAAGTTGGCTGAGTAAAATCTGGGTTGCATACAGTTGAATGAAGGGGATTGTCATGTAAAACAGTTTGAGGTCGATTAAAATTTAGAAATTGCCAAGTTTGTGGAAGTAAGCGAGTGCTTTTCAGTACATTATGAAGTTTGTATGTTTCGAGTAGGTCTGCATAAAAGGCCATATTCAGATCATCAAGCTTAAACTGATCACCCTGCTTTGATGATTTGATTCCTTGATTAAGAATATCTAGCCAATACTGCTTGAGCTCTGTGGCATTAAATTGCTGCTGATTCATGCCATGGATTAATATAATTTTCATTGCAATGACACTAATTTGTAATTATTTTTTATTATAATCAAAAAAAGAGCGATAAAAATCGCTCTTTGTATACATAAGTTCTATTTAATCATGTTGTTTTCGATAAAATAAAAAATAGCTGATATAGCATCCTGCAATGAAGATCAAACATCCAATAAAGCCAGTAAGCATCCCTGGATTAAAAGTCATACTAATGGCTGTAATCGTACAGAAAATAAAACCTAAAATCGGTACTACTGGATACCAAGGTGAAGCATAGGCTAGATCTGCCTTACTATGTCCTTGCTGATACCATTGGCGACGAAAATTGAACTGTGATAAGCAAATGCTCATCCATACAACAACCATGGTAAATGCAGCAATACCTAATAAGTTTTGAAATATCAGTTCAGGTGCAAATTGTTCGGAGAGTAAACCAGGTACCGCGCCAAACATCGTTACAATTAATGCAACAATTGGAGTACCAGAAGCGCTTAGCTTTGAAAAGACAGTGGGCAATTGTTTTGCTACAGAAAGTGAATACATCATACGTGATGCAGCATATAAGCCCGAATTTGCTGCAGATAACAAGGCCGTAATAATAACAAAGCGGATAATATCTTCTGCATATGGAATACCAATGTAAGAAAATACTGTCACGAAAGGACTGTTACTTACAGATTGATCGGCGCTTAAGCCAGCCAGATTATAGGGTAGTAAGGCGCAAATAACGATAATTGTACCAACAAAAAAGATTAGCAGACGCCATATAGCGGCATTGATAGCTTTAGGTACATTTTTTGCTGGATCTTGTGTTTCACCCGCAGCGACACCAATCAGTTCTGTTCCTGAGAAAGCAAAGTTAACAATGAGCATAGTGTTAAGGATAGGCATTATACCATTCGGGAACCATCCATGAGAGGTCAAACTGCTGAACAAGGGTGCTGTTTCTGCGCCTTGGAATGGAATTAAACCAAAAATAGCCAGTAGACCCAGTAAGATAAATGCTAATACTGTAATCACTTTGACCAAAGAGAGCCAAAACTCTGATTCAGCAAACATGCGAGTAGAGCTGATATTAAGAATAAACACAATACCAGCAAAGATAATCGTCCATAGCCAAACAGAGACTTGCGGAAACCACTCTTGCATCAGTAGAGCTGCTGCAGTGAATTCAGTTCCTAGTGTTGCTGTCCACGTGAGCCAATAGACCCACGTAACCATATAACCTGTACCTGGACCAATAAATTTAGTCGCATAAGTACCAAAGGAACCAGCAACTGGCATGTGTACTGCAAGCTCTCCTAGACATAACATCACCATATAGGCGATTAAGCCACCCAAGATGTAAGCTAAAATTGCACCAATAGGGCCAGTATTTGAGATGACTTCACCAGAACCTAAGAATAACCCTGTTCCAATTGCACCGCCCAAAGATAACATGACCAAATGACGTGTAGTCATAGCACGTTTCAAATTTGACGGTTGTTCAGAGGTGGAGGTGCTGTGTTGATAATCTTGTTCTGACATAGTCTAAATGGGTTACATGTGCAAGAAGGACTTATTTTAGTCAAAACTTAATAATGTGCAAGGCAGTGAAATTTTGAAAAAGGAGAGAAAAATAATGGCGACCCTACGGGGATTCGAACCCCGGTTACCGCCGTGAAAGGGCGATGTCCTAGGCCTCTAGACGATAGGGTCGTTTAGAAGTGCGGCCATGATATGAAGATTTTAAAAGTTTGTCAAAACTATTTGCATTGGATTGAGTGAAATTTGACTATTAATAAGATCAACTGATCAAAATATAGCAAACAAGTGTGAAATTTAAGTTAACAATCTACTTAGCTCTAAAAAAGATAAATCATCAGAATATAAATTTTTTTAATCTAAAATTTAATTTCATGAAAATAGTTCAAGATATTTCCTTCTTAATATTGGAAATTTAGTGAGTGTTTGCTTAAATTTTAGTACGCTATTTTGTGGTATTTGCCAATATGGTTATATTACATACAGTCTGGATGTGTAATTATTAGTTAAGTGGAATAAAAAATAAGCAGGCTAAACTCAATTAACATTAGCATTGAGTATAAAAATAAAGCTTTTTCCCAATTATTCTCATCTGGTCATTTCCCTAAAAGAAAATATTTGCTCTTGAAGTACTCATACAAAGTCATGTGGTTTAGATTTTAATATGGTCTAGAGCATAAGAAAATAAAGGTGGGCACAATCTTTAATTTCATTTTTTCCAAAATGTAGTCGTGTTGTAATTCCGATGATCGGTAGTGATATTGTCGGTATTTGCTCAAAATATGATCGAAATATATGGGGGAGATACGCTTGTCCGTGTGAACAGTGAGAAATCAAAAGATGATGGTTCCCTTAAGTGGGATCCACCATCATATTGTTTAGGATTTGCGGTTCTAGTTTATTCATAATTGAACAAAAAAGTTCAGCAGTTTTTTGTGTATCGTACAAAGCTGAATGCGCCTCTTTGCCATCAAACTCAATACCTGCTTGAATACAAGATTTAGCGAGTACAGTTTGTCCAAACATTACAGCACTTAGAGTCACAGTATCAAAAACTGAAAAGCTATGAAATGGACTTTGATTTTTCGTGGAGGTACGAAGTATTGCTGCTTTTAAAAAGGCTAAATCGAAATGTGCATTATGTCCAACCAAAACGGCATGTGTACAGTTTTGTTGTTTACGCACTTCATTTATAGATTTGAAAATGCGCTTTAGTGCAGTTTTCTCATCTTCAGCCATGGCAATTCTTAACGGATTAAATGGATCGACTCCAATAAAGTCGAGTGAGCGGCGGTCTAGATTTGCACCTTCAAATGGATTGATATGGGCATGGTAAGCAGCCCCAGGAACAAACTGTTGCTCTGCATTATAGATGATAGGAATACAGGCAATTTCTAGTAAAGCATCTGTATCGGCATTAAAGCCTGCAGTCTCAACGTCCACAACTACAGGGAGGAACCCTCGGAAACGTTGGTCGATTACAGGCATATTTTCAACAGTCACACTTTTCTCCATGAAAGGGTTTGACCCGCATGTAACGGTATTATTTTTTGATCTTCGAGATAATCGAGAGATTCAACAACAGTTTGTGGTTGTTTCACCAATGTAATTTGTTTGGTGTTACGTGGTAAACCATAGAAATCTGCACCAAAATGACTAGCAAAGCCTTCTAATCGATCTATTTTACCTACTTGATCAAATGCTTGGGCATAAAGTTCAATCGCATTAGGTGCACTATAACAACCCGCACATCCACATGCATTTTCTTTGGCATTTTGTGCATGTGGAGCACTGTCTGTACCTAAGAAAAATTTAGGGTTTCCACTGGTCGCAACCTCAAGCAGGGTTTGTTGATGGTTTAAGCGTTTTAAAATCGGTAAACAATAAAAATGCGGTTTAACGCCACCCACTAATAAATCATTGCGATTGAATAATAGATGTTGTGGGGTAATTGTTGCAGCAACATTACGGTCGTGTTCAAGTACAAAATGAGCAGCTTCACTCGTGGTGATATGTTCAACTACTAAACGTAACTGAGGGAATTGTTTTAGCAAAGGTGCTAAGACTTCATCTAGGAAACGTTTTTCACGATCAAAAATATCAACATGTTGGTGAGTGACTTCACCATGAAGCAATAATGGAACTTGATGCTTTTCTAGCTGTTCGATGACTGCATATACTTTACGAATATCACTAACACCGTTAGCTGAGTTCGTTGTTGCTCCAGCTGGATAAAGTTTGATTGCATCAACATATTCAGAATCTTTAATTTTACTGATTTCTAGGGGAGAGGTCTGATCAGTAAAATAAAGCACCATACGTGGATCGAAATCAACACCTTCAGGTACATGCGCTAAAATTCTTTGGCGATATGAAAGTGCTTCCTCAACAGTTTTGACTGGAGGAACCAAATTTGGCATACAAATTGCGCGTGCAAACTGTTTGGCTAGATCAGGTACGGTACGCTGTAATGCAAGTCCATCACGTAAATGCGCGTGCCAGTCATCTGGCTGAATAAGGCTAATGCTGTCCAATGTAATTAATTCAAATAAAAAAATAAGATTGATAATAATCTATTAAGGCAAAAAATGATAATGCGGAAAGCTGCAATCAAAAATAATTCAACAAAAAATATTCAACGTCGTATAAAAATATGGATATTGCGCAAGTATTTTGATTAAAACGTTCAAGATAACAAGAACGATATAGCTTTAGCAGGGTGTTCATTGACAGGAGTGATGTGTCGAAAACTTGTGCATTGAGCACCTAATCTATTATTCATAATTCTTAGATGCTCAGCATAATTTAGTATATACAATATATCTTATTGAATATTATGATAACTTTTATTTAATTAATATAAACTAAAAATGTGCATGTGTTTAGAGTTGACTGTCATGCACTGCACGCATGACTTATAATTCTTATATCAAAACTCGTGGAATTTTAATGGATATTAGCCTAATTTTGAATATAGCCGTATTCATCCTACTCATATTGTTATTATTACAAATGCGAAAAACCCAGTGGAGTTTAGCGAAAAAGGTTTTCGCTGGGTTATGTTTAGGTATGTTTTTCGGTTTAGGCTTGCATTGGATTTATGGGCCAGAGTCGACAGTTCTACAACAATCCATTCAGTGGTTTAATATTGTTGGTAATGGTTACGTGAAACTATTACAAATGGTTGTTATGCCATTGGTTTTTGTTTCTATTTTAAGTGCGGTGATTAAACTACATAATGCTTCATCCTTAGGGAAAATTAGTATTTATAGTATTGGTACTTTATTGTTTACCACAGCAATTGCTGCTTTAGTGGGTATCGGGGTGACCAATCTGTTTGGATTAAGTGCTGCGGGTTTAGTCCAAGGTAGTCAAGAGAGTTCACGTCTAGACCAGATCAACAGCGATTATATTGGCAAAGTATCTGATTTAAGTGTTCCTGATTTTATTTTATCTTTTATACCGCAAAACCCTTTTGCAGAATTGACTGGTGCACATGCGAACTCAATTATTAGTGTCGTCATATTTACTGTATTTTTGGGTATAGCGGGGCTAAAACTCATTCAGACAGATACAGTTAAAGGGCAACACATCATTACTGGGGTGAATACATTACAATCTTGGGTGATGCATTTGGTTCGTCTGGTTATGGCTCTAACACCTTATGGTGTATTTGCTTTGATTACCAAGGTTGTTGCAAGTTCTAAATTAACTGACATGATTAATTTGGGTGGCTTTTTAGTTGCGTCTTATGTTGGACTTGCCATCATGTTTATTGTGCATGGCTTAATACTGGCCTTCAGTGGTGTTAATCCAGTGCGTTTCTTTGAAAAAGTAACGCCAGTTTTGACCTTTGCTTTTACCAGTCGTTCAAGTGCAGCCAGTATTCCATTAAGTATAGAAGCTCAAACACAACGACTAGGTGTTCCTGAGTCTATTGCTAGTTTTGCGGCATCATTTGGAACAACAATTGGTCAAAATGGTTGTGCTGGATTATATCCTGCAATGTTAGCTGTGATGGTTGCTCCAACAGTAGGTATTAATACCTTTGACCCTGTTTGGATTATTACTTTGGTTTGTGTGGTGACATTAAGTTCTATTGGTGTTGCTGGTGTTGGTGGTGGTGCAACTTTTGCAGCACTTATTGTTTTACCGATGATGGGCTTACCTGTCACATTGGTCGCGTTATTAATTTCAATTGAGCCTTTGATTGATATGGGGCGTACAGCACTGAATGTAAGTGGATCAATGACAGCGGGAATGGTCACCAGTCAGTGGATGCAACAAACAGATCGTACCATACTTGATGCGGACCAAGAAAAAACCACTGCTTAATTACAATAACTGCATTTGAACTGGCCAAGACTAAATACTGAATTTAGTTTTGGCTTTTTTAATTACATAATTTAAGACTGTCTCATTTTTTTCTTTAATCTGTCACTTTTATTCTTTTTTTTTAAAGTTAATATCACTTAACTGCAAGTTTTATCAGGTTGTTAGATATGAAGATGTACCAAGTTGATGCGTTTAGTCAAAATTTGTTTAAAGGTAATCCTGCTGCTGTGTTAGTGCTGACAGAATGGTTATCAGATGAACTTATGCAACAAATCGCACTAGAAAATAATTTAGCTGAAACCGCATTTGTAAAAATCATTGATGAAGTTAATTATGAAATTCGTTGGTTCAGTCCTCAAGTTGAAGTAGAGTTTTGTGGGCATGCAACATTGGCTAGTGCCTTTGTATTATTTAAAGATTATTGCTCAGCAACTCAGCTGCGTTTTCATGTAAAGAAAATGGGTATATTTATTGTCGATCAGGCTGCAGATGGAAAAATTCATATGAATTTCCCAATCCGTCGCGCAGAAGCATTAAAAGAAATTCCAGCTTTAGTTTATCAAGCAATAGATCGTCCTGTTGTGGATGTATATATCAATGCGCAAGCTTACATTTTAGTTTGCGAGTCTGAGCAAGATGTTCGTGAAGCGAAACCAAATTTCGACATTATCCGTGAGCTTGGTTGTGATCAATTATTGCGTACAGCAATTACCGCAGCTGCAAATACTCGTGATGTTGCGATTACAGCATTAGCTGAGCATTATGATTATGTTGCTCGTTATTTTGCTCCACATATTGGGATTAATGAAGACCCAGTGACAGGTTCTTTACATACCGGTTTAGCACCTTTTTGGGCTGAGCGTTTAAACAAGACTGATTTAATTGCTTATCAAGCTTCACAAAGAGGGGGAACCTTATATTGTTCATTAAAAGCTCATGAGCGTATTGAAATTTCTGGCTACGCTAAATTATTTATGATTGCAGAGTTGAATTTAGTATAGGGCAGCTATTCTGCCCATTTATTGCTTGGTTTTCAAAAAGCTACTATTCATTTTAATTGAGCTTACCTAAGATAGGTGCAATTTTTGAATATTACAATGAAGGCTTTTATGTTAACTCAGTTAAAACAACTGACATTATCAATTTGTATCGTTGGATTTAGTGCAGCATCTTGGGCGCAAACAGTATTAGTAAAATCTGAACACCAAGTTGAAGAATATACGCTTGATAATGGTTTGAAAATTATTCTAGCCCCAAATGATAAAGAAAATAAAGTATTTATGAATACCATTTACTTTACAGGATCATTGAATGATCCTGAAGGTAAAGGTGGCTTGGCACATTTACTTGAGCATCTCGCATTTAAAGGTACTCAAAATATTAAAGAAGAAGAGTTTCAGCGTCGTTTAGATCAATATACATTGATGACCAATGCCAGCACAGATTATTACTCTACAAAATACACCAATATTATTCGACCAGATCAACAAGCAATAAATCAAATTCTTGAGCTCGAAGCTGAGCGTATGGATAAATTAGTTTTACAAGAAAAATATGTTCCAGCTGAAATTGCGATCGTCATGCGTGAGCGTGAAATACGCATGGATCAGCCTTTTGCTGTATTACTCGATAAAATGTGGAAAGCTGCGTATGGTAATCAATCTTTAGGACGCTTACCTATTGGCGATTTAAATGAATTGCAGTCTATTAAAATGGCTGAATTGAATCAATTTTACCGTCATTGGTATGCACCTAATAATGCCACTATGGTGATTACTGGTAAGTTTGATCGTGATGCGGTATTAAAATCTATCGATCAAAAATTTAGTCCAATTGCTGCACGCTCATTGCCAGCACAGTCCAAAGTTCCAGCGCTTGATTCTGCCAAAATTCAACCACGAGAATTCCTAGTGCAAAAAGGAAGTGACCTTGCAAAATTCAACATTTATTTAAATGGTAAAAATGAGAAGATTAAAACAACACTTGCACTAGCACCGTTCTTATATACTTTGCAGCCTAGTGGTCATTTATATTCAAGTATGGTGGAAACAGGTACAAGCACAATGGTGCAATCGAGTACTTGGTTGGAGCGTGATTTTAATGTGGTATTTATGGGGGCAATTTATGCACCCAACCATGATGAGAAAAAAGTAGCAAAAGCATTGGTCAATGGTGTTGAACAAACCAAAGACTTCAATGATGTTGAATTAAAACGTGTGAAAACATTAGTGCAAAATCAGGCAGATAATGTCCGAAATAATGCTGCTGCTATGGGTGGAAGACTCAGTGATTATGTGGTCAGTTATCAAGGTGGCTGGGATCAATATTTTAAAGATTTAGATCAGGTACAAGCTTTAAAAATTAAGGATGTCAATCAAGTACTCAAGCAGTTTTTAGTACCAGCCCATCGTATTGGTGGTGATGTTAAACCGACACCTGAAGATCAGAAAAAAGCGTTAGAGCAAAAACAAGGTCAAGTTGCTAAAACATTAGATCAAAGCCAGGAAAAGCCAGAACCGTTCAAGGATATTAAAGTTTATCAAAAAGAAGTTGCAGAGCATGTACAAGCTTCACAACAGAAACTTACTGCGATTGAATCTAAGATTCAGCAAGGTCAACTTGAGAATGGAATGCAGTACGCATTTTATCCAAGTGCAACACCTGATGATAAGACTTATGCTTCAATACATATCGGTTTTGGTAAAGATACAACTTTGATGAACCAAGCTGAAATTATTGAGTTAACCGCTTATTTATTACTTCGAGCATCGGATCGATATAGTTTACAAGACATTGCTGATCAATCATTGCAGGCAGGTGGTATTGCTGTTGCGCAAGCAGATGAAAATGGCATGACGATTCAAATTAATGCAAAAAAAGAAAAGTTTGAGGACTTTTTTAATTATATTGTTCAAGTGATGAAGAATCCGAAATTTGAACAAACTCAATTTGATCTCATTAAACAGCAAAGTTTATCGTTACTAAATCGACCATATACAGAGCCGGAAACCGTTGCTGCATTAACGATGGCACGATTGCTTGAACGTTATCAACCAGGTGATTTACGTTATCATTTTGAACCTGAGTTTGCGAAGAAACAAATGCAGGCTGCAAGTAATGAACAAGTGAAGGCTTTATATAAAAAGTTCTTTGGTATGGAGCATGCACAAATTGCAGTGACTGGTCAATTTGATACAAGCAAGATGAAAAAAATCTTACAGCAATCTTTTGGTGATTGGCGTTCAGGGCAGGAGTATCAACGTTTAAGTGCACCTTATGAAATGTATACTGCTCAAAAAGTACATGCTTTAGCAGAACAGCGTGAATTTGGTAATTATCAAGCTTTATTAGCACTTCCTGTAAAATTTGATCATCCTGATGCTGCTGCACTTCATGTATTTAGTTATGTTTTGGGTAACTCCCAACTATCCTCTCGTTTGGCAATGGAGTTACGTGAAAAAAATGCTTTAGTTTATGGTTTTGGTAGTGATTTAGATTTGGGGCAGTTTGAGGCATCTGGTGCACTTTCTATCCAAGCAAATTACAGTGCTGGGAAGTCAGCTCAAGTGTCAAGCGCCGTACATAAGGTACTTAAGCAGTTGATTGATCGTGGTATTACAGTTCAAGAATTAGAAGCGGCGAAAGCGAATATGATGAAAAAACGGGTAACAGCCTTAGATGATGCACGGAGTATTCATGGCATGATTAGCACACAGTTGTTGACTCAGACCGATATGCATACGCGCCAAAAACGTGATCAGGAAATTGCAAAGTTAACTAAGGCTGATGTTGATGCTGCTATCAAGAAGTATATTCAATTAGATCATTTAGTTGAAACAATGGCCGATCAATATGGGCAAGCCCAGAAGTAATGGTTATACATTCAGGCCACTCATCAGTGAGTGGCCTGAACAGGGAGGATTAGAAATTAAGTGTTTTAGACATAATATGTAGTTGGTGTTGTTGGCCAGTATATTGATATTCTGCATCGGCAATGATTTGCATTCCTTGCCTTAAATAAAACTGCTTAGCTGCAAG
Source organism: Acinetobacter rudis (assembly GCF_031157835.1). Taxonomy (GTDB): domain Bacteria; phylum Pseudomonadota; class Gammaproteobacteria; order Pseudomonadales; family Moraxellaceae; genus Acinetobacter; species Acinetobacter rudis_A. The sequence goes on along the minus strand of NZ_JAVIDR010000002.1, from coordinate 200,008 downwards.
ATTATCTTTTAATACTTCAAGCCAGAAATACTGACAAGTTTGTTGCTGTAAATGCTGCTCAACAAATTTAAAAATTTGTTGTCCTAAGCCTTGGCCAGTATATTGAGGGAGCAGATATACTTTGTTTAAACAACAGCCATGAGATAAAGCATCAATCTGTATATGGGGATAATGCTCACTTGGTGTTTGAGCTAAACTTAATTTAATGAAACCTATTGCTTCATTCAGTGAATTGACAATGATCCACCACTGCGTATTTTCTTCATTTAAACTTTGTAGAATAGAAGTAAGGTGGTATTCATGTGCAACATAATCTTTTAATTCGTCAAAATCATTCCAGATTGATTGAAAATGATGAAGATAACTAATATGTCCAATTTGAGCGATGCTATTGGCATCTTGTAAAGTGGCACGCCGAAAAGAAAGCGTCATATTATTCCTTGTTATATGTTGGCCATATTTGATTTTTTAACGATAGCGAACAAGCGTAGTTCTACATTTTAAATTGTAGAACTACTTGAGTGAGATGAATTAATGCTCATGATCGTGTTTATGGGCATGGAACTCTTCATTTTTACGAAAACGTAAGTAATTATCAAATTGTTCACAATATTCATCAAAGTTGTCTTCAAGCATCATTTGGAATTGCTGTAAGACATAACTCATGATTTGTTCTTTGGCATCACTCATTTCCTTGCCATCTTTAAAATTATTCGCAGCAACCCAAGTGTTGAAACGTGCTGTCGCAAATAACATTGCTGCACTGACTTGACCACGGATTTCTGCTGGATTGTCTACTTTTTTACCAAGTTCAGGACTACAAAATTGATTGGCCTGTTGAATAAATTGGTCAGCACGCTCAAAAAAAATCGCATTTAATGCGTCTTCTTCGGTGATATCAGTAGCATCAATTTTTTGAGACATGGTGTATTCCACAAATTTAATATTGCACTATTATAAGCAAAGCCTTGCCCAAACTAAACCATTGTCTTATTCTAAAATAGCCTAAGTAGTATGATGCTACTAGCGCATAAGATTGGATGTATAACCTAGGGCTGAGGTGTGTGATGCAAGATGCAATTGCAGTACAGAGTTTAAAAAGTGATATTGCTTTATTGAGGCAAAATATTTGGCCACCCATAGACTTAGCACAGGTTGAAGGTTTACCTATTTATTATGGTAGTGCTTCAGCAGTAGCTGCTTACTATACGCAATGGTTGGGTCTAATTGAGCGAGCACAAGATTTATATCAGCCATTTATGCAAGATGAGGTGGTTGATGCAATTCATTTACCGAGTCATTTGAATTTACCTTTATTTTATTTCTCTGTAGACCGTATCAGAATAAATAAAACGCAAGCGAAGGAATCAAAAACTTTTCGTGGTGTTGCAAGTTTAATCGACAAATGCGGGCAGTTTGAGCCTGAACAAGTAATGAAAATGCAGCAATGGTTGGATAGTGATGATACTGCTGTATTGGTTGCTCACCGTGAATTTATTGACCTACGGACTTATGTATTCCAGCATGGTCAAAGTGATTACACACGAACTCGATTTTATGTAAATGGTATTGTATTGAGCACAGTAGATGATTTTGTCTTGGTTGATGCAAGAGAGAAACCACGTAAACAACGAAGTGATAGCTATAAAGATCCGCTAGCAGACAATAATACTTGGAAGATTTATGCAAAAAATCGGTGAGTGTTAAAAAGAATAATCTTAGCCATTATGGGTAAAATATAAAAAAGCTTGGACATGTCCAAGCTTTTTTATGTACTTATTAATTTTTCTTGTCAGACCAAATATCACCACTGACTTTTTTCTTAAGTTCAGGATACTGATCAATCTTAAACTCAGGCTCTTTTACACCACGTTTAAGTTGACTGGTATAGTCTTTCAGTAAAGTACGTGCCATTGGTGTTAGTAGTAAAATAGCAGTTAGGTTAATAACAGCCATAATACCCATGAACATATCAGCCATGTTCCATACTAAAGGCACACTACTAATTGCGCCAAAATACACCATAACTAAAACGCAAATACGGAATATCAGCATGAGCTTAGGGTTGTTATTAATAAACTGCACATTACTTTCAGCATAAGCATAGTTACCAAGCACGGCTGAGTAACAGAACAAGAATAGTAAGATTGCAAGTAAATCACCACCCCACATACCGATTTGGCTTTCTAGTGCGCGTTGAGTAAGTTCTACACCAATAAACCCTGCATCATGATAAACACCTGAAACCAAAATAATCATTGCTGTACTGGTACAGACAATGAATGTATCAACAAATACACCAAGCATTTGTACAAGGCCTTGATTTACGGGATGCTTAACATCAGAAGCTGCGGCAGCATTAGGTGCTGAACCCATACCTGCTTCGTTCGAAAATAAGCCCCGTTTAATTCCTTGTAATAAGGTAATTGAAATCATACTACCAAAGAAACCACCTGCAGCAGCTTTGAACTCAAAGGCAGAAGTGAAAATCAATTTAATGATGTCTGGAATAATGGCGTAGTTACTTAAAATAATGTACAAGGCAATTAATAAATAAAGACCTGCTTTAAGGGGTACAAACATCTCTGCAAATCTAGCGATACGTTTAATACCACCAAAAATAGCAATTGCAACAAGTACAACCAGTGCTAAACCAACCCAAGAAATAACAAGGTCGATACCGCCTAATGGGAGAATAATATTGGCTTTATCCCATCCCCATGAGTGGCTTGAAGCACTAACAATGGCATTGATTTGTACTGAATTAAAGACAAAACCATAAGTAAAAATAAGCGATAACGCAAACACAATACCGAAGGTTTTATTTTTTAGTCCCTGGGTAATATAGTAGGCTGGGCCACCACGAAATTGTTTTGTGTTGCTATCTCTGACTTTAAATAATTGTGCAAGCGTAGATTCAATAAAAGCTGAACTCATACCAAGTAATGCTGTAACCCACATCCAAAACACAGCACCAGGGCCACCAATGGCGATGGCAATAGCGACACCAGCAATATTACCAACACCAACTCTGCTGGCTAGACCTGTTACAAATGCTTGAAAGGGGGTTAAACCATGATCATCTTTTTTATTGCGGCTGTTCTTCATAATTTTAAAACTATGGAAGAAGAATCGTACTTGGACAGCCTTAGTCGATATCGTATAAAAAATACCAACAGCTAGTAAAAAAATAACCAGCAAATCCCAAAGGGGTTGATTGACGCGATCAATCATTGATAAAAAAAAGGTACTGATTGATTCATTCATGTGGCGAATATATCCATGTTCAAGTGCTTAGCGGTGTAAGGTCAATCGTAAACACTTCATGATTGCTCTAAGTAAACAGCTAAAGTTGAATGAGTAAAGTGGCGCATTATAGAGTAAAGAAAAACTGAATGATATATTGACTAAAGTTAGGCTTTATAACTTTTCCATAGTAAAAAGGTTGGTTTTTGGTGGAAAAATTAAACAATAATTCGGTTTTTTTCTTAATTATGAGTATGTTAATTATTTTCTCATTCTTTGCTTGGGGTTGTGTGTTTTTTACACCAATTAAAACTAATAATATAAAAAATATAGTATTAAAAAAAATAGAAGGAGTGATTATTGCTCCTTCTATAATCAAAAATAGATATATTTGAATAATTTGTTAATTTTCAAATGAGAATTTTAAAGTGTTAAAAGATGTGAAAAAAACAGATAAGACAAATAAATCGCTATACCAAAAACAGAGTGTGAAATTAAGCTATTTTTCATTGCTAATTTAGGATGAGGGGTGCGCTGTGCAAAGTAACCAAAACCAAAAGCAGGTTGCATGATTAAAAAAGGTACGAAGACTGTAATTAATCCATATGCAATGCTACTAAACAGATGGATTGAATATAAACCTAGTGTATTGAGGAATAAAAATAAGCTTACCCAAATGATTCCTATAAGATAGTGAAAAAACCAACCTATTATAATTTCACCTGATTTTGATGGGGATTGCGCAATATTTTTATGCCAATACTGACCATCAAACCATCCTAATATCCAACGTGCAACAAAAGCATAGTTAAGCGGTTTTACTTTTGATATTTTTTCTCGTAGGTAAGCAAAGATATCCATAAGAAAGGTTGCTAAAATTCCAATGATTATGCTGTGAATCAATAACTCAGTCATACATCTTGCCTAAAATAAAATTTAAGATGATGATAGTATTCAACTTCAAGTTAACTTTAAGTCAAGTGTTCTATGAAAGAAATAGATATTGGTGATTTAGCAAAACAAACTAAGTTGTCTACAGCAACGATCCGTTTTTATGAAACTAAAGGATTAATTAAATCTATAGGGCGAAATGGATTAAGACGTCAGTATCCGATCGAAGTTAAGCAGACGCTTGCGTTGGTCAAACTGTTAAAAAGTGGGGGAGTAAGTCTTAAAGAAATTGAGGACATATTTCTTATGAAGAATACGATCAAAGTCAATCGTGAGACATTGGATGGTAAAATTACTGAGATGAAGGATAAAGTGATTAAATTAAACACATTAATAAAGACGCTAGAACATATACAACATTGTCCACATGAGGATCATTTGTCTTGTCCTGAATTTATTAAGTTATTGGCTTCGCATCAAGCATAAGCATAGGGCTTAGGTGGTTTATGGTACTGAATTACTGAGTATCTATAGCTATATGGCTTCTAAACTTTAAAAAATATTATTTTAAATCAAGATATAAATAGAATGAAGAAGAATAGGGTAATTTAAATGAAAGCGAAGCAACCATTGGTCATTTATATCAGTATATGGAATGTATTGAGGCAATATTATCAGCACCCCATTCGAGATATGTTCAGTTTAGGGTGCTTGAGTATTCTTAGTATTTTATTGACTGTATCTGTGCCATATATTATGAAGCAGATTGTTAATATATCTCAATCAAATTCAGCAAGTTTTAGTTGGGAAATGATCTGGCAATGGGAAAATTTATATCTTTTGGCAGCATGTTATGCTCTCGCATGGTTTATAGGTAATTTATTACAGCATTTGAGTCAGCGTTATAGCGCTTTTTTTCTTATTCATATAGAAGCTGCTCTTGTTTATATGGGTTTGAAAAACTATTTTGATTTGACTTTCAATGAGCAACGAAAAATAGAAATAGGAAACATAAATACTGATATTTGGCGTGGAGCGAATGCTTTTGGTCAATTAACTTATACCAGTCTTTTTATTTTATTACCCTTATTATTTGAACTTGTTGTAATGATGTGGATATTGGCACAAAGCATTAGTTTAAGTTTTGCACTGATATTTCTTGTTTTTGCTGTCGTTCTTTTTGTGGTTACTTTATGTATTGCTGTAAAAAGTAAGGATGTTTTTTCAGTATTTTATGAAGCTCAAAATCAGATTAATCAATTCTTTATTGAAAAAGTACAAAACCATTATGATATTCAAATTAATGCTGCAAAAGAATATGAGCTCAGAAGCTTTGATCAACGTATTAAAGACTACCAACTGAAAAAATCAAAAAGTCATGGTCATTTAATGATTTTAATGTTGATACAAGTGTTTGCAGTAGCCATTTTCTTATTTATTTTTATGCTGCTAACTGTGTATTTATTTGAAAATAAACAGGTAAGCACAGGGGATTTTGTACTCATTAGTGCATATATTGTCGGCCTAACTTTACCTATGTTAAGAGTATCTCAAAGCATAATGATGTTAAAAGGAGAATATATTTCTTTAGTTAAGTTTTATGATTATTTTCAATTAGAGAAAAATATTTATCAAATAACAGAAATAGAACCATCAACATTTTTTTATTGTTTTGAGCATGCACAGTTAGATTTGGGAAAAAATCAACTTCAAAATTTTAATTTAATTATTCAACAGCATCAGTGTTATGTAATCACAGGACAAACAGGTATAGGAAAAAGTAGTTTTATGAACCATTTGATTGGATTGCAGAAAATTCAATCAGGAAAACTATATTATAAAAATATTGATATTAGTGTTGAATTTTCTACTAATATTTATCATGAAATTGCAGTTGTAGGCCAAACGGTAGCGGTTTACTCTGGCACATTAAGGCAAAATTTAGTTCACAATAGTCGATATCATTATTCAGATTTAGAGTTGTTACATTGGTTAGAGGTTTTTCAGTTAACTCAGCTATGTACTAAGAATAATCTCAGCTTAGATGATGACCTTGAGGAGCGTTATAAGAGTTTCTCTGGTGGAGAAAAACAACGATTAAATATATTAAGGGCACTACTTAAGCAGCCAAAATGTTTGATTATGGATGAACCTACTGCAGCACTAGATGAAGTAACAGCGATCCATCTGATGAAAGTCATTCGTCAACAAGTGAGTACAGTTATCATGATTTCACATGCACCTTATGCAAAACAGTTTGCAGACCATCTTATTGATTTTGATAAATTATTAGATTGAAATTAAAACTGATTTTTTAACATAGTCAAATCGGTTTTAGGAGAAATGACTATGTCTTTAGGTTATTTTAAAAACTTACGACTCAATAAGAATTGTTCAGTCGCTTGTAATAAGGTTTCAGCATAAGATTCTTGTTTTGCAGTTAGCCAGCCCAGTGCAAACCAGTCGCTGGCTTCTAGTTCACTTTCTTGTAAGTATGAAGCTGAAGCCACAAGAACTTGATATTGTTCAGCTGCTTGATGTGCATCATGCAAAGATTTGCTATATTTTTGCAGATTTTTGACATCATATACTTGTGTTAATAGCGGGAAACTGAACTTAAGTTCTTTAAGATTGAGTGCAAGCTGTTGTAACGTATCTAGGTCCGCTAGGTCAACTTGGTTTAGGCTCTCTTGTAGTCGTTTATATTGTTGTTGCAAAGTTAGTTGAGCATTATGTTTTAAATCTTGCTTTTGAGTTTGGCTAGCAGGAGCCAAAGCAAATAAGAGTAGCTCTAAATAGTGTTGAACATTTTGAGTTGACTTGACTAAATTTTGCAGTTTTTCTTGTGCATAAAGAATATCCTGATCCAAACTAAGTGCTGTCTTTGGGTTGTTTAATAGCGTACCAAGCGTACTTTGCATATGTTGAATATGCTCTAAGTGTTCAAAGTGTTGTGCAAAGGCATTGAGTTGCATTGCCCATTTATCGGAAGGGTCCTGACTCCAATCTTTGAAAATAGATAAACTTAAATGTAGGTGTTGCAGTGCTAATTGTGCTTGTGCAACATGTTCATCTTGAGCAACTTGGGCAGAGATAGCAGCAATATTCGGTAATAAATGCTGTAATTGCTCTGATATTAAATATCTGAGATTGTAATCTGCATTTTCTTTTTTATTGAGTTGCAAGTTCGGTGCGGCTGTAGCTGGGCTGACCTGCAGTTGTTGACTCAATAAATGACCAAACTCAGCTTTACTGCGCACATCTAACCACAGTTGATATTTCTTCACCCACTCTAAACTAAATTTAAGCAGATTATCGATTGAACCTTGTTTTAATTCAAACTCAACTTCATAGATTTCCTGAACCGCTTGCCCACTACGAATTTCACCAATATCTAAACTAATCTCAATTGCTGCATCTTCATATTGGATAACTCGATTTGTTCGCTGAATATCAGTTTCAAACTGTAGGGTAAGTTCAGTGTTTTCACTTCCCAAGACCTGATTTAGCTGTGCAAGTGCTTCAGGATGTTCTTGATAAAGTGCTAAATCAAGTGCTACTGGTGTCTCAGAGCCTAAGTCAATGTTGTGTTCAAAGCGATGTAAGTGGCTTTGTCCAGCCGTTTTTAGTGTTTGAATCCAACGATCACCTTCAAGACGTTGTCGTAGGGCTGCACGGTTATTAGATAAAGACTGTTGATTTGTGTCGTAATAACGTGCTTTTAATTGAATAACTTCAGATTTTTTAGGGTCTAATGCTTTGAGTAAGGCATTACGGCGACTGGGGTTAATCTGAAATTTTAATTCAATTTCTACCATGGGGCAGGTATCCTACATTTTGTAAATAAAGCAATCATCAATAAGCTTGCGTGTATTTCTCTTGCAGTTTTATCTTGAATGGGAACTACATAGATGTCTTGTATTGTAACTGATTCCACATGAGATCAAAGTCCTCGCTGCAATAGATCTTTGTCACCGTGATAATTTCTAAAGGTATTTGTATTTTTTATCAACAATAAGCAGTATAGGAGAGTAAATTTAAGCTTTATTGAGATGATGCAAGGAGCAAAAACATGAATCCTCAATTTGAAATACAAGAAGTAGCTTCATCACAAGTCGTTTTTCCAATACGAGACTATTCGGAATTCTATCGGTTTTATTTAACAGAACATCGTCATATTACTAGCCGCCGTTTACACTGTTTGGGGAGTTCAATTGCCTTGTACTGTGCGTATAAAACCATTAAAACACGGCAAGTAAAGTATTTAGCATATGGGGTATTAGCAGGTTATACATGTGCATGGGTTGGACACTTTATGTTTGAGAAGAATAAACCTGCCAGTTTTAAACAACCTATTTATAGTTTTATTTCAGATTGGCACATGTTTAAAGATATTATCACTGGACGTTTAAGTTTACTTGACCGTCAGCGAGATAAAATACCAAGCTAAAGCCTTATCACTTCAAACAAAATTTAATTTGTATCGCATCAGTTAGCTCAATGGATCGTATATTTGTAATGGTTGTGATGAGAAATAAGTTGTTGATTAAAAGTGACTGTACCACCAACTCATGATTAGTGTTGTTTTGTTGGTGATACAGCTGCAACTGAGTTTCTATTTTTGTTTTGGTTTTTTTGCTTGATTATGCAAATTTGTTGCCAACTTTATTTATATTGCTAAAAAAGGCATGAGATAAGCCAATTATTTTTACTGATAAAATAGTACAGGCTATAGCTAACTGTTTCACTTCATTGCTTTTTAGTGGGTATAATCTTGTAGTATATCATTTCTGGAAAATTTGATGCGTGGCTTATATTTAATTACCAATGATGACCCAATTGAATTATTGCTACAGAAGCTAGAGGCTGCTTTAGCAACAGGTCAAATTGCAATTTTGCAGTATCGACGCAAAAAAGTTGAAGCTATAGCTCAACTAGAAGAAGTAAGTAAAATCAAAGCATTATGTGAGAAATATACCACACCATTTGTTATAAATGACAACTTAAAGCTTGCTGTTGAATTTGGTTTAGGTGTTCATTTAGGACAGGGTGATGGTGCAATAGTAGATGCTGTAAATCAATTAGGAACCAATCAAATTATTGGTCGTACTTGCGCAAATTCTTTAGAGTTTGCCTTACAAGCGCTTAAAGACGGTGCAAGTTATGTTGCTTTTGGTGCAATTTTTCCAACAGCAACTAAACCAGAAGCTGGTCATACCGGTGTTGAAATTATTACGCAAGCGAGAGCTCTTTTTTCTGCACCCATTTGTGCTATTGGTGGACTGACTGTAGAAAATGCAGCAGAAGTGATTGCTGCTGGTGCTGATCTCTGCGCTGTAATAAGTGATATATTGGCACTATCGGTAGAACAGATTCCAAGCCGTGTTGAGGCCTGGGCAAAATTGTTTGCTACTACAGCGAGCATTGAACATTAATATTTTTTGATCTCTATATTTACTTGAGTTGAGCGTATTCATGAGTTTATCTCCTAAGCAAGAACAGTTATTTAAGCAAGCTAATAAACATATTCCTGGTGGTGTAAACTCACCAGTGCGTGCGTTTAATGGGGTTGGAGGTACGCCGATTTTTATCGAAAAAGCCCAAGGTGCATATTTATATGATGTCGATGGTAAACGATATGTCGATTATGTTGGTTCATGGGGACCAATGATTTTAGGTCATGCTCATCCAGCGATTATTGAAACTGTTCAAAAAGCTGCTCAAGATGGTTTAAGCTTTGGTGCACCTACTGTTTATGAAACGACTTTGGCAGATATTATCTGTGAAGTGATGCCATCAATTGAAATGGTACGTATGACTAACTCTGGTACCGAAGCAACAATGACCGCTATCCGCTTAGCACGTGGATATACGGGTCGTGATAAAATCGTAAAATTTGAAGGTTGTTATCACGGTCATTCAGATTCTTTATTGGTTAAAGCTGGATCTGGAATGCTTACCCTTGGTGAACCTACTTCTAAAGGTGTACCAGCAGATTTTGCACAGCATACAATTACCTTACCTTATAACGATATTGAAGCTGTAAAAGCTTGTTTTGCTAAGTATGGACAAGAAATTGCCGGTGTAATTGTAGAGCCAGTAGCTGGAAACATGAATTTGGTTAAGCCTGTTAAAGGTTTCCTAGAAACAATTCGTGAACAGTGTGATTTGTATAAATCAGTTTTTATTATTGATGAAGTAATGACAGGTTTTCGTGTTGCTTTAGGAGGCGCTCAAGCTTACTACAATGTTAAGCCTGATTTGACCACACTTGGTAAAATTATTGGCGCTGGTTTGCCTGTTGGTGCATTCGGTGGTAAACGTGAAATTATGGAATGTATTGCACCTTTAGGTGGTGTATATCAAGCTGGGACTCTTTCTGGTAATCCATTAGCAATGCGTGCTGGAATAAAAATGTTTGAATATTTACGTCAGCCAAATTTCTATACTGACTTGAATGCTAAAATGACCCGTTTAATGACCGGACTGCAAAACGCTGCTGATCAAATTGGTTTGGCGGTTAGAACAGAGCAGGCAGGTGGTTTGTTTGGTTTATATTTTACTGATCAAACAGAGATTAGTAGTTTTGATCATATTCTTAAATGTAATGTGGAACAATTCCGTCAGTTCTTCCATGGTATGTTACAACGCGGTGTAAACTTTGCACCTTCTGCATTTGAAGCTGGCTTTATCTCAATTGCGCATAGTGATGAAGATATTGATTATACAATTGCAGCAGCAGCAGAAGTGTTTGCTGAGATCAAAGCACAGGCTTAAGAAATAATTTATTTTTCTTTAAGTATAGTGTTATAAAAACCGATCTTATTTAAGATCGGTTTTTATATAGAACAATTACTAAAAATAACGAAAAAAATGTAAAGTAAATTTAATATTTTTATGCATAATAAATTCATCTTTAGGTGAATGGAGTTATATATTAAGTGGACCCCTCGTCTGTTAAAAAAAATAAGCTGTTGAAGGATTTTACTCGTAATTCTAGGAGTAAAAATTAATGGAGTTTCTATTAGATCCGAGTATTTGGATTGCTTTACTTACTTTAATTGTATTAGAAATTGTTTTAGGTATTGATAACCTCGTTTTTATTGCTATTTTGGCAGATAAATTACCTCCAGAGCAACGTGATAAAGCACGCGCTATAGGTTTATCCCTCGCGCTAGTTATGCGTCTAGGATTATTATTTGCAATTTCTTGGTTGGTTACTTTAACTCAACCATTTATTACTCTTTGGGGTTGGGTATTTTCAGGGCGAGATTTAATTTTGCTCTTAGGTGGTTTATTTCTCTTATACAAATCTGTTGGCGAATTGCATGAGCGTATAGAAGGTGTACCTGAGGTTAAGGTGACTCGAAATGTAGCATATGCAGGTTTTAGTGCAGTTGTTTTACAGATTGTTGTATTGGATGCAGTATTTTCTTTAGATTCAGTGATTACCGCAATTGGCATGGTAGATAATATCTACATCATGATGGTTGCTATGATTGTCGCAATGGCGGTCATGTTATGGGCTTCTAAACCTCTGACAGATTTTGTAAACCGTCATCCAACAGTGGTAATTTTATGTTTGAGCTTCTTGTTATTAATTGGTGTGAGCTTAATTGCAGAAGGCTTTGGTTTCCATATTCCTAAGGCGTATATTTACTCAGGTATAGGTGTCGCAATTCTAATTGAAGCATTCAACCAATTTACACAACGCAACGCCGTTAAACATGCTGCAAAAATTCCAATTCGTCACCGTACTGCTGCATCTATTTTTAAACTTATGGGCGGTAGTGTAGAGACAACAACGGATCTTGCACAGCATCAAGAGGCTCAAAAGACATTTGTTGATGAAGAGCGTTATATGATTGGTGGAGTGCTTACACTCGCTGAACGATCAGTTGCAACGATTATGACACCACGTAATCATATTTCTTGGGTAAATCTTGAAGATAGTCCGCAAGAAATTCGTGAACAGATTTTATCTGTTCCACATAGTTTATTTCCAGTTTGTCGAGGTAGTTTAGATCGGGTTTTGGCTGTTGTACGTGCAAAAGAATTATTAGCAGTATTAGATCATCCGCAACAGTTAGATGAACTCATTAAGCAACAACGCCCAATCTATATTTTTGAAAAAATGAAAGTCATAGATGCCATTAACACTTTGCGTAACTCAAAGGGTTCATTGGTATTGGTGACTGATGAATTTAGTATGATTCAGGGATTAATTACTCCACTTGATGTTTTTGAAGCCATTGCTGGTGAATTTCCTGATGCTGATGAACAACTAGATTTAGAGAAAATCGATGCAACTATCTGGAAAGGTTCTGGCATGCTGGATTTATATCAATTGGAACTGGCTCTCGGGTTGGATATTGTAACTCAAGATGCTGATTATACTAGTGTTTCTGGGTTGATCTTAGATCAATGTCAAGGCATGGTTGATGTTGGTACACGCTTAAAATATCAGGGTGTGGAGTTTGAGGTTACTGAGCTTGATGGCACACGGATTGTGGCGGTCATGATTTATATCCAGTAATTGATAATGCGTATTGGAGCTTATGTTCAAATTTTTTAATGAGCATGAGTTATTAAAATTAGCCCCATCGTGTTGATTTAGACATGTGGGGCTTTTTATGTGGATGTTCTTAGTAGATTAGTTGGACATAACATTGTGTGTTTTATTGCTTTTATAAATAAAAATTAGCGCGATAAAGAGGAAAAAACTTGCCAGTGCATGATGCCATGAAAAAGTAATAATCGGATTATTAAACCATCCATACTGATCAATCATTAAGCTCATCAATAATTGACCCAAAATAACAGCTACAGTAGCTATTGCTACTCCAACCCGAGGTACAGCAAAGGTCATGATGAGTATATAAGGAACACCTAGAAAAGCACCCATGAGTTGCCATTTAGGTACGCTGAGCAAATGCTGAGTATGATTTGATTCCAAAAAAATAGCCAAAAGAAAAGTTATTAATGCACCTAATGCAAAGGTTAAAAATGTAGTAGATAGGATGCCAACTGTTTGACTAAGACGGGCATTGATTGCGGCTTGTATACTCAACAAAGCCCCTGAAAATATAGTGAGGCATAATAATATAATCATGTAGCTGCTCCTAATAAACACAGTATTGCTAATACCATCATTAGCATGGCCATGATTCGATACCTATCAACAGGACGTTTAGAGGTGAAGAACCAACCAAAGTGATCAATCATTATGCTTTGTGCAATTTGTCCTGCTAAAACACCAATCATCGTGAGTGCTATGCCAATGATTGGTGTGGCTAGAGTTAAAATAACAACATATGCAGGGCCGAGTATACCTGCTAATAATTCCCATGCAGGGCGCGTAGTAAAGGAAATCATTTGACGTGGGGTAAAAAAAAGCATGAGTAAATAGCTCAGTATTGCGCCTATTGCAAAGATGCTAAAAGTCGCCCAAAGGTGGCCGACTTGTTGCCCGAGAGGCCCGATAATACCAGCTTCAATAGATAGCCCCATACCTGCGAAGACTATAAGACCAATAAGAAAAATATACATAACTGTATTTCATTGAAAATAATGGTGCAGTATAGCCTTATGCATTTTAGGGAAAACGCGCTAAGATGACGAAAGACTTTTGCGAAATTTGCACAAATGGATGAATTGAAGAATATCAATGCTCATGCTTTATTTATCTTTACTTTGGTGTATGAATATAAAAGTTTTTCACATGTTGCTAGGCAACAAAATGTTGTGCCTTCAAGTATTTCTAGAGTGATATCACAATTAGAACAAAGTTTAGGCTGCCAACTATTTTATCGGAATACTCGATCCGTCATTGCAACAGAAAATGCGGAAATATTAATTGAGTATGCCCGTAATATTCATCAAAATTTAACAGAAGTATTTGAACACATTGGTGAGCAGCAGAGTGAAATTCGTGGTCGTGTACGATTAAATGCCCCAGTATTATTTGGACAACTACATATTGCGCCTTGGTTAGCTGAGTTTAATGAGCTTTATCCAAAAGTAGTGATTGATTTGACACTAACCGATGAATATATAGATCCCTATAAGACCTCGAGTGATTTGATTTTTCGAATTGATGCTTTGCCAGATTCAAATTTTCATGCCAGGGTGCTGCATCAAGTGAAATATTACTTATTAGCAAGCCCAAGATATCTAAATAAAAGCCACAAACTTTACCATCCTCAAGATTTAATACATCATCAATGCTTGGTCTATCAGGGCGTTTATGGGCCAAATATTTGGCGTTTTAAAACAGATGATCAATTACAAGAGGTCCCAATTCAGACCACCTTCACTTCTAATAATGCTGCTGCATTAATGATTGCTGCGGAGCAGGGTATGGGACTGGTATTATTTCCAGATTGGCTGGTACACCAACAAATACAACAACAAACTCTTATGCCCCTATTAACTGAATTTCAGGGCTCTATTTATAATACTCAGCAGTCTATTTCTGTGATCTATCCACATATGAAGACAATGCCCACTAAAATACGAGTCATGATTGATTTCTTTGTTAAAAAGTATGGTACACCGACTTATTGGCAATGTGATTGAAAAGGGTACATTAGAAGATGATAGTAAATAGCCTAAGCAAATAATGCTGTGATTTGCTGTTTTAAATATGAAATGCGAGGATTATCATCGAGACTTTTTAGCCAAAATAAATTGAGGTTCATTGCGGGAAAATCAAAAGGTGCATCAAAGATATTAATATTATCTGCAATTTTTAAATGGACTAAAACATGTTTGGGTAGGGTTAAAACAGCATCAGGTTGTTGTGCCAAAATTTGCAGTGCAGTGGAATAGTGCTGACATCTTAAAAAAATCTGTCTAGATGAGTGCTCATGTTTAAGATAGATATCTTCGATAAGTATGCCACTACGCCGTGATGAAACACCGATATGTTGTAGCTGTAAATAGTGATCCTTGTCCATGAATGCTTGTTGACTACATACAACAAATTGGTCTTGTACCAAGGTTTGTGACGCAATTTTTTCACTAAAATTGTGTTCAACATCTATAAAGAAATCGATTTGCTGTGCATTGAGTTCTGCTAGAACATTTTTGCGATTCAATTTAATACTGGCAAATTGAACTTGATTATTGAGTTGTTGAAAGTGTTCAACGATTCTAGGAAAAATAACAGGTTCAACTTCATCATGAACTGCAATTTTCAGGTTGTGTAGCATATTGGATGTAAATTGTTTTTGCGGAAAACTAATGGATTGAATTTGAAGCAAAGCTATTTTAATACTTGGATAAACTTGTTCTGATAAAGCTGTAGGGCGCATTTTGTGGCCGCTGCGTAAAAATAACTCATCTTTTAAATGACTTCTTAAACGTTGTAAGGCATGGCTCGCAGCAGACTGGCTAATACAAAGTAAGTGTGCCGCCTTAGAAATACTTTGTTGTTCAAAAATAGCAATAAATAATGGATATAAATTAATATCAATGCCGTGAAACTGGCCTAAATCTAAGGTTTGCATAGGAGTGTCTATATTATGAATATTATGCATAGTCTTGTATGGTATTAAATCATTTAATTCATAATATATTTTAAGTTATGTTGATAGCCAGCACTTCATTTGACTGTTGAGACATTGCTTATGTTTGAATTATCTCCACGCGCACAAGATTTTATTCAGCGTAGCCAAACTTTTATAGAACAAGAAATAGAGCCGATAGAAGCTTATTTTTGGCAACAAGTTCGTGAACTCAATGTCGGAGGAGATTGGACGACATGGCAATGGCCAGCACTACTTGAGCAATTAAAAGATAAAGCTAAGGCTGCTGGTCTTTGGAATATGTTTTTACCTGATCCTGTATTAGGGCAAGGCTTAACAGTACAAGAATATGCCCATATCGCAGAAATCTCTGGGCGCAGTTTGATTGCACCAACCGTTTTTAACTGTAATGCGCCAGATAGTGGCAATATGGAAGTACTTTGGCGTTATGGTTCTGAACAGCAGAAACAGCAATGGTTAGTTCCATTGTTAGAAGGAAAGATTCGTTCAGTATTTTGTATGACAGAACCTGCTGTTGCATCTAGTGATGCGACAAATATGCAGGCTACTGCGATTATTGATGGCGATGAGATTGTACTAAATGGTCGAAAGTGGTGGTCATCTGGTTTGGGTGATCCAAATGCAAAAATTGCGATTTTTATGGCACATACACCTGATGAAAATAAAGATCGTCATCATCAACATTCCATGGTTTTGGTTCCACTTGATAGTCCGGGTGTAACAATTGAACGGATGTTACCTGTATTTGGTGATTATGATGCGCCACATGGTCATGGTGAAGTTAGTTTTGAAAATGTGCGTGTTCCAGTACAGAATTTTATTGGCGGTGCTGGACAAGGATTTGAAATTGCACAGGGGCGTTTAGGGCCGGGTCGTATTCATCATTGTATGCGTTGTATTGGTGCTGCAGAAAAATCCTTAGAGTTAATGATTGATCGTGGTATGCAGCGTCATGCTTTTGGTACAGAAATATTAAAGCTTGGTGGTAATTTAGAACGTGTGGCAGAAGCACGTGTTGCAATTGATCAAGCTCGATTATTAACTTTATATGCTGCGAATAAGATGGATCGTTTAGGCAATATGGCAGCTTTAACTGAAATTTCTGCAATTAAAGTTGTGGCACCAAGTGTTCTTCAACAGGTTGTAGATATGGCAATTCAAATTTTTGGTGGGGCAGGCGTATCACACGACAGCATGTTAACGGGCTTTTTTGCACAAGCGCGTTCACTACGATTGGCAGATGGTCCAGATGAAGTTCATAAGGCAATGATCGCGAAACTTGAACTAAAAAAACGCGGTTACCGTGTTAAATCAAAATGAAGCCATCATGTTTCAATTGGTGGTTAAGCAATGTAATTCATTGAGCTTAAATAACCGAAAATTGATGATGCATTCGCTAATAACACAACGATTTAAGGATAATGAATATGTCAGTGATTGATGTTGGTGGACAAGTTAAGACGGGTGAAGCCTTAGATATTCAAGCAGTACAACAGTGGTTAAAGTTGCAGGGTATTGAGTTGATTGGAGATGTTGAGCTCACTCAATATTCTGGTGGGGCTTCAAATTGGACTTATCGTTTAAAGTATGACAACACCGACTTAATTTTACGTCGTCCCCCTCAGGGAACAAAAGCTAAATCAGCACATGATATGCAACGTGAATTTGAAGTACAAAGTCATCTTGCTGCTTTTTATCCTGTCATACCAAAAATGCTCGCGCTATGTCAGGACCCTGCTGTGATTGGTTGTGACTTTTATGTCATGCAGCGCATAGAGGGAATTATTCCTCGTGCAAATATGCCAGCGCAATTACAACTGAGTGAATCTGATATTGAGCGTTTGTGTCTGAATGTTATAGATAAACTTATTGAATTACATCAAGTTCCTTATCAAGGTACAGCACTTGAACAACTTGGTAAGGGAGAGGGTTACTGCCGCCGTCAGGTAGAAGGTTGGGATCAGCGCTATGCTAAGGCATATACAGATAATGTTCCTACATTTGAATGGGTACGTGCATGGTTGTTAAAGAACATCCCAGAAGATTCGACCAGTTGTGTCATTCATAATGATTGGCGTTTTGATAATGTGATTTTAAATCCAGCGGAGCCGACACAAGTGATTGGCGTATTGGATTGGGAAATGGCTACGATTGGAGATCCCTTGATGGATTTGGGGTCGGCCTTGGCTTACTGGGTTGAAGATACTGATAATGCTTTATTTAAAGCAACAAGGCGTCAACCAACACATTTAAAAGGAATGCTGACTCGTAAACAAGTTGTAGATTATTATTTGAAAAAAACAGGATTAAAACCGAAGAACTGGGTCTTTTATGAGGTATTTGGAGTATTCCGTTTAGCGGCAATTGCACAGCAAATTTATTATCGTTATTACCATAAACAAACGCAAAATCCAGCATTTAAAGATTTCTGGATCATGATCCATGCTTTACATATTCGTGCTTTACAACTTCTAATAGGGTATGAAAAAGATGCTCAACTTTTGATTGCACAATATCAGCCTCAACTTGAGGAAATATTAGCAAAATGACCACGATTTACTTGGTTCGCCATGCTCAAGCAAGTTTGGGGCAAGCCAATTATGACCAGCTTTCTGCATTAGGGCAACTTCAAGCCAAAGTGTTAGGCCAATATTTAACAACGTTATTTGAGCAGCAACCTTATATCGTGACAGGGACAATGCAACGACATTTGCGTACTGCAGAATTGGCATTGCAAACACATACTTCTGACTACCAGTTACAAAGTAGTACTGATTGGAATGAGTTTGATCATCGTGATATTTTGAAGCAATACACAGTGTCATTGGGGTTGACTGAGCAGCTGCAACAGGCATTGGAACAAAGTAAAACAACCCCTAAGCCGCTCATGACTTTGTTGAATACAGCAATGCAACATTGGATGTCTAGTCAAGATGATTCATTGTATACCGAGTCTTGGAATGGTTTTTCACAGCGAATCGAAAAAGCGTTGGGTGAATTATTTACCGTGATACGACAACAGCAATGTCATCACGTTGTCGTTTTTAGTTCTGGCGGCGTAATTTCGACAGTATTAGGGAAAATATTAGCCCTGAGTCCAGCTAAGACTTTGCAGCTAAATACTGCATTAACCAATGTCAGTATCAGCACTATACATTTACCTGTTTCAGCAGCCTCGTGGCGTGAAGCTCATGTATTAAGCATAAATGAACATTATTATTTAAGAGCCAGGAAGTATTGGATAGGTCAAACTGAGCAAGATCAAATCATATCAGAGCAGGCTTTATTGACCTGGGTATGATTCATAATACATTGATGAGATTGAATGCCATGAGAATTAAGTCAAAGATCAATTTAAGCGTATTGAAAAATAGCCTTATTAACACAAGGATCACATGATGACAAAAACAATTTTAATTACAGGTGCAAGTTCAGGGCTTGGTGCAGGCATGGCTCGTGAGTTTGCACGATTAGGATATAATCTCGCGATTTGTGCACGACGTTTAGAGCGTTTAGAACAGCTTAAACAGCAATTAGAAGCGGATTTTGGGATTAAAGTGGTGACTGAAGTTCTAGATGTCACTGATTATGATCAAGTATTTAAGGTGTTTAAATCCTTTCAGCAACAATGTGGCACTATTGATCGTATTATTATTAATGCTGGTATAGGTGATGGGCGGCGCATTGGTAAGGGGTATTTTGAAATTAACCGAGCAACTGCGGAAACAAACTTTATTTCTGCATTGGCGCAGTGTGAGGCAGCTGTTGAGATTTTTCGGGCGCAGAATCACGGCCATCTCGTTATGATTTCATCAATGAGTGCAATGCGGGGGTTACCTAAGCATCTGTCTACTTATGCAGCAAGTAAAGCAGCAGTAGCACATTTGGCTGAAGGTATTCGTGCTGAATTGATGAATACACCAATTAAAGTATCTACCATCTTTCCTGGTTATATTCGTACTGAACTTAATGAAGGCGCAAAAAAACTGCCTTTTGAAATTGATGAACAGACGGGAGCACGCTTGCTAGTCAAAGCGATTGAGAAACAACCAGTAAAGGCTTATGTACCTCAATGGCCATGGCAACCGTTAGGTTTGGCGATGAAAATACTACCATTAAGTATTGTAAATAAGCTGGGTTAACTCATTGTCTTATCTATAAAAAACAGCCATGTTCTATAATACGAGCATGGCTGTTTTAGTGTTAGGATCGATTATTGAATCGTATAACCACCATCCATAACCACTGCTTGTCCTGTCACTCCTGCAGCTTTATGGCTAGCGAGGAATACAGCATAGTCAGCAATTTCTTCAACAGTTAATAATCGTTTTTGTGGCACCATGGCCAAAATTACATCTTCCAAAGCACTTTCAAGACTCACATTACGAGTTTTTGCTAAATCGGCAATTTGTCCACGTACTAGTGGCGTATCCACATAACCAGGACATAATGCATTGACTGTAATACCATCACGTGCACATTCTAGTGCAGCGACTTTGGTTAAACCAATGACACCATGCTTAGCGCTGTTATAACCAGCTTTACCTGCAAAACCAATTAAACCATTAATAGAAGCCATGTTGATGATACGGCCATATTGCTGTGCTTTCATGATTGGAAATGCGTGTTTTATTCCAATGAAAGAGCCTGTTAACATGACTTGAATCAGTTTTTGATAAACTGCTGTTGGAAAATCTTCAATTGTAGCAACGTGTTGAAAGCCAGCATTATTAATTAAAATATCTAGACGGCCAAAGTGTTGTTGAGTCTGTGCAATGGCCTGTTGATAGGCTTGTTCATCAGTAACATCACAAGGTGCAGAAAGCACATCAAAACCTTGGGCTTGTAATTGAGCTACAGCCTGATCACATTTTTCAGCATTCATATCAGAGATGACTACTTTTGCACCTTCTAGAGCAAATTTATGTGCTATCTCTAAACCAATACCACTGGCAGAGCCAGTAATAAAGGCGACTTTATCAGCTAGGAGTTGAGTCATGTTAGATATTTCCTTTATATAAGCAATTGCTTATGTTGAATGGATGAATTAAACGATGCCAAACCATGTAAATGCTGCAATCACAACAAATACTGCAAGTGTTTTTATCACTGTTACGGCAAAAATATCTTTATAAGACTGTTTATGGGTTAAACCTGTCACTGCTAATAAAGTAATGACAGCGCCATTATGTGGAAGTGTATCCATACCACCAGAGGCCATAGCAACAACACGGTGCATGACTTCAGGTGGAATACCTGCTGCTAAAATAGCAGCATTATATGTTTCTGCCATCGCACTTAAAGCAATACTCATCCCCCCTGAAGCAGAACCTGTAATTCCAGCAAGTGCTGTGGTCGTTACTGCGCCATTCACCAGTGGGTTGGTAAATGTATTACCAAGTGCATGACTGATTAATGCAAAACCAGGAAGGGCTGCAATAATAGCGCCAAAGCCATATTCAGACGCAGTATTCATAACTGCGAGTAAAGAACCACTAATGCTGCTATTTACACCATCTTTAAAGTTATGAATGACTCGTTCATAGTCAAATAAAATTGCACTGAGAATACCCACAATAAGGGCTATACCCACAGCCCAAATCGCCCCAGTTTTAGCAACATCAACGGTATAATTAGCTAGACCGATTGCATTAAAATCAAAACCATTTGGATACCAAGTTTTTATGGCTGTAGATAGATATTTATTCATCACAGCAACAAGAATTAATGGTGCAAAGGCAAGGGCTTGTCGAAGCACTGTACCATTATCTTGATTGATTATATGAGGTACTTCAGAGGTTGTTGTGGTTGTATCATTTATTTGCTCATGTGCAAAACCAGCATAACCTTCACCTGCATGAGCAGCAGAACGACGACGTGATTCAAGATAAAGCATGCCCATTGATAATACGAAGATTGCACCAATAAAACCCAATAGTGGTGCCGCATAAATATTCGTGCCAAAGAATGTCGTTGGAATAACGTTTTGAATCTGTGGTGTGCCTGGTAAAGCATCCATGGTAAAAGTAAAAGCACCTAAAGCAATCGTACCAGGAATTAAACGTTTAGGAATATTGGCCTGTTGGAAAAGCTGATTGGCAAAAGGATATATTGCAAATACTGCAACAAATAAACTGACGCCACTATAGGTTAAAATTGCACCTAGAATAACAACAGTGAATATTGCCTTTTTAGCCCCAATTAAACTGACAATGGTTTTGGCAATGGATTGAGCAATGCCAGACATTTCAATTACTTTTCCGAAAATGGCACCCAGTAAAAATACCAGAAAGTAGTCTTTTATAAAGTTAACCATTTTAGGCATAAATACGCCTGAGTAAAAGGGTAGGACATTGCCGGGATTTATTAAAAAGACAGCAAGCAAAGCACAAATGGGTGCCATAAGGATAACTGAATAGCCGCGATATGCGGTATACATCAGTAATCCTAATGACATGAGAATGACAAATAAATCCCACATATTCTTTTACTCCATTCTAAAGAATACTAATTGTGTGGAACCAAAAACACTTTATAAAATCCTTGAGATGATTATTGGTATGTACATGTGAAGGATGATTGTTTTTATGCCGATTGCATGACATAAAGTGATTTTGGTTTTTATTTTTTTAAAATAACATTATTAATTTTTTATTCAATATGCAGAAAATCAAAATTATTATTTTATTTTTTTTGTTATAAAACAGTAGTATATGCTTATTTTTTGCTGTGTTTTTCTTCTTATTATTTTGGCAAATATATTAATTTATAAATTTAACTCATTAATATGGTGGTATATTAAACAACTCTTGGGGTTTTTATTGGTATTGGGAGAGCAGCAAAAGTAAAAACCCTGAGCGAGTCAGGGAGATTGATTTGAATTAAAAAATAGAGATGATCAAACAGGATTCCCTTAATGATTTACTGCGGCAAATTGCTCAGGGTTATATCGTTCACCTGTATGCGGAAACTGTTGAATAATTTTATCAATATTGAGCAAATCATCTGTAGTTAAACTAAGCTGAATTGCTTCAGCATTTTCAGTTAGTCGATCAATATGTCGTGTCCCTGGGATTGGGATAATATCTTTGCCCTGCGCTAATATCCACGCTAAAGCAAGCTGAGCAGCAGTGACATTTTTACTGACAGCAAAATCACTAAATGCCTGAGCCAAGGATTGATTATTCTGTAAATGATTGCCCTGATAACGGGGTAACTGTCTACGAAAATCATCGGCATCTAGCTGATCTACGGTTAATGTATTGGTGATTAATCCTCTCGATAATGGTGCATATGCGATGAGACTGATGCCTAATTCACGAATGGTCTGTAGATGTGTTTGTTCTACTTCTCGTGTTAACAGTGAATATTCGTGTTGAACTGCGGCAATAGGATGTATCGCATGTGCTTTACGAATTGTATCTGCACTGGCTTCACTCAAACCGAGATATCTCACTTTGCCTTGTTTAACCAAATCAGACATGGCACCAACTGTTTCTTCAATCGGGATATTCGGATCAATACGATGCGCATAATAGAGGTCAATCACATCGGTATTGAGGCGTTTTAAGCTGTTTTCAACTGCGACCTTAATCCATGCTGGAGAAGCATCAATATAACAATCGAGTGAACTGCTGGTATGCTGATTTTCATCTTTAGCTCTAAAACCAAATTTGGTGGCTAAAAATACCTGATCACGTTTATTTTTTAAAACTTGTGCAAGTAACTGTTCATTTTTACCATTGCCATACATATCGGCAGTGTCCCAAAAGTTAATGCCTAAGTCCAAAGCCTTTTCCAAAGTTACTAAGCTCTGTTTATCATTTGATGCGCCATAGGCAAAACTCATTCCCATACAACCCAAACCGAGTGCTGATAATTTTTCACCTGTTTGTCCTAATAATTTATATTTCATTATAGTGCTCTCGTAAAACGATCTAGAGTACAACTATAAAATAACGCTCAGGACTTTGACGTATATGATTCAAAGCGATATTTATAAAATTCAAATCATGTAATGTCAGTTGATCAAGCTTTCACGGTATTTTTTCGGTGAGACACCAACATTTTTTTTAAAGAATTTAGTGAAATATGCTGAATACTCAAAGCCTAAGCTGTAGGCAATTTCTGAAATATTCCAATGAGTATGCTGCAACAAACTAATCGCTTCTTGGGTAATTCTTGAAGCAATATGTGCTGAGGTGGTTTTTCCTGTAGATGCTTTGACCACTTTGTTGAGATGATTAACATGCACCGAGAGGCCATAAGCATAGTCAGTTGCACTTTTCATTTTGAGTTGAAAGTGGGGTGAGTCGATGGGAAACTGCCGCTCTAATAACTCAAAAAATAAATGGGTGATACGCACCGCTGCATTACGCTGTTGCTCAAACTGTTGTGTAGGTCGTATTTTTAAGGCTTGATGTAACAGTAGATGTAAATAGTTTCTGAACACATCATATTTATAGACATAATCAGAATCTTTTTCTAGCATCATTTTTTCAAAAATAAATGTTATTTCATCAAGCTGCTGTTGATCTAAAAAATATAAAGGATCGCCATTCACTTTAAAAAGAGGGGATTTTTTTAAGATAACCTGGCGAGATTCTTGACGTATAAATTCTTCGGTAAATAAGCAAAACCAACCGGCCTGTTGAGGTGAATCCATTTCCCAGGCATAGGGAACGATTGGGTTTGAAAATAATAATGCAGGTCGATCAATCCTAATCCAACGGTTTGCATAATGCAGCTGCCCAGTACCAATAATCAATGAAATTTTATAATAGTCACGTCGGCTATACGGTGTTAGAAATGAACAAGCATCACGTTGGAAAACATTAAAATGGTCAAACAAGTGAGCTGAAGTAGGATCAGCAGTATTTTTAGTTAAAGCAAAGCGTTGATAAAAGTCATGTATGGTTTCCATAGCTCGCCTATACTGATTTATATTGACTTATATTTAGTTATTACGATAAATCTCAAACATTCTCTCTGCTGTGCTGCACTCATTATGGTTACAGCAGCATTTTAAAGTTTAAAAAAAATCCAAAACCACACCGTTGTAATCAAGTTATCTTTTATAGTAATAAAAATTTTGGTCAGGTTATTAAGATACAACATATGAAAGCGTGACTGCCCAATGAATTAAATATTAAGCCAGTATAATTGGGCAATAATCAGTAAGTTCTACAATAAACTTATCAATTTTTCATTGAATTTTAGTCACAAGCTTTTTATTATTGCTCGCCCAAAGTCTATGTTACTTGGAATCAAGTCTTGAATAATTTCCTCACAGATCATCTTATCCATCGTGATGAAGCCTTTATGCTGATTCATAAACCTGCTGGTCTATTGACTGTGCCTGGGAAAACACCAGATTTACAAGATTGTTTAATCAATCGTTTACTTGAGCATGAAGCGCGGACTTTGTTAATCCATCGTTTAGATCGAGACACTTCAGGGCTTTTGGTTTTTGCACTCAATAAAGAGGCGCAAAAAAGTATTTCCCGTCAATTTCAAGAACGTGAAACTGATAAACAATACCAAGCTTTAGTTGCAGGTCGTTTAAATGGTGAAGGTACGATAGATATTCCAGTGGTTTACGATCCAAGTCGTCCTCCTTTGCATCAAGTCGACCCGAACGAAAAGAAACCAGCATTGACTCAATGGCGTGCTGTAGAACATTTTCAATTAAATGGTGAGCATGTAACTCGAGTTATTTTGACTCCAATTACAGGGCGTTCACATCAACTGCGTGTACATATGCAGTATTTAGGGCATCCAATCATTGGAGATACTTTGTACGCAACTCCTGCACAGCAACAGCTCATGCCAAGATTGTGTTTACACGCACAAGAACTGAGTTTTTATCATCCCACTACGGGACAACGACTTCAATTCCTATGTGAAGTCCCATTTTAAGTTAAAAAAGTCTAAACACTCATCGAATATACTGACTATTCTATGTGCTTTATGTCAAAATACATCGTTGCAAGACACTTAGATTGCTCATTTTGGCTGGATCAATAGATTTTTCAAGTTGGGTTATTTGATTGTCCTTATTTAAAGAATTAAAGGTGGAAAAATTGCATCAATTTGCTATTGGTCAACGTTGGTTATCAGACACGGAAACAGAGCTCGGCTTAGGTGTACTTATTGATGTTGATGAGCGATCGATCAGTATCTTATTCCCTAAAAGTGATGAGACTAGAGTTTACGCACGTAACACTGCACCATTGTCACGAATTGTGTTCAATGTTAATGATGAAATATATGATCAAGAAGGTCATGTTTGGTTAGTCGAATCTCTTGATGATGTTAGAGGTGTCATTCGCTATAACGTAGTTAGAACTAACGAGAGTGGCGAAAAAATCCAAAAAGCGTTGAATGAAACACGCATTGGTGCTCAAATCCAATTGTCAAAGCCGTTAGAGCGTATTTTGGCAAGTCAAATTGATTATAAAGAATGGTATGACTTACGTATTGAGGCATTGCAAATGCAAGCCAATATGCAAAGTAGTCCATTGCGTGGTTTGATTGGATCACGAGTTGGTCTAATTCCACATCAACTTTATATTGCACATGAGGTTGGCAAGCGTTTTGCACCTCGTGTTTTGCTTGCTGATGAGGTTGGTCTAGGGAAAACCATTGAAGCTGGTTTAATTATCCACCAACAATTAAAGACAGGTCGGGCTGAACGTATTTTAGTCTTAGTTCCTGATTCACTTCAGTACCAATGGATGATTGAAATGCGTCGTCGTTTCAATTTGAAGTTCTCAATTTTTGATTTAACACGTACAGCCTCAATCAAAGAGCATGATCCTGAGCTTAATCCATTCCTCACTGAGCAATGTATTATTGCCAGTGTTGACTTAATGATTGACCATGATGATTT
This sequence comes from Acinetobacter rudis, assembly GCF_031157835.1. Classification (GTDB taxonomy): domain Bacteria; phylum Pseudomonadota; class Gammaproteobacteria; order Pseudomonadales; family Moraxellaceae; genus Acinetobacter; species Acinetobacter rudis_A. Next base: position 173,431 of record NZ_JAVIDR010000002.1, on the reverse strand, counting down.
ACGTGAACAAGCTATTGAAGCGGGTTTTGACGTTTTAGTCGTGGATGAAGCACATCACTTAATGTGGAGTGAAGAAGAAGGGGCAAATGATCGTTATGACTTGGTTGAAGAATTAGCAGAAAAAATTCCAGGTGTATTGCTATTAACAGCGACACCTGAGCAACTTGGTGTAGAGAGTCATTTCGCCCGTTTACGATTACTTGATCCACAGCGCTTTAGTAGTTTAGATGTGTTTCTAGATGAGGAACAACAGTATCAACATACTGCAAAAATTGCAGAAGTTTTGATGTCTGATGAAGCTTTGTCGGCTGAACACTTAGCTACAATTGAACAATTATTAGGTCATGTAATTCAAGATGAACCTGAGCAACGTTACCGTGCGATTCATGAATTATTAGACCGTCATGGTACTGGGCGAATTTTATTCCGTAATACTCGTGAAGCGATTCAGGGCTTCCCAGGCCGTGATTGTCAACCTGTTGCACTTCCTGCACCAGAACAATGGTCTATGGATGGCAAATTACGTGAGCAAATGTGGCCAGAAGAAGCGCAGCTTGATGGGGCTTGGATGGAGTATGATCCACGCGTCACTTGGCTGATGGAAGCACTACGTAAGGACTTAAAACATAAGAAAGTTTTATTGATTGCGCGTAGTGGACCAGTTGTTGAAGCTTTAGAAAATGCTTTGCGTTTGCATGCTGGTATACGTACAGCAATGTTCCATGAGGGTATGAGCCTTCTTGAACGCGACCAAGCTGCGGCATATTTTGCAGAAGACTCTTATGGTGCACAGATATTATTGTGTTCAGAGATTGGTTCAGAAGGACGTAATTTCCAATTTGCTTCTGACTTAATTTTATTTGATTTGCCTGCAAACCCAGATGTGCTTGAGCAACGTATTGGGCGTCTTGATCGTATTGGTCAGGAAAATCGTATTCAAATTCATGTGCCATATCTTATCGGAACTGCACAAGAGCGTATGTTCCGTTGGTATAATGAAGCACTCAACATTTTTAGTAATATTTCTCCTACAGCTCAGACATTACAAGAAAACTTTATTGTTGAGCTAAAAGACTGTCTGTTGGCTGATTTAGGTCAACAATTTGAGGATTTGTTGCAAGCTGTTGTAGTACAACGTGAAGCACTTGAGACAGAATTACAAGAAGGGCGTGATCGTTTACTTGAATACAATTCATGTCGCCCTGTTGTTGCAGACAAGATCGTAACTGCACTTGAAGACTATGATGACAACAGTCATTTACCTATGTTCATGAAGCGATTTATGGCTTCAACCAATATCGATTTTGATGAGCAAAGTAATGGTACAGTAATCATTAAACCTACAGATCAGATGCAAGTTCAAGGTCTTGAAATTGATGAAGAAGGTATGACTGTTACTTTCTACCGTGATCAAGCATTAATTCGTGAAGATGCACAGTATTTAACATTAGAGCATCCATTTACTGAAAGTGTGATTGAAATGATTCAAACACAATCTTTCGGTAGTACCAATGTTGCTTTGTTAAAAACCAATGCCTTGAAACCAGGAACAATGTTAATTGAAGTTTGGTTTAAAGTAGATGTTGTTGCACCGAAGGCGTTAAATTTACCAGAGAGTTTACCTACTCAATTGATTCGTGTACTACTTAGCGAAAATGGGCAAGATCTTTCTGCAAAAATTGATCCAGAAATTATTAAGCCTTATTTACATCATTTAGATGGCAATAGTGGTCGTCAGGTTGTCAAAGCACGACGAGAAATTATTGAGCAGCGTTATGCACAATCACTTGAAATTGCTCGTACAGCTCTACCTGAAATGAAGCAACAAGCAAAAACTTTCTTTGCGAAGAAGTGGCAGTATGAGATTGATCGTTTGAGTTACTTAAAACAATTCAATCCAAGTATTCGCCAAGCTGAGATTCAAGGTTTGGAAAAACTACAGAAAGAAGGTCTTGAGCTACTTGATGGTTTAGCCGTAACTCCAGAAGCAATTCGCGTTATTGTGGTTGTTAAACCATAATTGTTTGTTAGCATTAAAAATGCCTGACTTGATTACAAGTTCAGGCATTTTTAATGTTTAAGTCTAGATTTAACTTAAGCTGTATTAGATTAATTTTGCTTCTTTTAGCTCTAGTTTAATATAAGCATAAAACACTGGTGCGGCGATCAGACCTGTAAAACCAAAGATAGATTCGCAGAGCAACATTGCCAGTAAAACTTCCCAAGATTTTGCATGAATTTTACCACCAATAATTTTAGCATTGATAAAGTATTCAAGTTTGTGAATAAAAATTAAGTAACCCAAAGACATTGCCGCAACAGCCATTGAAATAGTGAGACCAGCAAGTGTAATTAAAGTATTGGTAATTAGATTACCGATGATTGGGATGAGACCAAAAATAAAGGTTAAAATTGTTAGGGTTTTGGCGAAAGGTAAATGTACATCGAAAATAGGTAAAAATGCATGAACATACAGCATAAACAACAAGGTATTAATTGCTGAAATCTTCACTTGTGCAAATACAACGTTTTTAAATGAGATTGATAAATTACGTATACGCTGAATTAATGCATGTTTAAAAACTGGTTGATATGGAGAGTGATGCAAACGGTTGAGTGAGACTAAAATCCCGACAACCATACCAATAATCATGGTGGCGAAATTGTGCATCAGCTCGGTGCCAGTATGCTTTAGCGTAGATATGTTTTCTCTTAATAAGCTAAAAAAAGTGTCTTTTATTTCAGTTAATGTATAGGGAATAAAACTTGGGATATATTGCACAATTTCTAGCTGCAAGCCTTGTAATGCAAGATCCATTTTTTGCCCAATAATTGCTCTATTATGGCCTTGTAAGTCGTGGATGACAAAACTCATCAAGCTACTAATCGCCAAACAGAGAAAAGTAACTACAACAATGCTGAGGATAATGCTAATACTCAGTCGTGCACGTTGCCCATCAATATATTTTTCTAGATAGGTCCCTAAGCTATCAATGATTTCATAAATGACAAAACCTGCAAAAAAGCATGCAAGTAAATGCATAGGTATGAGTAAGATCAAAAAAATTGCCATGAGTAAATAACTGGCAAAAATACTGTACTGATCAACACGAGAAATAGACATTTTGATCCCAGGAAATCTAAATTAAAACATGAGCAAAAAAATTGTTATCACCTACTATACATGTTTATATGTAAAAATCGCTATATTTATAGATGGTTAAAATTAAAAAAACCAATTTGTAATATTACACATTGGTTTATTTAAAACGGTGATAGGATCTATTTTATTTTATAAAATTTTAGATTGGTCGATATGTCGAGCCCCTTCTAAAAGCATGCGGATCATGATCATGGTCTGTTCCGCTACTTCTTTGCGTGTTTGCTGAGGCATATCAATAACTTTTGCCCCCATATTAAAGACTAATTGGGTAATTGCTTTAGCAACAAGGTCAGAACGTGAAAGTTGGCTATGATTGAGTCTTTCAAGTCGGATAAGATCTTCATTCAGTTCTTGTTCAAAATAAATGAGTTGTCTTTCTACGGCTTGTTTATAAGAAGTTGAACCCGTGTAGCCCTCACGTAATAGTAGGCTCAAATTACCTTCATCTTTATCAAGCTGTTGAATAAACACCTCAACAGAACTACGGATAATGCTATTTTGTTTATTTGCTTGAATACGTGCTTGTTGCAATATCTGACGTAGCACTATGCCAGAGCGATCAATCAGTTCAATTGCTAATTCATCAATATCTCTAAAGTGTCGATAAAAACTATTCGGTGCAATGCCTGCTTCACGTGCTACTTCTCTCAAACTTAGTGAAGAAATACTTTTTTGTGGGCCAATTAAGTTGAGCGCTGCCTGAAATAATTCATCTTTAGTAATTGTCGCTTTACGTCCTACAGAACGAGCAACAGTTTTCTCTTGAAGGTTTTTACTATCAAGTTTCGTTACAGGAACAGTGGGTTGCACGGATTTTGGGTTCATATAAGAAGCTAATTTAAACGACTTCACTATTATAGCCATGGATATTCAGCTTGTGAAACGAATAGATACAAAACACTTGTATATATGAATATATATACAAGTGTATAGTAAATCAAATTTTGCTTCGGACCATGAGTTATGCATACATCAATAAGTCAAATAAAGTCTAAAATATCATTGTTAAACAGCGTATTAGATAATGATATGGCAAACTTTTGGTTGCAACGTGTTAATGCTATTTGGTCAGTGGATCAAGCATTGGGTCGTGTTGTTGCAATTGATCAAAGTGTTGCTTCAATGACAAGTCTGAAACTTAAAGTAAATAGACATTTTAAATTCGGTCAAGCAGGTCAGCATCACCCTGTAATAATTGAAATTGCTGGGACTCGTTATGAACGTAGCTATAGTTTGACCCAAGTGGATGCACAACACGTATTGCTGAGTGTCAAAAAAATGACGGGTGGGTTGGTAAGTACATATTTAAATGAAAAGATAAATATTGGTGATGTACTTGAATTTGGTCAACCCTATGGTGATATGTGCCTGACTGGACAAATGAAAAGTTTGTTGTTATTTGCAGCGGGTAGTGGCATTACACCAATGTATAGCTTAATTACACAGTGGCTTATAGATGGTGCATCTTATCCTGTTCAGCTGTTTTATTGGGTAAAAAAACATGAAGATGCGGCATTTAAAAACTACTTAGAACAATTACAACAGCAACATGCAAACTTTAAATTCAATATTTACTATACACAAGAGCAGCCAGCTGACCGACGTTTAAATCAAGAGCAAATACAGCACATCGATCTTCTTGAACAATGTCATGTTTATGCTTGTGGCCCATCAGCATTTGTAAATACTGCTGAGCAGTTATTGAAATCTGCCCAAGTATTTAAAAGTGAAGCATTTAGTCTGAATTCTGATATGAATGCCAGTACTGAAACTGTTCAAGTGATCTTAACCAAGTCTAATACCACCGTAACTATTCCTAAGGGGCAGTCTATTTTGGTGGGATTAGAGCAACAAAATCTTAAACCCACTCATGGTTGTCGGATGGGCATTTGTAATAAATGTGTATGCCAAAAAGTTCAAGGATCGAGTCGAAATTTGGTCAATGGAAGTACCAATCATGAACCACGTAATTCACTGAAAATTTGTGTGAATTCAGCTGAAACTGACCTAATTATTGATCTATAAGCGAGCTTGACTATGAATATGCCAGTAAAAGTACAATACTTTAAAAATCCAAAGAATCGTGAATTAACACAAACTGAACTTGATCAATTAGCTGCTGAATTGGATGCTATTCGTCAGGAGGTGTTGGACGATATTGGGGAGAAAGATGCTAAATATATTAAACGTGTATATGCATCTATTCGTTATAGCAGTATTTTAGGCCGTGCTTGTTTGTTTGCAGGTTGGTTCCCTCCAGCATGGTTACTTGGTACAGGATTACTTGGTTTTGCTAAAATTATGGAGAATATGGAACTTGGCCATAATGTAATGCATGGCCAATATGATTGGATGAACGATCCTCGCTTTAATGGCAATGATTATGAGTGGGATACAGTAGGTACATCCGATAACTGGCGCCAAACGCATAATTTTAAACATCATACTTATACAAATATCAAAGGAATGGATGATGATATCGGATATGGTTTAGTTCGACTTTTCCCAGAACAACGTTGGAAACCAGGTTATTTATTACAACCAATTTATAGCATTCCTTTTTGTTTATTATTTCAATGGGGAGTGGCTATTCAAAATTTAGAAATCGGTAAGCTATTGATTGGTAAGAAAACAAAAAAACAACTTTATCAAGATTGGAAGCCTGTACAGAAAAAGGCAGCACAGCAGATGTTTAAGGACTATGTGTTTTTCCCACTCATTGCTGGGCCTGCTGCTGCACCTGTATTCTTGGGTAACTTAGCTGCAAACGGGATTCGTAATGTTTGGACATTTAGTATCATTTTCTGCGGTCACTTTACTAAAGATGTTGAGGTTTTCCCGAAAACTGTAATGAAAGATGAGAGCCGCGGTCATTGGTATATGCGTCAAATTCGTGGTTCTTCAAACTTGACTGGTTCAGAGGCATTTCATATTTTGACAGGGCACTTGAGTCATCAAATCGAACATCATTTATTTCCAGATATTCCTGCGCGTCGTTATCGTCAAATGGCACCTAAAGTTGAAGCAGTGTGTAAAAAATTTGGTTTAAATTACAACAATGCTAGTTTGTTTAAGCAATATGGACAGGTACTGGGACGTATTGCAAAATATGCTTTTCCATTCAAAAAATAATATGTAACGTGAAGAGGTAAATAAAAAACCCAAGTTTTTTAAACTTGGGTTTTTTGTTTGGCTTTTAAGGCTTATTTAAATTGGATACTACCATTTGCACTAACGGTGATTTTACTTTCACCCGCTTCCATATTTTGTGGAGCTCCTGCATCTGCCTCAGCAAATCGAGCTGATTTTGCAAGCATCATAACGGGTTGTGGATAGCTATTACGTGTATTGATATTTAGGTTAACTAAGTTGTAGCCAGATTTATTCCACGCCTGACTAAGTGTTTGTGCACGTTGCTGAAAGCCTTTTGATGCTTCAACCATTAATTCATTTTCAACTTTGGTACGCTGTGCATCAGAAACATTGAAGTTAATTGATTCTGTTTGGAAATTTTGCTGTAGTTCACTAATCAATTGACTCGTTGCTTTAAAGTCGCTGCTTTCTAAACGAATATTGGCTCGAGAACGCCATTCTTTAAGTTTACGGTTGTCATTATCATAAACAGGGTAGGTATTTTGGCTGTCTGTTTTGATTTTTACTTGAGGATATTTTTTAGCAAGTTGTGTTGCCTGATTCATTAATTGGTTGATTTCATTTGCTAAGACAGCAGGTTGTTTGTTACTTTTTTCAATGAATAATACGGCAAGCATTTCATCATTCACCACATCACGTGAAGCTTCTGCTTGGACTGAGACAATATTATAGTTAATGTCATTATTGCTATTAGCATGAGCGATACTACTGAATGTACCTGCAGCAAGTAGGCTAGTTAAGATAAGCTGACGCATACAATTCCCCAGAAAATAAGTGTGTGGTTTGATTAAGTTAAATGTTAATTACATGGTTTTAGCAATGTTAAGTGCTGAAAAATGATATGCTATGAAAGTATTGTGGTAAGTTTGTAGACAAATGATGTGAATTTGAAAACTTATCCCAATATTTAATATGTATATCAACTGTTTATGTTATACATCTGTGATGCAGATAGAGTAAAGAAAAAACATATTGAATCACTAAGTATGCTGTGTTTTTCTTTTCTTTGTCACATAGTATGATGATAATTCACAATTAAAGCGATATTAGTGTTTTTTCCAATCGTCTAATGTGTGATAACAACGGTCTAGATGTTTCTTTTTTGGGAAAAAGCTGTATTATCGCGCTCCTAGTTTGGATTATCTAAAAACATCACTAAACTAGTTAAAAAAGCACCGAGTCAAAGGACCACAAGTCACCCGACTTATTTCTATCAACCCATATCAGAGATGGTAATTCGATATGAGCGTTACTTCTGTAAATCCTGCCACCAATTGCACTAACGAATATTATTTGACTCGCCAAAGTCAGATGGAATCAAATGTTCGTAGTTATCCACGTAAATTACCGTTAGCGATAGCGAAAGCACAAGGTTGCTGGGTTACCGATGTTGAGGGTACAACGTACCTCGATTGTTTAGCTGGGGCGGGAACATTGGCATTAGGCCATAATCATCCTGCGGTCATCCAAAGTATTCAAGACACAATCGCTAGCGGTTTGCCTTTACACACTTTGGATTTAACAACACCTTTGAAAGATGCCTTTACTGAGGCGTTGTTGTCTTATTTACCGGGCGGTCAAGCAGAATACTGCTTACAGTTCTGTGGCCCATCTGGCGCAGATGCGACAGAGGCTGCAATTAAACTTGCTAAAACCTATACAGGTCGTGGTACCGTGATCAGTTTCTCTGGTGGTTACCACGGTATGACGCATGGCTCTTTAGCAATGACAGGTAATTTGAGTGCTAAAAATGCTGTCAATAACCTGATGCCAGGCGTGCAATTTATGCCGTATCCTCACGAATACCGTTGTCCTTTGGGCCTTGGTGGTGAAGCAGGTGTTGATGCATTAACTTATTATTTTGAACAATTCATTGAAGATGTTGAAAGTGGTGTAACCAAGCCCGCTGCTGTAATACTTGAAGCAATTCAAGGTGAAGGTGGTGTGGTTACTGCTCCAACAAAATGGTTGAAAAAAATCCGCGAAGTAACTGAAAAACATAATATTATGTTGATCTTGGATGAAGTCCAAGCAGGCTTTGCTCGTTCAGGCAAAATGTTTGCTTTTGAACATGCGGGTATTGAACCTGATGTTGTGGTGATGTCTAAAGCTGTAGGTGGTAGTTTACCACTTGCTGTGTTGGGTATTAAACGTAAGTTTGATGCTTGGCAACCAGCAGGACACACAGGAACATTCCGTGGTAACCAATTGGCTATGGGTACTGGGCTTGCGACTTTAGAAACAATTAAAGCACAAGGTCTTGCTCAAAATGCACAAGAACGTGGTGACTTCCTACAAGCTGAATTGAAAAAGCTTGCTGTTGAATTCCCATGTATTGGTCATGTCCGTGGTCGTGGTTTGATGATCGGGGTTGAGATTGTTGATGAGCGTCAGGCGGCAAACCATATTGGTGCTTACCCTGCAGATTCACAATTGGCTGCTGCAATTCAAACCGCTTGCTTTGACAATAAATTACTCCTAGAAAAAGGTGGTCGTAATGGCACAGTAATTCGTTTACTTTGCCCACTGATCATCAATCAAGAAGAGTGTGTTGAAGTAATTGCTCGCTTTAAACAAGCATTAGCACAAGCTCTAGTTGCTGTTCGAGGCGCTTAATATGGTAGATTTTGCACAACATCGTCAGGCGTTGTTATGCAACGATGCTCAGTCTATTGCAGATTATGAGCAAGCTATGACTGCAGCAGTGAAAGCCGTTGCAGACTGGTTGCAAAATGACAAAATGTACACAGGTGGTAGTATTAAGCAATTGCGTGAAGCAATTGCATTTAAACCAAATAAAGAAGGAATGGGAATCCAGCAGTCGCTTGAGCGTATGGTGGAACTTTTCCTAAATAAAAGTTTAAAGGTACATCATCCACATTCTTTGGCACATTTGCATTGTCCTACTATGGTGGCGAGTCAAATTGCTGAAGTATTGATTAATGCAACAAACCAATCAATGGACTCTTGGGATCAAAGCCCTGCAGGTTCATTAATGGAAGTGCAGTTAATTGACTGGTTGCGTCAAAAAGTGGGCTACGGCTCAGGCCAAGCAGGGGTATTTACCTCAGGTGGTACACAGTCAAACCTTATGGGTGTGTTATTGGCTCGTGATGCATGTATTGCTAAACATTGGAAAGATCAAGATGGTCAAGCTTGGTCTACACAGCGTTTAGGTATTCCAGCAGAAGCTTTGCAAAAAGTAAAAGTCATTTGTTCTGAAAATGCACATTTCTCAGTACAAAAGAACATGGCGATGATGGGAATGGGCTTCCAATCAGTTGTGACTGTTCCTACCAATGAATTTGCTCAAATGGATGTAGAAGCTTTGGAAAAAACCATGGCTCATTTACATGCAGAAGGTAAAATCGTTGCGTGTGTTGTTGCTACTGCTGGAACTACAGATGCAGGTGCAATTGATCCGTTAAAACGCGTTCGTGAATTGACAGACCAATACGGCGCTTGGATGCATATTGATGCGGCATGGGGTGGTGCACTGATTTTATCAAACAACTACCGTTCAATGCTTGCAGGTCTTGAGCTTTCAGACTCTGTGACTTTAGACTTCCATAAACATTACTTCCAAAGTATTTCTTGTGGTGCGTTCTTACTTAAAGATGAGGCGAATTATCGCTTTATGCATTATGAGGCTGAGTATCTTAACTCAGCATATGATGAAGAGCATGGTGTTCCAAACTTAGTATCTAAGTCATTACAAACTACACGTCGTTTTGACGCGCTTAAGTTGTGGATGACAGTAGAAGCGCTTGGTGAAGAACTTTATGGTTCGATGATTGATCATGGTGTTGATTTAACACGTGACGTGGCAGATTACATCAAAGCAACTGCAGGCTTAGAGTTGTTGGTTGAACCTCAATTTGCATCTGTGTTGTTCCGAGTAGTACCTGAAAATTATCCTGTTGAATTGCTTGATACTCTAAACCAAAACGTTGCAGATGAGTTATTTGCACGCGGTGAGGCGAATATTGGGGTAACTAAAGTTGGACAGGTACAGTCTCTGAAAATGACGACTTTAAGTCCAGTTGCAACACTTGATAATGTGAAAGCGTTGCTTGATTTGGTTTTAAAAGAAGCAGATCGTATTAAGGGACCAATTCAGTTAGGTCAGTATACACCTGCAATTGATTAATCATTCATGAGCATTGAAGTTACTGCAAAGTGATTTTAACTAAAACTGGACTAAGTCATTAGTCCAGTTTTTTTATTTGTAAGATAGGCTGGAATTAAATTATTGTGATCGTATTTGTGAATTTCACAATAATCACAGTATGTTGGGATGGGGATGATAGTCTGAATTTTTCTGTGTAGAAATAAAGTAATTTTGCTCTTTAATTTTTTTTAAAACAATATAGGACTTTACATGTCCAATAAAGGAAAAAGAAAGCAAATGCTCAGTGACAAATTGAGATAATTGTTCAAGGTTCTTTGCTACAACTTTTAAAATGAAATCAGCATCGCCACTAATGGAAAATGCATCTTGTATATATTCCTCAGTTTCAATGAGCTTTTGAAATTCTTGTTGTGAACTTGCCTCATGTGTGCGCAAATTAATATGGATCATTGCTGTTACCTCCAAACCTAGGGCCTGCTGATGTATACGTGCGGCATAGCCTAAAATGATCCCTTTTTGTTCAAGTAACTGTCTTCTCCTTGAGCATTGTGAAGCGGATAAACCAATGATATCTCCAATCTCCTGATTGGTTAGACGTCCATTTTTTTGTAATGATTGAATGATTTGCCAATCGAACTTATCCATTGCATAAAATCCTTTTATGATACACAAATCTTGTATTTTTATAAAAAATCGTTTTTATTATGCACGAAATATAGTTTAGAGATGAAATATTATTTTTCTATGTCATAAAAATGCTTGAAGGATGAAGCAATGTTCATGGAAATAGGCCAATTTTTAAATCTACGTCTAAAACAAATGGGAATACAGCATTTATTTGGGGTGCCAGGTGACTTCAATCTCTCTTATCTTGAACAGGTTGAAGCAGATCAAGAATTAAAGTTTATTGGTAATTGCAACGAACTTAACGCCGCATATGCTGCTGATGGTTATGCACGTATCAATGGTTTTTCTGCTCTAGTGACGACCTATGGGGTAGGCGATTTAAGTGCAATTAACGGCATAGCAGGGGCCTATGCGGAAAATGTAGCTTTGGTGCATATTTCAGGAATACCACCCTTAGCGGCCGTACAACAAGGTCAGTTGATTCATCACACTTTAGTTGATGGTAATTACGAAAATATTATGAACTGTATGAAAGAGTTTAGCGTTGCTCAAACTCGACTCACACCTGAAAATGCAGTAGATGAAATAGACCGAGTGTTACGCCAGTGTATTATTAAACGTCGACCTGTACATATTCAGCTTGCTTCGGATATTACACACATTAAAATTAACTGTCCGTATAGATTATTAGATTTAAGTGATCCGCAAATTGAAACTGATGTTTTACAAACAATCGTAACGCAATTATGTGATGTTATTCATCGGGCAGATCGCCCTGCATTGCTAATAGATCAAGAAGCATCAGTATTTGAAGTCACAAAAATAGTGGCAGATATAGCACAAAAATGTTCCATCCCCTTTGCTGTTATGCCCACTGCTAAAAATATTATGGATGAGGGTGCTCAAGACTTTGTTGGGTGCTATATGGGAGGTGCGAGTCAAAGCCATGTGCGTCATGTGATTGAACAGTCAGATTGTTTAATAGGCGTTGGTGTCCGCTTTAGTGATATAGGTACGGCAGTATTTAGTCATCAAATATCAACTCAGCAATATATAGAAATTAGACCACATACTTTAAATATTTTTGGTCAAAGTTTTTTAAAAATTGAGATAAAACAATTATTACAGGAGCTATATATAAATTTATTACCACGTCAGTTAATAACACCACCAAGAGAAAAGCAACAATATAAATATATTAATGATTATGGAAATCAAAAACTGAACCAAGAGGTTCTTTGGCAAAATATTGAAGCCTTTTTAAAAGAGGACGATATCATTATTGCTGAGGCAGGAACTGCACACGCTTCCTTAGTTGGCCTAACCTTACCCACCACAGCTCACTATATTGCTCAACCCTTATGGGCATCTATAGGTTATACATTACCTGCATTATTGGGAAGTTCGCTCGCTGCTAAAGACCGTCGACAGATTTTATTTATTGGCGATGGCGCATTTCAGATGACTGCGCAAGAACTATCAACCATTATTCGTTATCAGCTCAAGCCCATTATTTTTTTAATCAATAATGGTGGTTACACCATTGAGCGTTTAATTATGGGTGAAAATGCGAGCTATAACGATATTCAAAATTGGCAATACACGGCATTGGTTGATGTATTTAGTGAACAGAAAAACTATTTTAGTAAAGTGATTGAAAATACAGAACAATTAAGAGAGGTTTTGAGTGACCTTAAGCAAGAAAATCGGCTGTGTTTTATAGAACTGAAACTGTCAGCATTGGATGCACCTTTAAGTTTGAAAAAATTTGCTGCTACGATAGCGCATTTTGACTATGGACAGCACTGCATTACTGAGTCTAAAAAAATCTCATCCAAGGTAGATTGTGAACAAGCATTGAATATCTAGAAAGAATAATAATTATACAAAAAGATCAATCTTAAAGAATCAAAAAGTGGTTCTTAGGATTGATCATTAAGCAAGACATTTCATAGAAGGGGAAAATAATATAAGGGAGATTAACAATGAATGAAAATCATAATAATGAACTGAAACATGAGTTATCTAATCGACATGTACAATTAATTGCATTAGGAGGTGCAATTGGTACGGGATTATTTTTAGGACTTTCCGAAACGATTCAATTAACAGGACCTGCAGTTTTACTGGGTTATGCAATTGCTGGCCTAGTTTCCTTTTTGTTTATGCGCCAATTGGGTGAAATGACGGTTGAGGAACCAGTAAGTGGATCTTTAAGCCACTTTGCTAATAAATACTGGGGGAAAATGGCTGGTTTTATGACAGGGTGGAATTATTGGGTGCTTTATGTTTTGGTTGGCATGGCTGAATTGAGTGCAATTGGTACTTTTGCTCAATTTTGGTGGCCCGAATTGCCAACATGGGTGACCGCTTTATTTTTCTTTCTTGTGATTAATGCCATTAACCTCATGAATGTAAGATATTTTGGAGAAACAGAGTTTGTATTATCTTGCATTAAAATTATTGCGATTTTGGGCATGATTATTTTTGGGATTTATTTATTATTTAATAGTCATGGAGATGCGCAAGTTGGTGTCGCAAACTTATGGACACATGGTGGGTTTTTTGCAAATGGTAGCTATGGATTTATGCAGGCCTTGGCTGTAATTATGTTCTCTTTTGGTGGGCTTGAAATGGTGGGGATTGCAGCGGCAGAAACACGAAATCCAACTCAAACAATACCTAAAGCAATTAATCAGATAGTCTATCGCATTTTAATTTTTTACATTGGTTCAATTGGCATTTTATTGTGTCTTTATCCTTGGGATAAAATTGCAACAGGCGGCAGTCCTTTTGTTTTAATCTTTCAGTCACTAAATAGTGTTGGCGTAGCAAATGTCTTGAACTTTGTTGTGCTTATTGCAGCTGTTTCTGTTTATAACAGTGGTATTTATTGTACGAGCCGAATGTTATACGGCTTAGCGGAACAAGGTAATGCTTCACCTGTATTGAAAAAAGTGAACGCTCATGGTATTCCTGCATATGCTGCCATCGCCTCTGGTTCCTTATCAGGAATTGGGGTGCTAGTAAATTATTTGATTCCTAATCAAGCTTTTCAATTTTTTATGTTGTTAGTTACAACTGCTCTTATCATTAATTGGATTATTATCTCAATTACTCATTTAAAATTTCATAAAGCTATGCAGTTAAAGCAATATCAAACTAAATTTAAAAGTATTCTTACTCCTTGGAGTAATTATTTTAATTTAGGATTTTTCTGTTTACTGCTCATCATTATGCTCATTACGCCAAATATGCGTATAGCTGTATTATTTGGTCCTGTTTGGTTAGCTATTTTGGCATTTGTTTATTATCTTAAATACTATAAAAAGGAGAGTAGAGTATTTGATGTATAGTTTTAACTTATATTTCAGTCAGTCAGGCTATTGAGTACAAAGTTAGTTTGTGGCTAAGCAATATATTTTTTTAGACTCAGCTCTTGGGCTGAGTTTTTTTATTGTCATCTAAGTAGTTATATTTAAATCGAAATTGTTTAGTCTTGAGTATAGTAGGCTAAATTATTTAAGTGATGATAGCTTCAATGTAAAAAAACGCTTGTGAGTATTATAGATGACTTAAACTTTGCAGTGAATGTGAATGTAAGTTTTAGTGATTATGGCTGATGTTATGGTAGGATGTGTTCTATAATTATATGAAAATTAACAATTAAAAATCATTTTTTATCTAAGTTTTAAGAAATAAAAATCATTTTATAAAAGAATTAAATGTAAGCTTTGTACAAATCATTAAAGCGTCATGTAACTGTCACCTAATTGTCATAATTTAAAATCAAAATGCAGTTAATCCAAGTACACCGCTGCATAGTTAAATCGGTGCTACGACAAGATGAGCAGCTAACCTATTTATTAAGAGAGAAAAAATGCGCTTAAATCATATCGCACTTGCTATTGCTGTTACTGGTGCTACTTTAGCTACAGCAGCGAATGCCGCTCGTGAAACTATTCAAATCGCGGGTTCTTCTACAGTACTTCCTTATGCAAGTATTGTTGCTGAAGAATTTGGTAATACTTTCCCACAATTTAAAGCACCTGTTGTAGGTTCTGGTGGTAGTTCTGCTGGTCTTAAACAGTTCTGTGCTGGTGTTGGCGACAATACAATTGATATCGCTAACGCTTCACGTAAAATCAAAGATACAGAAATTGCAGCGTGTAAAAAAGCGGGTGTAAATACAATTTTAGAAGTTAAAGTTGGTTATGACGGTATCGTATTTGCTTCAAATTCAAGTAAAGCGGCTTATAAATTACGTCCACAACATGTATTTACAGCGATGGCAGCTGAGTTACCTTCAAATGGTAAATTAGTTCCAAACCCTTATACACGTTGGAACCAAATTGACAGTTCGCTTCCAAACGAACCAATCACACTTGTTGTGCCAGCATCAAACCATGGTACACGCGAAGTATTCCAAGAAAAAATGATTGAATCTGGTTGTGAATCTTATGCGTACTTCAAAGCATTAGATAAAGATGCTCAAAAGAAAGCATGTTCAAACTTCCGTAAAGATGGTCGTGTAATTGAAATTGCTGGTGACTATACTGAAACATTGGCACGTTTAAAAACTTCTCCAAGTGCCGTTGGTGTATTTGGTCTAGGTTTCTATGAGCAAAACCGTGATAAATTACGTGTTGCTACAGTAAATAATGTCACTCCTTCAGAACAAACCATTTTAAATGGTTCTTATCCTGTATCACGTCCTTTATACTTCTACGTTAAAGGTGAGCACTTGAAATCAATCAAAGGCTTAAAAGAATATACTGAATTTTTCCTTAGTAAGAAAGTTTCAGGAAAAGGTTCTAAATTGGATAGAGCTGGTTTAATCGCGATGTCTGATGCAGAGCGTGCTAAAGTGCTTGCTGCATTTAAAGCAGGTCAAGGCGTTAAGTAATTCAAAACATATAGGGCTGATGATTGGAAACGATCATCGGCCTTTTGTGCTAAGTCAGGTTTTTTCAATCTAAGAAAGAACACTGTGGAGAATACATGAATCTGTTACTTATTGGTGTGTTATTAGCTCTTGTAGCAATTGCATATCAAATTGGACTCAGAAAGAGCCGAAGTATTGCTGGTAAAGAAAATAATTCGGCAACACTGCATTCACGTCCAGGATATTACGGTGCTTTGGTTGCGCTTTGGTGCGGTATTCCTGCCTTTTTAATCCTCATTGTTTGGAATATTGTAGAGCCAAATATTTTAAAACACTTGGTGCTTAATCATGTACCTGCATCAATTGTCAATGCGACGGACCCTGCTGGTATTCAGGTAATGGTTGAACGCATTAAGGCAATTGCATCAGGTTTTGGTGTGAGTGATCAAGCAGCAGCGTATGAGATTGCCGCAGCTGCGGAATTGAAAAAATTCCAATCTGTTGGAACTTTTGCCAAAATCGCAGTGGTCGTATGTAGTGCACTACTTGGTTTATTGTGGGCAAGAAAGAAAATTGCCGAGCAGTATCGTGCGCGTAATCATGTTGAGCGTATTATTAATATCTCCTTAGCACTATGTTCTGGTGTTGCAATTTTAACGACAGTGGGCATCGTGATGTCCATGTTTAGTGAAGCTTTACATTTCTTTAAATTTGTTAGCCCATTTGATTTCTTTTTGGGTACAGAGTGGAATCCTGGCTTTAGCACTTCGGGGAGTGCAGAAGGGAGTTATGGTTTATTACCATTACTTTGGGGTACGCTCATGGTTAGTATTATCGCCCTACTTGTTGCAGTACCAGTAGGTTTGATGATTGCGATCTATTTAGCTGAATATGCCTCACCACGTTTTAGAGCTTGGGCAAAACCTGCAATTGAAATTTTGGCTGGTATTCCGACTATTGTTTATGGTGTTTTTGCTTTAATGTTTATTGGGCCTATATTTAAGGCTGCTGGCGACATGATTGGCATAAATATCAATGCGACTAGTGCTTTAACTGCTGGTTTTGTGATGGGGATTATGATTATTCCTTTTGTATCATCACTCTCAGATGACATTATTACTCAGGTGCCACGATCTTTACGTGATGGTTCATTGGGCTTAGGTGCGACTAAATCTGAAACAATTCGCCGTGTGGTTATGCCTGCCGCATTGCCAGGCGTTATTGGTGCATTTTTATTGGCTGCATCACGTGCAATTGGTGAGACGATGATTGTGGTGCTCGCTGCTGGTAATAGTCCATTGCTGCATATCAACCCACTTGAAGCTGTTTCAACAGTAACAGTAACGATTGTGAATCAGTTGACCGGTGATACTGACTTTGCAAGCCCGCAAGCCTTGGTGGCATTTGCATTAGGCTTGACATTGTTTGTCATTACTTTGGGTCTTAATATTGTTGCGCTTTATATTGTGCGTAAATACCGAGAGCAATACGAATGAGTACATCAAATACATCTCCTGCGGATCAAAGTGTATTTGATCCTCGCGTTGCTGCTGAGTTACGCGAAAAGCGCAAAGCAAAAATTGAAAAATCATTGGCACAGCGTCATCGTAAAGAAAAGACCTTTAGAATCTTTGGTTTTTCTGCGGTAATGATTGGTCTTGCTTTTGTTGCTGTCTTATTTAGCAGTATTTTATACAAAGGTTTACCTGCATTTTGGCAAGCCAGTATTACGGTTCCAGTATATTTCGATCCTAAAATTATTAATGCAGGTGCTGCACCTGTACAAAATAAAAATGAAACGCCAGCACAATTTAATGAGCGCTATATAGCTTGGCAAACAGAAATGGGGATGGTGGATTGGGATGCAATTATTGTGAATGCAATAATTGCAAAAGATCCAGTATTAACGAAAGATCGTGATGAATTAAATACAATTTATACCAGTTCAGAAGCATACCGTATTCGTGATATGGTCTTTAAAGATCCATCATTAATGGGTAAAACAGTTGACATTAAATTGCTTGCTGATGCCAATGTAGATGTTTGGTTAGCAGGGAATATTGATCGTAGTCTGCCAGATGATCAGCAGCAGCTGAGTCCAGAAGTTCGTAAGATTGCTGATCAAATGTATGCTGATGGTGTAATTGAGCGTTCTTTTAACACGCAACTATTTACTAATCCTGATTCTCGTAGTTCGCCTGCAACTGCTGGTTTAGCAGGGGCATTCATGGGTTCATTGTTCATGATGCTTATCGTCATTTTTATCTCAATTCCAATTGGGGTGGCGAGTGCGGTTTATCTTGAAGAATTTGCAAAGAAAAATTGGTTAACTGATGTTATTGAAGTCAACATTAACAATTTGGCTGCAGTACCATCGATCGTATTTGGTTTATTGGGTGCAGCAATCTTTATTGGTTGGATGCATTTGCCAATTTCAGCACCACTTGTTGGTGGCTTAGTATTAAGTTTAATGACTTTACCAACAGTAATTATTACCACACGTGCTTCTTTAAAAGCTGTACCACCTTCAATTCGTCAAGCGGCGTTGGGTCTAGGTGCATCACGAGTACAAACCATTTTCCATCATGTTTTACCTCTTGCTTTACCAGGGATATTAACAGGTGCGATTATTGGTGTAGCACAGGCACTTGGTGAAACTGCTCCATTATTGTTAATTGGTATGAGTGCTTTCGTAGCCAACGTACCTTTATCACCAGTTGATCAAGCAACAGCACTGCCGGTACAAGTTTTCTTATGGCAGGGCAACGAATTACGTAACTTCTTTGAAGGTCGTACCGCAGCAGCCATTATTGTATTGTTGGGTCTAATGATTGTCTTAAACAGCTTTGCAATTTGGTTGCGTAAAAAGTTTGAAGTGCGTTGGTAATGAAGGGCACAAAGATATGAGTACTACAGAAATTAAGAATTCCTTAGAACAGGATAAAGTCGTGAATCAGAAACAAACAACCTCAACAGAATTTGAACAGAAACAGCAGAGTACTTCGTTTGTATCGCAGTTTGAGTCAAGCAAACCAAGTAAAAAAGAAAAAAGCACTACTGTGAAAATCAGTGCTGAAGACGTTCATGTTTATTATGGTGAGTCTGAAGCGATTAAAGGTATTGATTTACAAATTTACGAAAATGAAGTGATTGCTTTCATTGGCCCATCAGGTTGTGGTAAATCAACATTCTTACGTACTCTAAACCGTATGAATGACACAATTGATATCTGCCGTGTAACAGGCAAGGTTACTTTAGACAATCAAGATATTTATGATCCTAATCTTGATGTTGTGTTATTACGTGCGCAAGTAGGAATGGTATTCCAAAAACCTAACCCATTTCCAAAATCAATTTTTGAAAATGTGGCTTATGGACCAAAACTACATGGTTTAGCACGTGACAAGTATGATCTAGAGGAAATTGTTGAAAATAGCTTACGTAAAGCAGGACTTTGGGATGAAGTAAAAGATCGTTTGAATCAGCCTGGAACGGGCTTATCGGGCGGTCAGCAACAGCGTTTATGTATTGCACGTACTATCGCTGTTAGTCCTGAAGTGATTTTAATGGATGAGCCTTGTTCTGCACTAGATCCGATTGCAACTGCGAAAGTTGAAGAGTTGATTTCTGAATTATCTACTCAATATACGATTGCAATTGTGACCCACTCTATGCAACAGGCTGCACGTGTTTCTGATCGTACTGCTTATTTCCATTTGGGTGATTTGATTGAAGTCAACTCAACTGAGAAAGTCTTTACTCAACCTGATCATCAATTGACTGAAGCTTATATTACAGGACGTTTTGGTTAAAAGACGCTTGAACTGAAAAAGGGCCTTTTAGGCTCTTTTTTTGTGCTCTTCATGTATTTTAATGAAAACAGTGTTGAAATTCTTTGGGATTAACCTAATCTAAGAACAATAACGATACGCATACGAGTAAATACAATATATGTTATTTCATCTACCCAAACTACCTGCTGAAGTTCGTATCAGCCATTTAAATGCTCGTCTGAATGAACAACGGAAAAAAGTTGCTCAAGTAACTGCATCTAAATTGGAAATGTTACAACTTGCTCAACAAATGTCTAAAGAGACACGTTTACGTAAAAAGAATAACCAAAAAGTTTTCGTGATTGATTTTAAAGGAGACATGCAAGCTTCGGCGGTTGAAAATTTACGTGAAGAAATAACTTTGGTCTTGGCGACTGCCAAGGCTGGACGTGATCGTGTAGTACTACGCTTAGAAAGCCCTGGTGGTATGGTACATGGTTATGGTCTTGCTGCTGCACAATTAGTTCGTTTACGTGATGCTGGTTTCCATTTGACCATTTGTGTAGATAAAGTGGCTGCAAGTGGCGGATACATGATGGCTTGTATAGGCAGTGAAATCCTTTCTGCGCCTTTTGCTGTTATTGGATCAATTGGTGTTGTTGCTCAAGTTCCAAACTTTAATCGCTTGCTCAAAGAGCATCATGTAGACTTTGAATTATACACTGCTGGCCAATATAAGCGTACTGTGACAATGTTTGGTGAAAACACAGCAGAAGGTAAAGAGAAGTTTGAGGAAGAGCTACAGCAAACACACGTGTTATTTAAACACTTTGTAGAAAAGTATCGTCCACAGTTGAATGTTGAAAAAGTATCAACAGGTGAACACTGGTATGGGCAGGACAGTTTGCAGTTAAATTTAGTGGACAAACTCCAAACCTCAGATGAGTATTTATTAAGTTTATTGCCACAGCACGATGTTTATCTAATTCAGACTCGCCGTAAGCCTAGCCTTGGTGAAAAATTAGGTTTACAAGCTGCACAAGTCGTTGATCAAATTGTGCCAAGCGTAGTTAACAAAGTTTTTGAACAACTGCTTAAGGCGAATCAATCTTTGACTCAATTACGAGACCCTAAACTATAACCTTAGTTTGATTTGTCTTCGGTCAGCAAAAGCGTATCAATTTGATACGCTTACTTGTTTTAGGTTAGGCGTTATTAGTAAATAAAGACCACAGGCAATAAGAGTACCAATTGTGGCGCATAACATGTCCTGATGAGCATCCCAAGGGTCTCCTTGTTGGCCATTGTATTTCTCAGCATCTTCAGGAGATAGGCTGAGGGCTAAATACCACTCAACCCACTCATAAAATAAACTCGATGCCATTACAAACTGTACCACGAGAAATAAACGTTTAGCACGGCTAGTTTCGGGGAAAAAATATTGAAAAATGCGATAGAAAAATGGAAACAGCAGTAATCCATAACAAAAATGGACGAGTCGATCATACATGTTACGATCCCAACCCATATAGCGATTTAAGCTAAAGCCAAAGTACTGTTTAAACCATTCATCATAAGGCACATAAGAATATAGATAATGTGCAGCAATAACGTGGATTAATAAAAAAAGTAAATAAGAACAAAAACTAAAGAAACTTAAGCCATATTTTTTTTGTACTAAAACAAGCACAACCAGCATTAGAATTGTACCGACTTGGTGCAGAAGATAAGACTCAAACTCAAGTGGGTTAATGCTTGCGATGGTGATCGCCAAAAATAAAATTGCAAAAGCTAAATAATGTTTTAAGGTAAATTGATGAAAGATCATGTCAAATGAGGAATGATTGACTGGAGAATATTGTAGCTGAGTTCTAGGTTAAATTAAAAACACAGTATTGTGATTTTATAGCTCGGCAGTATGGTGAGATGCTTAGAAGTATTTAGGGGAAAATTTTACTTATCCATGGTTAATTAAAAAGCGACCAATATCGCTTGTCTATTGGTCGCTTTGAGACTTATTTCAGTCGATTTTCACTTTTGAGAAGCTTAAATCTTTTCAATAAAGTCTTTGATTTGTTTGGCTTGTTCTTCAGCATTCCCTGTGTAACTTGCTGGAGTCATTGTTGCTAAACGTGAGCGATCAGCATCAGGTACGCCTTGAAGCTCAGGACCATTTACAAAATCAACCATCATTTCGCGAGTCATGGCTTGACCACGAGTTAGCGCTTTTAGTTTTTCATATGGTTTTTCAATGTTATAACGACGCATAACAGTTTGAATTGGTTCTGCAAGAACTTCTTGTGCTTGGTTTAAGTCATCAAGTAGGTTGTTTGCATTGAGCTCAAGTTTACCAATACCTTTAAGACAAGCATCAAAAGCAATCAGACTTTGAGCAAAACCAACACCCATGTTACGAAGTACAGTTGAATCGGTTAGGTCACGCTGCCAACGGGAAACAGGAAGTTTTTCACCTAGATGACCCAAAATAGCATTTGCAATACCTAGGTTACCTTCTGAGTTTTCAAAATCAATTGGGTTGACTTTATGAGGCATCGTTGATGAACCAACTTCGCCTTCTTTGAGTTTTTGTTTGAAGTAGCCAAGTGAAATATAGCCCCAAACATCACGGTTAAAGTCAATTAAAATGGTATTGAAACGGCGTAGAGCATCAAAAAGTTCAGCCATGTAATCGTGAGGTTCGATTTGAGTCGTGTATGGGTTGAATACTAAGCCTAAAGACTCAACAAAAGCAGCAGAGTGAGCAGGCCAGTTGATTTCAGGATAAGCAGAAAGGTGAGCGTTGTAGTTACCTACTGCACCATTAATTTTCCCAAGCAATTCAACTTGTTTAAATTGTTTGATTTGGCGAGCTAAACGATAAGCTACGTTAGCCATTTCTTTACCCAAAGTTGTTGGGCTTGCTGTTTGACCATGTGTACGAGACAACATAGGCTGTGCTGCATGTTTTTCTGCTAAGTTAACAATTGCATCAAGAATGCTTTGCATGCTGTTTACAAGAACTTCACGTCCATTTTTTAGCATCAATGCATGAGATAAGTTGTTGATATCTTCAGAAGTACAAGCAAAGTGAATGAATTCACCTGTTGTTTCTAATTCTTGAATACCAGCTGTTTTTTCTTTTAAGAAATACTCAACCGCTTTTACATCATGGTTGGTTGTACGTTCGATTTCTTTAATGCGATTAGCATCAGCTTCAGAAAACTCAGCAACAATACGATCAAGTGCAGCATGGGTTGCAACACTAAATGCTGGCACCTCTGTGATTTCTGCATGGTTGGACAACGCTTGTAACCAACGGACCTCTACAGTAACGCGTGCATGGATGAGACCGAACTCAGAAAGGAAAGGGCGTAATGCATCGCATTTGCTAGCATAACGACCATCAAGAGGAGATAGTGCGGTTAAAGCATTCATATTGGTGTCCTAAACTAGGCTATGAAACATATAAATAATTGCTTGATACAGATCAAACAGCTTGATACTGCATTTGGGCAAGTTCTCGAATATCTTGCAGTAATTTACGTTTACTAAAAATCATATTCCATGAGCTACCACCGAGTTGGCGCCATAGATGTGCCATTTGTAAACCAGTAAAGAGTGAAGCGCGAATGCGGTTGGTATGCGCAGGATCTTTAAAGGCCTCTGCATGACCACGTACCATAATTCGTGGATTAATTTGGCCAGCCGTATCGACATAAGTTTGTGCTAGGTTGGCTAAAATACTTGGGTGAGTATAATTATTATCAAAGAAAGAGAGTTGCTTTAAGATTTTTTGTTGTGAAGCTTCAATAATTTTAACAAACTCAGGTTGATTATATACTTTCTTTTCCAAGCTCAATAAAGCCATAGCATAAGACATCGGGAGTTTGATCGTACTTCGTTTTGGTAAGGGAATGGGAGATTTTGGCGCAGTACTAAAGGGTTGGTGTATGCTACTTTCCAGCGTTTTAAGACCAAGTGAAATATCTGTAAGCTGATTAAAAAAATCGAGCGTTTGACAACTGCAATTTGCAGTTGGTCGAACGTTCAGACTTGCTTTTAATAGCTGTTCAAAATAGTAATTGCCACTCTCGCCAATACTTTGTCGACCATTAAGTGCTGTCATATGCGTTAGCTGCGCTGCTTGAAACACAGCGGCTAATGCAAGGGCACGGTTCTGGCGATTATTGAGTAATTGATGTTGCTGAAAGGGTAACTCAACCATGTCGAATTTCCGTTATATAAAATGGGGTTTAGCGGCATTAGTGTGATGAATCACACCACCACCTAAACAAACTTCATCTAAATAAAATACGACACTTTGTCCTGGTGTCACAGCACGTTGTGATTGATCAAAAACAACGTGTACCGCATTTTCATTTTCTGTATCACGATAAACAGTACAGGTTTGGTCCGGTTGACGATAACGAGTTTTCGCTGTGCAAACTAGGCCAGTGGTAGGAATATCCATTTCACCAGCAACCCAATCAATGTTTTCACTCCAAAGCTCAGTGCTGTGCATCAATGGATGCTCGTGTCCTTGGCCAACAACCAATTGATTTGATTCAATATCTTTATGTAAAACAAACCATGCACCTTCTTCTGCACCTTTCATTCCACCTAAACCTATACCACCACGTTGGCCGAGCGTATAGTACATGAGACCATGATGCTCACCAACCTGTTTGCCATCATCTAAAACAATTTTTCCAGGTTGTGCTGGTAAATATTGTTTAAGGAAATCATTAAAACGACGTTCGCCAATAAAGCAAATACCCGTTGAATCTTTCTTTTTGGCTGTAGCTAATCCTAATTGTTCTGCAATTCTACGGACTTCTGGTTTTTCAATTTCGCCTACAGGGAACAAGGTTTTATTAATTTCACGACCATGTACAGCGTGAAGGAAATAAGTCTGGTCTTTATTTTGATCTAAGCCACGTAGTAAAGGGGCATAGGCTTCACCACGACTATTAATGGTACTTGCACCTCGTCGTGCATAATGTCCAGTCGCAATAAAGTCAGCGCCTAAAGTCATTGCATGATCTAAAAAAGCGCGAAATTTAATTTCTTTATTACATAAAATATCTGGGTTTGGTGTACGTCCAGCCGCATATTCTGCTAAAAAGTGCTCAAAGACGCGATCCCAATATTCCATTGCAAAGTTGGCAGTATGTAATTTGATACCAATCTTGTCACACACTGCTTGTGCATCAGCTAAATCTTGCATTGCCGTGCAGTATTCCGTTCCATCATCTTCTTCCCAGTTCTTCATGAACAGGCCTTCAACTTGATAACCTTGTTGAAGTAACAGTGCTGCAGAAACAGAAGAATCTACACCACCTGACATACCGACGATGACACGTTGTTGCATAGGACTAAGCATCCTGTATTAAGTTAAAAGGACTATTTTTATGCTCATAGATGAGCGAGAGAGGGTATCGTTGACCACTTAAAGCATCTTGAATGGCTTTGGTCACTAAAGGACTACGTGCACGTGCAGAATTTTGAAGTTCTTCAAGGCTCATCCACACAGCAGTAATAATTCCTTCATCAAGTTTGGCATCTGGAAAATGCTGAACGACATCACCTAAGAAACAAAACCGATAGTAGGTACGGTCTGGAAACATGGGAGGAGTATAACTATAAATTCCAAGTAAAGCTTGGATTTCAACTTGATAACCTGTTTCCTCCATGGTTTCACGTTGTGCAGCTTCAATTAGACTTTCAGCACACTCAACATGTCCGGCGGGTTGATTGAATACAGGATGACTGATACCAGTACTATATTCTTCGACCATCAGAAACTTACCATCTTGTTCAATGACAGTTGCGACTGTGACATGTGGCATCCATTGCGTCATAAAAAAAGCACCATGGGATAAAAAGCGTATTTTACGAAATTTATGCCCATGATGCTATGTTTAGACAGCAATTGATGCTGATTTTTAAAGAAAATTAAAATAAATTACTAAAAAACAGTTTGATATGATCAATGATGCGAGAGAAGAAACCTGCTTCTTCAACAGCATTAAGTGCAACCAGTGGTTTTTCAGCAATAACTTTACCATCAAGTGTTGCTGTAAGTTTACCAACAACTTGTCCTTGTTTGAGTGGCGCATCTAGATTAGGTTGTACAGAAATTTGTGTTTTAATTTCATTAGCCTGACCTTTAGGCATGGTGACATTGAAATTTTCTAACAAACCAACCTGAACGGTATCTTCTGTACCAAACCATACTTTAGATGTTGCAAGTACTTTTTTCGCAGGATGAACTGCGATAGTTTCGTAGTTTGAATAACCCCAAGCCAGTAGTTCACGTGTTTGTGTTGCACGTGCTTGAATATCTGGTGCACCAAAAATAACAGAGATTAAACGCATTGGACCACGTTTAGCAGAGGTGGTTAAACAGAAACCTGCTTCGTTGGTATGACCTGTTTTTAAACCATCAACACTTGGGTCTGTATAGAGTAAGGCATTACGGTTGCCTTGTTTGATCCCATTGAAGGTGAATTCTTTTTCTGAGTAAATTGGGTAGTATTTTGAACTATCATGAATAATGTGCTGCGCTAGAATCGCCATATCTTTTGCAGTTGAGTAATGGCCTTCTGCTGGCATACCAGTAGAGTTGATAAAGTTGGTATTGACCATACCAATACGTTTCGCCTCTTGGTTCATACTATAGGCAAAAGAGCCTTCATTACCTGAGATATGCTCAGCCATTGCTTTAGAAGAGTCATTACCCGATTGGATAATAATACCGCGTAACATTTCTAAAACTGTTGCCGTACCATTTAAAGGAACATACATACACGATTCAGTACTACTTCCTTTACACCAAGCAGATTCGTTCATACGAACCTTTTCACCTTCTGTAAGTTCCCCCTTCAATAGTTTTTGTTCAATGATGTAGCTTGTCATCATTTTTGTCATTGATGCTGGTGCCAACTTCTCATTTTCATTTTTGGCAGCCAGTATTTGGCCTGTTTCAAAATCCATTAAAACGTATGATTTATTGTTCAATTCTGGTGGATTTGAGAGGACGGTTGCAGCATAGCTAAAGCTAGGAATTAGCAGGATTGCTGCAATGGCGCTTTTTTGAATCATTCTCGGTATTCCAATTTACTTTATAGTGAGATGGTAGAGCTATTCTAGGTCAAAGCAAAGCTGACCGCTACGAAAAGTAACGGCAGATTACATACAGAATGTAACGATATTATTTATAGGGCTGGTAGTTGACTACATCTTGGCAGATTTCTATATTCGCTTGATCTCCTGCTGATTTAGCATCTTCACGAGCTTGTTTTAATACTGCTTTAAAATGACTTTGTTGACTAAGATTACTTAAATAATCTGCAGGTTTTTTCTCCTGTGGCAGATAATCTTTTAGTAGGTTGTTATACCCTTGCTCGAAACCCGATTGTTTTTTAAGTAGCGAAGGACAAATCTCAGAAAGTACATAAATAGCAGCAAGTTCTTCAGGCGTAACATTTTGCTGTGTAACTTCAATATTTTCTTGTGTATGTTCAGCAGACTCATTTGCTGCAAAACTATTTGTACTAAACAGACCTGCACTTGAAAGAATAAATGCAAGTAATATTTTTGAGATTCGAGTGGTAGAAGTAAATATAGGCATAATAAATCGAGGCTCAGCTTAACTAAATGATTTGTTTAGGTTAAACAATAATAATCTAAACAAAATAAATAAAATGTATTGATGATGTAGGTTTTCAATGGAATATTCAAATAACAGCTTGAGTAAACTGAATATAACCTAAAAAGTGACCTCAATTTAATTTAAGTACTGAGGAAATGAATTTTAATTAATCTGTTTGTTTTATTCATCATTTATTTGTTATCAGGGCAGATCAAGTATACCCTTGCTAGAATTATCATTCACTGTGATTGCTTAATGAGTCAAACTAGGCAGTGAATGAGTGATCATTTATGGAATTAAATATTCACAATGGAGACCACATGAATATATTGGTAGCGAATGATGATGGTGTATTTGCACCAGGTATTCAAGCCTTGGCCAAAGCACTGCAACCTTTGGGTCGAGTGGTAATTGTTGCTCCCGAAAGTGAGCGTAGTGGTTATTCAAGTGCCTTAACACTGGATCGACCTTTGCGCCCAGTGAAAGTTGCTGAGGATGTGTGGGCAGTAAATGGCACACCTGCAGATTGTGTCTATTTGTCTATGAATGGTATGTTTGACTTTGAGTTTGATCTCGTTGTTAGTGGTATCAACAGTGGTGCTAATTTAGGGGATGATGTCTTATATTCTGGAACAGTAGGGGCTGCATTTGAAGGACGTTTAATGAAGCATCCTGCGATTGCTGTGTCTTTAGCTGGACCCAATGTACGCGCGCATGAGTCTGTCGAAGATTATGCTCAGGCTGCACAATGGGTACATGATTTTATTGCACGAGGTTTGCCTGTTTTACCTGCTAGACATATTTTAAATATAAACATTCCTGATGTTACTGATATTCAAGGTATGTTGTATACCTATCAAGGACAACGTACTCAATCTAAACCGATCACAAGTCAAGTCGATCCGCGTGGGCGTCAAGTGTTTTGGATTGGATTGGCAGGTGAGGCGGTGGCAGATCCAGTGAAGCAAGCTGCAAATATACAGTCTGATTTTTTTGCGATTGCGAATAAGTATGTCAGTATTACTCCAGTGCAAATGGATGCCACTAATTATGGTTTGCTTGATCATTTGCAAACAGAACATCAACTTGATGTACTGTAACACAATGCCAATATGGTAGTTTTTATAGGCTTAAAGCGAAACTTGCGTTATAGCTTTGTAGTGAATGGTGAATAGCGCCCATTGATTGGCTGTATTTTTGCTAATTTATACATAATGTTAATTTTATTAATCAATTAGAGAGAGGAAGCCCATGCTTTTGGCACGATTACAATTTATGCGTGGATTGCCTAAGTTTTGGACAAATAGTGTAATAATTACTGGTGCAGTCTTAAGCAGTATTTACTTAACAGGATGTGCATCAAAACCACAATACAGTACAACAACACGATATGCTGCGGCACCTGACCGTTATGTTGTACGCTCAGGAGATACCTTAAGTGCTATCTCTTCACGTTATGGTCTAGATTATATTAAGGTAGCGCAAATGAATGATATTGCGTCTCCTTACCGAATTTATGTTGGTCAGACATTACGTTTAAAAGGCAATGTTCGTAATGATCGAATCACTACACAGCCTTTGAATACCAATGCTGGACAAATTCAAAGACAGCAGGTAGTTGTACCAAATACTACGAATACAAATACCAACACGACAACAGCTACAGTTCAACCAAATCGCTCAGCAATTCGTTGGATTCGCCCAACAACAGGTGCAGTAATTGAAAACTTTAATGCAGCGAAAGATATTAAAGGTATTCGTTATGGTGGAAATGTAGGGGACCCAGTTTATGCAGCTGCAGATGGACAGGTCGTTTATGCAGCAGATGGATTACCAGAATATGGCCGTTTAGTTTTAATTAAACATAATGGTGGCTACATCAGTGCTTATGCTCATAACAGTAAGTTGCTGGTAAAAAGCGGTGAAAACGTAGTTGCTGGTAAGAAAATTGCAGAAATGGGCTCAACAGGAACCAATCGTGTCATGTTGGAATTCCAAATACGCTTGGATGGGAAACCAACTGACCCAGTAAATTTATTACCAAGTAATTAATTATATTTTACGCAAAACATAAATTTCTCCGTATAATACAAATAGTTGCTTCTGTGAAAATGTGTTAACCATTTCATGGTTTTAGAGGGAAATTTATGTTAGATCAACTTCGGGCAATGGGCGTTTTCGCTTGTGTAGTTGAAAAGAGTTCATTCAGTGGGGCTGCCCGTGAACTTGGGATTACCACAAGTGCTGTAAGTCAGCAGGTGCGTTCTTTAGAGAATGAGATGGAAGTTACTCTTCTACATCGCTCTACTCGCAGACTCAGCTTGACTGAGGTCGGACAGGCTTTTTTTCATAGCTGTCAGGAAATGCTCGCCGCCGCAGAGCGCGGAAAAATCCGAATTAATGAGTTGAGAGATGATTTAGTCGGTGATTTGCGTATTTCAACCACACCAGAACTTGGTGCAACTCATGTTGTACCTGCTTTATCGCATTGGATATCAGCACACCGCGGTTTGAATGTTTTTTTTGAAACAGATAATAAGGGTGTTGATATTGTTCAAGAAAAGATTGATATTGCGATTCGTATGCAAGCTAAACTTGAGGAATCAAGTATTTTAGCACCAACAGTACTCGCTCATGTCGATCAAGTTTTAGTTGCTTCTCCAAGCTACCTAAATCAATCTATGCCGATTTCACGACCTGAAGATCTTTTGAATCATGAATTAATTCCGATTAATAGCATGAAAGATTATCAACATTTGTCGTTTGAACATGGCGTTACAAAAGAAGCGATTACGCTTGATATGAAGCATCGCTTAGAAACAAATAACGTTTTTGTTGCTAAGTCCTTATGCCAAAAAGGTCATGGTATTGCACGATTACTATATTTAGATGTACAAAAAGATTTAATCAACGGTTCTTTGGTAGAAGTATTACCTGCTTGGAAATTGCCAACTTTTTTATTGACTGCGACGACTTTAAAAAGAGAATTACAACCGATGAAAACTCAACGTTGTCTTGAAGCGTTGAAGCAGTATTTTAGCCAGCTTCCAGGTGGACGTGTTTACCAAGAAGCCTCTTAAGCCTCAAGATTCGCTAAAGAAGTCGCATCATGCGGCTTTTTTTAATCAGATTTTTCACACTATATTTATTTAATGAAAAACCCATCACAAAACCTATTTTGTTGATATTTACAGCTGTAAGAAATTCCATTGAAAAACTTGATTAAAGATACTGTTTCACTCTGATTTGGGTATAATGCGGCAGAGAATAGTTGAGGATTTATCAATGACTGAACAAGCACGAGATACAGAAGCTTTAATTCGCGATCAAATTGCTAAACACGCAGTTTTGCTTTATATGAAAGGCACTCCACAATTTCCACAGTGTGGATTTTCTGCACGTGCTGTAGAAGCATTAAGTCAAATTGGACGTCCTTTTGCTTATGTAAATATTTTAGAAAATCAAGATATTCGTACAACATTGCCGCAAATTGCTAATTGGCCTACATTCCCACAACTTTGGATCAATGGTGAGTTGATTGGTGGTAGTGACATCATGTTAGAAATGTTCCAAAACGGTGAGCTAAAAGCATTAGTTGAGCAATATAGCCCTACACCAGAAGCATAATGATTTATTTTCATGATGAGTAAAGCTCAAAGCTTTACGCTGTATGAATAAAAAGGGATGACTCCAAGTAGTCATCCCTTTTTTATTTGTAGATCGGATGTTGATTAAAAGGCGGACAATTAAATAAACTTAAAAGAAATATACTGCAGTTTAGCTAAAAAATCATGCACACTGTAAAACTCAAAGTAGTAATCATTTAATCTCACATGCTGCATTTATGTGCAAAAATAGGAATAAATAAATGACACAGCCTATTGCTTCCAGAGCATTACCCCAATTTAAAGATGTACAGGCTGCCGTTGAGCGTATACAGGGTTTAGTTGTTGAAACGCCGTGTTTATGTTCTGAGACTATTTCACGTAAATTTTCTGCGAATATTTGGTTAAAATTTGAAAATTTACAATTTACTGCTTCATTTAAAGAGCGTGGTGCATTAAATAAATTACTTAGCTTAACTGACCATGAAAAACAGGCTGGTGTTATTGCTGCCTCTGCAGGAAATCATGCTCAAGGCGTTGCTTATCATGCTCAGCGATTAGGTATTTCAGCAACAATTGTTATGCCTGAGAATACACCTATCGTAAAAATTGGCCGTGTTAAAGAATATGGTGCAGAGGTTGTGCTATTTGGGAAAGATTTTGCAACAGCAGCGGCACAGATGCAGACTTTATCTGAGGCTCACGGTTTAACAATTATTCATCCTTTTGATGATGCTGAAATTATTGCTGGTCAAGGAAGTGTAGCGGTAGAAATGTTGAATACGGTACCTGACTTGGATGTATTGTTGGTCCCAATTGGTGGTGGGGGATTGATCTCTGGTATGGCAATTGCGGCAAAAGCAATTAAGCCTTCTATTCAGGTGATTGGGGTACAGTCTGCAGTATATCCCAATATGGCTAAAATTTTTTATCAGCAAGACTATCCAAACTCAATGGGATCAACTGTTGCTGAAGGTATTGCTGTAAGCCAGCCAGGGCAACTCAATCAACAAGTTGTCATGCAATGGGTCGATGATATTATTGTTGTACATGAAGATATGATCGAAGAAGCGATCGCATTATTGTTAAATATCGAAAAAACAGTGTGTGAAGGCGCTGGTGCTACAGCAATGGCTGCAGTGATGTCTGATCCAAAACGATTTACAGATAAAAATGTTGGGATTGTACTTTCTGGTGGCAATATTGATACGCGTGTAATGATCTCTGTTTTACAACGCCATTTAACGCGTATTGGGCGTATGGTGCGTATCCGTGTTGATCTATCGGATCATCCTGGTGCATTGGCACGCTTAACAGCGATTATTGCTGAGCAAGGTGGGAATATTTATGAGCTACGTCATGAGCGCTTTGCTGCAACGAGCCGTGCGAAGAATAGTGCTGTAAGTATTGATATAGAACTAAAAATTGCTTCTGATTTAGCACCACTTGTTACAGCAATTGAAAAAGAAGATTACGTTGTACGTATAGAAGAAATTTGATGGTCTGTTCATTTTAAAATACCTTTGTTCGTCAAAGGTAAATTGAAACCCCTATAAGCTGAATACAGCTTATAGGGGGGTGTTTTATTTTGATTTTACGCTGGATTTTTGACTCTTATCGGTTGCAACGACTATGGCCTCTGCTGCAGCTTCCGCAGGGGTATCTGTTGTTTGTTGCTCCGTTGTTTTTACTTTAGTGTCTGCTTTTTCTTTGGCTTTCTTTTTCGATTTTTTCTTGGCTTTCTTTTTCGGTTTTTCTTCCTCTAAGATTTCACCATCTTCAATTGCTTGCCAATATTCAAGTTGTGCCATCACAGCGGCATAGATCGAGTCTTTACAGTAACGACCTTTTTTGTTGAGACGGCCAACTGGACGTGCCATTAAGATTTCTAAAGCTTGATCAATCGTGTCAATCGCATGAATATGAAATAGTCCTTGCTCAACAGCTTCGATGACATCATGACGTAACATCAGATGTTGCATGTTTTGTCGTGGAATAATTACACCCTGTTTCTTGGTTAGACCTTGTAATTTACAAGCATCAAAGAAACCTTCAATTTTCGCATTGACTCCACCAATAGGTTGAACTTGACCTAATTGGTTCATGGAGCCTGTAATTGCCCATGATTGGTCAATAGGGAGCTGACTAATAGCAGAAATTAGTGCAGAAAGCTCAGCAACTGTTGCACTGTCGCCATCGACTTGACCATAACTTTGCTCAAAGGCCAGGGCGGCAGAGAAGTGTAAGATTTGTTCACGACCAAAGTGGGCTTTTAAAAAGCTCGACATTAAAAGTACGCCTTTAGCGTGTAAAGAACCACCCAGCTCAACACTACGTTCAATATCTAAAATGTCTCCACCACCTTGGTAAACTGAAGCAGTTAAACGTGAAGGTAGACCAAATTCAACATCTGCGTAGTGGATGACTGATAATGCATTAATTTGACCTAAACGATGACCACGAGTTTCTATCAATTGTGTGCCGCGTGATAGATCTTGCCAATATAATTCTCTTAAATAACCTAAGCGATATTGACGGTGTTTAAGAGCAGTGTTGATATGTTCAGCTGAAACAAACTTTTCATTATTTTGTGCTGCATGATGATGTGATTCACGAATCAGATCACCCAAGGTTAATGCATGTAATGATAACGAGCTTTGATCCTCAGCCTGACGACTCGAATCTGTTAGCAAGGCAGCTAGGGCAGAGCGGTCAAAAGGAAGGAGTTTGTCTTGCTGTACATAGTCTGCAATTAGTTGCATATATGCTTGTTCATTTTCATGATTACGCTGCAAGGTATCAGTAAAGTCAGCACGAATTTTAAAGACACTACCTAATTCGGGCTCTAACTCTAAAATTTCATAATAAATATCGGGTTCAGCTAACAAGACTACTTTTAGATCGAGTGGAATAGCAGCAGGTTCAATGGAAATGCTTCCTGTGAGTGTGAGCATATGTTCCAGTGAAGACAGTTTTAATTGTCCAGATTTAAGCGCACGTTTTAAACCCTGCCATGCATAAGGTTGTTCTAATAATTGCTCTGCTTCTAATATGAGGAATCCACCATTGGCACGATGTAATGAACCTGGTCTGATAAGAGTAAAATCAGTGGTAATGGTCCCATTTTGAGTTAGCTGTTCTACATGCCCAAGCAAATTATAATGTGTAGGAAAATCTTCAAAAATAACAGGTGCGCCACTGTTGGCTTTGTGACTGACTACAAGGTTAGCTTGATAGCGTGAAGGAACACGGTTAAAAGCAGTAGGAGAAAACTCGACCTCTTCTTGTTCGAGGATCATCTCAACATTATCAATAATATCATTGGCATAGGCTTTAAGATACTGCTCTAGACCTTTAATATTTTCAAACTTATGCAGCATGGACTCAATTTTTGGCATGACAACTTGTTTGGCGATGTCACGGTTTAGCTCTGATACTTGGTCTCGAGCATCTTCTTCAATATCACCCAAGTGCATACTTAGACGCTGTAGTTTTTTATCCATATAGCGGATTTTTGTTGCGATCTCAGCACGTTCCTTGTTGTCTAGGGCATTGATTTCCTCTTGCGTCATTTCTTGCAGTTGATCATTTTTAATATGCGTCGGCACAAAGCAATGTTCATCATGACGATTAATCAGTTTGAGTTCGAGCTCTTCACCTTCTTTGGTTAGCTCTACAAGTGCCTGTTGTTGCTCATTACTGGTAATTAGGCGTATGCGTTCTAAGCGATTATGATAATTTTCTGCACTAAAACGGCGTTCTAATTGTTTAATAATGTTTTGCCAATTTTGATGTAGTAAATGACTAAACTTACTGCCCATGCCTGCTTCAAAACATAGCGCGATTGGCTGACGACTAACTTTGAAATTATTGACATAAACCCAGTCGTGAGGAGTAGGCATTTTTTTGGCGTGTTGTTGTAACAAACGCTTAATCATTGTGCGTTTGCCAAGTCCTGCAGTACCTACAGCAAAAATATTATAGCCCGAATAAGGCAAAGCGATACCAGCCTCTACAGAAGCTCGTGCGCGGTCTTGGCCTAAAAAGTTATTTAGAGGCTTGAGACTGCGTGTTGAACTCGGAATCGAACTCAAATCAGCTTTGTGCGCGAGCTGTGCAGCCTGTAGTCGAGTTTGTGTCAATGTGGTCTGAATAGCTTCTTGTTCGAATACAGAAGGAAAGAGTGGTTCAGTATTTTCTGTGCTTATTGTAGTTGGTTGAGCGTTGGTACTGGTACTATTGCTAACTTGATCATGTCTTTGAGCCACTGCAGAAATCCAAAACTATATAAATGTGGAAAACTTAAGGGTATACAGGTTTAGTCTACAAATACAAGGGTATGGGAATAAATATTATTAATTGTGTATTAATCACTAGAATAGATACATAAAAGTATTGAAACTAAGGCTATTAAACGATTGAATAGCACTGTTTCAATTATATAGAAAATAATAACGCAATGAATACGCAAGCTTCTGGATTCAAATCTGCGATTAGTTCGTTTTTTGATCGACGCGCCCTAATTATGCTGTTTTTAGGGTTCTCTTCTGGTATCCCTATTTTTTTAATATTTGCGACGTTATCTTTTTGGTTAAGTGAGGCAGGGATTGCTCGTAGCACGATTACGATGTTTTCTTGGGCAGCCTTAGCTTATGCGTTTAAATTTATTTGGGCACCTCTGATAGATAAGCTACCATTACCGTGGCTGACAAAGAAGATGGGCCGTCGTCGGAGTTGGTTATTACTCTCACAGATTTTGGTTGTGACAGCTATTTGTTCGATGGCTTTTATTAACCCACTTCCACACCTACATAATTTTGGTTCCCTTTCTAATTTAGTGCTTATGGCTATGGCCGCTGTATTTCTGGGTTTTTCCTCAGCGACACAGGATATTGTAGTAGATGCTTATCGAATTGAACTCACACAAGATGCAAATTTACAAACCGTTTTAGCTTCTACATATAATGCTGGTTATCGATCTGCAACGATTATTACTCAATTAGGTGGTTTGTTATTTGCTGCATCGTTGGGTACAGCGATGGGGAACTATATTTATGAAGCTTGGAAAGCAACTTATTTATTAATGGCATGTTTGATGTTAGTTGGGGTTGTGACTACATTATTAATTCATGAACCGCAGATTGAAAGACCTAAAAATCATTATCAAACAAAAGATTATGTACAACTTTTTGTAGTCTTTGTTGTTTCCACAGCAGTTTTTGTGGGGGCATTTATTCAGTTAGGCCCATTATTTAATTTATTACAAGTTAGCGATTCATTTTTAAGTTTCTTACTTGAGGCTTTGCGTTTTATAAGTAGTGCTGCTGCCGCTGTCATTATTGTTGGCTTGCTAATAAAAGTTAAAATATTTAACCGTGATATTATTTTTGATACTTGGGTGGCACCCTTAGCAGACTTTTTTAAACGTTATGGTTTAAAGGTTGCATTGGCAATTTTACTACTTATTGGATTTTATCGAATTTCAGATATTGTAGCTGGTGTAATGGCTAATCTGTTTTATTTGGATCTTAACTTCGATAAAGAAGAGATCGCATGGTTTAATAAGTTATTTGCCGTCTTGTTTGTGATTTTAGGTGGCTTCATTGGTGGGGTGTTATCTCAACGTTATAACATCATGAAAATGATGTTACTTGGCGCAGCCTTAGCCAGTAGTACCAATTTAATTTTTGTCGGCTTAGTCAAGTCAGGCGCAAGCATGAATGATGTACATGTGAATATTGGTGTTCAACAGTACACAGTAAGTCCAGATGAGGTCGGTAATTGGTCGCTCGAAGTACCTAAACAGGTTTTTGCGCAGTCAAATCAAATACAGGTTAGAAGTCAACCACAAAATTATGAACACGCATTAAATTTAACGGTTCCAATTGATCGTTTTAAAAGTGCAGATCCTACTCAACTGTACATACAGGCAATTGGTGGGAATAATCATCTTTACCAAGATCAGTTGAAAAAAGATGTCATTATTCATGGTAGTTTAGCCAACCTACCAGCTAAAGCACAAACAGCAGAAGTAAAAGTTAAGCTCTCAAATGCAAGTCCAATCGTTGCAAAACTTGAAGAAGGCAATTGGAGCGCCGTTGTTCCTGGAGAGCTGTTGGCTAAACATCATCAAATTGATGTTGAGGCGATTTATAATTTAGCAAATCAACGTCATGTTTTACATCAGACACAATCTTATGTAACAGATTTGCAGCAAGCGCAGCCTAAGTATCGTTTAAGCATGGCTGATGTTACTGCAGTAAATTATAATGAGCAGGGCAATGTCAGCTTAAAAGGTAAGGTGATTGTGCCTTATAGTAAAGTATGGCTCGTTTTAGGCATCATTTTTGATAATATGGCCTCAGGTTTAGCTGGAGCAGTATTTATTGCCTTTCTATCTAGTTTGACTAGTGTTTCATTTACAGCAATGCAATATGCTTTGTTCAGTTCGCTCATGTTATTGTTGCCAAAAACAATTGCAGGATATTCAGGAACAATAGTTACTAATTTTGGTTATTCCAAATTTTTCTTTATTACCTTCCTTATGGGTATTCCAATTTTGTTCCTCGTTACATGGGTCGCTGGTTTATTGAAACAACGACAATAGAATTACTGAATTAAATTTGTTTTTGGAGAATATGATAATGCGTATGTTACATACCATGTTACGTGTAGGCAATTTAGAACAGTCGATCCTGTTCTATACTGAAGTTTTAGGTATGACTTTACTACGCAAACGTGATTATCCAGAAGGTCGTTTTACTTTAGCCTTTGTTGGATATGGAGATGAAGCCAATCATACGGTGCTTGAATTAACTCATAATTGGGATACAGCACATTACGATTTAGGTAATGCTTATGGTCATATTGCTTTAGGCGTACCAGATGCTTATGCCGCTTGTGAACAGATTAAAGCGCGTGGCGGAAATGTGGTGCGTGAAGCAGGACCCATGAAAGGTGGGGTAACTGTGATTGCATTTGTTGAAGATCCAGATGGTTATAAAATTGAATTAATTCAACAAGATGAAAATGCACGTAATAACTAAGTGTAGTAAATAAATAGCGAATATTTATTTAGAAACATAGCATTATGATGCAAGCTTAATTAAGCTCAGTGGAATTGATCTTGATAATGAGGTCGAGTCCACTGAGTTTTTTTAATCGAAAAACATAATGAATGCAGTATCAAAGATACAGGAAGTGAGGAGAATCGGATGTTAAAACTACTCGCACTTGACCGTTTTACAATTTCACTCTTTGTAATGGTTATACTTGCGACCTTCATCCCAGTACATGGACAGGCAGCTAGTGTTTTTTCTAGCGTGACAAATATTGCAATTGCCATTTTATTTTTTTTACATGGTGCAAAACTATCACGCGAAGCCATTATTGAAGGAGTATTGCACTGGAGATTGCATGGGGTGGTTTTTGCAATTACCTTTGCCGTATTTCCAATATTGGGTTTATTAAGTAAACCAATTGTTGAGCCTTTACTCGGTGAGCAATTATATTGGGGCTTTTTGTTTATGTGCTTTTTGCCATCAACAGTACAGTCTTCAATTGCATTCACTTCTGTTGCCAAAGGAAATGTAGCCGCTGCTGTATGTAGTGCCTCTTTTTCAAATCTTGTTGGTATGTTTATTACCCCAGTGTTGGTGAGCTTATTTATCTTTGGGCAATCACAACATGACTATGATCCAACTTCATCGATTATAGAAATCGGGCTATTATTATTGGTTCCATTTATTATGGGACAGATATTACGTCCTTATATGTTCCCAGTAATGCAAAAAGTGCCTGGTATTGTTAAAGCATTTGATCAAGGAACGATTTTACTTGTCGTTTATGGTGCATTTAGTAGTGCAGTAGTTGCTGGATTATGGCATCAAGTCAGCGGTTTAACCCTACTTTATTTAACATTAAGCTGCTCTGTATTATTAACATTAATTATGCTGTTATCTTTGTATATTCCAAAGTGGTGTGGTTTTAATCGTGAAGATCAAATCGCCGTGTTTTTTTGTGGTTCCAAAAAAACATTAGCGAGTGGTGTTCCTATGGCACAGATTTTATTTGCAGGCCAACCGCTTGGGATGATTGTGCTACCAATTATGATCTTTCATCAGATTCAATTGATGGTTTGTGGTGTGATTGCGAATCGTTGGTCAAAGCAGCAAACTGAAGAACATTAATTGGCTTTGCGCGTACTTCGGGTGTTTGTTAAAAACACTCGCAAGTGCAGAATATTTCACGTATAATCGTTGCACTTGTTGTGCTTAGCCCTGACGAATGATGTCTCGGTGGGCCAAAAGAAATGGTCTGTTGTGGTGTTGATCTGTTTGTTTTACAAACCATTTCCTCGTTTACGAGAGTGATCAATTGCGATGACAGCAAAACCTTTCTTCATTAGGAGTAATCGGACATGCGCGCTGATATTCACCCAAAATACGAAAACCTTGTTGCTACTTGTTCTTGCGGTAACGTAATTGAAACTCGTTCTGCGCTTGGTAAAGAAACAATTTACCTTGACGTATGTTCAGCTTGCCACCCATTCTATACTGGTAAACAAAAGAATGTGGATACTGGCGGTCGTATCGACAAGTTCAAACAACGTTTTGCGGGTATGTCACGTTCTATCAAGCGTGGTTAATTCGCACAGCGAAAGAAAAAACGGGCATTGCCCGTTTTTTTTTGTTTAAAATTAACTAGAGTTGTGCCATAAGTCGATCGAGTAATTCACGTAGGATTGGAAGCTGACGAATATTTTGAGTTTGGATTTCAAATTGAATAAAGCTTTGGGTAACCATTAAAGTTTTTTTACGCAATAACTGTATTTTTAGCTCATGTAATTCTAAGTGAAAAGAATCAATTTTATTTAAATGAGTAAAATTGGGTAGAACAATAGAAAGTTGAATTCTACCTGTATAGGTGTGTGCAAAGAGTAAACCCGCCATTGGTGGATGTTCTAGAGTCTGTCGTGGTAAACGCACATTACAGGCAAAGACATGATCAGATAAAACCTCTAAACCAATTGCAAAATTATTCTGATAGGATTTTTTCATCCAACGAATAATACCTACTTTCCAATTAATATCATTTTTTTCCCTTAGAATAATAAGCTCACTATTTTGTAAATTCTGCGGTAGTACAGAGTCCCATTGAATACGATATCCATGGGAACTCATGTCGAGAACCTGCGCAGTATAAATTTGTTTTAGCTCTTTATTCAGTTGTGGAGATATTGGTGAGCTTATTTCAAGACTTGGATCATGTGTAATAAGGAATAAATTGCACATGTTTGGATTGGTTTGTTGTGACTCTATATGGTCTGAATGATAATGAGGATGACTAAGTAAAAAGTGTGCAGTTTCAAGCCCTAAGCTAATTTCTAATTCCGCAGAATGTTGATAACGTGGATAACGACGTTCAATACTTGTTGTACCTAAAACATTTTGAATATGAAATTTTAGCGATGTGCTCAAATATTTTTTCTCTTTATCTGTGAGATTTTTAGCATTATTTTGAATGGTATTATTAATATGCTCAAGTAGGTTATGTGTTGATAGATAGTGGTCAGCTAAGAAAAATTGTTGCTGTTTATGGTTGAAAATAGGAGGAAGATCCTGCTGACTATCAATCATATAGCGCGATGTAGCGTGGTTTCGATGGCTGAGCTCAATGAGATGAATCCATTCAGTGCCACATTCATAAAGGGCTTGAATTTCATTTGGACGAATTTGATATGTATAACAAATGTCTAAGAGCAGAATTTGAATATAGCATTCTTGGATATTGCTAAAGGCATAACGGCTGCCTTGAATGCGGTTAATATTAATGAGATGTTCATTATTTTTAAAAGCATATTGATAAATTTCGTGAGTGTAACGCCATTGATTAATGAGTACATCAAGATAATTAAGTTGCTGTTGGAGCAACAGGTAACCCATATGCTGTAAGGCATAGTAGCAAGATAAAATTCGATTTACTTTTATATTATGATTTTCATTATGTCGCCAAAATTGCCAAGGATTTTGAGTGGACTTATTACAACGAAAAGCGATATCAATATAGAGCTGAATTAAACTCATACGCATTTGAATATCAAGATCAACCAATTGAGTTTGTCTTTCAGCCTGCGGTGAATTCGCTGTAATGAAATTCTTTTCAAT
The DNA here is from genome assembly GCF_031157835.1 of Acinetobacter rudis. Taxonomy (GTDB): domain Bacteria; phylum Pseudomonadota; class Gammaproteobacteria; order Pseudomonadales; family Moraxellaceae; genus Acinetobacter; species Acinetobacter rudis_A. Next base: position 132,273 of record NZ_JAVIDR010000002.1, on the reverse strand, counting down.
ATTACTTAAAACATGCTCAATGAAAGGGTGTAACTCTTGTAACATGTCAAAGCGTTCGGTTTCTGTACATATTAGGCTGGAGAGTTCATGCAGTGCTGTAAATATTGCAGCACTACGATCACCGAGTGGGCGAGCAGATAAAGAGGTAGTCCATAAACGAAAAGCATCAACATTACTTTCACAAAAACTAAGCTCTTTACGGTTGAGAGGCGTTGGGATGTGAAAACTTTGAAAATGCTTATTGTTTATGCCTAAGTTCATATATTAATCGCTTTTTGTACCATACAATGGTGTTTTATTGGGTTCACCAGCAATTTCCCGAACCAGTTTGGGAACAAGATAACCTGGTAAGCTTGCGAGTAGTTGTTGATATAATGCATCGACAATCGTGGATGGTAAATCAAAATGTTGTGCGCCTTTTACTTTATCTAGCACATGTAGATAATAAGGAATGACATTGGCACTAAATAAACGATGACTGAGTTGTGTCAAACTATCTACATTATCATTTACACCTTTGAGTAGTACAGCTTGATTGAATAATATAATGCCTTGTTGCGCCGCTCGTAATAATTGTGAGCAAGTAAAATCATCTAGCTCTGATGCGTGATTACTGTGTACGACTAAAACAACTTTAAATTTACGCCTAGTAAACAGTGCTAAAAACTCATCATTAATACGCGCTGGAATAACAATTGGTACACGAGAGTGTATCCGTAAGGTATGAATCTGCTCTAAGGACTCTAACCGATCAAGCCATAAAGCAAGTTTACGATCAGATAGCGTGAGTGGGTCTCCACCACTGAGTATGACCTCATTAATTTCAGGGTGTTCTAGTAAATAGCTACGGATATTGAGCCAATCTTCATTTTTAGGTAGATTCTCTTGATAGGGGAAATGACGCCGAAAACAGTATCTGCAATGAACTGCACATGCTCCGGTTAACGTAAGTAAAAAACGTGAACGATATTTATGGAGTACACCCGCCAATTGATTTGCAGCTTCTTCTCCCAATGGATCAGTTACAAAATCGGGATGTTCTTCCATTTCTAAATGGTGAGGCAGAACTTGTAACAATAAAGGGTCTAGTGGTGTGGATAACTGCATCTTTTCTACAAAAGCTCGTGGTACACGTAACTTAAATTGCTGACTTGCAAGCAGGGCACCTGATAATAATTGATCAGGTTGCAATTGTAATTGCTCTAGTAATTCAGCTGGTTCAGTAATGAGGTCACTGAGTTGAGATTGCCAGTTTTTTTGTTGAAGTAAATAAGTTGTCATGCCACAGCTAAAAGAGATATCAATACCCAATGAATTATAGACAATTCACGAAATAATTGCTGTATCAATCCCAGCCTACTATTTAATAGGCTGTAATTTCGACGGCATTATTCAATGAATATAAGATGAACTTTTTTGTCATTGATGATCTTGGCTAAGAGCACCGCTGAATTACACTACAAAAAGCCAGAATAACTGGAAAAATTAAGCTATAGACTTGGGGCTTAGTCATTTTAACGTTGCTTCATGATGTGATGCTCATTTAGAATACGCAATATCTTGTAGTGTCAGCCGTGTACTGATACGCATGCTGCTTGCTTTGACTGCAGTTTGACAGTGATGCAATGCGCAAGATTTATCAAATTATTTAGTAAGTTTGGAGCGTGCCTTTCATGGCCAATTATTCTACAAATGACTTTAAGCAAGGCTTAAAGGTAATGCTTGATGGCAATCCATATTCAATCATGGAAAATGAATACGTAAAACCAGGTAAGGGCCAAGCCTTTAACCGTGTAAAATTACGTAACCTTCGTTCAGGTAAAGTACTTGAAAAAACATTTAAATCTGGTGAGCAACTAGAGGGTGCGGACATCGTAGAAGTAGAAATGAACTACTTGTATAACGATGGTGAACTCTGGAACTTCATGGATCCTGAATCTTTTGAACAAATTGCAGCAGATAAAGTTGCAATGGGTGATGCAGCAAAATGGCTTAAAGATGACTCTAACGAGCTTTGCACTATTATGTTATTTAATGGTGTACCTTTAACAGTTAGCGCACCTAACTTTGTGGTACTAAAAGTTGTTGAAACTGATCCAGGCGTACGTGGTGATACTTCTGGCGGTGGTGGTAAACCAGCTAAACTTGAAACAGGTGCAGTAGTACGTGTTCCTCTTTTTGTTCAACAAGAAGAAAGTGTTCGTGTAGATACACGTACTGGTGATTATTTAGAACGTGCTTAATGCTCGATTTATCTAAGTAATAAAAAAGAGTGATTTAATATCACTCTTTTTTTTGTCTGTTATATTGAATGAATATATTTTAAGCTAAAAAAGGGTTTTAATAGGACTAAAATAGAATTTACGCTATTTCAAAAAAATTAAATAATTAATTAAATCCGATGAAGCAGCGCTCTTAGGAGAGATGTGAGGTATAAATGGAAAATATACAAACGAAAATGACGTTTTTTAGCAAAATGATGTGGGTTGTGATCGCTATTATTGGCGCAGTGTCTTTTGGCATACTTGCAGTCAGTCGTGGTGAGCATGTAAATGCAGTATGGTTAGTACTGGCGGCAATCTGCGTTTATAGCATTGCTTATCGATTTTATAGTTTATTTATCGCAAATAAAGTTTTTGGTTTAGACTCAAGACGTTTAACGCCAGCGCATCGACTCGCTGATGGTTTAGATTATGTTCCAACAAATAAACATGTACTTTTTGGACATCACTTTGCAGCCATCGCAGGTGCAGGTCCGTTAGTCGGTCCTATTCTTGCTGCGCAGATGGGGTATTTACCAGGAACGTTATGGCTGTTAATCGGTGTGGTTTTAGCTGGTGCTGTGCAAGATTTCTTGGTGTTATTTATCTCAACACGTCGTGATGGACGTTCCTTAGGTGAAATGGCCAAACAAGAGTTAGGCTCTTTTGCTGGTGTAATTGTGATGTTAGGTGCATTAGGAGTCATGGTCATTATTTTGGCTGTACTTGCACTTGTTGTTGTTAAGGCATTAACACATAGCCCTTGGGGTGTGTTTAGTATTGCAGCAACGATTCCAATTGCTATATTTATGGGCGTATATATGCGCTATATACGTCCAGGGAAAATTGCTGAAGTTTCTATTGTTGGTTTTATTTTAATGATGTTAGCCATCATTTATGGTGGTGAGGTTGCACAACACCCTTATTGGGGGCCATTTTTTGATTTAAGTGGAACTCAATTAACATGGGCACTGGTTATTTATGGCTTTGTCGCTTCGGTTTTACCAGTATGGTTATTATTGGCTCCACGAGATTACCTTTCAACCTTTTTAAAAATTGGCGTTATTGCTGGGTTGGCTGTGGGTATATTATTCGCAATGCCAATGTTAAAAATGCCAGCAGTGACCCCATTTATTAATGGTACTGGTCCAGTTTTTGCGGGTAGTTTATTTCCATTTTTATTTATTACGATAGCATGTGGTGCAATTTCAGGTTTTCATGCACTCGTTTCTTCAGGTACAACACCTAAACTGGTCGATAACGAAGTGAACATTCGTATGATTGGTTATGGCGGTATGTTAATGGAGTCTTTTGTGGCAATTATGGCCATGATTTGTGCCACCGTACTGGAACCTGGAATATATTTTGCGATTAATGCGCCTGCTGCAGTACTGGGTACAGACGTACAATCCGCTGCTGAGGCTGTACGTAATTTAGGTTTTGTGGTTACGCCTGAAGCGTTGTCTACATTGGCAAGTGAAGTCGGGGAAAGCTCTATTTTGTCACGAACTGGTGGAGCACCAACATTTGCTATTGGTATGGCACATATCATCAGTGAAATCTTTAATAACCGTTCCATGATGGCCTTTTGGTATCACTTTGCTATTTTATTTGAAGCATTATTTATTTTAACGGCAGTTGATGCAGGTACACGTGCTTGTCGTTTTATGGTGCAGGATACAGTTGGGATTGTGATTCCAGCAGTGAAAAATTCAAGTTCATTTATTGGTAATATGCTAGGAACTTTAGTTGCTGTTGCTGCGTGGGGATACTTTGTTTATCAAGGTGTTGTTGACCCACTTGGCGGGATCAATAGCTTATGGCCATTATTCGGTATTGGTAACCAAATTCTAGCTGCTATGGCTTTAATCTTGGGTACGGTCATCTTGTTTAAAATGAAGAAAGAAAAATATGTATGGGTAACTATTCTCCCAACAGTTTTTCTGTTCATTACATCAATGACTGCTGGTTGGCAAAAGATTTTCCATGAAAATCCGAAAATTGGCTTTTTAGCACAGGCAAATCGTTTTTCAGATGCAATTGCCAATGGTGAAATTATTAAGCCAGCCAAGAGTATTGCTGAAATGCAGAGCATTGTATTGTCTAATCAGATAAATGCTGTTCTTTGTGCTTTCTTTATGATTGTTGCAATAGTAATGGTTTTTGCGTCAATCTCAGTTGTTCGCCGTGCATTAGCGAGTAAAACACCAACTGTAAATGAGGCCGAAGCGATTTATCGTGATGAAGACAATGTTGCTGATTCAACCACAAGTCATTCTTAACAGTGGAGGGTATTATGCAATTAAAATTTCCAGGGCAGGGTAAATCAGTCATTTTTAAAATTATAAAAATGACTGTAATGTCACAGAAAAGTGTAATTCTTTCACCTAAAAACTGGTCAAGAATAGCGACACTCTGGCAACGGCTACAGCAAAGTTTTCGTTTGATGGTTGGAGTACCTGATTATCAAACTTATCTGAATCATATGAAAACACATCATCCTGATTTAGAAGCAATGGATGCGAAAACTTTTTATCGTCACTGTGTGGATGCACGTTATCCATCTGCTGGTGGCGATATGAAAAAATGTCCATGTTGATCAAATAGATGATTTATCTTAAGCGGCTGGTTATAAATCAGCCGCTTTTTTATGTCGTGTTTGAAAGTATTCTTCTTTATAATTATTCATAGCGAACAAGAACAAAATCTATTTAAATTTTAATTGGTTAAATTTATTCTGCTTGGTCTTGCAGCCTTATATGTTAAGCGTGCTTAATTTTTTCTAAAAAAGGATTGTGAATATGTCATGGGTGCATGAGTTGGTGAATGAACTACCAATAAGTTCTGCATATATATTTTGGTGTACATTTATTTTATTGGGTAGTGCGGCCTGTGGTGGAAAGTATTTTTTCAATAAGCACAATCCTCATTTTAACGATGATCAAGCCAAAATTGTACTTGGTGCGATCTTATCTTTATTGGGTTTGTTAATCGGATTTGTCCTTTCAATTTCGATTGGAGGATATAATGAGCGACAAAAAACAGAAGAAAATGAGATGGTTGTTATAGGTGCAGCTTTACAACGTACTCAATTATTAGCATCCCCACAACGTGAACAAGCAGAGAAATTATTACATCAATACTTAGATGCACGGATTGAGTTTTTTAGAGCCGATAATCGAGCCGAAAATAAAAAATGGCGTATTACATCTGTAAAAAAACAAACTGAATTGTGGGAAATTGCTGTAGCTGAAGCTAATCAAGCACCTAATCCAGTCATTGCTTCTGTACTTACAGCTTATAATGACTTGTATATTTCTCAGGAAAAAACCACAGTAAGTTGGCGTTATCAAATACCGAATATAGTTTGGGCTTTACTTATTTTCTTTGCAATCGTGTCAAATTTTTTGATTGGATATAATGCCCGTAAAGAGCAAGGTATAAATACCATCATTTTACTTCTTCCCTTTTTGATTACCATGGCACTTTTTATTATTGCTGAGATTGATATACCAGGAAAAGGGGTGATTCATGTCACACCAGATGACTTATTATCATTAAGAGAAGTTTGGGATAATCCAAACAAGTAGAATATGGTGTTACTGAACATTTTAAATAGGTTTTTAAAAGCGCCATTAGATCAGTTGGCTTTGAGTGAAGTTTGATCTAGATTCACTTCTGAGCCAAGAGGCTCATTAGAGAAAGGGTGTATTGCCCACTTCGTAATTCATGACACCGTGAATCTGCTAAAGTGGGCAATTTTATTGAAGGCTTATATACATTGTATAAGATGTATTAGGTTGATAAATTTTCCAAATTATTTAACTTATACGATTTATAGAATGCATTTAATAATGCTTGAATTGATGCAGTTGCAATATCAGTATCAATAGCAGTACCCCAATATATGTTTCCATTATTATCGGTACAACGAATATAACTAATAGAACGACTACTACTCTGTTTGCCTAAAGCATGTTCTGAATATTCAGCGATGGTTATTTTATGTGGCCATTTGGTATTTAGAGCATTTACAGAGGCTGATAATAATCCATTACCAATACCTGAAAGATGGACAAGTTCATTATTTACTTGAATTGAAATTTTGACTTGATAAATATCATCTTGTTTACTTGATTGATAATTTACGAGCCTAAATTCACTATCATGTGTATTGACTCCGTATTCAGCTCGAAATAATGTCCAAATTTCAGCATGTGATAACTCTTTTTTATTATTGTCCGTCACCTTTTGTACAATTTGGCTAAAATCTTTTTGTAAGTTTGCAGGTAGATCTATGCCATGATTTTGCTGCAATATCCAAGCTGCACCACTTTTACCTGATTGGCTATTTACACGAATCACAGCTTCATAACTACAGCCCAAATCTGCTGGATCTATAGGCAAGTAGGGAACTTCCCAATAACTGTGCTTTTGAGTGCTTCTGGCTTGAAAGCCCTTTTTAATAGCATCCTGATGGCTACCAGAAAAAGCGGTAAAAACTAACTCACCAACATAAGGGTGTCTTGGGTGAATCGGAAGTTCATTGCATTCTTTTACTACTTCAGCCACAGCCATAATATCGGAAAAATCAAGCTCAGGAGCAATGCCTTGGGTGTACATATTCAAAGCAATATTAACAAGGTCAACGTTTCCTGTACGTTCACCATTTCCGAATAAACAACCTTCAATACGATCTGCACCTGCAAGTAAAGCAAGTTCAGCTGTTGCTACACCAGTACCTCGATCATTATGCGGATGTACGCTAATACAGACCTGCTCACGTTTTGAGAAGTGTTTACAAAAATATTCAATTTGATCTGCAAAAATGTTAGGTGTACTGACTTCAACAGTCGTTGGTAAATTAATAATCATTGGATTTTCTGGACTAGGCCCCCAAACTTCAGCTACTGCTTCACATATTTCAAGTGCAAATTCAATTTCAGTAAAGCAAAACGTTTCTGGAGAATATTCATAAGTCCATTTTGTCTCAGGATATTGCTCGCATAAGGCTTTAATTTGTTTTGTTGAGGTAACTGCTAAGTCAATGACTTCTTGCTTGGTTTTTTGAAAAACGATTTTACGGAAGACCTCAGCTGTTGCATTATAAACATGAACGATGGCTTGTTTAGCTCCAACCAAAGCTTCAAATGTTCTTTCTATTAAGTCCGCTCTTGCTTGAGTCATAACTTGGATACAAACATCATTTGGGATTTGGTTTTGTTCAATGAGATAGCGTACAAAATTAAAGTCAGTTTCCGATGCGGCAGGAAAAGCAACTTCAATTTCCTTAAGGCCACAGTCAACTAACAATTTAAAAAATTTAAGTTTTCTATGATGATCCATCGGATTGGCCAATGCTTGATTGCCATCACGTAAATCTGTAGAGCACCATATAGGTGCAGAGGTAATTTTTTTACTTGGCCAGCTTCGTTCAGAGAAATCTAAAAATTCAAATCGGCGATACTTATTTTGAGGATGACTTAACATGATGTTCTCTCAGTATTTCAATAACACCATCATGCATGATCTGTTTTAGTCGCTCTTTAGATCAAAAGACAATTTATATAGAGTAAAAGACATTTTTTAATATGTCTTTTTCTTTAGGTACTCTGTTGGAGTCATCCCCATTTGTCTTTTAAACATATAAGAAAAGGCACTCGAACTTTCATAGCCTAAGTCTAATGCGATATTCAGTATGGGTTTATTCATTTCTAAATCAGTCAGTGCTTGTAGGAGCTTTGCTTGTTTTAGCCATGTGCTAAAACTCATGTTTAGCTCCTTTTGAAATAATCTTGAAAGGGTTTTAGAACTAAAATGGTATTGTTTTGCAATTTCTTCTAAATGGTTAACAGCAGAAAGATCGGTCTTAATATTTTGACAAATATTTTTGAGTAGCTCTGAGTGTGCTTCAGGTAATTGGAATGGAATTTCTTCTAAAAATCTAAGCTCATCTAAAATAAGTTCTAACAGTCTTTCATTACGAGTATGAGGCAAAACTTCTTCTTTTATGTGTATCGCTTGATTAATAAGTTCGGACAGGAAATTAGGAACAGCAACTACACAACATTGGCTATTGAAATCTGCACGTGCAAATGGGTCAACAAATATGCCACGGGCTTCTACATTGCCAAAGATTGTAATGGAGTGTTTTTTATTTTCTGGAATCCAAATGCCTTTACATGGTGGAATCACCCATATTCCTTCTGAGGTGCGAACGTGAATAACGCCAGTGAGAGTATGTAGTAACTGGATTCGCTCATGCTGATGGATATTTTCTATATATCCATCAGTATAAGATTTCGCATAAGCATAAACTGGATAATTTAACTGACCATGGGTGTAATGCACAATATTTATCTTAGTAGAGCTTATGGATCGATTTTATATACGATTAAAAAGTAATGAAAGACCATGATTCATTTAATAGTTTATTGGAGGTTTTTATTTAGAGAAAGATTCACTTTTAGAGAAAATCTACAAAAACAAGCTAAGAATTTCAATCATATCTTCTAAATTAAGATACAGCGTTCCAAAAAGATTACTTTCTGAGAAAGATAAAAAAGATAGTATTTTTCACATATATACATATAACTGCCCTAGAGCCTTCAACATGAATAAGTCAATGCTAGAGCAATGTTCACCTGATAATTTTCAAGTTATTTATATTTGAATAGCACTAATCAATGGAGAAAGTTATGACTGATGTGCAATTGATTTTAAGAAATGGAAAAATCACAACACTTGATCCAAATCATCCTGAAGTATCAGCAATTGCGATAAGTAATGGGGAAATTATTGCGACTGGTGATGAAAATAGCGTTATGAAATTGGCAAATGATGCAACTAGGGTTATTAATTTAAATGGTCGCCGTGTTATTCCGGGTTTAAATGATAGTCATCTACATATTATTCGTGGTGGCTTAAATTACAACATGGAGTTACGTTGGGAAGGGGTTCCCTCTATTGTTGATGCACTCAAATTGTTAAAAGAACAAGCAGATAATACACCTGCACCACAGTGGGTACGCGTTGTTGGTGGTTGGACAGAGTTTCAGTTTGTTGAAAAACGCTTACCAACGTTGGCTGAGATTAACAAGGCCGCTCCAGAAACTCCAGTTTTTATTTTACATTTATATGCGAGTGCATTGCTGAATCGAGCAGCGCTTAATGTACTTGGTTTTAATAAAGATACACCTGATCCACCAGGGGGAAAGATTCAGCGAGATGAAAAAGGCGAGCCAACAGGATTATTGTTAGCCGTTCCATCTGCAGCGATTTTATACTCTACTTTAGGAAAAGCACCGAAATTACCTATTGAAGATCAGATAAATTCCACACGCCATTTTATGCGTGAGCTGAACCGTTTAGGTTTGACTTCAGCAATTGATGCAGGTGGTGGTGGTCAGAATTATCCTGAAGATTACGATGTGATTCGAGTACTTCATGAAAAAGAGCAAATGACAGTACGGATTGCCTATAATCTTTTTGCTCAAAATGCTGGTTCTGAGCTTGAAGATTATAAAAAATGGACAGAAATGACTTTCCCAGGCGATGGTGACTCGTTATTTATGATGAATGGAGCTGGTGAAAATCTGACGTGGTCTGCTGGTGATTTCGAAGATTTTTATGAGCCACGCCCTGATTTACCAGAGAAAATGGAAACTGAATTAGAGGCAATTGTTGAGCATTTATCTGAAAAAAAATGGCCATTTCGTATTCATGCTACTTATGATGAAAGTATTACTCGATTATTAAATGTTTTTGAGCGTGTAAACGCAAAAAAACCATTTGAAACTCGCTTTATTATTGATCATGCCGAAACAGTATCTGAGAAAAACATTGAACGTATTGGGACATTAGGGGGAGGGATTGCCATTCAACATCGTATGGCATACCAAGGAGAAATTTTTGTACAGCGTTATGGTAAAGAGGCTGCAAAAGATACCCCACCAGTGAAAAAAATGCTTGAGCTCGGCGTACCCGTGGGGGCAGGTACGGATGCAACGCGTGTAGCATCTTACAATCCTTGGGTGTGTTTAGCTTGGTTAACTACAGGTGAAACTGTTGGGGGGTTACCCTTATATGATGAAAAAGATTTGCTCGATCGACAGACTGCGTTAAGGCTTTGGACTAAAGGTTCTGCATGGTTTTCAGGTGAACACAGTCAAAAAGGTGCATTAATCGCAGGTGAATATGCAGATCTAGTCGTGCTTTCGGATGACTATTTTACGGTTGAAGGAGATCAGATTCAGTTTATTGAATCTGTAATGACTGTGATGAATGGTAAAGTAGTATATGCTGGGGCTGAATTTAAACAACAAGATCCACCACTGCCACCAGCCTCTCCTGAATGGTCTCCAGTAAAACGTTTTGGTGGCCAATGGCGTTTTTCTGAAAATCGCAATGCTTCATCCTCACAACCCCTACAAAATAATTCAGCACTTTGCGCTTGTTCGAGTAGTTGTAACATGCACGGGCACTCACATGCATGGATGCTTGATGTTCCTATAAATGATCAAGATAAAAAATCATTTTGGGGTGCGCTTGGTTGTTCATGTTTTGCTTTTTAAGTCGGATTTCCCTCTATGCTGGGTATGCTAGAGGGAGTACTTAATCGCAATGATCAAAAAATTAATAACCTAAATTATAGTTTTGGAATAAACGATGAATATTCATCTAGGGAAAATTTTAAGTTTTAATGCAGGTTATGTTGATACAGCAAGCTTTTTGGCATTGCATGGACTGTTTGCTGCGCATGTCACAGGTAATTTTGTGACTTTGGGAGCGGCTTTAGTGACAGATAGCCAAACAGGGGCATGGGCGAAACTGGCTGCATTACCTATGTTTGGTATAACTGTATTATTGACAAAACTCATTGATCAGCAATTTTTAAAACGTCAAAAAATTTCGTATACATTTCTGCTTAAATTGATGTTTACCTTTTTTAGCTTAGCCGTAGTACTTTCGATTTTTTATTTACCATTTCCTCAACATGATACGATGATGAGTTTTACTGTAGGGATGCTGTTGGTTGCTGCAATGGCGATACAAAATGCGATGCATCGTATTTATTGGGCAAAAGAAACACCCACGACGGTGATGACCGGCTCAACGACGCAGAGCATGTTAGACATAGGTGAACTTTTTTCTAGACCATCTAATGAGAAAAAAGCACAAATTTTTCAACGTCTAGCCTTAATACTACCCACAATACTAAGCTTTGCTTTGGGATGTGCAATTGCTGCGATTATATATAAGTTTGCTTTTTTATGGTTGTTTGTTATTCCGCCAATCTTATCAATTTTAGCTTATTTTTATCGTGAAAATTATAAGAAAACATAATCTTGATAAGGTAAGTGATTTGGGATTTAAAAATGGAAAATGTAGAAATAGCCAAAACTAAGAAGTGGTGGAGTGTTTGTCGAGATCCTGTTTTACTTACTATTGTAGGTGGAGCAATTGATACCATTGGTTTTATTGCATTATTTGGTTTTTTTACTGCACATGTAACGGGAAACTTAGTTTTAGCAGGTGCAGCATGGGTTAAAGATGGTGGGGGGATTTGGATTAAACTGAGTGCAATCCCCCTATTTATTTTAACTGTAGCACTGACTAAATACTGGATTGATCAAAGTACCCAAAAACATACCATATTAAGCTATTTGTTTTTAGCAGAAGCGGTTTTTCTATTAGGGTTTATGTTTGCAGGCATATGTTTTGAGCCATTTAAAGATGCCAATAGTGTGGCCGTAGCAATTACTGGTGGCTTAGGTTTAATTGCTTTAGCAATTCGAAATACTTCAAGTAAAACACTTATTAAACATATTAGCCCCAGTACGATGATGACAGGTAATACTACGCAATTGGGAATAGATATTTCTAATTATCTACGCAATAAAACAGATGAAAATAAACAGAAGTTACAACACAGTCTAAGTATTGTTATTGGTTTTGTAGTTGGTGTATTTTTAGGCGCTTTTTTATATATTAATTCAGGCTTTTGGAGTGTTGCTTTCTTCATTATACCTGTACTGTACTTATCATATCTTGCAAAGAAACAGCAGTTCATTGCAGAAAGCTAGGAGTATTCAATGAATAGAAATAGATTAGAAGCAATCAGCGATGGTATTTTTGCAATTATTATTACTGTTATGCTTTTAGAGTTGAAAATTCCAGAAGGTGATAGCTTATCTGCACTTAGGGCGGAGTCACATTTAATTTTCAGTTATATCTTAAGTTTTATTTATGTGGGCATATATTGGAATAATCACCATCATCTATTTCAAGTAGTGAAAAGTGTTAATGGGAAAATTTTATGGGGAAACTTGCATTTAATGTTCTGGTTAACCATGATCCCCTTAACCACAGGGTGGTCCGCACATTCAGGTTATGCTCAAACACCTACTGCGCTCTATGCTTTTATATTATTTATGTGTTCAATTTCATATCATATACTCGAAAAAATATTGATGAAGTCAGAAGGTGTAAACTCTTTAGCTGTAGAGTTACTGGGCAGAAATAATAAGTTATTAATATCAATTTTATTTTATGGAACATCAATTTTTCTGAGTTTTATTGATACTAAATTAACATTACTTTCATTGGGTCTATTGGCAGTTTTTTGGTTCTTACCAAATAAAAAAATTGAACAACATTTCAAACACAACAAAAATCAATAATCAGTGAGAGATAAAAATTTTGAGTGTGTATGAAATGGAGTAGATTTTGTTACAGCCTTACGCAGTAGAATACTCATGGGATAATCTTCTACAGCACAATTGAACTCATGCATAATCAATATTCAAAGTTAAGCAACTTGTATTAAGCGTTTAACTGCTTCAGCAATAAGTGCTTTACGTGCAGTATGATCAGATTCCCTATCAATAGGTGAGAGCATGCGAGCCATTTGGGGGAGTGTAAACCAACTATTGGCTAAGGAAAGTACAAGAAAAGCAATATATTCTGCATCTAATGTATTGGTTATTTTTCCTGCTTTTTGACCCTCAATGATTGCATTAACCTTGTAGTTATAGTGCTTTTTTCTTAATACTTCATTGGGTACTTCATTCTCGTAAGTTAAGCCTTCCCAAAGGAGAAGTCGACTTAATGCTGGATGATCTCGATGATAATCATATGCATTTTCTGCATATTCTATAATATCTTCTGTCGCAAATGATTTAATTGGGAGGGATTCTGCAACTTTGATTAATTCATTTTGTAAAATGTGTTCGAACAACTTATGCTTATCACCATAATAATTATATATACGTTCTTTATTAACCTTAGCTAATTTAGCGATTTTATCAATAGTTGTTCCATTAGGACCATATTTAGCAAATTCTTGTATTGCTGCCTCTAAGATTTTTGATTTAGTACCTTCAGTGTCCCAAGCCATTTTTTTAACTCTTTTTAGATTTAGTATTATCATAAATTAAAAACCAACCAATAGGTTGGAAATTTCTATTGCTTTTTTGAAAGAGTATAATAAAATCAAAACCAACTAAAAGGTTGGAAAATAAAATGAAGAAATCTTTGGTAATATTTGGATATGGTTTAGGCATTTCTAGGTCTGTAGCAATACGTTTTGGTCTGGAAGGTTTTGAGCTAGCTATAGTTGCTAGAGATAAAAGAAGATTAAAGGATGCTGTTAGTGAGCTTAAAGAGTTTGGTATTAAGGCACATGCATTTAATGCCGATTTAAGTGATTTAAATAATATACCCAGTCTAATTGATGATATTAGAAATAAATTGGGCAGTATTCAAAATATTTTATGGAATGCATTTCAAGATGATCGTGGGGATTTAATTGAGTTAGATCCTAGTCGTTTAACTCAAGCAATGCATCTTCGTGTATCAAGTTATATAGCAGTTGTTCAAACTTGCCTTAAGGATCTTGAAATAAATAAAGGATCAGTATTATCAACAAATGGAATGATGGCTCTTGATAGACCTGAGGCCAATGTTTTTGCAATTGATTATGCATCTTTAGCAATTGCTGCTACGGCTCAATATAAAACCACAAATATTTTAGTGCATACACTAATGCCTCAAGGGATATTTGTTGGGCAAATTATAGTGAATGGATTTGTACAAGGTACTGCTGGTGTTCAAAACTCACCTGAAAATATAGAGCCAGAAGCTGTTGCCAATAAATTTTGGGAATTATTTCAACATAAAAACACTCATTTCGATATTGTTTCGAAGGAAAGTTAATTATTGTCATAGATTCAATAAGTTTTTACCTAGGAAAAGTAACATGAAAGTACTTCATATTAATTCATCTACACGAGATGAAAACAGCCAATCTCTATTAATTGCAAAAAAAATTATTGATAGATTAAAGATAAAATATGCTGAAAATATTATCTTAGATGAATTCAATTTGTTTGAAGATGAGTTACCAGCTTTTGATAAAACTGCTGTTGGCGCGAAAATGGCATTATTTACAGGTCAAGATTCAAATTCTCGTGAGAAAGAAGCATGGGAAGGGATAAAAAAAGTATTTGATCGATTTGCTGATGCGGATGTATATGTATTTAATATCCCACTTTGGAATAATAATATTCCATATATTTTAAAACAATTTATTGATGTTGTATCTCAACCTGGTTGGGCCTTTGGTTTTGATCCAAATACAGGTTACACTGGTCTGTTAAATGGCAAGAAAGCATATTTAGTATTTGCTAGTGGCGTGTATTTTGACGGTATTCAAGCTAATTTTGGTGCTGACTTTGCTACTCCTTATATGAATGATTGGTTGAAATTTATTGGTGTTACTGATGTAGAGAATATCCATGTTTCTCCTACTGTTTTAAATGCTGATTATGAAAAAACGAAGGCAGAAGCGATTCAACACGTAAATCAATTAATCTGAATTAGATTAGCTATAATTACATAAGTTAATAATTTAGTTAAAGCCTATTATCTAATAAAGATAGTAGGCATTAGAACAAAACCAAACCAGATAAAATTGTAAAACTAATGAGTATTTAGAATGAGTATTGGCTTAACTGGAATACTCGTCAGCTAAAATTCTAACATCTGTAATAGTTGGTGACGTTGTAGATTTACCTAGGACTGAAGCGAGAATAATACGAGAGATATGGTCTGAAGCGTATCGGATAACACATTAGAGTAGGTGACATATTTGGATTTAATTCATGATTTTGATTCTACATATTTGGTGTATGGTTCATGAATTAAAATATGGTAATACATTGGTTTTGGGTGGATGTTCATTACCTGAACGAATCTGTGGTAATGTAAAATATGAGATTACGCTTTAATGAATCTGTGGATGGCGAAAGAATAGTCTAAGTAACTATTAAAAACGTAGCAAAATTATAATGTTAAAATTAAGGAAGTCAGTTGATGCTATTAATACTAGGTTCATAGCCAGTTCAATACAGCCAAAAGCCATATGTCCACAGCTCCCCGTGAGACCATCATTGAGTACGCCGATACCAACTCAGACATACTCGAAAAGTGCATCGCTGAATATCGAACGCTGGCAGAAACAGTTGATAGACACGCAGTTGATGTCGGGTGATTGAGTGATGGGTGGCTTGAGTAGTTTAGATTGCCTTTATAATAAGCATGGAGCATTGATTGAATAGTAGACGTGAAACCATATAAACGGATAAAAATGCCTTATTACTTTGAATAGGGCGTTTAGGTGTATATTAACTATATGATTTTAAATAAACAGTTAAATTGATTTCGCATAAGGTGTATTATGTTAATTTTAGGAAAGCTTAAATAGATATTATTTGGTATTATTGATAATTATTCTTACTTATAATTTTTGATGAAAATATTAAACAAACTCCTTAGTCTTGAATTGGCAATTGGTTCTTCATTAAGTCAGAAGACTAATTTAATCCTCTCTTTTTTATTTGCTTTAATTTTTACAGGAATTGCTCTTTCTATTGAGAATAAAACTTACATATGTATTTTTGCAGGAATGCTACTTTTTTGGCAAAGATACGTTGTTTTAAAGTTAAGAAATACAGAGCTAAAGTAAATGAAATTAGTAAAAAATATTCCTTACCCTGATTTGCAGAAATTAGAATCAGGACAAGGTAGTGCTTTAATTCTATGGTCACTTGATGTCGTTGTTAAATACAATGAATATCAGGCAAAGCATGGTGCTATGGTGAAAGCCCTTAGGTGAGGACACGCAATTGGTGTTGAGGGGGCCAGAGTGATGAAAACCCAGTCTAATGACTGGGTTTTGTACATGTTGTATTGTTTTGATCTTATAAATCTAAAATAGATTATTGTCGATTCAAAACATAATGATGAGGTCTGCCATTTCTAGTCCAAAAACTTAACAAATAATCTCCTTTTTTAACTTCCAGTGTTTTAAACCCACCAACTATGGCTCCATCTGTTATTTTTTCCCCAGTTAGGATACGTTCAAAAGTAAACATACTAATATTTGCTGACGGTTTAGTGCAAATGACAAAGGCATCTTTCTCTTGCTCCTTGTAACGACCAATACACTCTTTACCATTTAATTGGAGAAGTTCATTTTTTGAACTTAATATTTCAATATTCATTTGATTATTTTCATTTGAAATCTTAAATGATGAAAAGTTTTTGTAATCATCATTGCGACTATCAACAACTTTATAGTTTCCAACTAATTCATTAAGAGACTTGATGAGCTGATTTTTTTGTACATCTGGCGATCTCGGATCTTTATATGGAGTAACACATGCTGATAATGTGAATGCTAAACTTAAAATTATTATTGATTTCTTCATATTAATTTCTCAAATTTAAAAGTTTAAAATTTAGCATAAAAACTATGTAATTAACATATAGTTACCAAAGCTGCCCTGTCCTGATCTACAGAAATTAGAATCAGGACAGGGCGGTATTATCTTGTTATGGTCTATTGATGCTGTAGCTAAATACAATGAATGCCAGATGAAGCATAGTGCTATTGTGAAAGCCCTCGAATGAGGTGGTTGTTAGGTATTTATTAAATTCAAATTTAAGACTTATCAACATGTAGGAGTAACTTAATATCCCGAATAAACCCCGAAAATATCCCTAATAAAAAAGCCCACTTTAAAAGTGAGCTTTAATATGTTGATTTAACAACGAAATTTGGTAGGCATGACCAGATTCGAACTGGTGACCTCTACGATGTCAACGTAGCGCTCTAACCAACTGAGCTACACGCCTAAGTGGGATGCATAATAGTGATTTTTTGTTGCAATGACAAGCGCTTTTCAAAAAATAGGGCTTATACGTTGATTCTTTAGGCAAATAGTATTGTTTAAATTAACTACTGCTCATAAGGGAATTTTTCTATAATATATTGCATTGGTATAAACTAAATGTGAAAGTGAAGTGAATATTGAAATCATACAAGGTCATTTGCAATTTCTAAAACAGATTGAAAATCTTAAAAATATTATACGTACTTCTCATACTTCACAGGGTCGCCCAGAAAGTACAGCTGAATATACTTGGCGATTAGCACTGTTTGCTATGATCTTTGCTGATGAGATGGCAGATTTAGATTTACTCAAGGTGATTAAAATGTGCAAGAACGTCGAGACTTTTTATTATTAACGCAATCACTTGATACTCCAGTCAAGGAATCTTTGCTGGCACTTTGGGAGTAATGGCGTGTACTGAGAAATCTATAGGCTTAATTCGACTTGCATAAATTTGCACTTAAATTAAACTCTTATTTACCAATAAGTTAGTGCATATATTATGTCATATGAAGATATATTTACCCTGATCGTGGATCTGTGTACGATTGCAGCATTTATCGTGGCTTTTGTTGCATGGAAAAATTGGAAAAAACAGCAAAATTACACCTTAATTTTAGACCAAATTTTTGAGTTTGAGGTGGCATTGAATGCTTATTTTAGTTTAGAACTTGCTTTAATCGAGATTGAAATTGAGCATATTAAGCAATACCAATCTAAAAATAAATTTTTTCGTTGGCCAATTATGTTGTATCTCGATCGGTTTAAAAATAAATTCCGTTATAAATCTATCGAAAATAAAATTCATCGCTATAATGATGCTTTGTCGACACTACAAATTTTAGACGTTAAATATGACCCATTGAAAATTCAAAATGCAGCACATTATGAACATCGAATTTCACGGTTATATCAGCAATTAGATCGTTCACATACAGTGGATGAAATTTATGCAAAATGTGATGAAATTCACCAATATATTTTGCAAAATATGCAAGTTGCCCTTGAGGAAGTTAAGATAATACGTAAGGCGGTTTAAAGAAACTTGCTGAAGGTAAGCTGTGAAATAAAGTATAAAGTCTTTAAGATGAAGTATTGATTTATCTATTGCATAAATAGCCTAAGTAAACCATTTGTTTTACTTGTTGAGGTGAGTGCAAAATTATATGCTGAGTATCATCTAAACAATATCATCTCTTTCGGATGAGTAGGTAAGGTAATTGCGATTGGCGGTGATGGGGATAGATTTATTTTGTAGTGTATTATGCTATAATTACCTCGTTTTAAAATCGAAGCCGTGCATAGCATTTTAATACAAGATTTAAGGTTATATATGAAAAAGCTGCCCAATATGCAGCTTTTTTTAGTTTTATCTTAAGTGTAAAAATTGAAGGCTCTGTTACGTTTTATGTATATAAAACAATTTAATGGCAACGCATTTGATGTTGTTTAGATTTTCTATTTTATAGCTCAACGTTCACAGGAGCTCAGCCCATGGCACATCCAAATTCTGCACCGAATTTGTTAGAACGCTTATTTAAACTCAGTGAGAATAATACCAATTTTAGAACCGAGTTACTTGCCGGATTTACCACATTTTTAACCATGTGTTATATCGTCATTGTCAACCCAAGTATTTTGTCATTAACTCAAATGGACTTTGGCGCGGTATTCGTTGCAACATGTTTGGCTGCTGCAATTGGCTGTTTTGTTATGGGTTTGATTGCTAATTACCCAATTGCATTAGCGCCTGGTATGGGATTAAATGCCTATTTTACTTTTAGTGTATGTCAGGGAATGGGTGTGCCTTGGCAGACAGCATTAGCAGCAGTTTTTGTCTCTGGTGTAATTTTTATTAGCATCAGTATGTTTAAAATTCGCGAAGCAATTGTTAATGCAATTCCGATGTCACTTAAGTTTGCCATTGGTGGTGGGATTGGATTATTCCTCGCGCTGGTAGGTCTGAAAAACGCCGGTATTATTGTACATAAAGAAGCAACAATTGTAGGTTTGGGTGATATAACTCAGCCTTCCGTTTGGCTCGTGATTCTTGGTTTCTTTATGATTGTCGTATTACACCATTTTAAGGTGCGTGGTGCGATTATTATTAGTATCTTAGCCTTAACTGTAATTGCAACTTTCATGGGAATCAATGAGTTTAAAGGCATTGTGGGCGAGGTGCCATCTTTAGCTCCGACCTTTATGCAAATGGATTTTGCGGGTTTATTTGAAGCCAGTATGGTTGGTGTGATATTCGTCTTTTTCTTGGTTGATCTATTTGATTCAACAGGTACTTTAGTGGGTGTTTCTCATCGTGCAGGTTTACTTCAAGATGGTAAATTACCACGTCTGAAGAAGGCTCTTTTCGCTGATTCAACCGCAATTGTTGCTGGTGCAGCTTTAGGAACATCATCAACTACTCCTTATATTGAATCTTCTTCAGGTGTTGCAGCAGGTGGACGTACAGGTCTGACGGCAGTATTTGTTGGTATATTCTTTTTACTTTGTTTATTTTTAGCTCCACTTGCTCAATCTGTTCCAAGTTTTGCAACTGCACCAGCACTAATGTTTATTGGGGTGTTAATGATTCAGGGGATCACCAATATCGATTGGGATGATGTTACTGAAGCCGCACCTGCATTTTTAACCATTGTATTTATGCCATTCACCTATTCGATTGCTGATGGTATTGCGATGGGCTTTATTAGTTATGCTGCGATTAAGCTGTGTACAGGTAAGGCGGCTACCGTACCTTATATGGTGTGGATTATCGCTATTCTTTGGATTGTCAAATTTATTGCATTTGGCGGTTAAACAGATTTTAGGTGTAGGGTAAATTAAGTTTATTCCTGCACCATTTGATTATTTTTCGATTATTTCAGATTATATGATTTGGGGACTATTGCATGCAGCAACTTGAGCTTATCCGTGCCATACCTAAGGCTGAGTTACATGTCCATATTGAGGGCACATTTGAACCTGAGTTGATGTTTGAAATCGCTCAACGCAATCAAGTCACGATTCCGTATAAGAATATTGAGGAAGTAAAGCAGGCTTATAATTTTCATAATTTACAGTCATTTCTTGATATTTATTATGCGGGTGCGGCAGTTCTCATTCATGAACAAGATTTTTATGATCTTGCTTGGGCCTACTTTAAAAAATGTCATGAAGATCATGTTGTACATACCGAAATCTTTTTTGATCCTCAGACTCATACTGATCGCGGTATTGCATTTTCTACTTTTTTTAATGGTTTTAAACGTGCTTGTATAGATGCTAAGGCTCAGTTTGGTATTAGTTCACATTTAATTATGTGCTTCTTAAGACATTTAAGTGAAGAAGCAGCATTTGCTACTTTGGCACAGGCAGAAGCCTTTAAAGACGATATTATTGCGGTTGGATTAGATTCAAGCGAGTTAGGACATCCTCCTGAAAAGTTTGAACGTGTCTTTGCACAAGCATCAGCACAAGGTTATTTATTGGTGGCACATGCCGGTGAAGAAGGCCCAGCTCAATACGTATGGCAAGCTTTAGATGTATTAAAAGTTAATCGTATTGACCATGGTGTGCGTTCTGAAGAAGATCCAGATTTACTTGATCGTTTGCGTAGTGAGAACATGCCACTAACCGTATGTCCTTTGAGCAATTTAAAACTGTGTGTTGTGGATGATATGAAACAACATAATATTCAACGCTTATTGCAACAAGGTTTGTGTGTTATGGTGAATTCAGATGATCCATCTTATTTTGGTGGGTATATGAATGACAATTTTATTGCTATTACTGAAGCATTAAATTTGTCGAATGATGAGATTAAACAGCTTGCAATCAATTCATTTAACGCTTCATTTATTAGCGATGAAGATAAACAACATTGGATTGCAAAGATTGAGCAGCTTTAATCATTCTAGAATGAGATGAATACGCCAAAGCTTGCATAATAAATGTGAAGTGAGAGTAGGGAGTTAAATTGGAGAATGTCTCCAATTTAACATTTAAATTATGGTTGGTGATACCACACCATTTGAGGTGTGCAAGATAAAATTATTTATCACTTCCAACCATACTTCGTAAAACATGGTCTTTATCAATAAAGTGGTGTTTGAGCGCAACGAGAATATGCCCAGCGACTAACAAGCCAGCAAACCATGACAGATAAATATGTAATGGACGAACAATAGCGACAATAGCTGGG
Organism: Acinetobacter rudis; assembly: GCF_031157835.1. Lineage (GTDB taxonomy): Bacteria > Pseudomonadota > Gammaproteobacteria > Pseudomonadales > Moraxellaceae > Acinetobacter > Acinetobacter rudis_A. The sequence goes on along the minus strand of NZ_JAVIDR010000002.1, from coordinate 110,578 downwards.
TTTTCCTGTAGTAGGCGAGGGAATTCTGTTAAATAAATAATCGGTACAGGATGGCCTGCGCTCCAACTGAACAAGGCGCCACTAATAGGCAAGGCTAGGAGCATGAGGTACAACATAAAGTGCCCTATATGCGCAAAGGTCTTCATTGTAGGCGACATGGTTGCAGGTAAGTCTGGTACAGGATGTGTGTAACGCCAGAAAATACGAATGACAACTAAAAATATTATGAGTACAGCAATATTTTTATGTAATGTGATAACTTCTCCTTTGAAACTACCATCTACATCGTAGCTCAGAAAATTACCACTGTAAAAACCGATTAGCCACGCAGCGATAAAAATAATCGCCATAACCCAGTGTAGATACTGTGCCGTACGGGTATAGTATTGGGATTTTTTTTGCATTATTGTTTAGTCCAAGTGTTTAGTCATAGCTTGGTTGGTATGATAACCAAGCTTAGGATACAGAAAAAGGTATAAAAACTTAACGGTAAGGATTATTTTTGCAACGCTGAACATGAAAACTTATTTACATCGTGATGGCTATTATTGATTTCATGTTAAAATTTTCCGCTTAAGATGAAACAAGATATGGATTAAAAATGAAACCGCTTTATATTGCTGGGGTCGATGAGGCTGGTCGTGGACCTTTGGTTGGATCAGTTGTAGCAGCAGCTGTAATTTTAGATCCATTGCGACCTATCGATGGTTTAACTGATTCTAAAAAATTAACAGCAAAAAAACGTGAAAAATTATTTGTTGAAATTCAGGAAAAAGCATTAGCTTGGTCGATTGCTGAAGCAACGCATACTGAAATTGATGAGCACAATATTCTACAAGCTACGTTTCTAGCAATGCGTCGTGCAGTTGATGGTTTAGCCATTCAGCCCAATAAAGTCATTGTAGATGGGAATCAAATACCGAAAGGGATCACCATTGAGTGTGAGGCGATTGTAGGTGGAGATTTAAGTCATGCAGAGATTAGTGCTGCAAGTATTTTAGCGAAGGTCACACGTGATCAACAAATGGTTGAGCTTGATCAACAATATCCAGAATTTGGTTTTGCAAAACATAAGGGATATCCAACCAAAGCACATTTTGAGGCTATTGCAGCACATGGTGTAATTGCAGAACACCGTCGAAGTTATGCACCAGTACGTAAAGCCTTGGCTGCGGGTGATGAGTAAGTTTTGAATTACCCCAGACTAAAAAGTTTAAAGCGGCTATAAAGCCGCTTTAATCGTGGAGAACATTAAATTCTTAGCGATTGAAATTGTTCTGTGAAAAATTATCGTCTTCAAAAGAAGGTTGATAATCCTGATCAAGGTGCTGTAGGTGTTCGTGCATTGCACGTTCGTGTTGAATTCGTTGGTAGATTTCTTCACGGTGTACAGAAACTTCTTTTGGTGCATTCACACCAATACGAACTTGGTTACCCTTCACACCAAGTACAGTTACACTGACTTGATCCCCAATCATTAATGTTTCTCCGACACGACGGGTCAGAATCAGCATGTTTATCTCCTTGCTTAAGCGCTAAACCTGCGATAGTTTTTTTCTAAAATGAAAAGAACAACCTCGGTATCAGACGAAATTCTAACAGTTTATTGTGACGAAATACTCGATTTTTCAATGACTGTTGGAACTTTTCAAAACTACGCGTTCTAATATATCAGAGCCACCATAAAAAAAACTATGCTGGCTCTACTTTTTGTTGAGATTTAGAGCGATAAACAGGGCTTATCTGTTTAATATTTAAGCGCGAGCGCTTGATTCACCATGTTCGCGATCTAAACCAAAAGCTGTGTGTAAAGTTCTTACAGCCAACTCTAAGTAATTTTCGTCAATAATTACAGAGATTTTAATCTCTGAAGTTGAAATCATAAGGATATTAATACCTTCTTCTGCTAGTGCTGTAAACATTTTACTTGCAACACCTGCATGAGAACGCATACCCACACCTACAATTGACACCTTCACAATGTCGTTACGTGTAGCTACTTCACGTGCTCCAATATTGTTTGCTGTTTCTTGTAGGATTTTCGTTGCTTTGGCTAAATCAACACGATTTACCGTAAAAGTAAAGTCAGTAGTACCATCTTCTTCTACATTTTGGATGATCATATCAACTTCGATATTCGCAGCACCAATAGGAGCCAAGATTTTAGCTGCAATACCAGGTTCATCTGGAACACCTAAAATAGTCAGTTTGGCTTCGTCACGATTAAATGCAATTCCTGAGATGATTGGCTGTTCCATATTGTCTTCCGATTCAGTAGTAATGAGTGTGCCGACGTTATTTTTAAACGTCTCATCAAAAGCACCATCTGTGTCATTATCAAAACTAGAAAGTACACGTAGTGGTACTTGATATTTCCCTGCAAATTCAACTGCGCGAATTTGTAAAACTTTTGAGCCTAAAGATGCCATTTCAAGCATTTCTTCAAAAGAAATACGATCAATTTTTTTCGCTTTAGGTGCAACACGAGGGTCAGTGGTATAAACACCATCTACATCTGTATAGATTTGGCACTCATCTGCTTTTAAAGCAGCAGCAATTGCAACACCAGTTGTGTCTGAGCCACCACGTCCTAAAGTTGTCGTGTTGCCTTTTTCATCAACGCCCTGGAAGCCAGCAACCACAATAACACGACCTGCATTGAGGTGATGCATCATAACTTCGTTATCAATTGATTCAATGCGAGCTTTATTGAACGCATTGTCCGTTTTGATACCTGCTTGGCGGCCTGTTAAAGATTGTGCTTCTACACCAATCGTATTGAGCGCCATCGCCAACATGGAAATCGTCACTTGTTCACCGGTAGACACCATTTGATCGATTTCACGTGGGTCAGGGGTGTCGGTAATGGCTTTAGCTAGAGCCAATAAGCGGTTGGTTTCACCACTCATTGCTGAAACTACCACAACCACCTGATGACCGTGGTCGTGCCAGCGCTTAACACGTCGAGCAACATTTAAAATGCGCTCTGGTGTTCCCATTGAAGTACCGCCATATTTTTGAACGATTAAAGCCATAGTTGTTCCATATAAGCCATGATCTTGGTGGCCACACCAAGATCAGTTACACAAAAGGTGAAATTAGTGCTGTGTTAGCCAAGCTGGGAGATTGGCCATTACTGCATCAAATTTCTCGTTAAGTGGCGCGCCACCTTGTGCCAAATCAGGTTTACCACCACCTTTACCTCCGAGCTCGGTTGCAAGATGTTTAATGATATCGCCTGCTTTAATGTTTGCAGTAAATACTTTAGCCACAGAAGCGATCATGCTGATTTTGTCTGTATCGCTTGCAACCAAAATAATAACTGCATCGTCTAGTTTAGACTTAATACCATCATGTAGGTGGCGTAATGCTTTTGCATCCATACCTTCTACATGCGTGATGAGTGTAGAACGACCTGCAATAGTTTGAACTTGGCCTAAAAGTTCATTTGCTTGTAAGTTTGCCAACTTTTGGTTGAGCTGTTCAATTTGCTTTTGCAGTAGGGAGTTTTGCTCTACAGCAGCTTGAACACGTTCTACAGTTTGATCTTTTTGAGCTTTAAGTAAGCCATTGATCTGTTGGATATCGCTATCTGATTTTTGTACTAATTCAAGTGCTTTACTACCTGTTACGGCTTCAATACGACGCACGCCAGCAGCAACACCACTTTCAGAAGTAATTTTAAATAGACCGATATCACCAGTACGTTTTACGTGAATACCACCACAAAGTTCGATTGAGAAGTTTTGTTCGTCAACCATTGAACCCATTGAAAGTACGCGAACTTCGTTGCCGTATTTTTCACCGAACAACATCATTGCGCCTTTTTCTTTTGCTGCATCAATTGCCAATAATTCAGTATTGACCGCAGTATTTGCTAAAATTTCAGCATTCACTAAGCGTTCTACTTGTTGTAATGTTTCAAACGCAACAGGTTGATCATTGGCAAAGTCAAAGCGGAGTACATCGCTCGCAACCAAGGAACCTTTTTGTTGTACATGGCTACCTAATATTTGGCGTAGCGCAGCGTGCAGTAAATGTGTTGCTGAGTGGTTACGAGCAGTCGCATCACGTAGATCAGCTTGTACAGTTGCATCCACTGTTTGTTGGACTTTTAAACTGCCCATGGTCACAATACCTTGGTGTACAAAAGCTGAGCCAGACTTTTTAGTGTCTTGTACTTCAAATATACCACTCTCATTTTTAAAGAGACCAGTATCGCCGACTTGACCACCGCTTTCAGCATAGAAAGGTGTTTGATTGAGGACAATCAAAGCCTCATCACCTTCATGAACTTCTGTAACTTCTTGACCATCTTTGTATAAGGCAATAATTTGGCCTTGACCTTGAGTTGCGTCATAGCCATCAAATTGAGTTTCACTGTCTGTCTTCACAACACTATTGTAGTCAACAGCAAACTTGCCAGCATCACGTGCACGTTGGCGTTGAGCTGCCATTTCTTTTTCAAAGCCAGCTTCATCAATTTCCAAACCACGTTCACGTGCAATATCAGCGGTTAAATCAGTTGGGAAACCGTAAGTATCATAAAGTTTGAATACAGTTTCACCTGCAATTACTTTACCTTTGAGGTGAGCCAATTCGCCTTCAAGTAGTTTTAGACCCTGCTCTAATGTCTTAGCGAAAAGTTCTTCTTCACGAACCAAGATGCTTTCGATACGTTCTTGTAATTGTTCAAGCTCAGGGTACGCTGCACCCATGACTTCAATCAATGGTTTTAGCATTTTGAAGAAGAATGTACCTGTGGCACCCATTTTATTACCATGACGAACTGCACGGCGAATGATGCGGCGTAGAACATAGCCACGTCCTTCATTTGAAGGATTTACACCATCAGCAATGAGGAAGCAGCAAGAACGAGCATGATCGGCAACTACTTTTAGTGAGGCAGGGTAGTCAAAAGTTTCACCTTTTTCATTTGCTTGCGCTTGTAACGCTGCAATATCTACCCCAATGATTTCTGCAGCTGCTTTAAGCAAATGTTGGAATAAATCGATGTCATAATTTGAATTAACATGTTGCAATACTGCTGAAACACGCTCCAGCCCCATGCCTGTATCTACTGAAGGTGCTGGTAGTGGGTGTAATACGCCATCTGCAGTACGGTTAAACTGCATGAATACGTTATTCCAGATTTCAATAAAGCGGTCACCATCTTCTTCTGGAGAACCAGGTAAGCCACCCCAAATATGTTCACCATGGTCAAAGAATATTTCTGAACAAGGACCACAAGGACCAGTATCACCCATAGCCCAGAAGTTATCTGAAGCGTATTTTTCGCCTTTGTTATCACCAATACGAATAATGCGAGAAGCATCTAGACCGATGTCTTTATTCCAAATATCAAAAGCTTCGTCATCGGTATGATAAACCGTGACATATAATTTATCTTGAGGTAATCCTAGCCACTGTTCAGAAGTTAAGAAGTCCCATGCAAATTTAATAGCATCTTGTTTGAAGTAGTCCCCAAACGAGAAGTTACCTAACATCTCGAAAAAAGTATGATGGCGTGCTGTATAGCCTACATTGTCAAGGTCATTATGCTTACCGCCAGCACGTACACATTTTTGAGAAGATGTTGCACGAACATAATCACGTTTTTCCAATCCTAAGAAACAATCCTTAAATTGGTTCATTCCAGCATTGGTGAATAATAATGTTGGATCGTTGGCTGGCACTAAAGAACTCGATGCGACACGCGTATGTCCTTGTGTTTCGAAGTAGCGCAAAAAGGCTTCACGGATTTCTGCTGATGTCATAGAACGAGTACTCACGACCAAGTCACTCCATATTTTTGAATTTGGCTAAATGTATATCTTCTTGTAATGGTACTTTTCCAAAGAAAGTAAAGTGTAATACAACAAGCTATACGCGGCTTATAAGTTAAAAACGACGAATTATAACGGAAAAAGCCAGTGTGACCAACGATTTTAAGCTGTTTCGTTGACAATTCTAAGCTTTTCTCAGTTGCATCAGAATGACAGTACTGAACTTTGCCAGATAGGATAGAGAATCTTTGTGAATTATTGCATGAATATGACCAACATAATTGTCTGTAAGCATGAAAAATCCGATAACATAGCAGCGAATTGAAAATCGTTAAGGCGGGATAAGGCTCATGCAACGTGTGGCAATCAATGGATTTGGTCGAATTGGACGTAACGTATTGCGTGCGTGGTTTGAAAACCCTAAGAATTTTCAATTTGAGATTGTTGCTATTAATGATATTGCCGATGTGGAAACTTTAGCGCATTTATTTCGTTATGACAGTACTCATGGTGGCTTTCCTGGCACAGTAAATATTGTACAAGATGACGAACGCAATTTTTTGTGCATTGAAAGTGTTGGATTAAGTGCACGCGTTGAAGTTTTACAAATTGAGCAGCCTAATCAATTGCCTTGGCAGGCATTGGGTGTAGATATTGTTTTGGAGTGTAGTGGTCTGTTTAGATCGCGTGCTGCTGCTAGTCAACATCTACATGCAGGAGCGGGTCGTGTTGTGATTGGCGCAGCTCCTTTTGATAGTGTGGATGCAGCTATTGTATATGGTGTGAATCATCATGAGCTTAAAGCAACAGATCAAATTATATCGAGTGTTTCTTGCACGACACAAGCTTTGGTGCCTTTAGTTAAAATTATTGATGACGTATATGGCATTGAAACCGCATTAATGACAGAAATTCATGCTGTAACAGCTGACCAAACGGTGTTGGATCAGGCACATCGTGACTTACGTCGTGCTCGTGCTTCAGGGCAGAATATTATACCAACCACATCATCTGCATTGGGTGCTTTAAAGCAAGTATTGCCAAAAATGGAAAATCGAATTGATGGATATTCAATTCGTGTACCCACCATTAATGTTGCTGCGATTGATCTTAGTTTTGTTGCTCAACAACCAATGAGTGTTGAACATTTAAATGCGGTTCTTACAGAGGCCGCAATTCATGATTATGCTGAAATTATGCAAGTGACTCATGAGCCTTTAGTCTCAAGCGACTTTAATCACTCACCCTTTTCTTTGATTGTAGATTTAGCTCAAACGATGATTGTTGGACAGCAAGCAAAGGTATTTGCTTGGTATGACAATGAATGGGGCTATGCAAATCGTTTGTTAGATTTGTGTGAGGTTATGAGTGCTAATTCAAACGTTGTAATTAAAAGCAGTAAATAAATGATGGGCGTATTCATTAATTGCATTGCATTTATTGCTGTATGCGTTGGAATATCTGCCTTTATCTATGCGGTTAAGTTGTTTATAAGCATTTTTCGTGCCCCAATATTTGCACAAATGACGGCAGATAGTTCATCTCTTCAGTTTACGCTTTTGGAGGCAAAAACCATTGCGATTTGGTATGAGGGGCCAATTGGTCAACGATTAGTTAAAAATATGTTACGGCCCCGAATAGTGGCGCTTGCTACAGGTTATGAGCCTAAGTTACAGCATTCATGGGGGCGTGCGAGTAAGACTGGTTTCACTCGTGCCCGAACACTGCTTTTTTATGCTGAATTAGCTGCTGGAGATTATCAGCTCATGCAGTCTGATCGGGCTTTGATTTCTCCTATTGAAGAAACAATTACAACAGCTATTCAGTCGACCTTTGGCTTATCAACGGCAAAAACATCGCAATGTAGTATTGTCCTTACAGACGCACTTTCTTATCGCCAACGTTTATACATGATTGCCGCCGTGTTTATCGGGCTTTTTAGTACGTTGTATGGCCTAATGACATTATTGAATCACTATGTTGTGGGGCGGTAATAGAATCATCTAACTATAGAGTTAATAAAGCGATGGAATTGCAAATCGAAAGATCAAATTGCCTAAAAGATCCAAAGTACATCTGTACAATCAAAATTTTTTATTTAAATAAAGTAGATGTATAAAATAGGGGGGTGTTTAAGGAGAATGATGAACTTCTTTAATAACACTATCAACAGAATAATGTCCCCACTGTGATAAGAGCTCAATAAAATTTTTAAATTCTATTTCATTAAAATGAGTGATGATCATATAGCAAGCTGAACCTGATGTTTTATAACAAGCCGTTAATTTCTCTTGTTGACTGATAAATTTTTCAAAACTTTGAAATTGATTGTTTTGCATTAATAATCGAACAAACTGAGTGTGTTGATGCTGAATTTCAATGGTGTATTTTTGTATACAACCAAGTTCTTGTAAGCGATTGATTCGTTGACCCACCGCTTGGCCAGTACGGTGTACCTGCAAGCCAATTTCTTTGTGACTCATTTTTGCGTCTTGCTGTAAGAGTTTTAAAATTTTGAGATCGGTTGAGTCCAATGAGGTAGACATGGCATTCCTTTTTCATGATTTTTCAGTGTGAAAGAGTTTTTGGAAAAGTGCTTTCATCTAACTATTCATCATTATAACTTTCCTTGTTAGTTTAAAGTTATTCAACTTCAAGAGGATAACACAATGACAAACACAGCATTATTGGTTATTGATGTACAAAATGATTATTTTGCTAATGGTAAAATGGCGCTACACAATCCCGAAATAGCCTTAAAGAATATTCAATTATTAGAACAATATTTTAGACAGATTCAACAGCCTGTTATCTATATACAACATATCTATCAAGATGCTGCTGCTCCATTTTTTGTGAAAAATACACATGGGGTGAAGTTACATGCTGAACTTCAACTTGATGATGATCCAATTATTATTGTGAAACATTACCCGAATAGTTTTTTCCAAACCCAATTGCAACAACAACTCGAACGGTTTGATATTACTAAATTGGTGATTACTGGAATGATGACACATATGTGTGTGGATGCAACAACACGTGCAGCGCGAGAGTTAGGTTATGACACTGTGGTGGTTAGTGATGCAACCGCAACAAAATCGCTTCAATTCGAAGAGCATATTGTTGATGCGGTCACAGTGCAGCATACTTTGTTAGCAACATTACAAATGCTGAGTGCTGTAAGTCATACTCAAGCCATTATTCATGCAGATGGGATTGAAGAATAAGTTTGATTTAAACAAGTTTTTGACTTCGTGTTGCAATAAAACTTGGTAAATATTTTTCAATTTCAAAACGTGGGGTAGGTTGTATTTCTTCAAAATAATCCACAAGAACCAAACCTGTTTGCAATTGCCCCTGAATTTGATTCAGTAAACTATGACCAAAAATCATAGCTTGCTGTTGCTCAAATTTTTGTTTGAGTTCATCTGCTGGTAGATCATACAGGTCTGCATAGGGCAATTTATAACGTGGTTTTATCAGCCCTTGTTCAGCATAACAGGGGTTTCGATCAGCTATAAAAATGGCAGGATTAAAAAAGCTTGCTAATAGTGTGCCATTGATCTTAAGTACACGGTGGCACTCTTTCCAGACTGTTTCAATATCAGGAACATATTGATTAGAAATAGGATGGATAATCAGGTCAAAACTGGCGTTAGCGAAGCGTGATAAATCCTGCATATCTCCTTGTTCTAGTTTTAAATGTAAGCCATCACGTTTAGCAACCATTTCATCTTTAGCTAATTGTTCAGCGGATAAATCAAAGACAGTGACATGTGCACCAGCCGCTGCAAGTATTGGTGCTTGTTGACCGCCAGCAGACGCTAAACATAAAATATGTTTCTCTTGAATATTACCTAACCATTTTTGTGGTAGAGGTGTTGGGGTGAGATGAATTCTCCAATCACCCTTACGAGCAGATGCGATAAGTTCTGAGCTAACTGGTTGAGACCATGGACTATTTTGTTTGGCTTGTTGATCCCATGCCTGATTATTATGTGTAATTAAGTCAATTGAAGGCACGATTCATTTCCTAGTATTTCATTGAATGTGGATAAATCGATAATAATATAAAAACTCTGATGCATGCTTTAGTTGATCGTGCTAGACTAAGAGAAATCGGGTGTGCTCCCGATTTTTTTATGCGGAAAACGACCGCTTTGGCAAATATTTAGGTTTACAACATGCCGATTGCAGAGACCTGGTTATTACCTGATGGTGTAGCTGATGTACTACCAGAGCAGGCGCAAGTCATAGAAACTTTGCGTCGTAAAGCATTGGATTTCCTCGCTCGTCGAGGTTATCAGCTGGTGTATACTCCATTTATTGAATATATCGAATCACTTTCTTCTATTAGTGACTCAAATCAAGATTTAGATCTTGCCACATTTAAGATTATCGATCAGCTTAGTGGTCGTTTGCTTGGTGTACGTGCGGATATGACGCCGCAAGTTGCCCGCATCGACGCACATGTGCATCCAATACAAGGCATTGCACGTTATTGTTATGCTGGCACTGTATTACATACCAAACCTCAAGGTTTTAATACGAACCGAGCACCTTTACAGCTTGGTGCTGAGTTATTTGGTTCAAATTGTATAGATGCAGATGTTGAGCTTGTCGATTTAATGCTGGGTTTACTTGAGCATGCAGGCTTTGCTGAGGATATCCATTTAGATCTCGGCCATGTTGGCTTATTTAGAAGCCTGGTTAAGCATGCCAAATTAGACAAAGATGCTGAACAACATTTATCTGATCTATATCAGCGTAAAGCATTGCCTGAGTTAGCAGCATATACCCAAGATTTACCATGTGGTGCCGATTTTAATGCTTTGGGCCGTTATGCAAGTGATTTAAATGCATTGGCTGAGCATTTAAGTGCGGAAGTTTGGGCAGATGTAGAATTCTCAAAAGCATTTAAAGCATTAGCAACAACAAGTGCTGAAATTCAAAAGCGTTGGCCAAACCTACATATTGGTATAGATGTCGTAGAGTTGCGCTCATATCACTATCACACTGGATTAACTTATGCTGTGTATGCACCGCATCGTGCTGCACCTTTGGCACAAGGTGGTCGTTATGACGGGATTGGTGAACACTTTGGTCGAGCTCGTCCAGCGACAGGATTTAGTTGTGACCTTTATGCACTTTGTGCAGGTCAATTTGAACCAGTTGCAGTTGTGGTTGCACCCAATGGTCACCAACAAGATTTACTAGAAGCAATCGCACAATTGCGTGCACAAGGCCGCAATGTTGTACAGCTTTTAGGTCAAGATGATGTGGATTCGGTAGCGTATGCGACGCATCGATTAGAGCTCATCGATGGACAATGGTCCGTTAAACACATTTAATTACGGGGTGAGCATTTGCTCACTAAGTTACAATTTTAACAGCATGATGTAATGAGGCTATTATGGGCAAGAATGTTGTGGTACTTGGTACCCAATGGGGTGACGAAGGTAAAGGTAAAATCGTCGACCTGCTCACCGATCAAGCAGCAGCGGTAATTCGCTATCAAGGTGGTCATAACGCGGGTCACACACTCGTCGTAGGTGGTAAGAAGACTGTATTACACCTCATTCCGTCAGGTATTTTACGTGAAAACGTAATGTGCTTAATCGGTAATGGTGTTGTACTTTCACCTGCAGCATTAATTGACGAAATGAGTATTCTTGAGAAAGAAGGCGTGCCAGTTAAAGAACGTTTACGCGTTTCTCCTAATTGTCCATTAATTTTGCCAAACCATATTGCACTAGACCAAGCTCGTGAGAAAAAGCGTGGTAATGCTAAAATCGGTACTACTGGTCGTGGTATTGGGCCTGCTTACGAAGATAAAGTTGCACGCCGTGCAGTGCGTGTAGCTGACTTGGTACGTGGTGGTGAACATCTTAAGACACTTCTAGTTGAATTACTTGAGTATCATAATTTCCAATTGACTCAATTCTACGGCGTAGAAGCGGTTAAATTGGAAGATGTATTGGCATTATGTGATCAATGGCGTGAAGTATTAGCTCCGTTAGTGATTGATGTTATCGGTGAATTACATACGTTACGTAAGAACGGCGAAAACTTAATGTTTGAAGGCGCACAAGGTTCTTTACTTGATGTTGATCACGGTACATATCCATATGTTACGTCTTCAAATACAACTGCAGGTGGGGTAAGTTCTGGTTCTGGTTTAGGTCCATTACACCTTGATTATGTATTAGGTATTACTAAAGCATATACTACGCGTGTTGGTGCTGGTCCATTCCCAACAGAGTTGGTTTATGATGCTGCAAACGATGTAGGTGATGCGATTGGTAAGCATCTTGGTACTGTAGGGCATGAGTTTGGTGCTTCTACTGGTCGTCAGCGTCGTTGTGGTTGGTTTGATGCTGAAATACTTCGTCGTTCAGTTGATGTAAACTCACTTTCAGGTATTTGTTTAACTAAACTTGATGTACTTGATGGTTTAGAAGAAGTAAAAATCTGTGTAGGTTACGAATCTGTTGATTCTGGTTGTGTGGGTTCTTCTGATGCGCTTGCATTTGAAACATTAAAACCAATTTATGAAACTATGCCAGGTTGGAGTGAGTCTACTGTTGGCTTAACTCAAGTTGACCAATTACCTGAAAATGCATTGGCTTATGTTAAACGTCTTGAGCAGTTGATTGAATGTCCGATTGATATTATCTCAACTGGTCCTGATCGTGATGAAACGATCATTCTACGTCATCCGTTTGATGCTTAATATTTAGTTTTAGGACTGAGCACGAGTGGTTCAGTTTGAAACAATAACAAAGCCCTGTGAATTCAGGGCTTTGTTATATGCGCGTGTTAAAATGATTATTGATTTAATTGTGATTAACTTCAGACTAAAGTCCAGTGTTCTCTCCTTATATACATCGCTCAAACTCGCTATAAGCTTACAAATGGTTTAGACATGAAATTACTGCCTAATATCTCTAAAACAATTTTTCATTCTTTTATTTTTGCTTTGGGTGGAGCACCGACCATTGCAATGTGGTTGAGTGTACAACGTGTCGCTGATCCAAATTTGTTTTTTAGTGCTTTTATTAGCTTAACAATTTTGCTGGCATGCATTTTACTGCCTATAATTTTTATTCAAAATCTCTTTTTACTGATAAAACGACAAAGTGTGGTTGTTGAAGATCGAGTGTTATATTTAAGTCGGTTTTATTTGATTTTGAATGTAATTTGTCTTGTATATTGGTTGCTTCGAGTGGCTAATTTGCTCTAGCTGAGTGATGCTTTTACAAATCTTGTATAGCTTCTCCATCATGTAGTGATTTTAATCACACATTAACTTGTCTATAATGTTGAAAAATATAAGTAATGATCTGTTTGGAGTGGAGTTATGTGGAATAAATCGGCTATTGCTGCTTTGCTTGCTGGTTTAGTAACCTTGTCTGGGTGTACGACAATGGCTGATTTGGCAGGAGCTGATACTCAGAGCCTGAATGTAATGTCAACGAAAGCCTTTAATGAAACTGTTGCAAAAGCTCAAGCAAATCGTACTTTAGATACAAGTTCAAGTACTTACCGTCGTGTCAATGCGATATTCCTGCGTATGAAACCTTATGCAGATCAAATGAATCAAACAGGTACAGCTTTTGACTGGAAACTTGCAGTATTAAAGTCAGATGTTATTAATGCATATGTTGCTCCAGGTGGTAAGGTTGTCTTTTATACCGCGATTGTGGAAAAGTTAAACTTAACAGACAACGAGATTGCTGCGATCATGGGTCATGAAATGATCCATGCGCTAGAAGAGCATTCAAAAAGTAAAATTGGTGCGCAAGCCTTAACCAATATTGCAGTTGGTATTGGTCAAAGCTATGCTGCTGGAGCCGGAAGTAATATTGGTTCAGCTTTAGAGTTGGGAAGTGTGATTGGGGTTGGTTTGCCATATTCACGTAGCCTAGAAAGCCGAGCTGATGTGGGTGGTTTAATGTTAATGGCTCGTGCTGGGTATGACCCACGTGCTGCCGTAACTTTGTGGGAAAAGATGGCAAAATTTGATGGTGCACAAGGTGCATCGTTCTTGTCTACTCACCCTGCAAATAGTAAGCGTATTGAAGATATGCGTAAGAATCTTCCTGCTGCTCAGCAATTATATAATGCAAGAGCAAAATAAGAATGCATTGAAATTAGATTTAAATAAACCCAGCTTTGTGAGCTGGGTTTATTATTTGATATGCAAATAACTTATGCTTCTGTTTCAACTAGTTCATTGGGGTCATCGATAAAACTTTTTTGATCTTCGACATTAATGTATTCCATATAGCCACGTCCCAGAATGGGTTGTTGGTTAAAATGACCGTTATATTGAAAACTATTGACATAACCACGACCACGTCCAAAGTGAAAAGGGGCATCAGCTGTTGCAAATATTTCAAAAAACTCATTGCCGTTTTGGTCGAATGCTTGCCAAGAGAAGTTCTTTGGTAAGCGCATTTTTTCACCTTTGGGTGAGCTATAATCGTCTAGGTGGTGTGCAATGACTTTAAAATTGACATGCTGATAAACTTCATTATCTTGATGGAGTCGACGTACATACATGCAAATCATGGCTGGTGTATTAATCAAATTGGCTTGGATTAAGACAATCTGCGTTTGATCATCAATATTAATAATATGGTGTGTAAAGAAATCGATTGGAATCTTGTACTGATCACTGATTCGAGTTTGAATGAGGCTGTGTATTCCTACTGCACGCGCATATTCATAGCTACAAAGCCCTTTTTGTTCAATACATTGTTTCTGGTACTCAATTCGACCATGATACTGACTTAATAAACTAAAGTGGTCGTAGACAGGTGTTTTAATGTACCAAGATACTTGGTCGCTAATATGCAGAAAAAAGTGAAACTTTAATTCTTCGTATTCACCATAAACCTCAATATGCGGTAGGGCACCACTAATGGTAATTTCCTTGCCAAACTGTAGTAGGTGCCCGTCATTTTGAATATGTGTTTCTTCAGGAATAACATAGGCCTTAAGTAAAGGCTGTGCAATATTTGCGGTACTAGAAAAAACCGAAGCCTGTTCTCTAGGAGATTGATGCTCCTCATTGTCACTGTCAAAGGCTAAAGCACCAGGAGTACCTAATAATATGACAATGTTTAAATATCGAAACGGTTCATCTAAATCGGGAAAGAAGATGCTGTACTGTGTCCAGCTATAATACTTTTCATTTAAGCGTGGCAAAATAATGTTATGTTGTTGAAATGGTTGAGTTGAATGAGCAATTGCGCTGTCGACAAGGGGTTTTCCCCAGAGCATGCCCAGTCCCATCACTTTACTTAAAATTGATATTGGTGGGTTAACTTTCATTTTCTTGTCCATACACTGGCATAGATATTCAGTCTATGGACAAGTTCACTGTCACTCAAATATTTTTGAGGACAACAGCAATGCATTTTAGGACAAACATTGTCATTTATTGTTACTTTGCAATGTTTGTGACCCGATCCAATGCTTAGAAAATTGATATGCTGCACGACCACTGCGTTGCCCACGCGCTTGACACCATCTGAGGCTTTCAGCACGTACATGCTCATCAAAGACTAATCCGGCACGGGTTAGGTAGTGTTCTATGATTTGTAGGTATAACTGTTGATCCATTGGGTAAAAAGAAAGCCAGATACCAAAACGATCGGATAAAGAAATTTTTTCTTCAATTGCTTCTTGTGGGTGCAATTCCTTGTATTGAGGAACACCAACTTGAGTAACTGGTATATTTTCAGACATGAATTCGGGCAAAAGATGGCGGCGGTTACTTGTCGCATAAATGATGAAATTATTGGCGCCAGATTGTAATGAGCCATCTAATACACTTTTTAGACTACGATAGTTTTCGTCCTCAGCATTAAATGCCAAGTCATCACAATAAACAATAAATTTTTCTGGGCGATCTTTAATGAGCTTTTGGATTAATGGGAGATCAGATAGATCATCACGTTCAATCTCAATAAGTCGTAGTCCTTGGTCATGGTAGTGACTTAATAGGGCACGTACCACAGAAGATTTTCCTGTACCGCGAGAGCCAGTGAGTAAAATATCGTTGGCAGGTAGACCAGCCAAAAATTGTTCTGTGTTTTGCAGAATAATTTTTTTTTGACGGTCAATTCCCATAAGATCTTCTAATTGGAATTTCTTAGGTTGCAAAATGGGTTTGAGTTGCTTTTCTTGCCAATAAAAGGCAGGTGCCGAAAAGTCCGGATCTTGTATAGGAGGGGGAAGTGTCTGTTGAAGCTGCGCTAAAACAGTGGATAACGATTTTAATAAATCGTCAGGTAATTCAATGTGTGCCATAAAATTCTTCAGTGATATGAAATCTTTGTATAGTAACAAACCTTGAAAGTGATGTGCAGTCTAGCAGATGCGGAAAAATAATACTTTCAGCCAAGGCAATATCCTTATATTATCGCTAGGGTAAACAGGTGTTGATTAAGTTGATAAATCGAAAAATGTCAAGAGGTATATATGATCTTAGACTACAACCATGATCTAAATCCGCATCAAGCGTATCGAATAAAAAAACTAAAACGCCAACTTAACCAGGCCCAAAGCTATACCGAATGGAAGTCAATTGCCCTGAAGCTGGATGAAGAATCAGGGGCTCAAGAATGGAAATACGATAATAGCTCACCTTATTTTGATACTGAGATTATTTCCCATCGTTTAAATATGTTGCGACGTTATCGCAGCCAAGCGCGTATTGCTGATCTCATCTATATTCTGCGTGAGGGCTTTAGTTATGATATTGGCAATATTGGCCATCCAATGTTATACGGCTCTACTTATATTGGTACAAAAAAAATTATTGAGGATTATATTGACGAAGTTAGTAACGCTTTGTTATTTATCGCTTCTGCTGCCTGTGAAAGTTTGAGTTTGCAAGAGAAACTAAACTTTTTTCACAATTGTAGTAAGGCTTATGGCCAACCTGCGATTATGTTTTCAGGTGGGGCAACCTTAGGGCTATTTCATACAGGTGTATGTAAGGCACTATTAGAGCAGGATCTTTTACCGAAGGTATTATCGGGTTCAAGTGCTGGTGCGATTATGACTGCAATGTTAGGGACAAGGGCACCAGAAGATATTCATGCGACACTCAAAGGTGATTACTTTTATACTGAAGCTTTTAAGTTCCGCTCACTGCGTGACATCCTCAAGGGGAATGGAGGGATATCGGATGTACGTTATTTAAAGAAATTTTTAATTGAAAATCTTGGGGATGTAACTTTTGAGGAAGCCTATCAGCGCTCTGGTTTAGATATCAATATTACCGTTGCACCTTATGACGCCTCTCTTGAGGGCGGGCGCATTATGAATAAATATACAGCTCCAGATCTATTGGTATGGAGTGCAGTATTGGCTTCTTGTGCAGTGCCTATATTATTCCCACCAGTTCGTTTAACCAGTAAACGTTATGATGGTCTACACACACCTTATATGGCAAATACGCGTTGGGTCGATGGCAGTGTACAAAATGACTTTCCACAAGAACGTATGGGTAAATTATATAACTTGAATTATACCATTGCTTGTCAGGTCAATCCCCATATCGTGCCTTTTATGCAGACTGATGAAGAGCGCTATCGTAAAGATTTATTAAGCTGGCCAGAGCGTATTATTCGTAAACAAGGGAAGAGTATTGCAATGAGTGCAATGGATTTTAGCCGCAGTAGGATGGCTAGATTACCTTCGTTACGACGTATGCTTGATCAGGGGTATGGCATTATTGACCAACGCTATTATGGTGATGTTAATATTATTGGTCAGTTTAACTTAAAACATTATATGTATATGTTACAAAACCCTAGACCAAGTTTATTTAATACATTGCAGCGTGAGGGAGAACAAGCAACTTGGCCTAAAATTTCAAGTATTGAAACTCATGCACGTATTGGTAAAACCATAGAACACTGTTTGGCCGACCTAAATGCAAAGCAGCGAGAACATACTGAAATGCAAGTTAGTAATGTTTAGTGGAGCTCTAGGACTGCAAAGTTCTGGTCGATGTATTCGTTCTGATGCACAGCGAGGTCGAGGGTTGTACTACGTTGAGCATCAGCAGGAAGCTTATTGGCTGAAGTTACAGCAATCTATTGGTGATTTGCAAAGTGAAACTGCTTTTTTGCATGAATTGGCTTTTTATCAAAAGATGCAGCAGGCAGTTGATCTACACCATAAGTTAATCGAGCGTGATAAATTATCTGTATGTTTGCCGTTTGACATATTAGACGTTGCATCAATAAATGACGCTCCAGCAAATAGTATTTCACAAGTTTTATGTATTCGAGATAGCCAAACGCTATTTTCGACCTCTGAGGATCTTAGTTTATCCGATCAAATTCATCGCTTAATTCTGAGTTTAACAGTATTAGAGCGGTTGTATGGCTGTGGTTATTTACATGGCGATCTTAAAAACACGCATTTTCGTTTGCATCAAAATCAGTGTTATTTGATTGATTTTGAGCAGAGTGTAAACATTGATGCGGCACGGGCAGTGGAGCAAACAGCAACTCCACGTTATATGGCTCCTGAGCTTTTTCATGCGCAACCGAAAAGTGTGCAATCGGATATTTATGCTCTTGGTGTGATTTGGTTGCAGTGGCTCAATCAACAGCGTTGGTTTAATCGAAGTTATTTAGATTGGGCATACTGGCATTGTCAACAACTTGAGGTTGAACTGGTTGATCGTTTTAGCATGTTAAAACCTATACTCATGCGTATGTTGGCGAAAAAGAAGTCAAATCGTTATGCGGCTATTGAGGAAATTAAATTGGATTTGGCACGAATTGTTTGAAAAATATATGAAAATCACAATATTGTTTTATATTTAAACAAACAAGAAGCTTTTTTATCAAAAAAGCTTGTCAGCTCTGAGCGATCTCTATAATATACACAGCCATCGGGGGCGTGGCGAAATTGGTAGACGCACTGGATTTAGGTTCCAGCGCCGCAAGGTGTAAGAGTTCGAGTCTCTTCGCCCCCACCACTTATCTTTATACTGTGTTATATCAGTGTGTTGATAAGTCGATTAGAGGATTGGTGTAATGGTAGCATGACGGTCTCCAAAACCGTTCGTCAAGGTTCGAATCCTTGATCCTCTGCCAGATTTAAGTTGTTAAGAACCAAATATATAATTTTTTATATTGGGGGCGTGGCGAAATTGGTAGACGCACTGGATTTAGGTTCCAGCGCCGCAAGGTGTAAGAGTTCGAGTCTCTTCGCCCCCACCATTTTTACAGGACAAGATCTCTATCTTGTCCTTTTTTTTATCTATTATTTTTTTACTAGCTAAGATTGGTGCAACATTTATATGAAAAAGGCACTACATTGCTGTAGTGCCTAAAAATAAAAAAATAACTCAATGATGAAGATTACATGGTTGTTTAATTTCTAATGTTACAAGTTCAATCTAAAAACAATTGAATATATTGAATAAGGTTTATGTTGAAATCTTAAGCCTTAAGATGATCTTCAAACTCCTCACCTAACTGTACTGCCAAAGAATTACCCGCTAGGTCACAGGTCACTAGACCATATTCTTTTTTAAAGCTAAATGTAAATCCTTTGTTATCAGCTAGGTTTTTCACTGAATATCCAAGTTTTTCCAACCAAATTCTAAATGCAATTAAATTCTTTGCTTTAACAACTTTTTTCATCCTAAATCTCCTTCAAGCTTGCATGGGAAATTAATAAGGGTTAATGACAAATTTTTAAAGGGCTAATGATGCTTATCATACGCTTAAATGCTCAAAATACATCAAGACACTGATCTTGAAAAAACTGACAAAGATTAGAAATAATGAATATAATTCGAATGTTATTTTTTAAAAATATTAATTATCAATAGGTTAGGGTTTCGGTGCTCGGGGTAGTCGTGTTAATAATGCCAATAAAAATAACTGATTTTTTATCATTTTATTTTGTTGATTTTATTATTGAAGTTGTAAAAAAAAATGTCAGTGTAAGTTGTAAGTAACAAAATAATGGCATGAAAGATCTTGATAAGGTTTCATAAATAAAAACAAGCAAGTTTTAGAGTGAAAATTATGACTGTACTGCTAATGGCAGTACAGTCATAATTTGAATACTGTTGTTTGGGATTTTGTCGACAAAAATTAAAAATTATCCTTAAGCTGTCGGAGCTTAGTAAAGGCAGCTAAGTCTTCGGCTCTTAAAAAAGGATTTGTTGCTAATTCCAATTCAATGTTGCTGGGTAAGGTGATTTCAGAATATTTTCGTTGTTCACGTACTTTATTTAGTCTTTGTTGTAGAGCGAGGTTATCAGGCTCTACGGTAATCGCAAATTCAGCATTAGAAAGCGTATATTCATGAGTACAATAAACTTGAGTTTGGATGGGTAGGGCAGCCAAACGATTTAAGCTATGGAACATTTGTTCAGCACTGCCTTCAAAAAGCCGACCACAACCCATTGCGAAAAGTGTATCGCCACTAAATAGACTTTGTAAGGATTCAATAAAATAGACAATATGGCCAAGTGTATGGCCTGGGACAGCAATGATATCAACACAAAGATCATGAAAATAAAATTGATTTTGGTCATCGAGAGGATGATCAATAAAGGGGATTTTGCTGAGTTCGGCACGAGGACCATAAACTGCAATATGTTGTTCTGCGATTAAAGGCATCACACCACCAATATGATCTTTATGCCAGTGTGTTAACCAAATTTGTTTGAGTGTTAGTTGGTGTTCATGACAAAACTGTTGTACCAAGTTGGCTTCAGTTGGATCGATTACAATGACTTCACGGCTCGCTTGGTGCTCAATTAGCCAAATATAATTTTGTAATGCATTTTTAACATCAATGACATGAATTTTATAGGCCATACAGATCTTCCTTGTGAGACAAACGACATTATCTAAGAACAATGTCAATAATGGATTAAATCTAATGTAATCTTGTATATACAACTATGACAAACATAGACTAAACTCAGTATAGCACCAAGACGAATTGAGTTTGAGCATGTCAACCGAATTAAACCTAGATGATTTTGATTTATCAAATAATGATGAACCGTTACCAATTTATGCCCGTGTAAAAAAACAAATTCAGCAACGAATTAATGATGGGAGTTGGAAAAGCAATGACAAAATTCCATCTGAGAGTGATTTTGTCAAACATCTAGGTTGTAGTCGTATGACGATTAATCGGGCATTACGTGAATTAACCCAAGAGGGTTTATTACTCCGTATTCAAGGAGTAGGCTCTTTTGTGGCTGAAGGTCAACGGCATAGTGCTTTGTTTCAAATTAATAATATTGCTGATGAGATTGTGGCGCGGAATCATGTGCATCGTGCTGAAATCTTGATTTTAGAAAAAATAAAGGCAAATGCAGAACAGAGTATGCTAATGCAAAAAAGAATTGGAGATGCACTCTTCCATTCTGTGATCTTACATTTTGAAAATGAAGTACCCGTACAAATAGAAGATCGATTGGTGAATGCAGCTTTGTTGCCTGATTATATAAATCAGGATTTTCATGTGGTTACACCTAATGCTTACTTAATGTCTAATGCACCAATGAGTGAGGGTGAACATGTGGTAGAGGCTGTTTTAGCAACACCAGAACAGTGTCGATGGTTAAAGATTAATAAGTCGGAACCGTGTTTACAGATTCGACGTAGAACTTGGTCAAATAAACAATTAATTTCCAGTGCACGCCTTGTTTATCCAGGGAGTCGTTATAGTTTAGAGGGTAGATTTGTCTCATGATACAAGTACTGACATCAGCCGATTATCGGCAAATGCCATGGAAAAATGGTTTAGGTACAACCATTGAATTAGCTCGTGACTCTGGTCAAGACTTACAGCATTTTTTCTGGCGTATTTCTATGGCAGATGTCAGTAATGACGGGGCATTTTCAATATTTCCAGCAAAACAACGTTTATTAAGTATTCTTGATGGTCAGGGTCTCAGTTTGGACTTGCAGGATTCTGGAAAACAGCAGATTGTGAGTGGAAATGATGTGTTTAGCTTTTCTGGTGATGAAAAAATAGACTCAAAGTTAATAGCCGGTCCAATTCGTGATTTTAATTTGATTTATAATCCAGCTCATTTTAGTGCACATATGCGAATGTTTAGGGATGAATCTATTGAGATTAATAGCTGTGCAGATATTGTTTTTATCTATAACCATAGACAAAAAATAAGCATTGAAATTAATCAACAATGTTATGTATTAAATGCTGGGGCAAGCTTGAAAATTGAAGAAAATAACTCAATGAAGCACATTAAAATTTTAGAAAATCCTCTTTTTTATGGTGTAATTGTTGAATTAAATTTTAAATAATTGCCGAGATTACATGAAAAATAACGTGTAAATTTAACTTATTTTAAAAAATATAAATATAAAAAACAAAGCTATACCATCTATTCAAATTTTTTTTAAATTAGCATCTTCACAAGTGCTTATTTTGCTGTGTATTATGTACTTGTATAGATAAGTAAATACATATCCATGTATGTTTATTAGGATGGGCTTTAAAGACCTAACTGTTCAATAAGGAGCTTTGACAGTGTCAACGGAAATTACAAAATATAGAGATGTAGAAATTCGAGCACCACGTGGTACAACACTGAATGCTAAAAGTTGGTTAACTGAAGCACCTCTGCGTATGCTGATGAATAATCTAGATCCTGATGTTGCAGAAAACCCAAAAGAACTTGTTGTGTATGGCGGTATTGGTCGTGCAGCACGTAATTGGGAGTGCTATGACAAAATCATTGAAACACTAAAAAATCTAGAGAATGATGAAACATTGTTGGTGCAATCAGGTAAACCTGTTGGTGTGTTTAAGACACATGTTGATGCACCAAGAGTTCTCTTGGCTAATTCTAATTTGGTTCCACATTGGGCGACATGGGAACATTTTAATGAGTTAGATGCCAAAGGTTTGGCTATGTATGGTCAAATGACTGCAGGCTCATGGATTTATATTGGTAGCCAAGGCATTGTGCAAGGCACATATGAAACCTTTGTTGAAGCAGGTCGACAACACTTTAACGGCGATTTAACCGGTCGTTGGGTCTTAACTGCTGGTCTAGGTGGAATGGGAGGCGCACAGCCTTTGGCTGCAACTTTGGCTGGTGCATGTTCATTGAATATTGAGTGCCAACAAAGCAGTATTGATTTCCGTTTACGTACGCGTTATGTCGATGAACAAGCAGCTGATCTTGATGATGCTTTAGCACGAATTAAACGCTATACAGCTGAAGGTAAGGCAATTTCTATTGCATTACATGGAAATGCTGCTGAAATCTTACCTGAATTGGTACGTCGTGGTGTGCGTCCAGATATGGTGACCGATCAAACCAGCGCACATGATCCTTTGAATGGTTATTTGCCAATAGGTTGGACTTGGGAAGAATACCGCCTACGCGCAAAAACTGAGCCTGAAGTTGTGGTAAAAGCAGCTAAACAATCTATGGCTCAACATGTTCAGGCGATGCTAGATTTCCAAAAAATGGGTATCGCAACATTTGACTATGGTAATAACATTCGTCAGATGGCTAAAGAGCAAGGCGTAGAAAATGCCTTTGATTTCCCTGGTTTTGTACCAGCGTATATCCGTCCATTGTTCTGCCGTGGCATTGGCCCATTCCGTTGGGTCGCATTGTCTGGTGATCCAGAAGATATTTATCGTACAGATGCGAAAGTTAAAGAGTTGATTCCTGATGATGCACATTTGCATCGTTGGTTAGATATGGCACGTGAACGTATTAGTTTTCAGGGTCTACCTGCACGAATTTGTTGGGTTGGATTGGGCTTACGTGCCAAGTTAGGTTTAGCATTTAACGAAATGGTTCGTAGCGGTGAAGTTTCTGCACCAATCGTGATTGGACGAGATCATTTAGATTCTGGTTCAGTGTCAAGTCCTAACCGTGAAACTGAAGCAATGCAAGATGGTTCAGATGCAGTATCTGATTGGCCTTTGCTAAATGCTTT
Organism: Acinetobacter rudis; assembly: GCF_031157835.1. Classification (GTDB taxonomy): domain Bacteria; phylum Pseudomonadota; class Gammaproteobacteria; order Pseudomonadales; family Moraxellaceae; genus Acinetobacter; species Acinetobacter rudis_A. Next base: position 86,793 of record NZ_JAVIDR010000002.1, on the reverse strand, counting down.
GTTGAACACAGCAGGTGGAGCAACTTGGGTATCTTTACATCACGGTGGTGGTGTTGGTATGGGCTTTTCGCAGCATTCAGGTGTAGTAATTGTATGTGATGGTACAGATGAAGCAGCAGCACGTATTGCACGTGTATTAACCAATGATCCAGCAACAGGTGTTATGCGCCATGCAGATGCTGGATATGACATTGCTGTACAATGTGCCAAGGAACAAGGCTTAAATCTTCCAATGATTACTGGTTAATCAGTCAATACAAGCTAAAAATATACCTAAACAATAGTGATCGGATTCACTGTTGTTTAGGTGAAAAATAATTTAAATACATTTGGAAATTAAAATGAATATACATCTACACCCAGGACAATTGAAACTCGCTGATCTGCGTGCAGCATATTTAAATCCTATCAAAGTTAGTCTTGATGCAAGTGCACATGCGGCAATAGAGGCAAGTGTTGGCTGTGTAAATACCATCATTGCTGAAGGGCGTACGGCATATGGTATTAATACTGGTTTTGGTTTGTTAGCTTCAACAAAAATTGCTAATGAAGATTTAGAAAAATTGCAACGCTCTTTAGTCCTATCACATGCTGCTGGGGTAGGTGAAGCACTAGATGACAATATGGTGCGTTTAATCATGTTGCTTAAAGCAAATAGCTTGGCACGTGGTTTCTCTGGTATTCGTTTAAAAGTCATTGAAGCGATTTTGGCTTTAATTAATGCTGAAGTTTATCCGCATATTCCGTTAAAAGGTTCTGTAGGAGCTTCAGGAGATTTAGCACCTTTAGCTCATATGTCACTCGTTTTATTGGGTGAGAGTAAAGCTCGTTATCAGGGACAGTGGTTGCCTGCTGTAGAAGCATTAAAAATTGCAGGACTTGAACCTATTTCTTTGGCTGCAAAAGAAGGCTTGGCACTTTTAAATGGTACTCAAGTTTCAACGGCTTATGCTTTGCGTGGATTGTTTGAAGCTGAAGATTTGTTTGCTGCTGCAACTGTTTGTGGTGGTTTAAGTGTAGAGGCAATGTTAGGTTCTCGTGCACCATTTGATGCACGTGTACATGCAGTACGTGGTCAAAAGGGACAAATTGATGTAGCAGCGGCTTATCGTGATTTGTTAACTGATGGTAGTGAGGTTGCTGCATCTCATAAAGATTGCTCAAAAGTACAAGATCCATACTCTTTACGTTGCCAACCGCAAGTGATGGGTGCCTGCCTCACTCAAATTCGTCAAGCTGCTGAAGTACTGGCGATTGAGTCAAATGCAGTCTCTGATAATCCATTGGTATTTGCATTAGAAGGTGATGTGATATCGGGCGGTAACTTCCATGCTGAACCAGTTGCAATGGCTGCAGATAATCTTGCATTAGCTATTGCTGAAATAGGTTCATTGTCTGAACGCCGTATCTCTATGATGATGGATCGACATATGTCACAATTGCCGCCTTTTTTAGTTGCTAATGGTGGGGTGAATTCTGGATTCATGATTGCTCAGGTGACTGCAGCTGCTTTGGCAAGTGATAACAAAGCACTCGCACATCCAGCAAGCGTGGACAGTTTACCAACATCTGCAAACCAAGAAGACCATGTATCAATGGCGCCAAATGCAGGCAAGCGATTGTGGGAAATGGCTGAAAATACTCGAGGTGTGTTGGCTGTTGAGTGGTTAGGTGCTTGTCAGGGACTTGATTTTCGCGAAGGTTTAAAAAGTTCGCCAAAACTTGAACAAGCAAGAACAATTTTAAGAAAACAAGTTCCTTACTACAGTGAAGATCGTTTTTTTGCTCCAGATATTGAACAAGCAAGTGAATTACTTGCAAGTGGTTGCCTAAATACGCTGATCATTGGTGATTTATTGCCAAGTATTTAGTCATTCATGACGTTGTCTAGGGAGCAGTATTAAACATCAAAACTTCAAGGATTGGAGATGACATGTCAAATAATTCTAAGTTAGCGCGTGGATTGAACACGCGCCATATTCGATTCCTTGCTTTGGGATCTGCAATAGGAACAGGCTTATTTTACGGTTCTGCGGCTGCAATACAGATGGCTGGGCCATCTGTATTGTTGGCGTATATTATTGCAGGAATTGCAATTTATATTGTGATGCGAGCATTGGGTGAAATGGCAGTAAAGGATCCTGTTTCAGGATCATTTAGTTACTATGCAACAAAATATATAGGGCCATTGGCTGGATTTACCACAGGATGGACCTATGTCTTAGAAATGATCATTGTTGCTTTAGCAGATGTGACCGCATTTAGTATATACATGGGATTTTGGTATCCAGATGTACCAAGGTGGATTTGGATTTTATCCTTAATCATGTTCTTGGGTGCAATTAATCTTATACACGTCAAAGTGTTTGGTGAGCTGGAGTTTTGGCTTTCCATTATTAAAGTGACTGCGATTGTCGCGATGATCTTAGGTGGTTTGGTGCTGATGTCTTATGGCTTTCAAGTCGACCATCATACTGTGGTTACAGGTGTTCAAAACTTATGGATTCATGATGGTTTTATGCCACATGGGATTATGGGATTTATTGCATGTTTTACCGTAGTGGTATTTGCTTTTGGTGGTATTGAGATTATTGGTATTACAGCTGGTGAATCGGAAGATCCTAAAACATCGATTCCAAAAGCAATTAATGCTGTACCTGTGCGTATTTTACTTTTTTACGTACTCACTATTTTTGTGCTCATGTCGATTTTCCCGTGGAATCAAATTGGTAACCAAGGTAGCCCATTCGTACAAATTTTCAAGAATTTAGGGATTGAGTCTGCGGCAACAATTTTAAATATAGTGGTGATTACTGCTGCTATATCTGCGATTAACAGTGATGTTTTTGGTGCGGGTCGAATGCTTTATGGTATGGCAAGCACAGGTCAAGCACCTAGAATATTCCAAAAAGTATCTAAAAATGGTGTGCCTTGGATGACAGTCGTCATGATGGTTGCAGTATTACTTATTGGTGTAGTGCTTAATTATCTCATGCCTGAAGATATCTTCTTATTGATTGCTGCAATTGCTACTTTCGCTACGGTGTGGGTGTGGTTGATGATCTTGGTTTCACAAGTATTTATGCGCCGTAATATGACCGCTGAGAGTGTAAAACAGCTTGGTTTCCCAATTTTCGGTTGGCCTTATGCACCTGCACTTGCAATTATGTTTATGTTGGCAGTATTGGGTATGATGGCTTATTTTCCTGATTCTAGACCTGCAATTTATGTCGGTTTTGGTTGGTTGATGTTACTCAGCATCGCCTATACGATTTGGATGAAGCCTAAATTACAAAGCAGTACTTCAACAGCAAAAAATGTAGAACCTGAGTTTAAACCTTAGATTCTACTTGAGTAGATGAGTTACATTGCAAATAGAAAACATTTAGAAGCAGTAGGGTTATTTATATTGCAGTGTTACTCATCATCTTAAAACAAATAAAAACTTTGGTGATGGAGTGAGTGATGAAAAAATATTGGCACAATTGCCATATAGCAACCATGCAGAATGGTCGTTATTCAATCATTGAAAATGCTGGCTTAATTACTGAAGCAGAAGATATTGTTTGGATTGGCCCTGCCACCGATGCCGAAGCTCAGCTCAATTCTACATCCTTTCAATCTATTGATATGAATGGCGCTTGGTTAACACCAGGTTTAATTGATTGTCATACACATAGCGTTTTTGCTGGTAACCGTAGTATTGAGTTTGAACAACGGTTACAAGGGATGTCCTATGCGGATATAGCAGCGCAAGGTGGGGGCATCATGAGCACTGTGCGCGCAACGCGAATGGCCAGTGAGCAAGAATTATTGGCTGAGGCAGAACAAAGAATTGAACAATTGCGTTTAGAGGGTGTAACCAGTATTGAGATTAAATCAGGTTATGGTCTAGATTATTTATCTGAACGAAAAATGCTACGTGTTATTCGCCAACTCGCTCAAAAACTCCCGCTAACAGTTAAAAGTACTTGTTTAGCTGCACATGCACTTCCACCTGAATATACAGGACGAAGTGATGATTATATTGATTACATCTGCACAGAGATGTTGCCTAAATTACATGAAGAACAATTAGTTGATGCTGTAGATGCATTTTGTGAGCATTTGGCTTTTCAGCCAGCGCAAGTTGAACGTTTATTTCGAACAGCGAAAGCACTTGGTTTAAATGTGAAATTGCATGCTGAACAATTATCTTCCCTTGGTGGATCTCGTTTAGCAGCAGAATATCAAGCTTTGTCGGCAGATCATTTGGAATATATGACTGAAGATGATGTTAAGGCAATGGCGCAATCGGGCACTGTCGCGGTGTTATTACCTGGTGCATTTTATTTGCTACGTGAAAAACAGTATCCACCTATTCAAAGTTTACAGCAGCACGGTGTTGCGATTGCTTTGTCAACAGACCTTAACCCTGGTACTTCTCCAGTATTATCACTGCGTTTAGTTATGAATATGGGATGTACATTATTTTCACTTACACCTGAACAAGCTTTGGCTGGGGTGACTTTATATGCTGCGCGAGCACTAGGTCTTGAAGCACAGTGTGGAAGCCTAGAAGTTGGGAAAAAAGCAGATTTTGTCGCATGGCAAATTCAACATCCTGCGGAAATCAGCTATTGGTTAGGTGGGGATTTATCTAAAAGAGTGATTCGACATGGTCAAGAAGTACATTTTTAAAAGACCAAATGATTGATTGCTTGTGCGTATGTTTTAGATACAGACGATATAAAAATAGTGGACATAAATATGCAACAAAAATTTAAATGGCAAGGACGGCATGATGGAGAAGGCGCAGCACATAAGCGAATTCATCATATTATGAATCATACGATACAGCCTGAATACGTTTTATTAGGCTTTGCTTCCGATGAGGGGGTTAAGCGTAATCATGGACGCGTGGGTGCGGTAGCAGGTCCACAGGCGATTCGTCAGCAACTATGTAACTTACCAGTACATGAGCCGTTGAACATTGCCGATTTGGGTGACATTGTTTGTCAAGGTGAGCAGTTAGAGCGAGCACAAGATGAATTATCTAGTGTGTTGACACAAAACTTAGCTAAAGGACATAAGCCTATAGTGTTGGGAGGTGGACATGAGGTTGCCTTTGCAAGCTTTAAAGGTTTATTTGATTACAATCAACAATACCATCCAGAGCGTAGGATCGGCATTATTAATTTTGATGCGCATTTTGATCTTAGGCAAGATCCGATTGCTAGTTCAGGTACGCCATTTTTTCAGGCGGCACAATTAAGCCAACAATCTGGTCAAGATTTTAATTATTTGTGTCTTGGTGTCGCTCAACATTCGAATACCAAAAAACTGTTTGATACAGCAGAGACATTGCATTGTCAGTATGTATATGACTATGAATTTACAGATGCAAAAAAAATGCAAATTCAGACGAAAGTAAAACAGTTTATTACAGAAATTGATGATCTATATGTCACGATTGATCTCGATGTTTTTAGTGCTCATATTGCTCCTGGGGTAAGTGCACCAGCAGTAAAGGGTATTGATTTAACACATTTTGAGTGGATTTTTCAGCAGATTGTACATAGTTCGAAAGTTCGTTTACTTGATTTTGCTGAATGTAATCCATCTTTTGATGTCGATAATAAAACTGCGCGATTAGCCGCGTATATTATTTATCAATATTTGTTTATAAATCAGAAGCCTATATAGGTTAAGTTAAAAGCTGTGTAAAGGACGGTAAAATATGGATCTTTCGTATGGCAATGACAATCATGGTGCTTGGCAGACATACCTTGCTCAAATTGATCGTGTTGCCCCTTATTTGACGCATTTGTCAGATTATATTAATACATTGAAACGACCAAAACGTTGTTTGATTGTTGATGTTCCAATTGTAATGGACGATGGAACAATCCAACATTTTGAAGGTTACCGCGTGCAACATAACTTATCACGTGGCCCAGGTAAGGGTGGTATTCGATATCATCCTGATGTTGATTTAAATGAAGTAATGGCATTATCGGCTTGGATGACCATTAAATCAGCAGTTGTTAATTTACCTTTTGGTGGGGCAAAGGGTGGAGTGCGTGTAGACCCAAGTAAGTTGTCTAAACGTGAACTTGAGCGCTTAACTCGCCGTTTTACCGCGGAAATTAGTCCCGTTATTGGGCCTCAAAAAGATATTCCTGCACCAGATGTTGGAACTAACGGTAGCATTATGGGCTGGATGATGGATACTTATTCATCCTCTGTAGGCTATACGGTTACAGGTGTTGTTACAGGGAAGCCAATTCATCTTGGCGGTTCACTAGGTCGAGTGAAGGCAACTGGGCGAGGGGTATTTATTACTGGACGTCACATTGCTAACCGTATTCAATTGCCAATTCAAGGTGCTAAAATTGCAGTACAAGGATTTGGTAATGTAGGTAGTGAGGCTGCATTACTCTTTGCAGAAGCTGGAGCCAAAGTGACTTGGGTACAAGATCACAGCGGTACAATATTTAATGAAAACGGTTTGGATTTAAATAAATTAGTTCAGCATGTAGCAGAGCATCGTGGCGTTAAAGGCTTTAGTGATGCACAAGAAGCAGCTGATGAGGATTTCTGGGATGCGGCTGTTGAAATTATTATTCCTGCTGCTTTAGAAGGTCAGATTACAGTTGAACGTGCACGTCGTCTAAATGCAAAAATGATTTTGGAAGGTGCCAATGGTCCAACCTATCCAGAAGCAGATGATGTCATGGTTGAGCGTGGTATTGTTGTTGTCCCCGATGTGATTTGTAATGCTGGTGGTGTAACTGTTAGTTACTTTGAATGGGTACAAGACATGGCCAGTTATTTCTGGACTGAAGAAGAAATTAATCAACGTCTTGATAAATTACTCATTCAAGCCATAGATGATGTATGGAATAGTGCTGAGCAACATCAGTGCACATTGCGAACAGCAGCATATATATTGGCTTGTGAGCGAATCTTAAAAGCACGTCAGGAACGAGGTATATATCCTGGTTAAATAATAGAACAAACAAAGCATATTTTTCAATTTCCAAGACCTTCCTTAATTAAAAGGAAGGTTTTTTTTGTTTTATGAATGAAGAATAACTATTAATCCTTATCTTTTTTATTATTTATTAAATTTAAATAATTTTATTAAAAACCTAACTTATATCACATGTTTTATTTAAAAAATAAATTTTTTATTATAGTTTTACGGTTTTATTTTAGTTTAATTGATGAATTTTTAAAATACAATTATGTAGTCTATATAAGTTTAACAATCAAATAATAAAAGATATTTTGAGTTTTTTATCTTCTAACATATTGAAATAAATAATCTTTTTAAATTTTAGTGAAAATTATTTTTCTTAGTTAAATTAATTGATGAATTATTGAATATAATTATAATTAATATATTAATAACATGTATACTGCTGCGCTATAAGTGTAAGTATAGTTTTGAGATTCTACGTGCTTGGTTATCACTACTCATTTTTAAATAAAAGATTAAGTGTTTATATTCTTTTGTTGGTTTTACATCCTGCCACTGTTTTTGCTCGTCAAGAGGCAGAACAGACTAGCCCTGTTGTACAAAATAATGATTTATCTTCTTCTCAATTATCAGGAGTTGGTGCTTCTTTAAAAAATGGGTTGAGTCAAATTAATCGTCTTTTTGTACCACAGACGAATGATGAATTTAAGTCGATTTATTTAAATCGACTGGCTAAATATGAATATGATCAAACTCAGTTAGATCAATTGCCCACAGTTGTTTATCAACCCAATCGTAATGTGACTCAGCAGGGTTACCAAGCACAATATACACAACAATCAGCTTTTGAGAGTTTGGACTTTTATGGTGCAATTCAGCGTGCAGTTAGCCGCCATCCACAGATTAGCCAAAGTGTGGCAAATTTATCAGCACAAAATGCCAATATAGATGTAGCAAAGTCCAATTATTACCCACAACTTTCGGGTGGAATCTCAACTGGTGATATGGGGCATGGTGAAGGTGGACGTCAACTTATTAGCCTTAATGCAACCCAAATGTTATATGACTTTGGTAAAACCAAAAGCCTCGTGAGTGAGCAGCAGGCAAAACTGTTGGTTAATCAAGCAAATGTGCTTATGAATATTGATGATATTGCCAGTCAAACTGCTGATGCCATTGTGAATATCAATCGTTATCAAGTTTTATGTCAAATTGCTCAAGATCAAATAGCGGGTATTGCGCGGATTGCTGAAATTGCAGATTTACGGGCTAAGGCGGGGATTAGTAGCCAAGCCGATCCAGTTCAAGCGCAATCATATTTACAGGCTGCACGCTCTAGTTTGATTTCTCAGCAAGCTCAGCTTTCTATTTATCAAGAAAAATTAAGAACATTATTAAATTTTGATCCACGTGGGACAGTTTGGGCACTCCCAACAGCATTATTGCAAAACTCTAAGGTTTATGAAGAAACTGAGTTTAGCCGAGTGCCTAAAATGATGGCCGCTCAGGCCGAAATTGAAGTTGCTAAATTGCAAAAGCAACAAGTTGACCTGAGTAGTTATCCAACACTAAATGTGAAAGGCTCCTTGAGTCAGGCAGTAAACGGTGTAAACCCAAATAACCGTGAAGATAATGGTATGTATAGTTCTATTATGCTTGAGGCCAACAGTAATTTTTATCAAGGTGGAGCAACAACCTCACGGTCACGTTCGGCAAGTTATGCAGAACAAGCAGCACGGGCTCAAGTCAATGCCATACAACTCGAGGTCCTCAATCAGGTACGCTCAACACGAGATAATATTGAAAATAAAAAAAGGCAAATGGACGTATTGATGCAACAACAGCAAATATCAATGCGTACCAAAGAGCTATATCAAGAACAGTATAAATTGGGTACACGGACCGTGGTTGATCTATTAAATGCTGAACAAAGTATTCATAGCGCAAGTATGCAAATCGAAACCAATCGTTATGACATTTATAGCCATTTAGTACAGTTTATTGCCGTTAGTGGTAATGCACGTGACGTATATCAGCTCAATAAGCTTAATATTCAAGGGGTAGAGATTCAGCCATGAGTAATAACATCAATACCCAGCCGTGGTTACAAGCAGTTTTGATTGTAGCTAAACATTATCGAATAGAGCCCTCTGAGGAGCGAATTCGTTTAGAACTCAATTGGGGTGAGCATCAAACTTTAGATGATGCTTTACATATGATCACTCGTCAGGTGGGGTTAAGCTTAAGAAAAGCAGAGTTTGGTCCTGAATTACTTAATCCTTGGCGTTTACCATTGGTTGTTGGATTTAAAAATGGTCAAGTTGGTGTTATTGACAAGGCTGATGATCAAGGTAATTTGAGTGTACAAATGAGTGGCGATCAGGGGCTAGCACAAAGTTTTAGCGCTGATGATTTATTTGAGCATATTGAAGTTTCTTATATTTTACGTCCTGAAATTTCCGTTGCCGATGCGCGTGTTGATGAATATATCAAGCCGTTTGAAGAGAATTGGTTTTGGAGTATCGTTCTTAAAGATTGGAAGCGTTACTTTGATATTTTATTTGCCTCATTACTGGCAAATATTTTAGCACTTGCAACTATTGTATTCTCAATGAACGTATATGACCGAGTTGTGCCCTCACAGTCTATTCCAACCTTATGGGTTTTGTTTAGTGGTGTGATTTTGGCTGCACTTTTTGAGTTTGTATTACGTCTAGCACGAGCACATATCTCAGATATGATCGGAAAGCGTGCAGACTTGAAAATCTCAGATCGTGTATTTGGCCATGCTTTAAGAATTACCAATCGTGAGCGTTCTAAGTCTACGGGAACTTTTATTTCTCAGATTCGAGAATTAGAAAGCGTTCGAGAAATGGTAACTTCTACAACAATTTCAGCAATTGCGGACTTACCATTCTTCTTTTTATTCTTGGCGATTTTTTGGTTAATAGGCGGTCATTTGTTTTGGGTGATTGTAATCATTGTACCTGTAATGATTTTACCTGGCATTCTTGCTCAAAAACCTTTGGCTAAATTGGCACAAGAGGGAATGCGTGAATCATCAATCCGAAATGCAATTCTGGTTGAAGCTGTGCAGGGTATTGAAGACATAAAGTTATTACGTGCAGAATCTCGTTTTCAAAACCAATGGAATCATATGAATGAGGTTGCGGCAACGATAAGCATGAAACAGCGTAAGATTACGCACTTTATTTCAACATGGACACAGAAAATTCAAGGTTTAACCTTTGCTATTGTTGTTTTAGTTGGGTGTTTTGCCGTAATGGATGGTGAAATGACAACTGGTGCACTCGTTGCTTGCTCTATTTTATCCTCACGTATGCTTGCACCAATTGCAAGTATTTCATCAGTATTAGGGCGCTTACAACAGACAAAAACTGCTAAGCAGGGTTTAGATGAATTGATGCGTAAGCCTGTGGATCAACCTGATCGTGCACAGTTAATTCAACGTGCTGCAGTTAATGGTTTTTATCAGTTTGATAATGTGTCTTTTAAATATAGTGAAGATGATCCAACTCCACGTCTAATGATCCAAAAATTACAGGTTAAACCTGGTGAGCGTATTGCAATATTAGGACGAAATGGGGCAGGGAAATCAACATTATTGCAGCTGATGTCAGGAATGCAACGACCTGATCAGGGGAATCTACTCCTTGATGGTGTGGACTTGCATTTACTTGATCCTGCCGATGTGCGCCGTGATGTAGGCTTGCTAAATCAAAATGCACATTTGTTTTATGGAACAATTCGAGAGAATTTGACCTTAGGTGCACCATTAAGTAGTGATGATGACATTTTAAAAGCATTAAGTATCACCGGTGCTTTAAGTTTTGTACAAGAAAAGAAAGAAGGATTGGAACATATTGTACTTGAGGGAGGGGGCGGCTTTTCTGGAGGTCAACGTCAGGCCTTGTTGCTTACACGTTTATTGCTTTGCCAACCCAATGTATTGTTATTAGATGAACCAACAGCATCTATTGATGATGTTGCTGAAAGACAGTTGATTGATCACTTAAAAACTTGGTTAGGACATCGAACCTTGATTGTTGCTACACATCGTCGTGCTGTTTTGGAATTAGTTGATCGGATTATTGTGGTTAACAATGGCCGCATTGTAATGGATGGACCACGCGATCAAATTTTAAATAACAGTCAAGCCAAACCTGAGAAATCTGCAGTTGGAGCACAAACATGAGTGGTATGGGCAATAAGAGTAAAAATACATTACAACTTAGCCATAAAGAACCACCTTTACCTAAAGCAAGTTATTTAATTTGGATTATTTGTATTGGTTTGGGAGTCTTATTAACTTGGGCTATTTTCTTTGAGTTAGAAGAAGTATCTACTGGTACAGGTAAGGTTGTTCCATCTTCAAAAGATCAGGTTATTCAATCACTTGAGGGTGGTATTTTAACTAAACTCAATGTTAAAGAAGGTGATATGGTAAAAGAGGGGCAAGTTTTGGCTGAACTTGATCCCACCCGTTTTGCTTCAAATGTAGATGAATCAAAATCACTATTACTTTCAGCTCAGGCTACAGCAGCACGTTTACGTGCTGAAGTGAATGGTACAAAATTATCTTTTCCTGATTCAGTACAAGCAGATCCAAAACTAGTACAAGCGGAAACACAGCTCTATCTTTCTCGTCGTGAAAATCTTTCTGCTTCAATTGCTGGTTTAAAGAGAGCACTATCGCTTGTTGAACAAGAATTGAATATGACTGAACCACTGGTAGCGAAAGGTGCTGCAAGTGAGGTTGAGGTATTGCGTTTGAAACGACAAGCCAATGAGCTGCGTAATCAAATGAGTGATATTCAGAATCAGTATTTTGTAAAAGCACGTGAGGAATTAGCTAAAGCGAATACAGATATTGAACAACAAGGTCAGGTGGTAAAAGGTCGTTCTGATGCACTTAACCGAGCAGTATTTAAAGCACCTGTCCGTGGGATTGTGAAAGAAATTGATGTCATGACCATAGGCGGTGTAGTTCCACAAAATGGTAAGTTAATGACAATTGTGCCATTAGAAGATCAACTTTTAATTGAAGCCCGGATTTCTCCACGAGACATTGCATATATTCGACCAAATCAAGAAGCCTTGGTTAAAATCACTGCTTATGACTATTCGATTTATGGTGGTTTAAAAGGCAAAGTAAAAGTGATTTCACCAGATACCATTCGTGATGAGGTTAAACAAGATCAGTTTTATTATCGTGTTTATATTCGTACTGATACTGATAAATTGCAGAATAAAGCAGGTAAGTCTTTCTCTATCACACCAGGTATGGTCGCTACAGTAGATATTAAAACAGGCCAAAAGACTGTTCTTGATTATCTGCTCAAACCATTTAATAAGGCAAATGAAGCACTACGAGAACGTTAATATTTGTTTGGAAATGCTGTGTTTTTTCAAAGCACCTAATTTATGATTGGGTGCTTTTTTGTTTGATGGGTGGCTAATCTGTATGTTTATACGAAGTGGGACTCATTTTTACACTATAAAAATTATAAAATAATTTCATGTTATGTGATTTTAATCACATTATTTTTTAATCTCACACCCTTGAAAAAATCAATCGATCAATAAATGATCAAACGATCGGGGTTTTGATTAATAAATCCAACTATTTTAGTCTGAAATTTTATTGCAAAATACTTGTTGTTACTTGTTTTATATGTGATTTATTACGCATTTATTTTTGTTGAAGTGTTAACACAATAATTCTAAATTTTTTAGTTTTACTACATAAATATTGTTGACTAAAAAGAAATTTATTTTTTGATTCGAAACCAAATTTACTAGATAAAAAAGTCAATCATACAAATTTGAGTAATTTGGTATGGTTTTTAGTTAATATCTTAATTAAATTTTATGCTAAAAAGAAAGATAATCATTTATTAAATGCCCATTCATTTTTTAAAATAAAATAATGATCGATATTAAATATATTAATTAAGAAAAAATTAAAATTTAATTTAAGAGTAATTATAGCTATTAAAAATAAAAAATTATTATTTTCAATACAATGGATATCTTTTTTTGATAGTTAAGTTTTTTTAATATAAATTAATATTAAACCATATATATCAATGGGTTATATTTAATATTTGTTGTTTTAATTAATGATTTTTAAATTTTAATTTATAAAAAATCCAATTTTCATGTAGTAACGGTCGTAAGTTATTTTCTCTAGACATATATGTTTTAATGATAGTTTTAAAATACATGTTTATTGAGTCTCTATGTTTTAAGTCATGGCTAAAACTGTGGTTTAAATTATAGTGCTAGGATTTTTATGGCAGATATTAAAGTTGTAGCTAAAGGTAGTCACGAAACTTTAGTTGCTCTTTCTGGGGCATCTGTGAAATTAAAAGAACCTTCAGTTGTTCTTGTAAAAGTTTCACCAAAGGATGTTTTAGAAGTAAAAAGGGAAGGGACAAGTGTAGTTATTCACCTTAAAAATGGTGAAACAATTATTATTGAAAACTTCTTCAGTGAAACAACGGTAACCGATAATAGTTTAGTGATTGGCGATGATTCTGAGCAGCTGCTTTGGATCCGTTTTACTAATGATGAAGGTTTATTACTCGATACAGTACATTATCAACCTTTAGAAAGTATTGAACCATTACTTTATGGTGATAATTATAACCCACTTGTTTGGGCAGCAATTCCTATCACTGCTGGTGGTATTTTAGCTTGGGCTGATAGTAGCTCAGGTGACTCAAGCAGAGACTCTGATAGCGACTCTGATTCGGACAGCGACTCTGACTCGGACAGCGACTCTGACTCTGATAGCGACAGCGATTCAGACAGCGACTCTGACTCTGATAGCGACAGCGATTCAGACAGCGATTCGGACTCTGACAGCGATAGCGATTCTGACTCAGACAGCGACAGTGATTCGGACAGCGACTCTGACTCAGACAGCGACAGCGATTCAGACAGCGACTCTGACTCTGATAGCGACAGCGATTCAGATAGCGACTCTGACTCAGACAGCGATAGCGATTCAGACAGCGACAGTGATTCGGACAGCGACTCTGACTCTGATAGCGACAGCGATTCAGACAGCGACAGTGATTCGGACAGCGATTCTGACTCTGACAGCGATTCTGACTCTGACAGCGATTCTGACTCTGACAGCGATTCTGACTCTGACAGCGATAGCGACTCTGATTCGGACAGCGACAGTGATTCGGACAGCGACTCTGACTCTGACAGCGACTCTGACTCTGACAGCGACTCTGACTCTGATAGCGACAGCGATTCGGACAGCGATTCTGACTCTGATAGCGACTCTGATTCAGACAGCGACTCTGACTCTGATAGCGACTCTGATTCAGACAGCGACTCTGACTCTGATAGCGACTCTGATTCGGACAGCGACTCTGATTCAGACAGCGACTCTGACTCTGATAGCGACTCTGATTCAGACAGCGACAGCGATTCGGACAGCGACTCTGACTCGGACAGCGACTCTGATTCTGATAGCGACAGCGATTCTGACTCAGACAGCGACAGCGATTCGGACAGCGACTCTGACTCTGATAGCGACAGCGATTCGGACAGCGATTCAGACTCTGATAGCGACTCTGATTCGGACAGCGACAGTGATTCGGACAGCGACTCTGACTCTGACAGCGACTCTGACTCTGATAGCGACAGCGATTCGGACAGCGACTCTGACTCAGACAGCGACAGTGATTCGGATAGCGACTCTGACTCTGATAGCGACAGCGATTCGGACAGCGACTCTGACTCTGATAGCGACAGTGATTCGGACAGCGACTCTGATTCAGACAGCGACAGCGATTCAGACAGCGACTCTGACTCAGACAGCGATTCGGACTCTGACAGCGACTCTGATAGCGACAGCGATTCGGACAGCGACTCTGACTCTGACAGCGACAGTGATTCGGACAGCGACAGCGATTCGGACAGCGACTCTGATTCGGACAGCGACTCTGACTCTGATAGCGACAGCGATTCGGATACGGATGAACCTAAAGATCTTCAATTCAATGAGGATGGTTCAAAATTAACTGGTACAGCTGAAGCTGGTGCAACCATTACTGTAAAAGCGAAAGATGGAACTGTATTAGGTACAGCTACTGCTGGAACTGATGGTAAATTTGAAGTGTCATTAACACCTGCTCAAGCAAATGGTGAGACAGTTGATGTTACTGCACAAGTCGAAGGTAAAAACGAGTCAACTGCGGTTGAGGCTGTTGCACCAGACATTACTGCACCTGAAGCACCAACTGACGTAGCTGTTACAGAAGATGGTTCTCAAGTAACTGGTAAAGGTGAACCTGGTACTACAGTAAACGTTACTGATAAAGACGGTAATGTGATTGGTACAGGTACTGTTGATAAAGACGGTAACTTTGTTGTTGATCTAGATAAACCATTAACCAATGGTGAAGATGTAACAGTTCAACTTGAAGACAAAGCTGGCAATAAATCACCAGAAGTAACAGTGACTGCACCTGATACAACTGCACCTGAAGCACCAACTGACGTAGCTGTTACAGAAGATGGTTCTCAAGTAACTGGTAAAGGTGAACCTGGTACTACAGTAAACGTTACTGATAAAGACGGTAATGTGATTGGTACAGGTACTGTTGACAAAGACGGTAACTTTGTTGTTGATCTAGATAAGCCATTAACCAATGGTGAAGATGTAACAGTTCAACTTGAAGACAAAGCTGGCAATAAATCACCAGAAGTAACAGTGACTGCACCTGATACAACTGCACCTGAAGCACCAACTGACGTAGCTGTTACAGAGGATGGTTCTCAAGTCACTGGTAAAGGTGAACCTGGTACTACGGTAAATGTTACTGATAAAGACGGTAATGTGATTGGTACAGGTACTGTTGATAAAGACGGTAACTTTGTTGTTGATCTAGATAAACCATTAACCAATGGTGAAGATGTAACAGTTCAACTTGAAGACAAAGCTGGCAATAAATCACCAGAAGTAACAGTGACTGCGCCTGATACAACGGCACCTGATGCACCAACAGATCTTGAAGTCACTCGTGATGGATTAATTCTGACTGGTAAAGGTGAACCAAATACGACTGTAACTATTAAAGATGTTACAGGTGCTATTGTTGGCACTGGTACCGTGGGTATTGATGGTAACTTTGTTGTTGATCTTATCAAGCCATTTGTAAATGGAGAGAAACTCAATGTGAGCCTGAAAGACAAGGCTGAAAATGAGTCTCCAAATGCATCTGTTAATGCACAAGACACAACTGCACCTGATGCACCAACAGATCTTGATGTACATCAAGATGGATTGAAACTAACAGGTAAAGGTGAGCCAAATACAACAGTAACTGTAAAAGATAAGTCTGGAACAGTTGTTGGTACTGGTGTTGTAGATGCTGCTGGCAATTTAATTGCGCATCTAGATAAACCGTTTACGAATGGTGAACCACTGGATGTAACATTAACTGATGCCGCTGGAAATACTTCAGCACCTGCAACTGTTAATGCGAAAGATACTACACCACCTGATGCACCAAGTGATTTAGTCTTTGCAGATGATGGCGCATCAATTACAGGTAAAGCTGAACCTGGTTCAACAGTTATTGTTCGTTTACCGAATAATGGTGCTGTAGTGGGCACAGCAACTGCTGATGAGCATGGTAACTTTACGGTTCCTGTGAAACCTGCATTGATTAATGGTGAAGAAGTTGATGTTGTTGCTGTGGATCAGGCTGGTAATGAATCAGCAGAAGCACCAATCAATGCACCTGATTTAGTTGCTCCAGAGATCATTGATGTTCAAATTGATACAGACAATATTGTATTGACTGTTGAAACTGAGCCTCACGCAACAGTGAAATTGTATGACTCAGAAGGTAAACCATTGCTAGATAAGAATGGTAATCAAATTGAGTTTAAAGCGGATGATCAAGGTAAAGCATCTTATAGCTTCGACCCTGCAATCGAACGCGGCAAGATTGTAAATATCACTGCGACAGATGCTGCTGGAAATGAATCTGATCCATATAAACTCATTGCTGGATTAGCTGAAATTTTGGCTCCTGCGGACAATGTAATTGACTTGATCTTGGATGCAACTCCGTTATCAACTACAGATACAGCACTTAAAGGAAGTTCAAAAACTGGTTTAACAGTGGTGAACGTTGGTTTAGGCCCTGTGTTGGGTGCTGATGTTCTTGCTAACCTTGGTGATAGCTCTGTTGTAATCGATGTTGGCGCTAATCAAGTTAAAGACGTTACTTTGCAAGGTTCTGCTTTTGGTGTTCAAGTGGTCGGTACCATGGACTTGTATGTGTACAAGCTCAATGAAAGTACAGGACAGTGGGAACAGCATGCGGTTAAACCAAACTGGGTAGTGAGTGTATTGCTTGGTGGTAAGTCTAAAGAGACAGAGTTTAACCTAGGTCAAGGTAAGTGGATGTTTGTCATGGCTTCTGGTCAAGGCATACAAGCATTAACTGGTTATACCTTGAAAGTGACTAATGCGATTAACCATGACTATAACGAAGCAACTTCAGTAAAAGGTTCAACTTCAGGCAACATGTTGACTGATGAAGATCCGAAGTTTGGTAAAGATGATTTACCTGAAGGAACAACTATCACTTCAATTAATGGTCAGCAGCTTGCTGGTCATGGAGAGGTGGTTATTCAGGGTCTCTATGGCAAGCTGACTGTGAAAGCAGATGGTTCATATACTTACACAGTTGATCCTGATTTCCGTGGTCCATTTGGTGCGAAGGATGTCTTCAACTATGTGGTAACTTCGCCAGCAGGTAATAGTGCAGAAGCGAAACTTGAGATTGAACTTAATATCACTCCAAGTGAAGATCGTATTGAAATTCACAATACCGTAGTACTTGAGCTAGAACCACAAGTTACCCTAGATACGGATAAATCAACTATTAAGTCTGCGACTGGATTTAAGCTTCTTGATCTTGGTTTATTAGGTCCAATTTTGAGTGCTGATGCCTTAACAGGTGCTGGTGCAATGGAATTCTCAGTAGGTGAAAACCAAGTTCGAGAATTAACATTCCACGGTAGCGCGGGTGGTATTTCACTTGGTAAAGTATTTGACCTCGTGATCTTTAAGCTTGATCCAGCTACAGGTAATTTTGTACAAGTCCATTATGAAAAGGATTGGTTCAAGATTATTTTACTCGGTGGTAAATCAGACCAGTTAACTATGCAGTTTGGTGAAGGTGAATACCGTGCCATGCTCAACAGTAAGGGTCTATTGGGTGTAGCAGAAGGTTCAGGTTTATATGTTGATCATGACAAAGTTTATGACTACAACATACCAACGAAGTACCAAGGTTCCGTTACTGGTGATGCAACAGCTGAAGACTCTACTGCTTTATTGAAAGTAAATGGTAAAGACGTTGAACCAGGTAAGGCTACAACTGTAGAAGGCAAATACGGTACTTTAACGATCAACATCGATGGTACTTATACTTATACAGTTGTTAAGCCAGCAAATGCCGGTGCTGGTTGGAAACCACCTTATGGTGCAGTGGATACTTTCCGTTTAGTTACTCAGGATGCCAATGGTAAGTCAGTAGTGGAAACTTTAAATATTAAAGTGGGTACTCATGCTGCACAGGATGATTCTGCGGTAACTATTGTTGAACAACATAATGTTGTCTCAACAGTGGAATTCCATGAAAAAGATGGTTTAGGTAATTACGGTAAGGCTTATTCAAAATCTTTTGAAATTAAAGAAAAAGAAATTGGAAAAGGCTTTAACTTGAAGGTGACTGGTACTTCAGACTTAGGCGATGGTTTCCTTGGCTTAGGTAAAAAAGACATGACCATGACCTATGTATTGAAAAATACAACAACAGGTCAACAGTGGACATTTACTTCAGTCAAAGGTAAAGATGCTGGACTTGATTTATCTGGTCAAACTTTACCTGCTGGTTCATATACACTGAATGTTACTTCACAAGACGGTGTCATTGAACAAATTGATTTTGTTGCTAACATTGTTCATCTGGATGAGTATGTCAGTTCAGCTGCACAAGTTGTGACTGGTAATATCTTGGCAAATGATGATGGTATAACCAAAATTGATTCATTGAGAGTTGGTGCTAAAGAAGTCTTCGTAAACGATCCGAAGAAAGGTGCAGCATCAATTGAGATTGAAGGACAATATGGTACTTTAACAATCAATAAAGATGGTTCTTATAGCTATAAACCAAATGGTAAAGCGTTTGGCGTAGAGCACTTCACTTATGAGACTATTTCTAAGTTGGGCGTGAAAGAAGTTGCAGTTCTTGAAATCAATGTTGGTAAGAATGTTGTAGCTTCAGAATATGCAGACCATGTTGAAAGTTCATCTGCTAACGATACATTTACCCTCGGTGCTGGTGCTGATACCGTTATTTATGACGTATTGGATAGTACGATTGCCAACGCTGGTGGTAATGGTGGTAATGGTGTTGATACTTGGACTGACTTCAATGCCAACGATGGTGACAAGATTGATATTTCTAAGTTGCTTGATGGAAATCAAACAGCGGACAATATCAAAGACTATGTGACTTATGAAAATGGTGTATTGAAAATCGATCGTAATGGTCAAGCAGATTATTCTGGTCAGCCAGAAGGTAAGTCAAATTATGTTGATTTAATTAATATTAATTCTGATAAGACCTTGGATGAATTGTTGAACAATAATAATATTGTTTGGCATTAATTATAATCTATAATTTTTTAGTATAAAAAAGGACCTTCGGGTCCTTTTTTATTGAAAAACTTATTTTAAATTTTGAATTAGAATAAATAAAAGTAAATATTGTTTTATATTTAAAAATTAATTAATATGTGAAATAAATATTGAATTATGTTATTATTAAAATGTTTAGACTACAATATTTTTAGTGTGTAATATGGCAATTAGTACATATAGTGAGTTATTAAATTTTAAAGAAAAATTAGTATCCTGGATTGAGGGAAAAGTCGAGGATGAGAATATACAACAAAGTAATTATGTTGTTTTCTTATCTTATGGGAATATACAGAAACGTTGCCAAGTCTGGGAGAATTGTGATTTACAATTGTCAAAAGTTATTAAGCGTTTATTGAATTTTATTGACAAAATATATAAGAAAGATAATAAATTATTAGAATTGGTAAAAATTGATATTGCATATAATGTTGAGAAAAAAATATTTCAAGATGTTGTTCATGAGTTGAATAATCAAAAGCACAATAATCATATGCGAAAGGGTATTAGTTTAAAGGAAAATTTTGAAATAAGTTTTTTGGAACAAGAAATATATGGAAAATCTATTATTAAAGGTGTTGTATATAATGAACCAAACTTCTTTGATGAACAAAATTTAAATGATGCAATAAATAAAAAATATCCAGGATTTGTTAAAAAAATATTTTTGGAAAAAATAAAATACGTATGGTTATTTGATACATATTCAGTTTTTTATGAGAATGGAAAGCTAATTGATCTAAATAGTCAAGGTTGTGAAAATGGTATACGACTTTTAAATGAAGGTAAAAAAGAGCATATAATAGAGTTAATTAAAAAAAATGCTGAATTTTTACATAATGAAATCCAAGAAGATGGGGAGTTTATATATGGATATTTCCCAGCATATAATCGTGAAATAAAAAGTTATAATACGGTTAGGCACTGTACTGCAATATATGCTCTACTTGAGACACTTGAAGTTGATTATAAAGTTGAATATTTGATACAAATTAATAAATCTATTCAATATGCTATTGAGCACTTTTATCGAGAAATAGATGGTAAAGGTTTTATGATTGATGGAAGTGCAGATAATTTAGAAATTAAATTAGGTTCTAATGCAACAGCAATTTTTATGTTTGCTAAATATCAAGAAATTACCAAAGATGACCAATATATTACTTATGCAGAAAAGTTAGCAGAAGGGATACAATTTATGGTGGATGAGCATGGTGAAACTACCCATGTACTTGATTATCCATCTTTAGAAACCAAAGAGAAATTTCGTATTGTTTATTATGATGGTGAAGCAGCCTTAGGCTTATTACGTTTATATCAAATTAATCAACATCAGCCTTTACTAGATACAGTTAAATTGATGTTTGAGCATTTTATTAATAAAAATTATGATAAATATCATGATCATTGGTTAAGCTATTGTACTAATGAATTGACAATAATTTGTCCAGAAGAAAAATATTTTAAATTTGGGATAAATAACTACTTAAAACATATGAGTTTTATTAAAGATAGAAAGACAGCTTATGCAACATTTCTAGAAATGATGATGTCAGCCTATAAAATGTTACAACGATTAAAGGATACAGAGTTTACTGAGTTATATGCATCAGCAAAGGTAGAGGATTTAAAGCTACTCATTGAACATAGAGTTGAATTTCAACGATCAACTGGTTTTTTCTATCCTGAAATGGCTATGTACATGGCTAAACCGAACAAAATATTAAATTCATTTTATGTAAGACATGATCGTTTTAGAACACGAATTGATGATCAAGAGCATAACTTATCTGGTTATGTGGCTTATGTGAATTTTTTAAATTAAGTAGAAAAAGCTTAAAGAAAGAATTTAATTTTATTTATCTAGATTATTTAGGAGATCAAAATGTCTATTTTTGCTGTGTTGAAGCCGAATGCTGTTATTACTGATGTTGAAGAAGTTTTTCTCACTGTTGCACAAAATAGAGGACATGAAGCATTTGTTTTTACAGCAAGAGATGTTGATTTTATTAAAATGAAAATATCAGGGAAAACAATCAGAAATGGACAAATTGTTCAGGAATACTTTGATTTTCCAGATATAATCCAAAACAGATTAGCAGTAAAAAAAGAAGATAAAGAAACATATTTAAAACTTGCTGAAATGATTCCTTTTACATCTAATAGAGTGGGAACAAAGAAACAAGTTGATATTAAATTAAGAGCTATTGAGGAAATTAAAGAATTTCTAATAGATGTTGAAAATTGTAATTCAGTTGAACAGATAATAGTCGCCTTGAAAAGTAATAAAAAAATAATTTTAAAACCAGTATCAGGTAATCAGGGTAAAGGTATCTATACATTAGAAGAAAATGATAATTTAATTAAAATTAAAAAACTGGAAGAATGTATTGAAATAAAAAAAGAACAACTTAATTTGTTCTTTGAGGAAAATATTAAATCGAGAGGATATGCAATCAGTCCTTATTTTAAAAGCCTAACGGTTAATAACTTTAACACCGTGTTTAGAATGCAGATAAATAGAGGTGTTAATGGGAAATGGCAATTGATTAAATTTTTTCCATATATAAATATTGATCAAAATATAGATATAACAAATGGTATGCAAGGGGCATTAATAACTTTAAGAGAGAAAATGTTTTTAGAGCAATATTATCCAACTTGTTATAAAGAAATTGAAAAGAAGATACAGAAATTATTTAAAGTATTTCCATTGGAATTTCAAAAAAAATATTTGTGGAGATTAGATTCATTAGGTTTAGATTTAGGAATTGATCAAAGTGGAAATATAGTTATTTTTGAGGTAAATGCAGGCCCTGGTATTGGGTTTATGGCCTTTCCTGTAGCAAAGGCGCAAGTGCAATATTATGAGTGGTTGAAAGAAAAAGCAGTTAAACCATATATTAATAATTTTTTACCATTAAACTTAAGATAAGGTTGTAAAATGAAGCGTCTATGGGTTGTTATTTGTGGGAATATTCGCGATATACTTGATTTTAAGTTAACGTTAAGTAAATGCGTAATGCTACGAAATGAAGGAAAAATAAATCAAATTGTTTTTTCAACATGGATAGGTGAAATTGATAGATATGAAGATTTAAGGAATATATTAGAATCCTTAAATATTTATGTAATAGAGAATAATATTATTAAGGAAGATCTTCAGTCTGCAGCAACTTTAAGTGTTAATTTCTGGAGACAAAGCCGTCAATTACATGCAGCACTGGATGTTATTCCCAAAGAGGATTTTATTTTAAGGGTTAGAACTGACAGAAGTATTAATTATATTAATCAAATGGAACGTTTAAATATATTTGATCAATATGATATTCCTGTTAAAGAGCTTGGTAAATTTCCAAAAATATTTGATAGTAAAATTACTGTATTTGGACCTAAGACAGTAAGATTACTGCATATGCTAGATTTTACGATTTTAGGTAAAAATAGAGATTTATCAAAATTGATTAATTTTGAAGTCAATGAGTTATTTTATCACAAACCAATTGTTGCAAATGCACAATGGTATCAAAATCCATTTTTAAAAGAATTTCCAATTTTAAGACAGTATCAAGAGTTATCTTTATTTACAAATAAAATAAAGATATTGAAAGAATATGTTAATAAAAATAAAAACTTATCTTTTTTTCCAGAGATTGATTATAAGGTGTATTCTTTATATGTAATGATACTCCATACACATTTTAATATCATGTATATGGGTGAATTAAAAAAGAGAGAAGATAAACCAATGAGTTTCTATAATTTGTTTACCAATTATGGAGATGGTTTAATTTCAACAGTGCTTGGCTCATCTATCAGGGATCAAAAAATTTTAGATGATATGATTAATGGAAAAATGACTAAAGATTTAAGTTATGACAAATTTATGTATTATATACGTAAGTTAATTTCTGATGGGGTGACAGCTGAATTTAATATGTCCTATAGTGATTATATGGAGGTTTGGAATTTAAATAAAAATAAATTTTATGGTACTGATGTTAAGTGGTTTAAACCTTTGGAGAATGGACCGTTAAATCCATCAAGGTTTGTTAATCATGGTGAGTGTGATTTTAATCATTTAAGACAATTAAATGTGAATAGTCAAGATTGGTTAGCATTGGTTAACTCAATAAAAATTGAATCTGATTTATTTAAGATTTGGAAACAGAATTTAAATAATATTGAAGAATCAGAATTAATGCTAATGTCTCCAGCTAAAACAGGTAATATTTATGCAATATTTGTTCTGTTGCGTTTATGGATATCTGAGAGGTTGAAACCTATTAATTTTGATGAAGTAAAAAGATTGACTTTATTTTACATAAACTATTATGTGAATAGATCTATTGATTCTTTGTTGATGAAACGTATTATTATTTTATTTTACATAATATCAATAAAGTTTTCTTATAGTGAATTTAAATTAAAAAAATATTTAAGTTACTCTTTTGGTAATGATTTTAATAATATTAATATTGATGACTTAAATTTTAATATGCATTCAATTATATATATTAAAAATAAATTAAAAGATATGGTTGAGAGTGAGAAAATATTGGTAAAATTATTTTTATATGATCTTGGTGAAAAAAATTATTATAAATCACTAAAAGATTTTATTTCCTCGAATATGAAATCAGATGATTTAATAACTTTAGAGGTTTGATTTTATGAAACGCCTTATTTTTGATATTGATGATACGATTTGTACTACTGTGGAAGGAGATTATAAAAACTCTATTCCTAATGTTAATATTGTTGAAAAAATTAGGGAATATAAACTAGCGGGTTTTGAAATTTGCTTTTCTACAAGTCGTAATATGAGAACATATGATGGTAATGTTGGGAAAATTACCGCTCATACTTTACCTATTATTATTGAGTGGTTAAATAAACATAATATTCCATTTGATGAAATCTATATTGCTAAACCATGGTGCGGTTTTGATGGATTTTATGTCGATGATAAAGCTATCAGACCTGATGAATTTTGTAATTTATCATATGAAGAAATTTGTAAATTAATTAATAGGTAGTCGGTTTGTTATGATAGTTATACCCATGGCAGGGCTAAGTTCTCGATTTTTTAATGCAGGTTATACATTACCCAAATATATGCTTGCTCTTGATCATCAGACAGTTTTTGAGTGGTCAGTATCTTCTTTTAAACAATATTTTGAAACTGATTTATTTATCTTTGTTGTATCAGATAAATTTGATACAGATGTGTTTGTTAAAACACGTGCAGAGAAACTTGGTATTAAAAATTTTCAAATTGTGAAGCTAAATCATGATACTAAAGGTCAAGCACATACAGTATTTCTTGGTTTAGAAAACGCACTTGAAGATGAGCTATTCATATTTAATATAGACTCTAAACTTAATAATTTTGTAAAAATGACTAATTATCTTGAGTGTGATGGATATTTAGAGGTTTTTAAAGGGGAGGGAGTGCATTGGTCATTTGTTGAGGAAGGCATCAATTATACGGTAAAGAAAACAACTGAGAAAAATAGAATTTCAGACTTATGTAGTGATGGACTTTACTATTTTAAGTCCTCAGAACTATTTAAAGAAATTGTTGCTAATAAACTATTGGAATATTCTAATGAAGAGCTTTATATAGCGCCTTTATACAATGACTATATTTCTAGAAATAAGCACATTAAATTTAATCTTGTTGATATTTCAGATATAGATTTTTGTGGCACACCTCAAGAGTATATAGAGACTTTAGAAAAAATTTCTGGTAGTAAAATATGATTTTAATTGCTTCGGGTGCATATGTTATTCCTGAGTTTCAGATTGAATTGGGAAAAATACCACCATGTTTATTGCCTATAGGTAATAAAAAATTAATTGAGCTACAAGTGGGTAGATTGAATCAGGATTTTCCTGATGAAGAAATATATCTAACTTTACCTGAAAGTTATATTGTATCTAACTATGAGTGGAAAATATTTGAATCATTAAAAATTCAAATTACTTTTATTCCTGATGCATTTAATTTATGTGAGTCTTTGCTTTATTTTATTAATACTACTGGTAATTCGTTTAAAGATGAGAGCTTATACTTACTCCATGGAGATACATACTTTTCTGATTTCAATAACTTGACTGGTCAAGATTTCTTAACTGTTTCAAGAAGTACAGACAATTATAATTGGGAGGTTGTACAGCAAACAGATTGGTTCTCATTGGTATGGAGTGGCTTCTTTAATTTTTCATCGATTAGTTATTTGTTAAGAGCATTAACTATTAATAGGGATAATTTTGTTGATGCTGTTAAATATTATAGGGAACATATTTCTCTCGATTTTCTTGAAACTAATAAATGGTATGATGTAGGTCATACAAATACATATTTTAACTCTAGAGCTAACATTACAACACAACGTGCGTTTAATGTGTTGAATATTGAAAATGGCATCGTTCAAAAAAGAGGCTCTCCCTCTGAAAAAATCAGAGCAGAAGCTCTATGGTACGAAAATATACCATCTGTTTTAAGACAATATATTCCAATATTAGTTAAACATGGGGAGCAAAATGATTCTTATTATTATGAAATAGAATATTTACCTTATATGCCATTAAATGAATTATATGTACATGGTAAAAATGATATTTTTCAATGGAGTAAAATTTTAGATAAATTTAGTAAATTTATGGACTCATCCTTAATTGATGATATGAGTTTATCTCAAACCGAAGAAATTGATTTAGATTTAGAAAGTTTGTATGTTGTTAAGTCTAAAAATAGATTTCTTCAATATTTATCTGAAAATAATATAGATATTCATAAAAAATTTAATTTTAAAAATACCAATCTACCTACTCTAGAAGAAATTCTAAATGAATGTATTGATAAAGTATTACAATTAAAAAAACTTTATGGAGTAATGCATGGTGACTTATGCTTTAGTAATATTTTATATGACTCACGTGGAGATCGCATAAAAGTTATTGATCCGAGAGGAATGAACTATAATGCTAAAATGACTATTTTAGGTGATATAAAATACGATTTTGCCAAGCTAACTCACTCTATTGTAGGTATGTATGATTACATTATCTCTGGTTATTATAGCATTGAGGAGTCAGCAAATGGTTCTATTCAAATCGTTTTTGATATCGATTCTAGAGTTCAACAAGTTATAGATAAATATATTTCAGATTTTGAGATTGATGGTTTAACTGTTAAAGAGGTTATGCCTCTAGTGGTGTTGCTCTTTTTTTCAATGCTTCCACTACATAGTGATCGTCCTGATCGTCAAAAAGCAATGCTTTTAAATGGGTTAAGACTTTATCACCAATTTTTGTACTAATACGCATATTAATTTCTAAATGATGTGTTCAACGATGATTTCTAGCAATCTTTATTTTTTAAATGCTCCCTTAAACTATAAGTTAACTGGTATTGAGCACGCTTCTCTACGCAGATTTTTTTTGTTTAAAAAGAGTGGCTTATCTCCAACAATTGTAACTTTAAACTTTAGTAGTGATCTATCTAGAATAATAATGTTTCACAAAATTACTGAGGAGCATTTTTTAAATTTTTATCGTTACTATCAGAACTTTAATGAAGATCACAAATATGATCTAGATGATTTAAAATGTAGATTGATTAACGCAGTTTTTTCACATGTCGAAGGAGTTCCTTATGATTATCGAGTTAGTTGTAGTGCTCAATACACAATGTATGTTCGATGTTTTGAAAAAACTGCTAGAATTTCATATATAAACTATTTTGATCAGAATAGACGAAAAATTCGTAGAGAAATTTATGATTTTACGGGTTATAAAAGTAAAGAAATTATTTTATTTAATGGGAAAACTATTCAGGAAAATTACTTTAATCATAAGGGGGAGATTTATCTAACTGTTAATTTAGATAATGATTTAAAGCATTATTGTTTGAAAGATAGAGATTCTATTTACTTCTTTAACTCTGAACTGGAATTATATAGGTATTGGTTAAAAAGTATAATTAATGGGCCAACTGTCTTTTTTATCGATAAAAATCGTATTTATAATCCTATTGTTGGACCGATTAAACATCGAAATTTGAAAAAGGTATCGATTGTACATAGCACTCATACAAGTAACCCAAATGAAATTAATAACAATAGGATTAATTATAATTATAAATATCTATTGGAAAATACTGAACAATTTGATGCTTGTGTTGTTTCTTCGTCAGTTCAACATGAAGAGTTGCTATCTAGATTTGATGTATCTTTCTCTACACATGTGATCCCTCCAAGTTATATTAATAATTATAGAGTTAACCTTGATGATACGATAAATGATCATTTTAGGATTTTATCTATTGGAAGAATTTCAGTTGAAAAACGCCATATTGATATGATTTTGGCAATGAAAATTGTCAGAGCATTTATACCTCAAGCACAACTTGAATTTTTTGGTATGGGAAATGTTGATCTAAAAAAACAGTTAGAAGAGAAAATTAAACAAGAAGGACTCGAAGATTGTGTTTTTTTTAAGAATTATAGTTATGATATTCAATCAGAACTTTTTAATTCGGATTTAACATTAGTTACAAGTACTGTGGAAAGTTTTTGTATTTCTATACTTGATAGCTTAGAGCAAGGTACTCCTGTAATTGCATATGATATAAAGTATGGCCCATCTTCTATCATAGAAGATGGCGTAAATGGTACTTTAGTTGAAAATGGAAATATCGACAAGTTAGCACAAGCAATTATCGATTTTTATTTTAAGCATAAGCTAAACTATACTAAGAATACAAAATATGTAATGAAGAACTATTCATTTAACCATGTTTCAAATCTGTGGATTAATTTTTTAAATAAATTAAACTCTGAAATACTATAGGTTTTGTTCTATAAAGATTTAGATATTAAACTATCTATTTTATCTAAAACATGACATGAGTATAGGAAGTGGTAAGTATTGTAAATTTATTCAGAATTTATCAAATTGATCTTACATATTTAATATGTCAGAGATAATACAACAATATAATATCGGTTGATTGATAAAGTCCGATTGTATTTGAATTTATGGTTGTTCAATTTATCTTTGATTTAGACTCACTCATCTGGGTGTTACGTTGTTGTATAGACTACTCAATAGGAGATCAGAGCAAGACTTTGTAAATAATGTCAATTCAAATCACCATTTGATGAACACTGTTCATCATTTGCTCAACACTCCACCCTAAAAGTATAAATCCATACCTAACACAGGCTCAAAAAAGAAATCTATTTACTATATTCTTTGAACAATTGGTTAGGAATAATTCTTTTGTCTTTCACTACTTAAGTAGTTTTATTTGGAAATACTTTAGTCTAATAGTCCTTTTTTTTATTACACTAATCAGGCAATTTATTTGCGTACAGTTGTATATTATCGGCTGAAGGAATCAGCAAATAATATAAGCAGTTAATCGAGATGATTATATTGCGCATAACAATGGCATGGATTGATCACTGAGTCAGGAATTGACTAATTATTAAGCACAGGAAGAAATTGCTTATGAATAAACTAAAGTTAAATACTTTGGCTGTTGCATTGGGTTTGAGTTTTTCTGGGGTTACTCACGCTGCAGCGAATTCGGAAGTCACTCAATTGCGTAACGAAGTCAGTCAGTTACGTGCAATGATAGAACAATTACAAACGGAACAGAAAAAACAAGCGATTGTTTATGATGTTCAAGCGACTAAGGTGGTTGCTCCAGTTGTAAAAGTTGATACAACAGCAAGAAAAGGTTTAGGTTTTACAGCTGGTGGGGCTGAATTTAATATTTATGGTAACGTTCGTGCAGATGCCGGTTACCAGTTTGAAGGGGCGACAGGTGGTACGCCTTATAACCAAATAGCAACTGCTGAATTGTCAGGTGACAATGGTAAAGATCGTCTTCGATCTACTTTGTCTGCTACACGTTTAGGTCTTGATTTTAAAACAGCGACTCAAAAAGGTGATGTTGCTGGTAAAATCGAAGTTGATTTCCTTGGCAGTAATGACTCCTTACGCATTCGTCATGCTTATATGACTTATGATGATTGGCTCATTGGTCAGACTTGGTCAAACTTTGCAGTACCAGATTATATGGCAGAAACCATTGATGCCATGGGCTATGTGGGACAATCTGTTAAACGTACACCTCAAGTACGTTATACCAATAAGTTTAATCCAAATACCAGTTTGATTATGGCACTGGAAGATCCTAAAGATGGTCAAGCGGATATGAAGATGCGCTTACCAGCTTTGACTGCACGTGTAACACATAAGTTTGCTGATAACTTCTCGATTGGTGCACGTGCGATGCTGCATGATAAAAAAACCAATGAAGATAATGAAATGGCTTGGGGTGTGGGCTTAGGAGCGAAATACGATATTACTCCAAGCACAACGTTAAAGGCGGACTATTATCATGTTGATGGTGATAGTAGTTTTATCTATAACTCAAACCAAGGTTTTGTGACTGATGCTAATAAGAATATTAAGGAAACCAATGCCTTTGATTCTATTAACGTTGGTGTAACACAGAAGTTTAATCAACAATGGCGTGGAACTTTAGGTTTTGGTTATATGAAGGCAGATAATAACAAAGATTATCTTGGCTACTTCACAGACAAAACCAAAGTAAACAAAGATATTTGGCAAGGGTGGGGGAATGTATTCTATAGCCCAGTACAACCACTTAGCTTTGGCCTAGAATATGTATATGGTGAACGTCAAACTTTCTCTACTGCAACTATGGATAGTAAGACCGGTAAAGATAGTCGTTTAAATGCGGTTGCAATGTACAACTTCTAAACAGTTTACACCCTTGTTAAATCATGCGTTAACAAGGGTGTTTTTTACACAATTGTGCGATGAATAAATGACGCTATGATGTCATTTAAATTTTTAGGATGAATATATTAAGTAAATAGTGTAATCAAATAGCAAACTTCTCATGGGAGTAATCTAGGAATGAATCGCTATTACTTGGTTATTCTATTTGATGCGCTATTTAGAATGCATTGTTGAGATCTTTGTCTATATTTGATGATGGATAGGGTAACTCGCCCAACGCTCATCATGTCTTTCTTTTTTCCATATGTTGAGCATTACTTTAGATGCAGGGAATAAGTTACTTGGTAAATCTGATAAGGGGAACCAACGCCAACTTTGGAAAATATGAGGCTCAGTAACTGCAATTTGTTCTTTCAACTGATCATTATCTAACTGACAAAATAGTCCTACCGTTGTGTGAATATAGGGAGTATTTTGTTCCACCAGTAGAGTAAATGCTTTGATATCATGGATATTTAAAGCTAATCCTGTTTCTTCGTAAAACTCTCTTGCTGCTGCTTGTTCAAGCGTTTCTCCTGCTTCAATTTTTCCACCAGGGAAGCACTATGTATGTTCTTCACCTGCTTTAATACGTAGCCCTAGTAATACATTTTGGTTTTGGTCTAATAACATGACACCTACACCAACAATTGTTGCTACACTTAAAGTCTCGGACATGTGCTATTTACTCCTATAACTACAAAGACCATTGTTTTTGTCTCTTATATTATAATAGTGCTGCCAAAATTTTATTATTTCTAAAGGCAAGAATATCTAAGAACATTTTAGTCGTGGTGACTTCAATATTCTCTTGTTGTTTTGCATATTATCTTTTTATCGTCTAATTGTTTATAAGATGAATTATTATAAATAGGGGGTGAGGTGGAACTTAGTTTATATTTTGCATTTATTTTATATGCCTTCGTAACTTCAATCACGCCAGGGCCAAATAACTTACTTGTACTTAGTTCAGGGGTAAATTTTGGTTTGAAGAAAACGATACCTTTAGTGATTGGTATTTGTTTTGGCTTTAGTATTATGTTTATAGTGGTTGCTTTAGGAGTAAACCAAGTCTTTATACGCTTTCCTATTGTGATTCCAGTCCTTAAAGTCTGTGGTAGTTTATATATTTTATATTTGGCATATTTAATAGCCCAAGCTGGCAGCATAAAAAATGATAATAAAATAATGCTTAAATCACTTGGTTTTTGGAAAGGAGCAATTTACCAATGGATTAATCCTAAGGCTTGGATTGTACTCATGGGGGCAGTAACAAGCTACACTTACAATATGACCGAGATAATCGAAATTATCTCAATTGCAGCACTTTATATGATTGTGGGTTTTCCATGTGTACTGCTGTGGGCTGTACTTGGAGATAAATTAGCTCAATTTTTGATAATAGGTAACCGTATGCAGATTTTTAATCGTAGTATGGGGCTATTATTGGCTCTATCTTTGATTCCGATCTTAATGATGTGATTTGATTATATTGAGCTGTAATTAGATGTTTAAGCTAAAGTTTTGCAGCAGATTTACATAAATCTTCAATCATGTAGCCTTCTAGGCTATCACTTTTGCTTGAGCTCATTTTAAAGTTTGGTTGATCATTTTCCATCAATATACGGCCATCTGGTTTATGAATGACTTGTACACTTTGAAAGGCTAGGGTTTTGGCTTTACAGTCAATCAGTAAATTGGCTCTACTGTTTACCTGATTGAGCATGCTTTTGGGAATATCATTACTTTCGATAAAACCAATTAAATCTGCGCTTACATTAAATTTTGTCTTTTGCTTATTCAGTGGTTGGATGGTACGTAAATCGACTAGGAAGCCTTTACCATTTCTTTCATAATGACCATAATTTGCCTGAGCTAGTGGTGAGATAAATAGACAAACACCTAAAAGAAATAGTGTCCCTTTTTTGAGTTGATTCATTAGCCCCATCCTCTAATTTCCATATTGTCATTAATAACATTTTGCTCAAAGATATATTATTGTATTGAGAAATAATAGTATTTAGATATTTATAATAGAATATCTGATATTAAATCATAACTTGTGGTAGGGATTACTTATCTATAAACAGAAAATCCCTGCAGAAGAGCAGGGATAGGTTTTACAAGAATCACTTTTATATGACGATTAATTTGCTGATTTATGATGGTTAATAAAAGCCAAAGCAATTGCACCAATAATACCTGCTGAGGCAATAACTAAGAAGTTTTGTTGTAGCGGTAAGTTTAACATGACAATATAGCCAATAATGAGTGGGGCACAGATTGCACCTAAACGACCAACACTTGAAGCAGCACCAATACCCGTAGAGCGAATGTCACCAGGGTAGAATTGGCCTGTATAAGCATAGGCGATTAACTGCGCACCTGTGGTACAAGCACCAACACAAGCAATCAGAATATAAAGCAGCTCTGTAGAGAGTTTAAAAGTCATGCCAAAGAGGAATACACTACCTAAGGCATACATAATGACCAATACCCATTTGATATTAAACTTATCTGCTAGCCATCCCCCCAAGTTTGCACCTATAACAGCACCTACGTTAAGCGCAATAACAAAACTTAATGCTGAACCCAGACTATAGCCAGACATAGACATCAGTTTAGTGAGCCATGTACTAAGTGCATACATCATAAATAGGCCAGTAAAATAGGCTACCCAAAACATTAAGGTACTAAAGCCACGACCATCTTGAAATAAGCGAGCAACAGGCGCTGCTGTGGAAGTTGATGTCTCTACTTTGGCAATTTTGGCTTCTGGATGCATATTAAAGTCAGGATTAATATGCTTTAGCGTGTTTTTAATTTCATGCTCACTGTCTTTTTTCATTAAAAAACTAATAGATTCAGGCATGAACTTTAATAAAAATGGAATAGTGATTAATGGTGCTGCTGCAACAAAGAATACAATTTGCCAACCAAACTGAGCAATAAATTGCTTACCAATTAAAGCTGCTACAATTCCGCCAACTGCATAGCCAGAGAACATGAGTGTTGTTAAAAAACTACGTAATTTTTTTGGTGAAAACTCAGTCATTTGCGCAATAATATTGGGTAATACACCACCAATTCCAAGACCGGCAATAAAACGTAGAATACTAAAAGTTACAGGATCATGGGTAAATCCAGCCAGTGCAGTAAATAAACTAAAAATGAATACGCAGATGACAATGGTTTTAACTCGACCTATTTTTTCAGATAATATTCCACCACTGATTGCACCAAACATCATACCGAACATTGCAGAACTGGCCATGAATCCTGCGGTTGCCGCAGTTACACCCATATCAGACATAATTGAGGGTAATGCAGCACCAGCAATTGCAATGTCATAACCATCTATGACGATAATAAGAAAACACCAAAATAAAACCTTATAGTGAAATAGGCTTAGTGGCGCACTATCAATATTTTGTTGTACATCTATGTACTGCATAAAAATAGTCCTTTAAACATGTCATGTTATTTACATAAGCTTGTTTGAAATTATTTTGCCTCTTTATTCCTTAAAGGGGCTGTTTATCTTGTGTTTTGATCAAAATAACACCTCATAAAACTAGATTGGATTTATTTTATAGTCAATATGTTGATATAAATAAAAAATTTATTTTTTATAATTGATTGAAAAATAACAATATATATTTATTTAATATAGTTGTTGGTTGATATGTTTCTCTTTTTAATTTCCTCGCGTTATTTTCACTGATAGTGAAGTTTTTATAAACCAAGTTGTGTTTTGGATATATGATAATATATCAATATATTTACATAAAATTTAAAATGACTTTTATTGATTTGTTGTTAAGTGCTGATGAGGTCTGGCTTTGAGGTGATTTTTATTATTTAAATTCGCTGCAATTGTGCTGTAATCAGTTATGCTGCTAAAAATTAAATGTGAAGAGTATGAATAAAAATGACATCTAAAGCGATCCCAGAGGTCGATCAGTCTTTATACGCTGTACATAATCGTTTGTTTTTTAGATTGTTTCAGGCAGGGATTATTCTTGATCGTCAAAGTAGCAAAGAAATGGGAGTTTCTACAGCGCATTGGTCTGTATTGGGAGCTTTATCACGTGAAGTTGTTGAACAAGGGATGTCATTTTCTGATTTAACGCATTACTTAGGTTTTAGCAGACAGAACCTAGATGGAATATTGAAACGTTTGGAACGTGATCAATATGTGAAGCGTACTTCTGATGAGCAGGATCGTCGAATTAAAATTGTACAATTGACAGAAAAGGGGTGGGAATACTGGTTTGATTTGCAAGAGAAGACGTATGAGTTTTATCGTCAAGCACTCGCTGGGTTATCTCTCGATGATAAAATTGCCTTTCTACATTTGATGAATAAAATTAATCAAAATATGCAAACTGTCGAATTAAAGCCGCATTCACAGGATAATTAGACCTAAAGACCATTCAGTTAGATTGATTTGAAAAATATTAAATTACTTAAGTAATTAAGTAGCTTGACTTAGAAAAGCAGCTACTTCATGTTGATATGAGTATAAATACGCCATAACAAGCGATATTAAAGTTAAAACAAGCCCATGTTTTAAAATAGTAAAGCGTATTACTGAATAACAACAAGGAGTAAGTAAATGGAGTTTGATGCTGTATTACTGCCACCACGTCGTGAGAAGATGTTAGAAAAAGGCTA
Organism: Acinetobacter rudis; assembly: GCF_031157835.1. GTDB lineage: Bacteria > Pseudomonadota > Gammaproteobacteria > Pseudomonadales > Moraxellaceae > Acinetobacter > Acinetobacter rudis_A. Next base: position 51,556 of record NZ_JAVIDR010000002.1, on the reverse strand, counting down.
TTGGCTGAATAAAACGATTTTGCAATTTTTGGATGAGGCTGTTCGCTGTAATCCAGATAAACAAGCCTTGGTCAGTTATAAAGCTGAAACAGATACGGAAGAAAGTTTTAGTTACCGCGATATTTTTACCCTTTCAAATAAAATAGCACTGGGTTTAAAACAATTGGGAATAAAAAAGAATGATGTTGTTTCGTGTCAGTTACCCAATTGGTGGGAATTTAGTTTACTTTACATTGCCTGTCGTCGTATTGGTGCAGTATTTAACCCTTTGATGCCGATTTTTCGTGAGCGTGAACTTAGTTTTATGTTGCAACATTGTGAGTCTAAGGTGTTGATTGTTGCAAAACAATTTAAGAAATTTGATCATGAGCAACTGGCTTCCAAACTGCAAGCTGGATTAGAGCATCTAGAACATGTAGTCGTTATTGGTGGGCAAGGTTCTAATAGTTTTTCTGCTTTATTATTAGATCATGGCTTAGAACAAGACCCACAGCATTTACAGACTTTGCATCAGCAGGTTATTGGACCAGATGATGTCGCTCAAATTATTTTTACATCAGGTACGACTGGAGAACCCAAAGGGGTTATGCATACAGCAAATACCTTATTTGCTAATTTAGTTCCTTATGCTCAACGTTTACATTTGGATCAACATGTAGTTGAGTTAATGTCTACACCACTTGCGCATCAAACCGGCTTTTTGTATGGCGTTGTGATGCCAATTTATTTAAATGCGAAAGTTGTATTACAAGATATTTGGGATGCAGACAAAGCCTTAGCGCTTATTGAAAAACATCAAGTGACTTATACAAAAGCTTCTACACCATTTTTAAATGATTTGGCCGAAGCAGCACTATTAAAACCACCCACTGCTGTTCAATCATTACAAACATTTGTATGTGTAGGAGCACCTATTCCTCCTGCCTTAGTGAAAAAAGCACGTTTAAATTTGCAGGCAACCATTATTTCTGCTTGGGGGATGTCTGAAACAGGTGGTGTTGCCACGACTTTACCTGAAGATCATGAAGAACGTGCTTTTAATACAGATGGTGTTGCATTGCCTGGTGTTGAAATAAAAATTGTTGATGATAATGGACAAATTAAAGCAATTAATCAGGCTGGCCGGTTAATTGTCCGAGCTTGTTCTAATTTTGGTGGATATTTAAAACGACCACATTTAAACGATACTGATCATGAAGATTGGTTTGACAGTGGTGACATCGCTTTTCAAGATGAACATGGATACATTCGAATTTGTGGGCGCAATAAAGATGTAATTATACGAGGTGGAGAAAATATTCCAGTAATGGAAATTGAATCCTTATTATATCAACACCCCAATATTGCTTTAGTAGCACTGGTGGCTTATCCAGATGAGCGTCTAGGTGAACGTGCTTGCGCGGTAGTGAAATTAAAACAAACAGAGCAAAGCTTAAATTTAGAACAAGTCACAGACTTTTTAAAACAACATCAGCTTGCCATGCAGTATTTACCAGAACGATTGGAGATCATGAATGAGTTTCCAATGACGGCATCAGGTAAAATTCAGAAATTTAAATTAAGAGAACTTTTCGCTTAGTATTAAAGTGTATGTACAAATGAAGTCCTCTTTAGCTAAAGAGGACTTTTTTGTTTAGGGTTAAACTGTAGGATGAATATCAGACTGGGCTGCTGCATTGGCTTTATTTTTACGTGTAGCAATTACACTAAATACAACCACCATAAGGCTGACACCTAAGGACATGAGTGTTTCATAGCGATAGTCAGGTGAGAAGAACATATATCCTAAAACCGCAAGAATTGTCACAATGACTAACCATGTAATCCACGGGAAGAACCACATTTTATAAGGGATTTCTATATTTTGTGCTTCGCAGCGTTTACGTAATCGTAATTGTGAGATTGCAATCACTAAGTAGACCAGCAAAGCAATAGCACCAGTAGTAGAGAGTAAGAATGTCAAGACTTGCCCAGGGAAAAAGTAGTTGGCTGCACAGCCTAATATACCTACTGCACAAGATAATAATACTGCGACGCGAGGAACATTATTCGGTGTTAGTTTAGTAACAAATGCTGGGGCATTTTTACGTGCACCTAATGAAAACAGCATTCTAGATGCAGTATAAAGTGCGGCATTCATACAGCTTGCAACAGCCACAAAAACTACACTGTCCATAATGAGTTTAGTGCCAGGTACATTTAATGTCATGAGTACATATTGGAATGTACCGTATTCTTTAAAACCAGCAGAACGCCAATCTACTAGCGCAACGGCAAGAAAAATTGAAACGACAAAGAATAAAATAATACGATAGATTACAAGATTGGTTGCACGGCGGATTTTTTCTGCTGGGTTTGCTGATTCTGCAGCTGCAATTGATAAAATTTCTACACCAAAAAAAGAAAATGCAGTAATTAAAATTCCACCCATGATGCCGCCAAATCCATAAGGCATAAAGCCGCCATTTTGATACAGATTTGCAATACCACTGACGTCTGCAAGTGGCCAAAAACCAAATACTGCTGAACCACAAATGATAATAAACAGTAAAATGGCAATGACTTTAATGGTTGAAAACCAAAACTCGAAAACACCAAAGTTTTTGACTTCAAATAGGTTGGCGAAACTTAAAAGGATGACAAATAGTAATGCATAACTCCACGTTGGTAATGCGGGGAACCAAGCATGTAAAATTTCAGCACCTGCAATTGCTTCAACAGGGATAACCAATACCCAAAACCACCAATATAACCATCCGATTGTACAACCTGCCCAGTCGCCAATGGCCTTACTGGCATAGGTAGAAAAAGACCCCGTATCTGGTTGCATGACAGCCATTTCGCCAAGCATACGCATGACGAAAAAAACCACAATACTGGTAATAAGATAGGACAGGATAACTGCAGGGCCAGCTTTTGCAATAGCTGCTGAGGAACCAATAAAGAGTCCTGCGCCAATTACACCGCCAATGCTGATCATCACGATTTGCTTGTTTGTTAATCCTTCAACAAGCTTAGGTTGAAAATTATTAGGTTGAGCCATTTTGATTCCTTAAAATGATTTCTTATAGTTAAATTGGGTATTCCTAACTACGCTCTCCTGAGTTTATCGATCTGCAAAATATCAAGTTCCAAGTTATGCAGCAAAAAATATTGAGCGCTTAACAAGCAATGAGGGGCATCCATCATGTTTGCCCCTCAATAGATTAATTCAGTGTTGGCATTGCAAACTGAGTTTTTTCTCGTACATCTGCAGCAGGCCAACGTTGGGTAATTGTTTTACGGCGTGTATAAAAACGCGCACCATCTGGACCGTAGGCACTTAGATCACCAAAGAGAGAACGTTTCCAGCCACCAAAACTATGATAAGAGACAGGTACAGGCAATGGAATGTTAATTCCAACCATGCCTACTTGTATATGTGTACTAAAGTAGCGTGCTGCCTCACCATCACGGGTATAAATACAAGTTCCGTTACCATATTCATGGTCATTAATCAGTTGCATTGCCGCTTGCATACTATCTACACGAATAACTTGTAATACTGGGCCAAAGATTTCTTGTTGGTAGCTAATCATATCTGCCCGTACAGCATCAATTAAAGTTGGCCCAACAAAGAAACCTTGTTCATAGCCTTGTACTTTAGCTTGACGACCATCAACAACAATTTTGGCACCTTGTTGTTCAGCACTGTCAATATAACCTTCAACTTTGCTTTGGTGAGCTGCAGTAATTAATGGACCAAAATCATTAGATTGATCTGAATAAGCACCAAATTTGAGTTTTTGCATTTCCATGCTGATTTTTTCAATCATCTGGTCTGCAATTTCATCACCAATCGCCACTGCAACAGAAAGTGCCATACAGCGTTCACCTGATGAGCCAAAAGCAGCACCAAGGAGTGAATTTACGACGTTATCTAGGTCTGCATCTGGCATCACGATGGCGTGGTTTTTGGCACCACCGAGTGCCTGACAACGTTTACCATTTGCAGTTGCTGTTGTATAAATATATTCAGCAATTGGAGTAGAACCCACGAAGCTCACTGCCTGAATACGTGGATCGTGTAGTAAAGTGTCAACAGCCTCTTTATCACCATTGACTAATGCAAAGACACCATCGGGTAAACCAGCTTGTTTGAGTAACTCAGCAATAAATAAAGTGGATGAAGGATCACGTTCTGATGGTTTTAAAATAAAGCAGTTGCCACAGACCAATGCCATAGGGAACATCCATAACGGCACCATAACAGGGAAATTAAAAGGAGTGATGCCTGCAACCACACCTAGAGGTTGGAACTCACTCCAAGAGTCGATATCCGGTCCGACATTTTTGCTGAATTCACCTTTTAAAAATTCAGTTGCGGCACAGGCATATTCAACATTTTCAATGCCTCGTTGTAATTCACCCATCGCATCATGTGAAATTTTGCCATGTTCCTGACCAATGAGCTGGCAAATTTTTTCACTATTTTCTTCTAGGAGTTGTTTAAACCGAAACATAATTCGGACACGCTTAATCAAAGGAGTATCTCGCCAAGCAGGGAAGGCTGCACTAGCAACTGCAATGGCATGTTCAACCGTTGCAGCACTTGCGAGAGCCACTTGTTTGGTGCTTTCACCTGTTGAGGGATTATAAACAGCTTGTGTCCGTGTCGACTGAGTGTCGATTTGCCCATTAATGAAATGACCAATAATATCCATGAATCTTCCTTAATATCGTTGTAATGCTATTTGGTTTAAATATTGAGTTGTTTTATGCGTGATTCTTACTTCTTACTAGTCCGTATTAATCAATTTTTTGCAAATGAGAAGCCACAGCGTCAAATACACGATCTAAATCAGATTGCTTACTATTGAACATTGGGCCAAACTGCAGTGTATCTCCACCAAAACGTACATAGAATCCATCTTTCCAGAGACGCATACCCAGTTCAAAAGGACGAATAGATGGATCACCATCACGCGCTTGAATTTGTACTGCACCAATCAGACCACAATTACGAATATCGACAACATGAGGGCTTGATTTGAGTTGGTGCAAGCTATTCTCAAAACCTGAACTTAGTTCAGCAGCTTGTTCAATCATGGATTGATTTTCAATCACATCTAATGTGGCAAGTGCTGCAGCACAGGCAACAGGATGTGCTGAGTAGGTATAACCATGTGTAAATTCAACTGCATGTGCAGGAAGATTTTGCTGCATGAAGGTGTCATAGATTGTACTGTTTACTACAACGCCACCCATTGGAATGACACCATTGGTTATTTGTTTGGCAAAACATAAGATATCAGGGGTTACGCCAAAATACTCTGCACCAGATTTCGTACCTAAACGACCAAAGCCAGTAATGACTTCATCGAAAATCAAGAGAATATTGTGTTGATCGCATATTTCACGTAGGCGATTGAGATATCCTTTTGGTGGGACAATTGCACCAGCTGAGCCAGATACAGGTTCTACAATTAATGCTGCAATATTTGAAGCATCATGTAATTCAATCAGTTTTAACATTTCATCTGCTAAAGCAATACCGCCATCTTCTGCCATACCGCGAGTAAAAGCTTTGTCTGCTTGTAGGGTATGTGGAATATGATCAGCATCTAATAATTGCCCAAACATTTTACGGTTACCACCAATACCACCAACACTACTGCCACCAATATTGACGCCGTGGTAACCGCGTGCACGACCAATGATTTTGGTTTTACTCGCTGCACCTTGAATGCGCCAATACGCTTTGGCCATTTTGATTGCAGTATCTGCTGATTCAGAACCAGAATCAGTGAAAAATACGTGATTGAGTTGACCAGGTAACCACTGTGTAATACGTTCTGCAAGTTCAAATGACAAGCGATGCCCAAATTGGAAAGCTGGAGAATAGTCAAGCGTCGCCAATTGTTGACTGACTGCTTGAGTAATTTCAGGTACACAGTGCCCAATGCCACAAGTCCATAAACCAGAAAGGGAATCATAGACTTCACGGCCATGTTGATCTTTTAAATAGGCGCCATTGGCTGAAACTATGATACGAGGATCTTGATGAAAGTTACGGTTCGCAGAGAAAGGCATCCAGTGTGAACGAAAGTTTAAGGTATTAATGTCCGTATTAGTTGACATGTTAGCACTCCATTGTGTGATCTTTTCATTGATAGTACTGATATTTTTGTGTTAGATATATTCAAACTAATACATCTTTAGATTTGAAAATTAATACCTATATCAATATGAGCAAATTTAACCAAGTATCTGATTTTGATATAAAACTTCTTAGGATATTTAAGACTGTATGCGAGAGTGGCAATTTTACTTCAGCAGAAAGCATCTTAGGGATTAGTCGATCAGCCATCAGTTTACATATGAGTGATTTAGAAGGTCGTTTAGGCATGCGCCTATGTCAACGTGGGCGGGCGGGTTTTGCAATTACGCCAGAAGGCAAGGAAATTTTAAAAAACGTTGAGGTGTTATTTGCAGCAATTGAAGATTTTCGAATACAGGCAAACCAGATTCAGAAACAATTAAAGGGTGAGTTTAATATTGGTCTTATTAATAATTTAGTGACCATGCAGAGTTCTTATATTACTCAGAGCTTGGCTGAATTAACCGCCGAGAGTAGAGATATTCGTATCAATATTAGTATGAGCACCGTATCCGACATTGAATGTAAAATTATGGATGGTCGTTTACATGTAGGTGCAGTGCCTTTAATGACACCTTTATCTGGTTTGGATTATTTTGATTTATATGAAGAAAATAATTATTTGTATTGTGGACATAACCATCCTTTGTTTAAACAAACACAATCGATACAAGCAACTGAGTTGTTAAAATACCATACAGTTATGCCTAGTTACAGCATTCCACAAGCAGCTCAACAACTACACCAAAAAATGCGAAGTACAGCAAATGCAAGTGATCGTGAAGGCATAGCATTTCTCATTCTAACTGGCCAGTTTATGGGTTTTTTACCTGACCATTTTGCTAAAAAATGGTTGCTAGAAGGAAGTATGAAAGCAGTATTACCTGAGCAGTTTCAATATAGTACACGCATATGTATGGTGACTAAAAAAGGAGTTAAACCCAATATGATTTTGTCATTATTTTTTGAAAAACTGAAAAAAGTGAAGGCGACTCGGTTATTTTAAAATGGATAAAATATATTATTAGTAAACATTTAATTTAATTTTCATCTGCATTTTAAATAGATGATCTATAGATTATATAATCTGTTGCTATAACGATGTCTGTGACAGATGCATTCATATGAATAATTATATTGATTTTAAAAATTACGATAAATATAGTTTTATTTCATTGAGCTTTTAAAGTGTAAAGTGACTTGCATTGAACACGGAGTGTGAAGGTAAAGTTTATAGATCATACATTGATTGCAGCGGGATTTATATTCAACGTATACATCTTTTAATCACGGACGTTTATTATGAAGAATTTAGGGATTTTGATTTCAACTATGGGGTTAACACTAAGTACATTAAGCTATGCTGATGGCTTGGTATGGGGAGATCGGCAAGCACAATCAGGGCAGTTTTCTGTTTCTGGGGGAGTGCGTACACGTTTTCAAAGTAAAGATTTTGCAGATGCATCGAGTGAGGGCAAAAATAATGACTGGCGGTTGGCTGATTTAAAATTAGTACTCAATTATGAAAATCCGCAGTGGTTGGCACAGTCCGACATACGCTGTTATCAGTATGACCGTTTATGTGATGCAGTATTTTTACATAGTGCTTGGTTAGGCTATAAGATTGATCCTCAACAAACCGTGAGTGCTGGTTTACAGGCTGTAGATTTTGGTTTTGGGCGCTTCTGGGGAAGTAGTTATTATGAAACTTTATTTAATACGCTTGGCTATGAAGATGTACATAATTTAGGGTTGAAATATCAATTCAAAAATGATGATTATCAGTTAACACTAGGGTTTTATCCTACAGATGGTGGTAATTTCAAAGGTACTTCAAAAGATTCAAGTCGTTATACTGGTAACTTTGTTGAGGCTGATGATCTTGAACAGGGCACATATATTGAAGAAAAGAATATGTGGGTCGCTCGAGCTGCAAAGAATTTTGTTTGGGATGTTGAGCATCAAGCCAATACTCAAGTGGGGGCTTCCGTATGGTATTCTCAACTAGATAATAAAAAAACGGACTCTACTGGACATAAAACCAATTGGAATATTTTTAGCACTACCAATTATCAAAATTGGCAAATGATGCTACTTGCTGGGCAACAGAAGATCAATAACAAGGATCAACTGATGCCAAATAGTTCAACATTGGGTGCATTTGATTATTCTTATAATATCGCTAATGATGGTCAATATGCGATGGCAGAATTAAATTACGCTGTTCAGGACGAGTTTAAAGGCATTAAAGGCATCAAGCCTTATATTTCATATAGCCAGTTTTTTAAAGATCAGTCTGGGTATAAAGATTCCAATCGAATCATTACTGGTGTTGCAATGAACTATAAAAAGATTGGGGTACAGCTTGAATATATATTATCACGCAATGATGCAATGATTGGGGGAAGTAGCAAAGCTTTAGCTGAGGGTGATAACAACAAGTGGAATAAATTATTGTATTTAGCTGTCGGTTATTATTTTTAATTTTACATTAATAAGTTGATCTTTAAACGATAAGGGTATTTAAACGCAAAGGTTTAAATGGCCCTATCGTTTTGGGCTACGGACTAAAGGAAAACTTTATCTCGTGACAGATTAATATTTTCCACTTTAGGTAAAATCGGTTTACCTCGAATGAGCATATTTAAAAATTGCAGTTTATTGAGCAGTTCAGTTTGTATAAATAAAATACAGGTTTTAAGTTTAGACGAACTTCTTAAACGTGAAGGGTAGACCGCCCAAATATCTGCATCTTGCCAATAACTGGTGAGAACGTGTTGTAACTGACCATTTTGTAGTTCCTCCATAACATCCCATACTGAACATAACATAATGCCTTGATCATCCATTGCGAGTTGTTTGATGATTTCACCATTATTGGAGATAAACTTCGGGCTGATAGAAACGCACACATCTTCCATTGGGCTACGGAGTTTTAATACGTGGCGTGATTGATCTCGTTCGCGAATTGCGAGGAACTGATGATTCGCTAATTCATCTAAATCATCGGGTTCGCCATTTATTTGTAAATAACGAGGTGAAGCACATAAAATGCGGAAATTTGATAAAAGTCGTTTGGCAATCATATTGGGGGAAATCTCGTTTCCCACAAAAATATCTAAATCTAAGCTATGTTGGATTAGATCTACTGTTTGATCAATCGTATTAAATTGAATATCTAATTCGGGATACATTGTCATGAGCTTGGATAAAATAGGCGCAACATGACAGCGGCCAAACCCAAAACTACTGACAATATCAATTCGTCCTGAAGGTGTATTTTGTGGGTTATTAATTAAATCACTTAATTCATCGAACTCATTAAGAATATTTGAAACTCTCTCCAAAATAAGTTTGCCATCTTCGGTAAGACTGACATGGCGCGTACTGCGGTGAAATAAAGTACAGTTTAAATTGGTTTCTAATATATTAATTCGTTTACTGACATATGCAGGCGATGCCCCAAGCTCATCGGCTGAAGCAACGAAACTCTTCCTTTTAGCAACAACACAAAAGACCTTTAAGTCTGAAAGATTAGGCAGATTATTCACGATTCGTGTCCATTGGGTTAATGATTACCTTGTTGATCTTTAATGCCCGAAAAAGCATCTTAGCTGGACGGAGTAAGCGTAGATGCAAAAGGGAGTTTTTATGACCAAAGTTTGGAAAATCGCAGCGATTGCAGGCGATGGAATCGGTTCAGAGGTTTTACCACAAGGGATTAAGGTAGTAAAGGCTGCAGCGAATAAACAACATATTGATGTGCAGTTTGATTATTTTGATTGGGCCAGTTGTGACTATTATTTACAACATGGTCAAATGATGCCAGATGATTGGTTTGAGATTTTACAAGGTTACGATGCCATTTTCTTTGGGGCGGTGGGTTGGCCTGAAAAAGTGCCAGATCATATTTCACTCTGGGGGTCTTTGTTACAGTTCCGCCGTCGCTTTGACCAATATGTGAATTTAAGACCTGTTCGTTTAATGCCTGGTGTGAAATCACCACTTGCAGATAAGCAGCCTGGTGACATTGATTTTTATGTTGTACGTGAAAACAGTGAGGGCGAATATTCTGCAATCGGTGGTAAGGCTTTTGAGGGGACAGATCGGGAAATAGTATTACAAGAGGCCGTATTTAGCCGTCATGGCGTAGATCGTATTTTAAAATACGCATTTGAAATGGCACAGTCTCGTGATGCAAAAAAACTTACTGCTGCAACTAAATCAAACGGTTTAGCCGTGAGTATGCCGTATTGGGATGAGCGTGTAGATGCAATGTCTACACATTATCCAGAAGTTACTGCTGATAAACAGCATGTTGATATTTTAGCGGCTCGTTTTGTGTTGCAACCAGAGCGTTTTGACATTGTGGTTGCATCAAACTTATTCGGCGATATTTTGTCAGATCTCGGTCCTGCTTGTACTGGCACGATTGGTTTGGCTGCTTCTGCCAACTTAAACCCTGAACGTCATTTCCCTTCTTTGTTTGAGCCTGTACATGGTTCAGCGCCTGATATTGCTGGTAAAAATATTGCCAATCCAATTGCAGCGATTTGGTCTGGGGCGATGATGCTCGAATTTTTAGGTGATGGCGATCGTGCATTTGAACAAGCCAGCCAAGATATTATGCAGGCGATTGAACATGTTTTAGTGCATGGACCAAAGACTGCTGATGTTGGTGGGCAGGCAAAAACGGATGAAGTTGGCGATGCAATAGCATCATTGATAGCGAACAGGGACTGATCAATCCAGATCAAGTTTCATCATATAAGGATTTATGGATATGGATGGTAATCAAACCGTTAAGGTGAAGATGGATAAGGTATTGGCCACAATTAGCTTATCTATTGTTTTCCTATCTGTACTTGCACTGGCAATTTATTCAAAAGAATCGATTGCATTTGCAGAAAAGATTTTATTTTGGAGCACTTCTATTTTTTCAGCTCCTGTATTGTTATTTGGATTTTTTGCTTGTGTCTTTGTTATCGGTTTAGCGTTTAGTAAATTTGGCCATATTAAGTTAGGTGAAGGAAAGCCCGAGTATAGTACAGCATCTTGGATTTTTATGTTCATCTTGGCTGGACTAGGGTCATCTACTTTATATTGGGGGTTTTTGGATTGGGCCTATTATTATCAAACCCCAGGTTTGAATATTCAGCCACAATCAGCCGATGCCTTAAAATATAGTGTGCCTTATACCATGTTCCACTGGACGATTAGTGCATGGTCAATTTATGCCTTAGCATCTATTTCAGTGTGTTATAGCTTTCATGTTCGTAAAAATAAAGGCTTAAGTTTAGCAGCCATTATGGAATCGATTACGGGCTTTAAAGCAACTGGCGTGGTCGGTCGTGCTATTGATTTAATGTTCTTGCTTTGTATGTTTGGTGCATTGACGATTTCTTTAGTATTAACAGCGATTACTTTTACCAATATTTTATCGGCTCTCACGGGTATTCCGAATACCTTTATGACCAATGCCATTATTGTTCTGTTTGTATCTGTACTTTTTGCTTTGAGTTCATATGTTGGAATGGATAAAGGCATGCAGCGTTTAAGTTCTATGGTGTGTTACGCCGTGCTTGCTTTTGCTGTTTATGTATTCTTCTTTGGACCAACACAATTTATTTTAAATAACACCATTACTAGTATTGGCGTAATGTTCAGTAACTTTGTCAGTATGAGTCTATTCACCGACCCATTAGGTGATGGCAAATTTACCCGTGAATGGACGGTATTTTATTGGTTATGGTGGACCTCCTATGCACCTGGTGTTGCATTATTTGTGACCCGTGTTTCTAAAGGGCGCACCATCAAGGAAGTATTGCTTGCAATGGTACTAGGTGGAAGTGCAGGAATGTGGGTCTTCTTTGGCATCTTTGAAAATTACAGCATTTATCAATTTATTCATGGAGCCGTGAATGTTCCTGAAATATTGAGTACCCAAGGTGGTGAGGTGGCAATTTCTCAGTTATTGAGTCTGTTACCTGGGGGCACATTAATGATGTGGATTTTCCTTGGCATCATGGTGATTTTTTTAGCTGCACATATGGATGCAGTGGGCTATGCAGTTTCTGCAACATGTTCTAGAGGGTTAGAAGAGGGCCAAGACCCATCACCGAATATCCGTTTGTTCTGGTGCGTGATGTTAACTTTAGTTCCTTTGGCCATGATCTTTTCTAAAGCACCTTTGGATACGATGAAAGCAGCAACAATTGTGACTGCACTACCATTTATTGTGATTATCCTGATACAAACATTTGGTTTGGTGAGATGGCTGCGTGAAGATTATGCAAAATTGCCAGCCCATATGATTGAGCAAGGTGAAAAGACTGAGACCTTAAAGTTCATTCAACAAAATAATGAACCACTGCTTCCGAATGTATTGAAAACGAAGTTGAATACTGAGAATAAAAGGACATCCATATGATGGGTATTGATCAGATTTTAACTGAAGAAATGCAATTGTTTGATTATTGGAGCGGTGTTTATAGTCCTGCTGATCAACATATAGATTCTTTACGTGCAGCTTATGATGCTTTTCAACAACATTACACTCTACCACGGACAGAGGAAATGCAAGTTGAGGATTTTAATCTCGCGCTGAGTAGTCACTGTATTAACATGCGAGTATTTCAACATGTGGCATGTCAGGAACAAAGCCAACAAGCATGGATTTTTTATATCCATGGTGGTGGAAATGTTGTTGGTAGTGCTGATTCACATGAATATATTGCTCGGCAATTGGCACGTGATTTAAAAGTAAAAGTTTTTCTACCTGAGTATGGTTTGGTGCCTGAGTTTGATTGGCAGCAAGGCTTACAAGACTGTATTGAAGTTTATCAGCAACTACAGCAACAGGCGGAGCAGTGGAATATTCAACCTGAACAAGTCGTTATTGCTGCTGATGGTTCTGCTGTAGCAACTACGTTACAAATGCAGCAAATGCTGATGGCCGACCAACAACCTCAAGCATTAGCCTTGTTATTTCCATCTTTTATGCCGCAAAACTTACAGGCGAATGTTCAGCCAAGTTTGATTTATCAACTTGAAAATCAGCAGCTTATGCAAGAGTGGACAGGCATTTGTGCTGAACATGCAAAACGAGATGTGCCTAAAATTGACCAAGCCGTACCTAATAGCTTTGTGGCATTAACTGAATATGACCTCTGTGCTCAGGCAAATGCTGCGTTGCTTACCCAATTGAGATCGCAAACACAGCATTTAGAAGTTGAAACCGGACAAGGTCTGCGTGGCAATTGTTTGCCTTTATTACGAGATTGTGCGGCAACTGCTCAAGTCTATGAGGCATTACTCAAATTTTTACATCCCTATTTGAAAGAACTGAAAATTTAATTTTTTGTGAGGAGAACGTTTTGAATTCACTAAAAAAGATTGCGACTGTAGACGCAATAGAGACATTACCTGAAGATTTTTGTCAGGATGCGGATAACGCATGGACGCTGCCAAAGACGTTTTATACCTCTGAACAGGTTTTTAACAAAGAAAAAGACAGTATCTTTGCAAAGAGTTGGATTTGCGTTGGTCATTACAGTGAAGTCGCTAATCCAAACCAATATTTTACTCGTAAAATTATTGGTGAAAATATCATTGTTATTCGTGGCAAAGATAGTGTGCTTCGTGCATTTTACAATGTGTGCCCACATCGCGGACATGAATTATTAACGGGTGCAGGTAAATCTAAAAATGTCATTACTTGTCCATATCATGCATGGACATTTAAATTAGATGGCTCATTGGCCTTGGCACGTAACTGTGAAAATGTTGCAAACTTCGATAAAGAAGGTTCCAATTTAGTTGCGCTTAAAGTCGAAGAATGCGGTGGTTTTATTTTTATTAATATGGACCCTGACGCCACTTGTGTTGCTGATCAACTACCAGGCTTTGCTGAAAAACTGAATGAAGCATGTAAAGTTGTGAAGGAACTGAAATTGGCAGCGCGCTTTGTTACTGACACCGCAGCGAACTGGAAAATTATTGTAGATAACTATATGGAATGTTATCACTGCGGTCCTGCGCATCCTGGCTTCTCAGATTCAGTACAGGTAGATAAGTACTGGCATACTATTCATGAAAATTGGACGTTGCAATTTGGTTATGCACGTTCTTCTGAAAAATCATTTAAATTAGATCCTTCTGTTAAAGACCCTTCGTTTAGTGGTTTTTGGACTTGGCCAAGTACAATGTTTAATGTGCCACCTGGTGGTGATTTCATGACGGTCATTTATGAGTTTCCAGTCGATGAAGAAACAACCTTACAACACTATGATATTTACTTCTTAAATGAAGAGTTGACTCAAGAACAAAAAGATTTGATTGAGTGGTACAAACATGTCTTCCGTCCTGAAGATTTAAATTTGGTTGAAAGTGTACAGCGTGGTTTGAAATCAAGAGGTTATCGTGGTCAAGGCCGTATTATGACGGATCAGCAACGTTCGGGTATTAGTGAGCATGGCATTGCGTACTTCCAAAGTTTAGTTGCAAAACATCACCAATAATCAAGCTGAATTATTTTAGATATGAGAGATAAGCCCATTCTTATCTTTCTGTCTAAAATGGTCATCGAAGGATATAACCATGCAAGCATTACAAAACAATACGTTATTTCAGCAAACCGCCTTTATTCATGGGCAGTGGCTAGATGCACACGATCAAGATCGGCTGTGGGTGAGCAATCCTGCAACGGGTGAACAGATCGGTTCTATCCCTAATATGGGGCAACAAGAGGCCGTACAAGCGGTCGAAAGTGCTCATCAGGCGTTGGCAGAATGGAAAGCATTAACTGCACAGGCTCGTGCAGATTTACTGCTTACTTGGCATAAGTTAACTCTAGAACATGCAGAAGATCTTGCGCGAATCATGACTATTGAGCAAGGAAAACCTTTGGCAGAGGCATTGGGTGAGGTGAAGTATGCTGCTTCTTTTATTCAATGGTTTGCAGAGGAAGGCAAGCGTGTTTATGGTGATGTCATTCCAACGACAAATGCAGGACAACGTTTTTTAGTGACCAAAGAAGGGATTGGCGTTGTTGCTGCAATTACGCCGTGGAATTTCCCACTTGCAATGATCACACGTAAGGCGGCGCCAGCCTTAGCTGCTGGATGTACAATCGTTATCAAACCTGCAAATGAAACACCATACTGTGCTTTGGCAATTGCAAAACTTGCTGAAAAAGCGGGTATTCCTGCGGGTGTTATTAATGTGATTACAGGTAAATCAGAAGCGATTGGTTCAGTTTTTACTACACATGAAAAAGTAAAAAAACTCACCTTTACTGGTTCAACCCCTGTTGGGCGTTTGTTGATGCAGCAATGTGCTTCTACGGTGAAAAAGCTTGCCTTAGAACTAGGGGGTAATGCGCCACTGATTGTATTTGAAGATGCCGACCTAGATAAAGCAGTACAAGGCGCAATTTTGGCAAAGTATCGCAATGCTGGACAAACTTGTGTGTGTGCTAACCGTATTTATGTACATCAGCGAGTGTATCAAGCTTTTACAGAAAATTTTGTTGCTGCTGTCAAAGCCCTAAAAGTTGGTAATGGCTTAGATGAGGGGACTCAAATTGGCCCACTTATCAATGAAAAAGCGTTGTTAAAAGCACAGAAACTCATTGATGATGCATGCAGTAAAGGTGCAAGCATTGCATGCGGTGGTCAGCGCCATACTTTGGGGCAAAACTTCTATGAACCTACAGTTTTAACTGGTGTTACACAGCAGATGGAGATCGTTGCTGAGGAAATCTTTGGCCCTGTTGCACCTTTAATTGCCTTTGAAACAGATGAAGAAGTCATTGAGCAGGCCAATGCCACCATTTATGGTTTAGCCGCTTATGTTTATACCGAGAATATTTCACGGATTTTCAAAGTTTCAGAACAGTTGGAATATGGCATGGTGGGCATGAACTCTACGGCCATTTCCAATGAAGTGGTGCCATTTGGTGGGGTAAAACAATCAGGTATTGGTCGTGAAGGTTCTAAATATGGTTTAGAAGAGTTTATGACCATGAAGTATCTCTGCTTGGGTGTTTAACACTGGGATATGAGAAAGGTATTTAAGTTATTTGGTCTGTAGATGTAATTCATCTACAGATCTAAAGAAGTGAATGTGTTCGGCATTATGTGGTGCAACACATAAAGATTATGCAAATTAAAAGACTGCTGTGGCAGCACTTTTTAGTCAATATCAGGATTAAACGATGACTGACAGTTATCAAATGTTTCCCTCTGTTGTGACAGCAATAGAGCAACTTACACCTTTAATCAAACGTTTTACTTTTAAGCGTCAAGATGGTGCGAATTTCCCAGCTTTTACTGGTGGCAGTCATGTTATCGTGAAAATGAATGACAAACTGTCAAATGCATATTCATTAATGAGTAGTCCCCAAGATTTATCGACATATCAGGTTTGTGTACGTAAAGATATTGAAGGTAAGGGCGGATCGGTTTTTATGCATGATCAGTGTTTGCAAGATTTTAAACTTGAGATTTCATCGCCTAAAAATCTATTTGCTTTAGCTGAAACAGGGAATAAACATATCTTAATTGCTGGTGGTATTGGTATTACCCCTTTTATTCCACAACTCGATGAGCTCGCAGAACGTGGCGTAGACTATGAATTACACTATGCATTTCGTTCTCCAGAACATGCAGCACTCTTAGACCAGCTCAAGCAAGGTCAACACGCATCACATGTATATAGTTATGTTGATAGTGAGGGGGGGCAGTTAAATCTAGATCAATTGATTGCAAGTCAACCTCAAGCAACACATATTTATGTATGTGGGCCAAAGCCTATGATTGATGCCGTGATTGCAACATGTCATCGGCATCGTTACCGTGATGAATATATTCACTGGGAACAGTTTGCATCGACAGCTCCTGAACATGCCGAGGCCTTTACGGTTATTTTGGCAAAATCAAATCAACGTATTGAAGTTATGGCGGAGCAAACCATTTTACAAGCTATTGAAGCTTTAAATATTGATGTTGAGTGTTTATGTCGTGAGGGTGTGTGTGGCACATGTGAAACTGCAATTTTACAAGGCGAGGCACTGCATTTTGATCAATACTTAGATGATGATGAAAAAGCTTCACAACAAAGTATGATGATCTGTGTATCACGAGCCAAAGGAACAGAAATTACGCTCGATTTATAAAACATCGTATTTGACTAAAACAAAGCCTGTAACTTTAAACAGGCTTTGTGCGATTTATTCGGTAGTTAAAAAGTTTAAAATACGTTGTTCATTACTTTTCACCGTAATTAACGCTGAGGTGGTTTCTTGTAATAGAATTGCTCGATGACAAGTTTTTAAAATAAACTCATAATCGTGACTAATAATAAAAATTGTTGCTGTCTGTGCCTTATTTTTTAGTATGCGCGCTACATTTAACATTCGGGCATAATCTAGACCAGAGGTGGGCTCATCTAAAATTAAAAAAGGGACTTGTTGAACACAGGCAGCAGCAATACAAATCCGCTGCTTTTCTCCTCCTGAGCGCATTTGTGGCAGTTTGGTGCGCATATCCCATAGATCGAGTTGCTGTAATAATTGCTTGGCGAATTGCAATTGTTCGATTTGGGTTTGCCCAGCTAATAATTCTTGTTCAATGGTATCAAAGAATAGCTGTGAGTCAGTATCTTGCATGACATAATAACTATTTGCGAGGCGCTGTTTTATATTCTGTCCAGTGCAAACCTGCCCAGTTTTGATTTTATTTAAACCACAAAGTTGACGTGCCAATGTCGTTTTACCTATACCATTTTTACCCAAAATAGCAATGATTTCACCTTGATAATAAGGCAGTGTAAGCTGATTTAATAAAACTTGTTTGGGATGTTGAATAGTTAAATTTTGGCATAATTCAAGTTTAGCCTTTGTAGTGGTTATTTCTGATTCAGCAGTGAGGGAGTGATATTGTAGAGGCCGTAGTGTGTATTCAGTTGGATCAAAACTCGCTAATTCTTCTGAAGAAATAATTTTGCTAATTTCTCCATGTTGCATAATAACCAAGCGATCAAGAATATCTTTAAGATAAAATAAGCGATGTTCTGAAATAATAATGGTTTTACCCATTTGTTTTAATTGTTTCAGAATTTCGCCAAGTTCATAAGAAGATTTTAAATCCAAATTTGCACTAGGCTCATCCAGCAAAATGATAGGAGTGTCATAGACGAGCGTAGATGCAATTGCAACTTTTTGCTTTTCTCCTGATGAGAGTTTATGTACCTCAGCCGACATTAAATGTTCAATGTTTAAGAGCTGGCAGGCACGACGTACACGATGTATTAATTCTTTTTGTGGTATTCCAAAATTTTCTCCAATTAAAGCAATTTCATCTTCAACAATAGTAGAAAAAAATTGCGATTTTGGGTTTTGAAAAACATTAGCAATCCATTTTCCGAGTTCACCAGCAGCCATCTGATGAATTGATTGGTTTTGCACTAGAACGTCACCACTTAATTCACCTGGGTAATATTTCGGAATAAGACCATTAATAATCTTACTCAGCGTGGTTTTTCCACAACCTGAACGACCTGTTAGTACGACAAGTTCACCTGTATCAACTTTGAGTTGAATATCTTTTAAACCTGTTTCTTGGCCTTGGTAACGGAAGTTAATATTTTTTAGTTCCAACATAGAGCACCCACTAATATTGATAAAAATGCGAAAAGTACAAGTAGGTCTTGAACTTTGAAACTTACTTCGTGGTAACAACTACGTTGACCTTGGTATTCGATTCCTTTTGTTGTAATTGATTCGGCAATATCACTTGCTGTATTCAGTGCCTTATAAATTAAGGGAATACTCAGATATCGAAATGAGCGATAGGGGTGTAAGAAGCCCACTTTAAATTTGCGAATTTTCATACTGTCACGAATATTAGCCATGGACTCGGTAAAGTCTGGGAAATACCGTAAGGCAATTGCGAGTGGAATAATGACCTTAAGTGGAATGCGTAGTTTAATTAAGGCGGCAACTAAATGGCCTGTAGAATAACTTCGCATTAAATCGACAAGTATTAAAATAATAGTAAAGCGATATAAGAAAAAACTTAACATGCCAAAAAATTTAAAAGCGATTGAGGACTCCGAATAAATTAATAACAGATGTAGCGAATAAGTGATGACACCATAAATGAGGTACTTATAGAGCGTTGATCGTTTTTGCAATATTGCAGTAATGATGGTCAATAGCAGAGCAGCAAAATAAAATGCAGTAGGTAAACTTGCTAATCCAATGCCTGCCATAAGCATTAAAATAAAAACACAGCGTGGATCTAGTTTCATCATTTATATCTGATCCAATACACTGGTTTTATTATCTTCAGTGAAGAATTTTTGATATAGAGTTATACCTAATATGCCACCTGCACAAGCAAATAAAGAGGTGTAAATGAGTATCTGAGCAACAAAGCTAAAGTTGGTATATTTGGCAACGTGTGCAATTGCATCAGCTTCAGTAAATATTTCAGGAAACTGACTCATTAAACCAGCTTGACCTAAAATCCACACAAAAAAACCTGGGTGTAAACTATAAATAGCACCATAAACAGTATAGGCAAGCACAATACGTAAGTTAGATTCATAGCCATGACCAGCTAAAATGAATTCTCCAATGAGCGTTGCAGGAATAATCACAAAGCTCATTTGCCAAAGGCCCATTAAGCTAAATAAAATTGAAAATACGACGCCAAATAGAAAAAAACAGCCTGGTTTAGCAATCTTTTTTAAAATGACGATAAAGATAATCCCTGCCAATAATAAAGAAGGCCCAACGTGTGCATAAATACCAATGTCTCCGAGAAGTGGTGTAATAAATGTAGCTACAAGTGAGTTACAAATAAAAGCGAGAGTAGAAAGTACGCCTATAATGGAGAGATCTTTAATATTTAAATTTTTCACAGTGTTTAGCTCAATGTAAATGCAATTGAGAATCTACTGCATTTGATTATTAGTCTCAATGCTATGCATGGCTCAGTTGCTGCATATGTCTGAATCACGGTATCAATGTCTGATTTTCTTATTATTTAAATGAGAATATTAAGCATTGTTTTTACTTAAAACCTAAAATTTGTGTGGTTATTAACCATGTAAATGTACTAACCTTGATTTTTTCTTATATACCACGTATAAAGTCACCACATTGATGCGGGATGGAGCAGTCTGGTAGCTCGTCGGGCTCATAACCCGAAGGTCGTTGGTTCAAATCCAGCTCCCGCTACCAATGTAAAAATTAAAGCCGAACTTTATTGAGTTGGGCTTTTTTTGTATCAGTAATTTAAAAAGTCAGCATACGAATAAGATTTGGACTCAAATTCATCTAATAATTTAGTGGTGAGTACAGCACCTTATTATTAAAAAAAGATTGATTAGAAATAATTAAAAAGCAAAGTCGTTGTTATCTCTAAAATTATTTCTTGAAATTGTGGCTGGTGCAAATGTGCGCAAATGTTTTTAATTGTTAAGATTGTGATTTGGATGGAAATGTAATTTTAATTGAGTGTAATGATTGTTATATCAAATATCTTTTTGAATTTAAAAACTATTAAATTTATCTGACAATGAAATCGGTTTTGCATATAATGAAAGCGATAACAATAACCCCAAATACTCCATCAAATCTACACATAAACTTGATGGCTGGGCAACATTTCTCAAGTAAAGTAACTCAATTACGAATTAGGCTGTGGTAAAGAATCAATGATCACTCAGGAATATACTTTCAAGAATGGCTTTTTATTGATTCTTTTGTTGGCAGGTTTACAAGGCTGTGTCAGTCCTCAAAAACCTGCTTTACCACAAACTGTACTAAGCTATTGGGATGCTCAATCTTCATCAGAAGGGCAACTGATTGCATTACGTTCATGGTGGAAAAGTTTTCATGATCCTGCCTTAGATCAATTGGTTGATGAAGCTTTGAAGCATAATCTTGATATTGCACAGGCCAGTGAATTATTGCTCAAAGCCAGACGCTTAAATGGACAATTGAGTAAACAATATTTTCCTCAAGTAACAGCAGGTGTTCAGCCAGTACAAGATGCAGCAGCGCGTGAAAATTTTATTCATGCAAGTGTGGATATGACATGGGAACTGAGCTTGTATGGTGAGTCTGAATATCGTAAACAAATTGGCGAAGCCGTTATTTTATCTGCAGAGGCACGTGAACAGGCTGTTCGTATAGCCACTGTGGCAAGTATAGTAGAAAGCTATTTGCGGTACAGTTATACCAATCAACAGCTTGAGTTGGTTAAACAGCAATTAGCGCTTGAAACGCAATTACAGAATTTGATTTCAATTCGACAAAAAGCACATATTGCGACTGTTCAGGAGCAATTAGATTCAAAATTAAGAGTTGCGCGTTTACAAGCAAAATACTCTGATTTAACCCAGATTCAAGATCAATCAGCTCGTGTTTTGGCATTATTGACTGGAAAAAATAGAACGGACATTATAGCTCAGTTAGGGCGCTCCAGTCCTTCAATTCCAACAATTCATTTCAAGCAGATGCCTGCAGATTTACTGCGTACACGTCCAGATATTCGTCAAGCAGAAGCAGATGTCTTACAAGCGGCAGGTGAGGTTGGACTTGCACGAGCTGCACTTTATCCTCGGTTGATTTTGAGTGGCTCATTACTCTTATCTTACAATGTGACAGATAACTATAATTATATGGGTGGACGTAGTACACCTGGTTTTGGCCCCGTGATTGATATCCCTTTGTGGGATTGGGGACAACGTCGTAATGAAAAACACGCCAAAGAACATGAGTTACAAGCAGCACTGATCGGCTATCGAAAAACTGTTTTAGCTGGAGTAAGTGAAACTGAAGAAGCTTTGTCTGCTTTAGCTTATCAAGATCAACGTATTCATGCATTTGATGATGCCGTAGCTCAACAGAAAGGTTTAGCACAGATGCAGTTAAACTTGAAAAAACTAGGTTTATCGAGTGACTATGACGGCTTGGCAGGTCAAACCCAAATGTTGGAAATTGAGTCAGAGTTAACAGAATCTCGATTTAACAAAGCTATAGCGGTCGTGACTTTATATAAGGCTTTAGGTGGAGCGCCATTATCTGCAATGACCACATCATTAGCGACTAAAGCTGAGGAAAAACAATGATTTCATTGGCACGGAAAACGCTAATTTATGAATGGCGCCGTTTTATACCTGTGGGTCTTTCTGTTGGATTTGCTGGTGTTTTACTCATTGTTCAAACAGCATTAGTACTGGGTATTTTTGGTAGTGCAGCGATTTATATTAAAGCTTCTTCTGCTGATGTATGGGTAGGATATCCAGGTACACAAAGTGTCAATTATGGTCGTATGATTGATGCAGATGTCAAAATGCGTTTACAAATGGACCCAGCGATTGGACAAGTAGAGTCTTATCAGTGGGTAGATGGTGAATGGTATTCCCCGAATACTGAGGGGGGCAGTGTATCTGTCTATCTTTCTGGAATTTCTACACAACCTCAGGCATTGATGTTTTCAAAACTACTGCCAGAAGATTTAAGAGCAAAGTTGCGTGAGCCTGGTGCTGTTATTGTAGACCCTGCTGATTTAAATACTCTAGGCAGCAAGCTTGGAGAACGTGCTTGGATTAATCAACAACCCGTTCGTATAGTGGGCTTACTCAAGGGCTTACGTGGTCTTGGTGGCGTAAACATATTGTCCTCCAAGGAAAGTGCGTTACAAATTGCAGGTTTGGCGAATTCTGAAGCCAGTACTTATTATCTCGCTCGGCTAAAACAACCCGAACAACTTCCTGAACTTCTAACACGATTTTCACAGCCCGACAAACGATTCGGACGTTATGAAATGTGGTCTGCCGATGACTTTGCTTTGCGTTCACAGCGTTACTGGTTGTTAGATACTGGTGCTGGTGTGGCTGTGCTTTTTATGGCGGGTCTTGTGTGTTTGGTCGGTGTGATGATTACCAGTCAAGCATTGAAAACCGTCATTAATAGTTATAGTCGTGAGTATGCGACCTTAAACGCACTTGGTGCGAGTCGACGTTCATTGGCTTGGGTTGTCATTGAGCAATCATTATGGATTGGTGCTGCTGGATTAAGTTTTGCAGCCGTGGTTAGTACGCTGTTACTCAATATTGCTAAGCATTATCAGGTTCCTGTTGCGATGACACCGATTGCAGCTGTGGCTTGTGTACTTTTGATTATTGTGATGGTTTTACTCTCAAGTTTATCTGCGATGAGGAGTCAGTTACGTGTTGACCCTTCATTATTACTACGTTGATTCAAAGGTGAGTAAATAGTGCAAGCATCTTCTTTCGCAACAGACAAGCCTGTTTTACAAGCAATAAAGCTGAGTAAATCTTTTATATCAGGAACGCTGACCGTTCAGGTATTACGTGATTTATCTCTGACTGTATATCCTGGTGAGTTGACGCTAATTTCAGGTCCTTCAGGCTGTGGTAAGAGTACCTTATTATCCTTATTGTCTGGCTTACAACGTCCTGACAGCGGTCAGGCGCTTGCCATGGGGGTGGATTTAAGTGGTTTTAATCGCGCTGAAATGGATGCATTTCGGTTAAAACATACGGGATTTGTTTTCCAAGGTTTTAATTTGTTTCCAGCTTTAACCGCAGTAGAACAGGTCCAATTGCCACTTGGTTATTTGGGTATAAGTGAACAAGAAAGTAAAAAATTGGCTATAGATGCACTTGAAGAAGTGGGAATGTTACATCGTGCCGATATGCGACCTGCACAGTTGTCTGGAGGTGAAAGACAGCGAGTTGCAATTGCTCGTGCTGTAGCAAAAGCACCACAACTGTTATTTGCTGACGAGCCGACAAGTGCGCTAGATGCAGAAAGTGGTCAACGTGTGATTAATATTTTGCATCATATTGCCAGAACGCGTGGCGTTACGATTCTTTGTGTGAGTCATGATCCGCGCTTAATTCAGCATGCTGATAGGCTACTGTATATGGAGGATGGAATCATTCAAAAAGACAGTTATGCATCAGATAATCAACATTCAGGGCAAAAGCTATGAATCTAAATTTGCCAAAAAGCATGAAGATCGCTGTATTGATTACAGCTGGATTACTTGCAGCATGTCAAGATGACACATCTAAAGCCAAGCTTGGATCAGCAGCAGAAGTGAAACAACCTGCAGCAATTGCACGCGGAAAAATAGATGTTGAAGGCGGGTTAATGCCTTTATCTTTCTCTACAGAGGGCAATGTCACTCAGGTATTGGTAAGTGAAGGTCAACAAGTTGAACAAGGGCAATTGTTGATTCAACAAGACAAACGCATGTTTGATGCCGAAAAAAATGTCTCTTTAAGCGAGATGGCAGTGGCTAATGCAGAGTTACAAGGATTGCAAAAGCAAGTTCCAGAGCTAGAGCAAAAAGTTAAGCGGTTGAATCTGGCTGCTCAAGCAGGTGCCGCACAAATGCAATTAAGTGATGAAGCTCAATTGGCTTTACAACAACTGCAAACTGAAGTGGGTACAGCTCAGGCACAGTACAATTTGGCTAGAAGTAAGTTTAATCAGATTAAAACACGTGGCGCCTTACTGGATTTGCGAGCGCCATTTGCAGGCACAATTGTCAAATTGAATACTCACACTGGTGAATTCCTTACACATGGACAAGAAGCATTGGTTTTATTACCACAAAAGCCATTGATCGTTCGTGCTGAATTAAACGAGAGTTTTTTACAGTCTGTGAAAGTGGGGATGCCTGCAAAAATCCAAGTAGATAACGACAATGGACGTGTTGATTTGGCAACAGCGCGTGTGACACGAATTAGTCCGATATTTATTCATAGTCAGTTACAGGACAATACGCAGCAAGGTGCAGGGCGTGTTGTGGAATGTATTTTAGAATTTAGTACTCAGCCTATAACTCGGGTTGGACAAAACGTAGTAGTGAGTTTTTATGACCAGCCATAATTTAATTTTATCTAATATTCAGCGACCTTTTGTTGATTTTGTGACTCAGTCTGAGCAACAAGTTGATTGGGTTGTACAATGTGATTTTGATGGAACAATTAGTCTAAGTGATGTCACGGATACTTTATTAGAGCGTTTTGGCCAACCAGGTTGGGAGCGTTTAGAAGAAGATTGGGAAAATGGAAAAATTGGTTCTAGAGAGTGTATGCAAGGTCAAGTTGCATTGCTTGATATGTCTGCTGAGCAACTTGAACAGCATTTAAAAACGATCGAGATTGATCCACAATTTCCAAAATTTGTGTCGGAAGTCAGTCGCTTAGGTTGGCCTATACATATTGTTAGTGATGGCTTGGATTGGTCAATACGTTCTATTTTAGCCCGCTATGATTTGGCACATTTACCTATTTTTGCTAACCGTTTGGTGCAACAGGGTGAGCGTCAATGGCGTCTAGAAACACCATGGTTCCAATCTGGTTGTGAAAAGGCAAGCGCAAACTGTAAGTGTCAGTTGTTATATAAACAACAGCAACAACAACAGGTATTGTATATTGGTGATGGTAATTCAGATTTTTGCGTCTCAGCTAAGGCTGATATGGTGTTGGCAAAGTCTCGTTTGATTCATTACTGTGTACAGCAGAACATACCCCACCAGAGCATAACCAATTTTCAAGATGCGATAGATTTATTGCATTTGGTTAAAAAGCACTATGCACAAGAGATCAGTGCTTAAGCTGTTTTGATCGCGAGAGTGTATTATCCCAGCAATCAATTTATGATTCAGCTGGGGTATTATTCAAAACGAGACAACCATTGTACTACACCATCAAAGTGATTAAAGTCATCAATACTACGCACATGTATATTTGGCATTACTTCCGCAATCATTTTACTAAGTGCATTACCTGGACCAATTTCAAGAATCACATCGGCTTGATATTCTTTAAGTGTTTCCATGCAATTTTGCCAATCTAGAGCATGGTTGATCTGTTGAGATAAGATCTCAGTGGCTTGTGCATGGGTGAAATATTTTTGGCCAGCGCTGGCACTAATGATTGGAAACTGCATTTGGCTATGGGGCAAAGTATTTAAATAGGCAGAAAACTTTTCTGCTGCATTATCCAAAAAAGAGCTATGCGAAGGAACTGAAACTTTTAATTTATTGATATGCTGTGCGCCTTGCGCTTTTGCCGCAGCAATAAGTTGTTCTACAGCTTGAGTCGTTCCTACAATAATATAATGTATTTCATTGAGTTTAATTGAAATTTGTGTTGCTGTGCTTTGCAGTAGTGGAAGGAGTTGTTGAGGGTTGAGTCCTTGTATTGCAGCCATACTACAAGACGTATGCTGCACTTGTTCAGTCATTAAATCTGCCCGAACTGTGATTAATTCAAAGGATTGATTAAAGCTGAGTGTTGAACTACAGCAAAATGCATTGGCCTCGCCTAATGAATATCCCGCGAGAAATTCAGGCTGAGGTAAATGTGCTTTAACTTGCAACCATCTTAAATACTGCAAGCTAAAAATAAAGGGCTGCGCCAATTGATTAGAAAAAATGGCATCTTGTTCAGATTCAGCAGATTCTAATTGCGCAAATAAAGTTGCTAGTTCTGTCGTTAAACCATATTGCGCTGCATTGTGCTTAATTTCAGCGATATGTTTAGTGGACTGTAAACCTTGTCCACTAAAGATTACAGCAAAATTCATGTTCCACCTTATGAAAGAAAAGAGTTACACCAAGTAAATCGGCACTACCACCAGGGCTAAGTCGATGTTTAATAAAGTATTGATTAATTTTTTTGAGTTTATCTTCCCAGTTAGTCTGTAGTACACCACCATCATGAATAAATTTTTGTGCCATTTCTTGAACAATAAATAAGGCACTCATCCCGCCACGCCATACAATATTAGTATCAGGCAATTGACTGATGAGTATCATTAAACATTGCAAAGCAGCATGTTGTTCTGATTGTGTCTGTGCCAAGGTTGATTGAAAACAAGGTAGAGCAACGCGTTGTACAATGTCAAAACCATAGGCAACTTGTTCTATAGCGCCTGAGATACCATATTTTTTGCGCATCTGTTGACCATGGCTATCAGGATTACGATCAAGTTTGTTGAGCAGTTCTTGTTGCCAACGTAACTGAATTTGCTTACAGATATTTTCGCTATTAATGGGGAGTTGTAGACTTAAACACCGACCTACGCCAGCACTAGCAAAGCCTAAATTGAAAATTGCCCCTTTATGAGTATTGATTTGATTCGTGGCTAACAGCATGCGTTGTTCGCATTTTATGCCTGCTTGTTGAATATCTTCAAAAGCATAATCATGAAAAGCATACTCACATAGTTGAGCATAATAACCTTTGAGTGAAGTAATACTTTTGATAAACAAAGCATGGTTCATATCATGATGACTACCTTGGCTAGAAGGACAAACCAAACCAGGTTTGAGTTCTAGACTGACTTCATCATATAGTGCAGATCGAGCCAGCTGATCTAGATGCTTACTAAGATTACTAATATGTTGTATTGGTGCTTGATCTTGGACTATGGTGGTATTGTTGTAAGGCATAAAGGCTCCCTGCAAAAAGTTCGGCTAAGCTTTGTAATTTGATCGCATACAATTCCTTGACGATGATGCTGTCTTGTTGCTGATCTAAAGCAAATAGTAGTTCGTTAAATGAAATATTTTGTCCGTGTAATAAAGCAAGTTCACCATCAATACGGATGGGCAGTTGGGTTTTAAGCTGGGCAAGTGCCTGAATAATCTGTGCTAATGTTTGCATATCTCTAAGCTCTAACAATAGATCGAGATCAGACTGAGCATGAATAAACTGTTCTTGATATAAATATTGACAGGCGTAGGAACCATAAACATGCACTGAACATGATAAGGTCTGCATATGCTGAATGAACTGTTGGAGGATGTGTTGTATGGGGAGATCCAACATGTCCAAAATACTCGACAAGAGTGGAGGCTGCTGGCTGACTTGGGGAGTGCATTTTAAGCCTAATGCCACACGAAACTTTTGTCCTTGTACTAGACAGTTGGCCGCCACTTTAAAATAAGCTTCAGTATCTTGACGACATACCGTAAAGGGGAGATTCTGCTGAATCATCTGCTGTACTTTTTGCTGTACAGACGTTGTCAAAGATGAATCTAGCAGACTAAAGGTATCGTTCGGCTGAAGATAAATTAAATGGTGGCGGTTCATACAACATACTCCTTAAGCTGAAAGTACGGCTTGTACAATGTCATGACACAAATGACGACCTTGTCGTTGTTGTGCCGTAACCCCACGTTGATCATCAAGGTAGCACTCGATTTGTGTGCGTTGCTGTTCGATGGTCTGTTCGATGAGCTTCTCATTCAGCTCATACCAAATGTCAGAAATGGCGCCCATTTTGTAAAAATTCTCTACGCCTGGTGCAAAAATAGCTGAACTTTGTGATAACTCTCTGAGGCGTTCTATTGGAATTTTAGTTACTCTGGCCATAGCATTAAGATCCATGACCTTGACTTGACTATTTTCTAATGCAAATACTTGATTTGACATGAGTCCATAGGAAAGGAAGCCACCACTGACAGCCTCACCTAAAATAATGGCAAGGTTGGGATGCTGTTTTCTACGAAGTAAATCGACACAACTAGCCAAATGAGCGAAAGTCCGATTAAGGCATAAAAGCTCATCTGAGCGTGACAATGCTTGGCCTTGAGTATCAACAATAAAGACCACAGGAGTTTGTGCATTTTCAGCAATAACATCGAGCACCTCGGCAGCAATCTGCATTGCAATTTGCTGATTAATTGGTGCTGAATTGACTGTACCTACAATCCTGACTTTTCCTTGAGCGGTTTGTGCTGACCCTTTAATGAAGTGCCCTTGAATGTCGTAGTGTAAATCATGAGGAAAGAGTTGTTTAAGAATTACTTCAGTTTCCATGACGAACTCCTTGTTTAATTTGTATTACTTCTACAGCATTCAGCATTGGAATATGTTCAGCATTGTCAATATTCATTTTTTTCCAAATTTCTAGACCATCTTTGGCACCAAACCACTGTGTGTATTGTTGTTCAAGTGAATGTTGATTTTGCTGTAAGGTGTTTAAATCGAGTGTTGAAGGTTTTTCTTTGAGTGCGTGAATAATGCACTGGCGTATATCATCAGTATCATCTTCGGCTAATTGATCTACATGATTGAGTAGATAACGATGTTTTCCTCCAGTTACTCGCCAAACCAAGGCACGATCTTTAGAGTCAAACTCTTCTACACCTTTTACTGTTTCAATAACTTCTGGGCCTGAAAGTGCTAATCGACCTTCTTCAGACATGATGATGTAACTGCTTAAACAAGCACTAATGCCCATGCCACCAAATGCACCGCAACTACCACCAATGACAGAAATAATTGGAATCCCTGCATTTCTTACTTTGAGCATGGCACGCATAATTTCGGAAATCGCAATGAGTCCAGCGTTGGCTTCATGCAAACGTACACCACCAGAGTCCACTAAGAAAATGACTGCTGAAGATTGATCTTGAATGGCTTTAAGCAGTAAACCAACAATTTTGGCGCCGTGAATTTCACCTACTGCACCGCCCATAAATTGGCCTTCTTGAGCAATGATATGGACTGCTTTGGTCGCAATTTGAGCTTGACCAATAATTACACCATCATCAAAACTACCAGGGATATCGAGTGCCTTTAAATTGGGGCTTAATTCAACTGTACCGGGTTTAAGAAATTCTATAAAACTGTTTAGGTCAACGAGACTCTGGATTCGATGACGTGCAGTTCGTTCATAAAAACTTTTTTTAATCATTTTATGCATGTTGATCATCCTTGAGCATCGCCACTGCTTGACTTAAACGTAAACTAACAACAGCTGGTGTTGCACCCATGTCGTTAAGTTGAAACTTTAGACCACCCACCTGATGTCGATGACAAAACTCTGTGAGTACCGCAGTCCAAACATGTTCAAAGCCTACAGCGGAGGTGTTGACTGAAATTTCGCAGAGGTGCTGATGTGTTAGAGGACTCACCAAAACTTCTAAATTACCTGAACCGACCACGCCACAAATCATATCGTGTTCTGTTTGTGCTGCTTGCTCAGAACGGAGGCTAAAATTGAGTTGTTCCATATCATTTACTCCATAATTACCAGTTTCTGAAGCGACTAGGTGGGGTATACATGCCTTCAGACCATTTCACGAGATCTTTAATGGATTGAGCTGCAAGTAAGTCACGCGTAGCCTGAGATGGATCAATCGCTAAATCTTCAGGTCGTTGGATAATGCCTCTACGACGAAGATCAGCAACCATGTCATGGTTACGTTGCATGCCTACTGGGGTATAGCCTGCAACACCTCGAATAGCTTGCTCACGTTCTTCTTCAGTACGGCATAGCAGTAAATTTGCGATACCTTCTTCTGTAACGATATGCGTTACATCTTCTCCATAAATCATGATTGGAGGGAAATCACTGGCCATTTTATCTTGTAGCTGCCAAGCATCTAATTCTTCTACAAAAACAGGATGCATATGTTCACGGTAAGTTTCGACCAGTTGTACAACCAATTTGCGTCCTTTAATTGCTTTACCATCTACAGCTTCTTTACCTGCTTTTTGGTACGCATAACTTGAATGGCGTCGGCCATGTGGGTCGGAGCCCATGTTTGGCGCACCACCAAAACCTGCTATACGGTCAACCGTTGCCGTTGAGCTGTTTCCTTGTAGATCAATTTGCAAGGTAGAACCAATGAAAAGATCACATGCATAAAGTCCAGCGGTTTGGGAAAAAGCACGGTTAGAGCGCATACTGCCATCTGTACCAGTAAAGAAAACATCCGAGCGATTACGGATATATTCTTCCATCCCAACTTCAGAGCCAAAACTATGGATCGACTCAACAAAGCCACTTTCAATTGCTGGAATTAGGGTTGGATGTGGATTGAGTGCCCAATTGGTACAGATTTTTCCTTTTAAATTGAGTTGATCTGCAAAGGTTGGCAAAAGCAATTCAATGGCAGCAGTATCAAAGCCAATACCATGATTAAGCCGCTGAATCTGGTAAGGTGCATAAATACCTTTAATGACCATCATAGCCATTAAAATTTGAACTTCGGTAATCTGCGCTGGGTCACGGGTAAAAAGTGGTTCGATGTAGTTGCTTTTTGGACTGACAATAAAGAAGTCAACCCAATCTGATGGAATATCTACACGTGGAACTTTGTCTACAAGTTCATTTACTTGTGCGATGACAATACCGCTTTTAAATGCAGTAGCTTCAACAATGGCTGGTGTATCTTCAGTGTTTGCACCAGTATATAAGTTACCCTCAGCATCTGCTGAATGTGCAGTAATGAGGCAAACATTGGGAGTCAGGTCGATAAAATACCGCCCATAGAGTTCTAAATAAGTATGAATTGAACCAATAGAAATTTTTTGTTGTTGAACCAATTGAGCAAGACGTAAGCTTTGTGGCCCTGCAAAAGAGAAATCAACTTTTGATGCAATCCCTTTTTCAAAGACATCCAAGTGACTAGGGAGAGCAAGTACAGATTGCAAAATATGCAAATCATGGAGCACTTGAGCATTACACTGGCTTAATGCTTTTGAGAGAAAATCGGCTTGCTTTTGGTTATTTCCCTCTTGGCAAACTTTATCACCACAAGAAATGACGGTTTCAAGTAATTCAATGACACGTGAATGAATCACCTGTTTTTCAAAGCCCTTTTGTTTGGCAAGTTCCAGCTTTTCTTTACGCTTGGTTTTTTGACTATCCCAAATGCGTTTATTGATCATATTATTCATCTCTTCACCTGGTGTTTAACCAAAAATTGCATTGACTGTCAGGAAAAATATAGATGGGCCTAATAAACAGCCTAGACCGGTATAAAATGTTGCAACCAACGCACCATAAGGAACGAGGCGAACATCTGTTCCTGCTAAGCCTGCAGCAGTACCACTTGTTGTTCCAGCCATACCACCAAAAATCATTGCTGAGCGCGGACTTTTTAGGTACATAAATTTTGCAAGTAAGGGCGTTCCTACCATGAAAAATACAGATTTGATTAAACCAATTGCAATTGAAAGTGCAATCACTTCTGAGCTTGCACCAATTGCGGTTCCTGTGATTGGTCCAACGATATATGTCATTGCACCAGCCCCAATCGTAGTCATTGAGATCGGGTCTTTATAGCCCATCATCCATGCCACAGCGACACCAGCAACAAAAGGAATTACACAGCCAAGCATCAAGGCGATCATGCCAACTTTGCCAGCTTTTTTAACTTCTTTAACATCAAC
The DNA here is from genome assembly GCF_031157835.1 of Acinetobacter rudis. Taxonomy (GTDB): domain Bacteria; phylum Pseudomonadota; class Gammaproteobacteria; order Pseudomonadales; family Moraxellaceae; genus Acinetobacter; species Acinetobacter rudis_A. Next base: position 19,167 of record NZ_JAVIDR010000002.1, on the reverse strand, counting down.
TTCAAATGCTGTAGAGGCAATAGCAAGATCCCGTAGCATTGCACCACCTAATAAGGCGAAGCCAGAGAAAATTGCAATGTCAGAAACACCTTTGCTGCCTTCGGTATAAACACCAGCAAAATATGCAATAACAAGCCCTAAAGTAATTGCGATGGCTGAACTTTGTAATTTACCCTGAGTCAAATATTTAGAGAGCAGATGTGAAACAAACATCATGAGCCCTGTAACAGCGAGTGCTGTAATTAGTGCATTTTTAGTTAGTACTTGAATTAAAACATCCATACAGTAACTCCTGAAATCCTTTATATATGAGGAGTGATAAGCTTTTATGCTTTGGTGGCTTGGTCATTTTGTTCAATAGGCCATTCGAAACTTTCATAATCATTACTGACTTTGTTGAGAATTCTAATCACCAGTACAGTTGCAATGAGCGATACAACAGCAACAATAAGCCCGACCATACCACCTGAAAGTGCTGCGACAACATTTTGTCCTGCAGACATGGCGACCACAATCGGGATATACATACCAGACCAATACAGCACACCAAATTGAGTTACTTGCGGTAAATAGCCTTTTTTAGCGAGGAGTTCTTTGCTCAGAATCAGTAAAATCATCGCAATAGCAACACCACCTACATTTGCTTTTACACCAAGTAAAATACCAAGTGTATTACCTAGGTAATCACCCAGTAGATGACAGATAGCGAGTAGTGCAGTTCCGTAAATAATCATTTTCGATCCTCCATGGACTGAAATTTTAGTAGTAATAAATATCCCTATATTTTGATATAGTTATATAGGGAATGTATTCAAATAACAATATATTTGTACTCAAAATACAAAATATTGTATACAAAATGGTGTAATATGAATTTAATCAAAGACTTACCTTTGTCCATACAGGTCAGCAAAAAAATAGAAGATGACATTATATTTGGACACTTTTTGCCAGGAACGAAATTGGATGAGGTTGAGTTATGTGAGAGATACGGAGCATCTCGTACACCTATTCGTGAGGCTTTGAAACTATTGGCAGCAGAAGGTTTGGTTGAAATTAGACCAAGACGTGGGGCAATCGTGCCAGAAGTTAATCCCATGACACTGTGTGAAATGTTTGAAGTGATGGCTGAATTAGAAGGCATGTGTGGCCGTCTTGCAGCTAGACGGATTCAGGAACATGAAAAAGAAAAATTATTGAGTATGCATAAAAGCTGCGCAGAATATGTGGAATTAGGTGACTCTGAAAATTACTATGAGATGAATCGTCAGTTTCATTATCAAATTTATCAAGCCAGTCATAATAGCTTTCTTATTGAGCAGGCTGGGAGTTTACATAAACGATTACACCCTTACCGTCGTTTACAACTCAGAGTAAGTAATCGTATGCATAATTCTTTTGCTGAACATGAAGGCATTGTTCGAGCAATTCTTGAGGGCAATGAGGTTGAAGCTGAACAACGCCTACGTGAACATGTGGTGATTCAAGGGCAGAAGTTTACTGACTTTATTGCCACGATCAGTACTTATGGCAAGTGAGTCATTATCATTTTACTTTTCTAGGTCATAACAAAGACAAGGCCCTGATAAACTCATCGGGGCCTTTTTATTTGCATGTATTAAATCACTTTTTTGTATTAAGATGATCTGCCTTAATGAAGTACTATAAATGACGATGAAGTATTATGTTGTGTACACTAAAGAAATCAATATATGGTTGTTTTTCTTTCATGCTTCAATAGCCATATTAAACCTATTGTTATTATTACAATAGGAAGGCTTGCATATAAATTGACTATTTTCCATCCCAATAAATTGACTAAAGTTCCTGATAACATCGTAACGATGGTTACACCTAAGAATACAAGTGTGTCATTGAAAGCTTGTATACGAGAGGCTTCTTCTTTAAGAATGCTCTCTGTGAGTAATGAGGTTGCACCTACATAAAGAAAGTTCCAGCCACCTCCCAGTAAAACTAACGCCACTTTAAAATGAATGAATTCATTTCCAATTAAATTAACAACTATACCTGAAAAATTTAATAGGCAGCCTAATAGCATAATGGTTAAAACACTCGTTTTTTGGATCAATGTACCTGTAAAAAAAGACGGGGCAAACATGGCAACTATATGCCATTGAATAATGGTTGCAGTTTCAGAAAAACTAAAATGCGCGTGCAACATGGCTAATGGGGTGGCTGTCATTAATAGATTCATTACGGCATAACCTAAAACCCCACCAAGTACTGCAATAATAAATTTAGGCTTTTTGATGATCTCGGCCCAAGATCGTTTTTCATGTTGATTATCAACGGCTGCTATTGGCGGAAGACTAAGCCCTATAGCTAAAATTGCTCCCAATAATGCCACTCCACTTAGTGATAGAAAACTGGCATAGAATGTTGGACTTAAGGCATCTTTTGTCCATAAAGCAAGGGCAGGACCTCCAATAGCAGCAATGATACCACCTGCTAAAGTTAATGATATAGCTAGATTTTTTTGCTCACGTTTCACGGCATTAACAGCAGCAAAACGGTAATATTGTCCTACAGCTCCAAAAGTCCCAATTAGAAAACCAGCTGCAGTAAACAGAATAAAGTTGTTGAATTTTATAGCAATAGCTGCCCCTATTAACCCTATTGCTCCGATTAAGGCCCCGCCACAAAAAGTCAAACGATGACCAAACAATTCTATGAATCGTGCAACTGGATATAACATGACCATAGTGCCTAAGTATTGGACTGCTAACGGTATAGTTGCCAAACCTGGGGATGCGAGCTGAGTACCAACTAAAGCAGACGATGCTAGCGTTAAACTAATGATGGTCATCATCGCTGCTTGAGACAGGGCCAAGAAAATAATGTTTCTATTCATAGATTATTCCATTGACATTATGAATTATTTTTAATTGACATTATGTTCTAAGCAGCTATTGTTTAAATGACATAGATCCCTCTAATTCTGCCATGACTCATAAAATAATTTGCGTTGTTTTTCATAATTTTCAGTTACTTGATTTATCAGGGCCGATTGCTGCTTTTGAAATGGCTAATCGCTTCATGCCAAAAACGTATGAACTGGTCTTGGTCAGTCAAGAGGGTGGAGCTATAGCAAGCTCATCAGGTATAACTGTATTCACAACCTCTTTTATTAGTATTCAGCAGGAAGAAATGATAGACACTGTCGTTATTGTTGGTGGTGAGGGTGTGATAAATGCTGTAGCAAAATCAGAAATAACAGCTTTTATTGTAAGACTTGAAAAAACTGTCCGTAGAGTCGTGAGTATTTGTTCTGGAGCATATGTATTAGCTGCAGCTGGATTATTAAAAGGTCGTCAAGTCACAACACATTGGGGGCGAAGTGTTGATTTTAAAAAGCGTTATCCAGAAGTTAATCTGGATGCAGACCGTATATATGTTAAGGATGAACATATATGGACATCAGCAGGAATTAGTGCTGGCATAGATCTTACTCTGGCTTTGATTACTGAAGATCTCGGGGAGAAAATTGCACGTCAAGTTGCTCATCAATTGGTTGTATATTATCAACGTCCAGGAGGACAATCACAGTATTCAGAATTACTAGAAATGGCTGTAGGAAATGGCCAGTTTTCCGATCTATTTAATTATATTCGTAACAACTTAGATAAACCTTTAATGGTTGAAGACCTCGCGTATCAAATGTGCATGAGCCCAAGACATTTTTCGAGATGCTTTACCTCTGAAGTTGGAATAACACCTGCAAAGGCAGTCGAGCGTATTAGGGTTGAAGCTGCAATCTTAGCTTTAAAAGGAGATCATAGCTCAGTACAAATTATTGCACGTCAGTGTGGGTTTCTTAATGCTGAGAGAATGCGTAGGGCTTTTATTCGCTTAAAAGGTATTCCACCATCAATGGTGAGGCATAATTACCATTAAGAGCTGGTTCGTTTAGTTATCCTTTATTCAAGAGACTGAAGCTCTAAAGTTTCTTTGTTGCCTTTTCTTTTTTTGTTTCTATTTTAAATGACAAACGTTGAACCATGATGGGGGCGTAAGCTCAACAATTTTATCTCCAAAAAATAAGCTAATTTAAATGATGGACACACAATTGATATCTGGTGATTGAGCGAGGGATGGCCTGAGTAGTTCATGTCTGCTTTATAATAAGCGTGAAGTGCTGATTGAATAGTGGACGTGAAACCACATAAACGGATAAAAAAGCCTTATTCATAGGAGTAAGGTATTTAGGTGTTTCTTAACAATATGATTTAAAACAAATAGTTAACTTAATTTCGCGTAAGGTGTATTATGTTAATTTTAGATAAATTACATAAATGTTATTCACCTAAATCAGGTATGAATATTTTTTTCAAAGGAATTAAAGCTCTATATTGGGGGCTGAAACTGTCGTAATATCTATAAATCAAATTAATTATTTCTTTTCCATCAATTAATCTTAACTTAGATTTATTTGTAGCTTTATTCCTAGCTTGAATAGTATAACTACCTAGGTTAACAAATAAAGCGTATTCCTCATCACCTAGAGTCCCAAGAAGTTGATTTATTTCAGGTAATCCATTGGAAGTTAATGTTTTTTTACACTGTACTTTTATTATTGGCGGTTCAAAACCAAGAATATCTTTATGGGCAATAATATCAACTCCACCATCCCCAGATTTTTGAGTAATTCTTGCCACATACCCCATACATTCTAATAAGTGAGCTACAAACTCTTCAAATTGGTATCCATTTAAATTTTGATGTAATTTTCTGATAATGAAATCTTCTGTAGAAATTTTAGTTGTTTCAGTAATTGCTTTAGTCGCAATTTCATCATCAGGGGGCTCAATTGACTCTTCTTCTAGATTGGGTAATAAATCAATATTTTCTTGATTAGGATTTAATAACCCAATAGAGCCTAGTATTTCATTAGCAGTATGAGATTTAATTGCAAAAATACTAATGAAAGCACCTAACTCATTTAATGTGGCTTGGCTAAAACTATTTCTAGGAATTCCATTTGGAGTAATCCACTCAACATTTCTTCTATTCTTATATTCATCCTCTTCTAAATTACTGTGATATTCGTAGTTGCCCTTAATTACTCCAACATAAATCATACGATCTGTTTTTGATGGATAAATAATATAATCATCAATTTGCATTTCATGAGTAAATCGGAAGATAGGGCTAGCTTGAGCTCTTACTGATGCATCTGTTGCATTAGGTTGACTGTTTTTTAAAGCAGCCTTAAACGAATCTCTATTTGGTAATAATTTAGATAAATCACCTAATTCGGACCAACCAATCCCTATATAATTTTGTTCTATAGGTGTTAATCCTACTGATCGATCTATATGGATTCCCCAAATATTTTTTGCATCAAAGTAATCTCTTTAACTCATTGTAACAGAGAGATTAAATTACTTCTCCAATAAAATCACTCTGTTTAACATAATGGGTATCATACGAAATACTATATGTAAGTCCAAAATAGAAATGTCCGTTTTCTCCAAAGTAAAAATATCCGCTTTAAAAAACTCCCCCATCCAAATCTACAGCCATTAGATTCAGGACGGAGAAGTGTATGAATGCTTTAGTCATCTGATACCGTGATTAAATACAACGAGTGTCGAGCAAGGGGCTATGCACGTAGTTGATATTGAGCGATTAAGGGATGGGCTTGAGTAATGAGTACAAAACCCAGTATCGCAACTGGGTTGCGGATATGTGTATTATGTAGGCTTTAGAACATAGGGTTATATCAAAGATATATGCAAAAATGTTATTTGACTGATTTATTATTCGCTGACGTATCTAATTTGGTTGGGATTTATACAAATCCAATAACCCGAAAGTTTTTGGGTGGCCCATTATCAGATTCTGTAGCTGAGTTACGTGCTTTGGATGATATTCAAAAATTACGGGATTTGCCTGTATGGGCTATAAGGATGGCTGAGAGTCACGATTTTGTTGGTACAATCTCTTTAGATAATCATCATGATGGTTTAGATATCGAAGTTTCGTATGAATTACTTCCAGAATTCATGGGTAAAGGGTATGCCACAGAAGCACTTAGTTTGGTTTTATCTTGTGCATTTAATGAAATGAAGCTTCAAAAAATAATAGCTGAAACTCAAACTAAAAATAAATCATCAGTGAAGTTGTTGGAGAGAAGCGGATTTAGTTTTGAAAGGCATGTAATGCGTTATGACTCACAGCAAGCCATTTACTCAATTACTAATCATCATTATTCTAATAAAGAAGGTGACAATTAAATTTGCAACCTGCATCAGCTCAACAGTCTCCTTACCCAAATACCAGCTAATTTAACAGCATGGTCTGAACATGCAAATCATAGCGATAAATTATAGAGCTTATAGCGAGTAATGGTGGTCCCAGTCGGCACTGGCTTTGCGAATGGTGTCTGCGAGAACACCCCGCATAGGGTGTGGAGCTGCGATTTCAGGAAGAAGCATATTCACTTGGTAACCGATGGAAACGGTAAGCGACCGCACTACTAGGTCTGGTCCACTGAGTTCCATTGCGGTGAACGGGTTTACGATGGCAACGCCCAAACCTTGACGCACCATGGCACAGACGGCCACTGCACTCGTAGTTTCAAGTAGGGTTGTGCGATTTATTTTAGCGTCCTCGAACATTCTATCAATGGCGGTTCGATATGGGTCGCCAACCGCGAGGCTAATAAAGCGCGCACCTGTAAAGTCGCGTGGTTGCAGTCGCGTCTTGCGGCACAGGCTGTGATCACGTGGCAAAACAGCTACTTCATTCACTTTCAGTAAGGGCTGTAAGGCAACTCCAACCGGTGCTTTTTGAGTTTCACTCAGCCCGAGGTCAAAACGTTGTTCACTCATGGCTTGTTCCAGCCAAGGTGACTCTAAGGGATGGACGCTGACTCCTAGTTCAGGATATGCATGTGAGAGATATACCAGTGCACGTGGTACCAAGGCATGGGCCAATGCTGGCAAACACGCAATGCGCAAGCGACCGGTCGCTTGCGTGCGCAATTCATTGGCGCGTGCTGCGATCTGTTCCAAGCCTATAAATGAGCGTTCCACTTCCTGCATCAGCGCGAGTGCCCGAACGGTAGGTCGTAATCGGCCCCGAACTCGGTCAAAAAGGTTAAACCCTAGTAACTGCTCCAAACGACTCAGTTCGCGACTCAAAGTGGGCTGGCTTGACGCACACGCATCAGCTGCACGCCCTAGATTGCCATGCAACATGATGGCACGAAACATTGTCAGCTGGCGATGAGTTAAGTTCATATCAATATTGAATAGTTAAACAATAACAATAGCATTGATTGAATTGACTATGAAGGGGATCATCTATTTATGAATCCTTTTACGCTTACTATTATCTATCTATGAATCCTTTTACTCCCACTACCATCGCTCCTTTGGCCCAGAAATTCGGTACCCCGTTGTGGATCTATGATGCCGATACCATTACTCGTCAGATTGCTGCTCTGCGGTTGTTTGACATAGTGCGTTTCGCTCAGAAAGCCAACTCCAATACACATATCCTTCGTCTCATGAAGCAACAGGGCGTAGTGGTGGACTCGGTGTCTTTGGGTGAAATTGAACGTGCATTGGCTAGTGGTTTTACGCCGGGCTTGCACAACGGGCACGCAGACATCGTATTCACGGCTGATCTGCTGGACCGTGCTACGCTTGCGCGCGTGGTGGAACTAAATATTCCTGTGAATTGTGGCTCCATGGACATGCTGGACCAATTGGGTGCGGTCAACCCAGAGCACCCAGTGTGGTTACGCATCAATCCAGGTTTCGGGCATGGCCATTCCAAGAAAACAAATACTGGTGGCGAGCATAGCAAACATGGCATCTGGCATGGCGATCTAATACGCGCCTGCGAAAAGATTAAGTCCAATAGCTTGGCCTTGCAGGGCCTGCATATGCACATCGGCTCAGGCGTAGACTACACGCACTTGCAAGAAGTGTGCGGTGCCATGCTAAAGTTGGTGGAGGTAGTGAATGCGCAGGGTTTGGACCTGCACGCTATCTCCGCGGGCGGTGGTCTATCCGTTCCTTATCAGCTTGGTGAGCCCACGATTGATATAGCGCACTACTTTTCATTATGGAATGCAGCGCGCCATGCCGTGGAACAACTACTAGGGCACCCAGTGAAACTAGAAATAGAACCAGGTCGCTATTTAATCGCCGAGTCTGGTGTGTTGGTCACTGAGGTACGCGCTACGAAGCAACAGGGCACCAACCATTTTGTGATGGTGGATGCCGGCTTTAGTGATTTGGTTCGCCCAGCCCTATACGGTGCCTACCACGGTATGGAGTTGATCCACTCTAATGGCACAGCGGTTAATGGCCTACAGTTAGATACGGTAGTTGCCGGACCTTTGTGTGAGTCAGGAGATGTATTTACTCAGGGAGATGGTGGTGTGGTGTTGCACCGGTCTTTGCCGCAGGCGCAGGTGGGGGATCTACTGGTGTTGCACGACACTGGTGCATATGGCGCTTCAATGTCATCGAACTACAACGCGCGCCCACTGATTGCTGAAGTGTTGATGGAAAATGGTGAGCCTCGGCTTATTCGACGAAGGCAGACGGTGGCTGAGCTGCTTGCGTTGGAGGCAGTGTAAGCTGATTAGACAAATTATTAACTTAAGTGATCCCTGATCTAAGCCGAACCGCCTCAGTAGGGCAGTGAACTTAATTGATCGTATAGATGAACAGCCTTGGCACACATGGCTATCTGAACGCGCTCGTGGTGAGGGGATTTGAGGTTTTGACTTACAATTCCAACAAGGTTAATTCAGAACTTTACGGAAAATCAATGGATCTTAGAGTACGAATTTTTCAGTTTCGTGAGTAGTTCCAAAATTTGATCTGACCCCAATAAGTTGGACGGTTTGATTAAGCGGCTTTAATGGTCTGAGTAGTTTATATTGCCTTTATAATAATCATGGAACTTTGTTTAAATAGTAGGCATGAAACCATGTAGAAGAGTATAAAAGCCTTATTCACAGGAATAAGGCTTTTGGGTATAACTTAACCATGTGATTTAAAAAGAAATAGTCAATTTAAATGGGTTCTAACATCCGCGATTCGCATAAGACCATTTATGTCAAATGGATGAATTTAAGGTTGATAAAACACCTCGTAGTTACTTCCTAACTCTAGCTGTAATGCTTTTTTTATTTCATGTCCTATTTCAATAAATTTTTTTTCATCTATTGCTGTTTCAAATTCTGAATCAGAAGGGTCATCATCTACATAAATGGATTGATATTGATTATCCCATGCTTCGATTTTTTGTTTTAATTCAGTGGAAATATTTAATTCATAATGATTTATGGGTAGAAAAATATTGCCTTCTTCCATCCAAATGGGATAACACATAAATTCTGGTGATAACTTAACGTATTTTTTCATTTTCTCGTTAGAAATTCTAAAATTAACATAATACGCCTTATGCGAAATTAAGTTGTAAGTCCAAAATAGAAATGTCCGTTTTCTCCAAAGTAAAAATGTTTACTTTAAAAATATTCCTTATCTTAATCTACAACAAGTAGAATCAGGGTAGGGTAGCGATTTAATGCTTTGGTTACTTGACACTATTATTAAATACAATGAGTGTCAGGAGAAGCACGGCGCTATTTTTAGATGAATACGTTGATGTTGGAGAGGTGGCATATTTGGCTTTATTATTTTTGCTCGTTGAGCACACCATTTTTTTATCATTGTAGGTGTTAGGTCATGAATTGATTCTTCTGCATCTGCACCCAAATACTTTTTAATGCGAAATATGAAATAAAAAAGCCTCAAGTTTTCACTTGAGGCTTTTCTTGAATCTGGAGCGGGAAAGGAGACTCGAACTCCCGACCCCAACCTTGGCAAGGTTGTAAAATATATTAAAAAACAATTGCTTATATTTTTGTGGTGTCTTCGTGGTGTCGGGCTAAATTATCGTAACAAAATATTTATTTTATGTGCTTTTTAACTATTTTTGATTATTACTATTTTATCACTGGTTATTTTAAAAAAAGGGAAAGACTGTGTCAGTAAAAATTACACAAGACTTTGGTGGTTTAAATAAGCTTGTTAAAAATGTTGAGTCATTCGCTAGGAAGGATTCAACAACTCTTGGAGAGATAATATCTGAGGAGTTCCTTAAAGAACACACTTGCTTTGAAAGCATAAATGATCTTTTTAAAAAGGCTGGCTTTGATGTACAAACAGAAGACGATTTAAAAGCGGTCCCTCAAGAGGAATTAGATATCTTTGTTAAAAAAAATACGAAATTTGCGAGTTTTGCTGAATTACAGCAATATGCTGTTTCAGCATTTTTAAGAACTCAAATACTTAGTGGTTTTAAATAAAAGAAAAGGGCACGAGGCCCTTTTTTAATTCTTACGTCTAGAATCCCGTTGGGCTTTCAGTATGTTGATATTCTCTAAGATTGGCATAACTTCTTTAGGATCGTAGAGGTGTTTGTTTTCATCACCTCTGTTGTACATACCTACTTTAGTAATAATGGTTTTTCGAGATAAATTAAATCGTTCCGAAAGCCAAGCTGCAGTAACTCGGTTAGGAAACTCTTCAGCTTTTAGCTCAATAACTTTTCCAATATTTGGTACAACTTCATGTAAGAAAACTTGAGGCGGTTTTTCTGATTCAAATGTCAAAACATATTTAGCCATCATAACTCCAACATACAACACTCTCAGAAATAATCGCAGAGGATCAGCAATACGATTACTTCTGTAGAGCGTTGTTAAATAACGTCCTAATTAATAGTTTTAAAATTACCTAAAGGGATGTTCGAATACGTCTATCGATTTTCATTTATTTCCTCCTCCGCAGCTTTGATCATGGCCTTATAAACAACGGTTTGTTTTTCATAAAAAACACGTCTATTACCTGAAGGCCCTCCCGCTGGTGGTGCTTCCCATGCAGCTCCTAACATTTCTTCTGTTGGCTCTTTAGGCACTAACATAAAACCAACCCTTTGAACTGAAGCAAGCCACGCATGCCACATCAAGTTTAAAGTAATATCTTTAAAAACCAGAAGTTGGGCATCAAAGTAATAATCGAGAGTTTTAAACTTGATTGATTTGATCAACTTGCTATCTAAAAATAGATTTTTCTCATTTTCAAAATCAGGCATTGTGATTTCCCATAGTCTCAACCATAGCGTTATAAACGTGAAACATACGGTTAGTAATAATTGAAAGGTCATTAACCTCTAGATATTTATGTATAGCGGTGCTGAGCATTTTTTCTGTTGGAGTTTTTGGCATCAATACAAAATCTGCTGGTATGGCTTGGGTTTTAATTCCACCAAGGAAAAACAAATAAGCTGTATTTAGCGTAATTGATGCGAATAACAACTCTTGGTCAGTTAGATTGTCTCGGACACCTGTAGGGATGTATTTCCCATGTTCCTGTGAAAACACAAAATACTTAAAGTGACCATTGCTTTGAATCCAAAGGCTTTCAAAAGTTTCTCGGCTTTTATGTTCATTTTGAATATTAAGCACACCACACCTCCAATTTCTCAGTCCACAAATGACGTTCTTTAGATTTTTTATCTACACCAAGCCACTCTGCAAAAGTCCCATCGAACCAATCAGCATTGCGGTATTCTTGGTAGCGCTTTTGTCCTGCAGTCATTCTTCTAACAGTGCCTAAATCCAAGTACTGCATATTCCAAGTAGGGTGCCAGTATGTTTTTATACCTGGTTTATCTTCATCAAGATTTACAGCGATATGAGCATTGTTAGTACCAATAATGACACCAGATTTTCCATTGGCTATAACACGACGACCAACACAGGCATTTACACCATAGGTTCGATTGATATATTCAAAGCCTGTCATGCCTTCACCTCAAGATTCTTAAAGTACTCACACATATTCCCAAGGATTTGAGCCAGCCACTTTTTCTCACGTTTGCTACATTGAGTTGCTCTTATGAAAAGATTAATCAAATGCTCTTTAATACCGCGCTCACACCAGCATTCTATGAAGTAGTCTTCTAGTCTATCGTGTCCACAACCACCACGGTAAGCAGTCCAAGCATGGTCCCAGCAACGTATAGTTATTTGAAAAGCTTGATCTCTATACCAAGTAATAAAGACATCAATTGAATCAACATTGTTTTGAGCAGGGATGTGATGAACATGGGTTTTAGGTGTACTCATTACTTCACACTCCAATAACTTCAGGATAATTCGGACTAGTCAAATGATCTTCAAATTCAGCACCAAGCTTTTGAGCCAATGTATTGCCAGTCAATGCCGCTGTTACCATGCCGTACTCTTTTTTAAATCGAAAATTAAAGCCTCGTCCGTCCTGCATTTCTTTGACTGAATATCCAAGCTTTTCTAGCCAAATTTTAAAAGCAATGAGGTTTTTAGGTTTCACGATCTTTTTCATGGCTACATGTTCTCCAATTCAAAGCGGCGTTTTACAATTTCTGCCATTAATACTTTTTGCATATCAGGGGCACGTGAACTCACATCAATTTCAAGTGCATCAAGCTCTGTTAAATCTTGGGCATTTTGAATGTCACGCATGAGAGAAGGTGCAGGATCTGAAACGCTATCTTTATTTAATTCAGTTAGGCGTTTGCTGATTGCTCTATGTAGTGGTGCAAGTTGCGCCTCAGTCCAGCCCTTTGTATATCTGATTTGTGCATTTGCTTCTGCTGGTGTTTCAGCAATTGATGCTCGATACATTAGATTTTCAAGCTTTTCATCGTACTCAGCATTAACAATATCTTTTTTACGAAGATCACCCAATTTAAGAAGGTCTGCTTTATCCTCTTGTGTTAAATCTTCATTTTTATTAATCGAGCTTATGACATTTTCAACGGTTAAAACATTTTGAGACCTAGATAGTTCAGTCTGAAAGGAAGCTTTTAGGGCCTTTGATTTAACCTGATTTTCAGTTAATGCTTCTTCTGCAGCTAAAGTTAGATCTTTAAGTTTATCTATATCGAGACTTTCAGAAGCTTTAAGCTTTTGTGACTTTTGCTCATAAGCAGTCATTACTGTATGGCCAGATTCACCATGTAACTTTTTAAGCTCAGGTAATAGAGCCTCCAAGTCTTCAATTTTTTCTGCTGCAGCAATTCGATCACGTAAAGACTTTTCAGCCGTCATATCTGCTTTCACAGAATCGAATGAGATGAAATTGTCTTGCTTAACAATGATCTCACCACTGGTTTCAATTTTCACATTATCAGGAGTGGTGGCCTTAAAAGCCTCAACCACAACATCATTGGGTGCATCCAATACAGTAGTGGTTTCCTTTTTAGTTCTAGGTTTGCGTGATGATTTTGGTTTTTCTTCAGCACCAAGAGGGGTCAGAGAACAGTCAATTGTTAACTCACGGCCCAACACTTTACTTAGAGCCTTTAATTGCAGTCTTGCATTTTCCTCATCACGTTGAACAAAACCACTATTAATTGACTTAATAAGCGCATCCGTCTTGAAGTTAAATACATAAATAGATGGGCTATAGGTACAGATCACATAAACTTTTTGACCATCTTGGTATTCATCCAGCGCCAAAGGCTTAGTAAAAGTAATACCAGCCACTTCAATAGTTTCAATCTTGATGCAGAACTCATAATCAGGCTTAGCAAAGATAGTTGCAGGGAATTGATCAAGATCATCAAAGTCCATCAATTCACCTACAGCACGGCAAAGCACATGCTTACCTGCCACTACTGCGTTAAATGCTTCTTGAGCTGAAATTAGATTGTTCATGCTGCATTGACCTCTTTGGCATATTTTTCAATTTCTTGTTTAACGGCTTCTAACTTTGAAGATTCAATTTGGGTGAGAGCATCAATACCGAAATATTCGCAGACAGATTTAACATCAAGTCCACGTGATGATATGAGGTCCTGAAGTTCATCACGCTGTTGGTCATTGAGAGTGTTAACAACCTCCATTTCAAACCATTTAGATTTTTGCTTGTTGTAGCTTAGACCAAGCTGGTAGGCGTAATGTTTCATGCAATCCCACATTGATTTAAAGTATGGATGCTCTTGATTAAGCTCTGACATTAATGTGTTAAAGTCACTTGGAAACTTGGCTTCTGAACATGATTTATTCCATTGTTCCCATTCAAGTTTTAGCTTTTGAGCTTCTTGCTGTTCAGGTGTCATGGTATTGAGTGTGGTTTTCACACTCTCAATTAATCCACCTAAGAAATTACTATGTTGACTTTCACGCAGATCGGGGACGGGGACATTGCCCAAGCCGCCTGCATCTTTAGAGTGATAACCCTCTTGAGATTGGAACTTAAGCACACGTTCTTGAACACCTTTCTTGTTGGTTTCTAAGCAGAGATATGCCATAGCATCACACAGACGGTAAATTTCTTGACGATTCTTACCACCTAGATCAGGTCTAATTAGTGTTAGGTTATCGTTCTTGTCTTCTGTAGCGTGAGCAATGAAAACAACATCACGGCCAGTAGAGATGATCCGATTAACAAAGGTGCTAAACATATTGTTAGCAACACCTTGGACATTGAGCTTTAATGTGCCATCACCTTTAGTGTTTTTAGAATCATTCGCAAGGTGTGATTTAATTAAATCAAGTACACGGCCAATGGTGTCAAAAACAACTGTTTGATATGGTTCAAGATCATCAGGAGAGATATTTACAATATCATTCCAGCATTCAGCTACAACAACGTCAGCACGTCGGTTAACACCAGTACGATATGCACCTTTATCAGCATCGATAATCAGAGCCTTATTTGCAGTCATACCAAGAGTAGTTTTATACATACCAGGATCACCGTAAAAATAGACCTTGATTGCATTTACAGTGATAGGTTGTGTTGGAGAAATAATATTAATAGCCATATCAGATCACCCCATTAGACTTAGCATTGTGATAAGCAATACGTTGATTGCGGCTGTACTTGTGTTCACGTTTAAAGCAAGGTTGGTCAAGCATGATTGCCATTTCTTTGCGACGCTGATAACCAATCTCTTGCTGCATGTTGCGCATAATCCAAGGCTTGGCTTGTAGATCAGCAGGGGATAGCATTACAAGAGTATTGCCACGCTCAACAAAGATTTCCTTCAATTGGTATGTAGATACATAAACGGTATGGCCAAGGCGTACACGGTAATTAATACCTTCTTTGCCTTTAAATTCGCGGAAGCTCATTTACACGCCCTCCACTAAATGATGCTGCAAGATATAACCAACGATCATTGCATTGATTTGCTGGTGGTCATTCGCATTTGTGAAGTCACGGAACTCTGTGCCATCTAGAGTTTTGATCTTAATTTCTTTTAGTTCTGAAACTTCAACGTTAGTGAACTCAGTACCATGAGAGCCATAGCTATCAGGTACAGTTATATAGTTGAAATCAACATTTAGAATGAAATCATCGAGGGTGATAATCGCCGTGCCAGTTGTTGGGCTGGTAAGCTTTAATGACTCAAGGCCATAAGTTGAAGGTGTGTAAGCTGAGATAGCAGGAAGGGTGACTTGCTGATTAGCTTTACCGCTGTAAATAAAAAGGCCTGTAATTGGCAGCGTAACGGCTAAAACAAACGCACTAAACGGTCTGCGTAACATAAGACCTATAGTACTGGGATTGATTGATGGGTTTTTTACGTTCATAATTCACCTGTTGTTTAGAAAAAGCGCATTAGATTTCTCAGGTCGGTGCGCTTTTTTGTTGTCTTGGTGAAATAAATATAGGTTAAACTATAATTGTAGTCAATAGGTTTAACTATAATATTATAGGCGAGCTTTATTTTTTTATGTTTTAATAGACAAAAGAAAACCCACACAGGGTGGGTTGTATGGAGTTTGTTATGAGCTTAAGTGAAGAAATATTTGAATGGCGTAAGCAGATTGTAGAGAAATTACTACTCCAAGGTAATGACATAAAAGCGATTGAGGAAAATGTCAAAAAGGCAGAACAGGTAATTTATGGTGACTGTATCTCTACATTTCGCTTTACTTGTGCAGCAAAGTACTCTAAAGAATTACTAACAACACTCAATGACTTTGCAATTAAAAATAATTGCTCCGTTGATATTTTGGATGACTAAATGATTAAACCATCCCCTTGATTCTTCTAGCACCAACAGCAGGTTTTGTTTTCTCAGGAATGGTTGCCTTAATTTTTCTCTCCGACTCTAAATAAGTCTGAACCCAAAGTTCGGCATTTTTAGGGTCGGCGATGGTTGCTTTAGTAAGCTCTAGTGCCAAAGCTTCGATAATTTCTTGTTTCATAGTTTCTCCACCCGATCTGTTCTAAAGGACTGCGTCGGGTTCACAGTATCTGAATAAATTATTTATTTTATGTGCTGTAAATATAGGTGAGGGGTGGTAGCAGCCACCCCTCGGTCTACACGAACCAAGATAAGATTGCAGCTATCACATAAAGGTTAATTTTTATGGATAACTTTGAGCCTCTCTTTGTTCGTAACGTCAATGAAAACATGGCATGAACCTTGTAATTCACTGGCGGACGTCCACCAATTGTTTAGTATTGGTGTGTATTTATATAGCGCCATGCCTAGCGCTTGATCCGAAAGTGTGGCCACACCGCAGGATCGACAGCTCAGGTAATTTGGTTATAGCATCACGCTACTGCCCCTAAGGCATTCACTGCATCACCATCACCTTTAGCGACTTATCAGGTCGCAATTCGAGATTGATAGTCTCGAATTAATGAACCTCAAGCATTTAGGTGCTTGGGGGTATTTGTTATTCAGAATACTTTTCCAAAAACTCATCTATCCAACCTTGAGCCAATTCAAGGTTGGTAATGTCAGCCAGCTTTAGATTAGTACCTTCTGCCTCGTTAAAGCCTTCAATAATAGCCTCAAAGATATTTGCCTCACTAATGACCTCGTTTGCCATTTCAGCAGGGTCGTAGCTTTGTTTGGCTCTTTTAAGTGCGGCGATTTGTTTTTCAATTCCTTCGTCTATTTTTGCCAATGCTTGCTTAAATTCTTGGCGATTAATCGTTAGTGCTGTTTTAGATTTATTGAGTGTTGCTATCATCGTGATTTCCTTTTTTAAGAATTCTTACCCATTACCCAGCACGCCATATTTGGCGACCCATTACTTTGAAATTTGCACCATTTTCTTCGGTAACAACTTTATCTCTGTACTTATCGTTAAGGCTATGAAGAATAAGTGATCCATCAGCCTCTTTAAAAACCTGCTTAATCATCCCTTCGCCAGCAAAATAAACCGCATAGATCTCACCATCTATGATATTTGTTTGAGACATATCAATACCAACTAGATCACCATCAAATATGCGTTCAGCCATGCTATCACCCTTAGCCTTGATGATTTTTACATTGGCTGGATCAATCCCTTTCTTGTAGAAGAAGTTTGGAGCAAACGGTTGTTTTCCATTGATCACATCAAAGTGAAATTCAATTGATTCACCTTCACCACATGAGAAACTAGCCTCAACAACATCGATCCAAATAAACTCATTCCCATCACCATACTCAACAATGACAGGGCTTTGAATATCATTTACATCAAAACCAGATTCATCTTTCTGCGCTAAGTTGTGCTTATTCATAAAGTCTTGCATGTTGAAATTAGCAACTGGCTTCTCTTGAGTGCCTGTTTGTAGCCAAATTGGGTCAACATTTAAAGCTTGCGCTATAAGCGGCAGGAATGACGATTTTAGACTTTTACCTGACTCTAGAGCCTGATAACTAGGTTGTTTCATTCCAACCTCTTCAGCTAATGCAGCTTGGCTCTTTCCTGACCTTTTGCGCGATTCTTTAAGTCTAGTAGATAAATCAGACATCACAATACTCCAATAATTCCTATATTTTATAGCTGAAACTATAACTGTTCAAATAGACAAACCTATTGACACATAATAGATATAACTATAAATTACCTATAAATAAGGAGGCGCGCACATGAGCACACCATTAATTCAAACTTACAAAGAACTTGTTCAGTTCTTTGGCTCACAAACATCTACTGCTGTAGCTCTTGGTGTTGAGCAACCATCTGTCAATGCATGGTTATCAGGAAAAGCAAAAATGTCTGCAGATACTGCTTTTCGTGCACAAGCTGAAACCAACGGCAAGTTTAAGGCGACAGATTTACGACCATCATTGCGAAGTAGTTTTAAGAAGTTAATTGCATAGGAAAGATTATGAGTCTTGAGAAAGAAGACCTTCGGACGAAACATGATCCAGAAATCATGGATAAGCTTCGTGATATTTCTGCGTATTACGGTATGGAGATGAGTAGACAAGCCGCAATCCTCTTTGAAAAAGCTGTTGTTGGTGAATGGCATATCGTTAATTTAGGACTTGAGCGAATCAAAAGAAATGAGCGAATGAGGGAGATTGTGGTCGGTGATGGGAGTGGTGGGGATAGTTCGGTCAAATACCCATTGCAAGTTTTAGGTAATAAAAAAGCCTGACGGTCTAGGTCAGGCTTTTAGTAATTCATTAATTTTGAGACCAATGAATATGAAATCAAATATACCAAAACAGCCAACACTAGGCAATCAACAAGACACCCCTGATCAGGATTATGCGATCGGTGATGTGGTGGTAATTATGCACCATTGTGCCAGCAATTCATTACATGAGGTCATTGGACCAATCAATGAAAATACAATCGGTGTTGCCGCAATTAATCATGTGATGGGTTGTGTGATGGTTGACTACAGGAAGCTTGTTGCACCTAAATTTTTACGTGCAGCCACTACAGCAGAACTCAAAGCCAAACGCCGTCTTTCTGAAACTGAGCAATCATTAGCGGAGGTTTCATGAGCACAGATCAACAAAGTATCCAGTCATTCTTTGAGCCTGCTTTGCAGGTTCTTAATCAATTACATGACCACAAGCGTAAAAACTTACGCTCTAAGGGTTATGACGAAAATAATGCAGCAGCTACACGTGAAGAGTTTTCACAAACCATGGCACAGCGTTTTCGCATTAATCAATGGTTAGCAGGGCAGATCGTTACTGGTTTGGTTAATGCTGGTTTAGTTCAAGCGTTTGGTGGCTATGTTAAGCCTAAGGTGGTGACAGTATGAGTTTATTTAGTACTGGTCATGATGTTGTAGATCAGGTTGGTAGTGTCCATCTAGAGGGCAATATTTTGCCTACAAATTGGTTTAGCACTTTCGTTTTGGATAGTGG
>NZ_JAVIDR010000029.1 GCF_031157835.1 Acinetobacter rudis | reverse complement strand
AAATGTGTCATATGGCTTACGCCAGTCACTTATATCCTCACCCTGAACGATGAGGTTTTACGCTCCATCGGATAAACAAATAACCATAGAGAGCCATTCCTCGCTAAATAGATTGGGCTATTTTAATAAACTCTTGGATTAAAGGTGAGATTTGATGCTTATTTTTAACTGCAAGTGCTATAGAACGCTTTACATGTGGTTCTAATGGAAGTTTTACCAACTCAGTATAATGTTGAAGTAAATGATGATCTAAAGCTAAATCCGCCACAATTGATACTCCTACTTGATTATTAACCATATGAACTATGCTTAAAATTTGGGAAAAATAACCTTGAATCTTTGGTGTTAACTGCTTCTGTTGAAATAAATTTTCAATATATGGCTGACTTCCTGCTGCTGTCATTAAAAATGGATATTCAACCAATTCATGCAAATTGACATATCGTTGTTTTGACAGTGGAATACTTTTTGGAATCAAGGCAACAAAAGTATCTTCAATCAAAGGGTAATAATCAAAATGCTCCTCTAGTAAAACCACAAATCCAACATCTATTTTACGTTCTGCAATCCACTGCTTGATTTGGCTATCGCTACCCTCCTCAATCAAGATATCAACATCAGGATACAGCGCACTGAATTTTTCCATAATCAAAGGCAGTATCACGTTTGAGGAAGATGCACCAAATGAACCAATCGAAATTTTTCCAGATTTAAAGCCCTGCGTATCCGCTATTTTTTGTTTTAGCGCACGACTAATATTCAACATTTCTCTTGCATAAACAGCAAGCTCTAATCCAATAGCGGTTAGCTCTACCTCATTATTATTGCGATAAAATAATTGCACTCGCCATTGTTGCTCCAATGCTTTAAGCGCATGAGAAATGGCAGATTGAGAAACCGCAAGTTGTTTTGCTGTCAAGGTAAAGCTTTTTAGCTCAGCCAAACTAACAAAAACTTCTAATTGGACTAATGTCATTGAAGTGCATCATGAGTAAATACTCATTTTATCATGAGCATAAATTAATTTTAATATTCAGGCATTCTTCTTTTCAGTGAATGACTCATGTTACGTGATCTCAACCGCTATATTGACTATACCGTTTATTTCAAATTAATTTGTGTGGCCTTACTCTGGGGTGGAACCTTCGTTGCAGGTCGAGTTATTGCAGTTGAAATACCAGCACAAATTGCTGCTCTGATCCGTTTTATCATCGCCTCAATATTATTAATTATGTTGATCTATTTAAAAGAAGGCTCATTACCTAAACTCAATAAATATCAATTGGGAATAACAGCAATTATGGGGCTGACAGGAGTATGTATATACAATCTTTCATTTTTTACAGCACTAGCATATATGCCTGCCAGTAGAACAGCATTATTTGTCAGTATGAGTCCGATTCTTACCCTCATTACAGCACGGCTTTTTTTTAAAGAACAACTAAGTTATCTAAACTATTGTGGTGTAATACTAGCGCTCTTTGGCACCTTTATTGTTATTACCAAAGGTCAGCTTTTTTCACAACTGCATCAATCATTTTCTTATGGTGAATGGATGATGCTCATCGCAGTTGGCAGTTGGGTCATTTATACCTTATGCGCTAAATTTATCCCTACTGTTTCATCTCTGGGTATGATTACCTATTCAACACTATGGGGAACGTTTTTTCTGTTTCTTGCTACTTTCACTCAACTTGACGCTATTACAACCCTAAAAATAGATTTTAGTATTTGGATGGCTTTATTTTATTTAGGCAGTTTTGCAACGGTATTGGCCTTTATCTGGTATGCCGAAGGTATTCAAAAGATCGGTGCCACCCGTACTATTGTTTTTAATTATCTCGTACCATTATTTGCAGTACTACTCGCTTATTTCATATTAAATGAAAATATAAGTCCTTCTATGTTTATAGGTGGAGTATTAAGCTTTGTTGGGGTATTAATGACCAATAAAAAACACATTCAAAAACCGTCCAGTAAAAAAGGAACCTAAGTTCCTTTTCACATCATTTATATAGTGAGCCAATCAAGCATACAGACGGTTTATTCTCAACATTTCGGTATGCTTAACCTAACTTACTTAGTTGGTATTTCCATTTCATCATTTTTAGCAAGGATTACAGAAGTCAAAATAGGAATCGCAAGAATAAATGGAACTGCGAAAATCCACATAATTACCGTAGTTTCACCAGAAGTTGATAATTCAATAGCAATTGTAAAAATTACTAGAACTGCAAGTAGTACCGCTGCAAATCGAATAGCAAAACTTTTAGGCATTTTATTACTCCCGTAGGATCATCCATATTGGATTTTTAAACTATTTAGTTTGTGATAACCAAAACAAAGTACATATTATTATTTCATTCATCATAAATAGTCACCCTATAAGGTTTTACTTATGTGTCACAACAATATGACTTAACTCTTGAAAAAATATGTCACATCCCTGATAAACAGTCAAATTTCTAATGATGATTTAATCATTTAGTTTAATGATAACAGCATAGTATCTTTATCGTTTTTATCTTTAATCTGATGAGGAGCTACTATCACAAGAAGAGCTATCACTACTCGTGGATTCACATGAGGAGTTCTGATCACTTACAGTTGAGCTATTATGGTGTTCTCCACTTATTATATGCCAAGGCATTGTATTATGTTGGTCATTTAATAAAGTTGATGACTGCTCCCGTTTTTTATAATATCTCGCTACAGCAACTAAAATTAGAGCAACAATAGTAAACATCGCCAAAATTATAATGATTACACCATTAAACACATCAAATCCATCCATATGTGATTACATCACTTACGTGACTATAGATACAGTACATCATTTCGTTCAGTTCTTATCTGAAAAATTATGCTGAAATTAAACAGCACCCTACACTAGCCTCAATGAGAACCATGATCTTTATACTTAGGCACGCTTTAAACTCAAATCAACCTAAATCTCAAATGGCTGTCAAAGATTCTAAAATTACTTGGCTTCTTAACTCACACCAATTCAAACTATTTCTATTGACTACTCAGCTTATATTGTAAGTTTTTCTGCTATGCTGTTTGAGTAGAAATGTTCGCTTTTTGAAACTTTACCATCTAATTTTAATGCACTTAAATGATAAAGTGAGTTCCTCCAATCTACTCAAGCAAAAAGTTAATATTGTAATTTGATTTGCAATCGTGAAAGGATTAAATACATGCTGCAATGGTTTGAAAAGCGCGTTGATCCCTACCCTAATAAAGATTTAAATACCCCATTACCACGAAGCTTTTTTGCTTTTGTGTGGCAATCTGCAATTGGTGTTAGACGTTATTTATTCCTTCTAGTCCTTCTTACAGCTGCGGCAGCGAGCTTTGAAGCACTCTTTTTTGCAAAAATCGGACAACTTGTAGACTGGTTAAGCCAATCAAAACCAGAAACCTTTTTGAGCTCGCATCGTGAAAACCTGATTATTTTGGCGTCTTTTTTACTCGCTAATATATTATTTGCCAGCGCTCAATCAATTATTCGACATCAAATTCTGTATAGTAGCTTTCCAATGCGTATTCGATGGCGTCTACACAATTTATTACTTTTACAAAGTGTAGATTTTTTTCATCAAGATTTTGCTGGACGCCTGTCAGCCAAAGTCATGCAAACTTCGTTAGCGGTACGTGAGTTTTGGTTAATTTTAGGAGATATGCTGACGTATGTACTGATCTACTTTATTACAATCAGTATTGTACTAAGTGCTGTTTCACCCATTTTACTGTTACCCCTACTTTTGTGGTTAGTGCTCTTTATTAGCTCAGCTTTATTTTTCATTCCACGTTTGGGACGAATTTCAGCACAACAAGCCGATGCTCGTGCTGTAATGACTGGCCGAGTAACAGATGCCTACACCAATATCCAAACCGTAAAACTGTTTGCTCATGCGGGGCGTGAAAGTCAGTACGCTAAAGAATCTATGCAATTATTTATGGGCACAGTTTATAAACAAATGCGTTTAGGTACTTTGTTTGAGATCACGACCCATTTACTCACTGTCGTACTTTTTTTTGGTGTATTAGGTACAGCTGTCTATTTATGGTTAAACGGTCAAGCTGCTCTTGGTGTAATCGCTGCAACTACAGCCATGATTTTAAAACTCAATAGTATGGCTGACTTTATTATGTGGCAAACTTCTTCTTTATTTGAAAATATTGGAACTATTCAAGATGGCATGAAGACCATGAGTAAACCTATCAATATTCAAGATAAAGCCGATGCCAAAGTACTTGAAGTACAACAAGGTGCAATTCAATTTAACCAAGTTAGTTTTGCCTATCATGACGGTCAAAAAAATATTATTGATCAATTGAGCCTTGAGATTAAAGCTGGTGAAAAAATTGGGATTGTGGGCCGTTCTGGTGCTGGAAAATCCACGCTCATTCAACTGTTATTGCATTTTCATGAGTTAAACCAAGGTAGTATTTGTATCGATGGGCAAAACATTGCCGATGTGACACAAGATAGTCTTCGTAAAAACATTGCCTTAGTCACACAAGATACTTCATTGTTACATCGATCTGTTGCTGAGAATATTAAATATGGTCGCCCAGAAGCCAGTGACCAAGAAATGTTTGAGGCTGCAAAGAAAGCTGAAGCCAATGAGTTTATTCACACGCTAAGTGATTTACGTGGCAAAACAGGCTACGAGGCTTATGTCGGTGAACGCGGTGTAAAGCTGTCTGGTGGCCAACGTCAACGTATCGCCATTGCTCGTGTATTTTTAAAAGATGCTCCGATTTTAATTTTAGATGAAGCAACCAGTGCACTC
Organism: Acinetobacter rudis; assembly: GCF_031157835.1. Lineage (GTDB taxonomy): Bacteria > Pseudomonadota > Gammaproteobacteria > Pseudomonadales > Moraxellaceae > Acinetobacter > Acinetobacter rudis_A. The sequence continues at coordinate 21,593 of NZ_JAVIDR010000029.1, read as the reverse complement.
GATTCTGAAGTTGAAGCAGCGATTCAATCTAGTCTGAATCAATTAATGTCAGGTAAAACAGTCATTGCCATTGCACATCGTCTTTCAACGATTGCAGAAATGGATCGTTTAATTGTGTTAGATCAGGGACGTATTGCTGAACAAGGCACCCATGAAGCACTACTTGCGCAAGGAGGAATTTATGCCAAATTATGGCAACGCCAAACAGGTGGTTTTATTGTAGAACATGATTAACCACACCAAAATTTAGACCCAACCATTACAATGGTTACTTTTTATGTTGTAAACAACACACAAAGGAATTGGACATGTTGTATTTAGAAGACCTCAATGTGGGTGATCGTTTTCAAAGCCAAGACTATGAAATGACTTTAGAAGAAATTAAAAGTTTTGCTGGAAAATATGACCCTCAGGTCTTTCATTTAGATGAAGAAGAAGCTGAAGATCATCCAATCTTTCAAGGTATTGCTGCTAGCGGTTGGCACACATCTGCTGTAACAATGCGCCTTTGGACTGAATGTTTACCAATCGCACATGGTTTAATTGGTTCTGAAACTAGTCTACGTTGGCCCAAACCCACTCGACCAGGCGATCGAATTCATGTAGATGTAGAAATAGCTGCAATTAATCCATCTAAATCTAAAACTGATCGAGGTATTGTTACTTACATCACCCAAGCCAAAAATCAGCATGGCGATGTACTGCTGATTTCAACAACCAAAGTTGTAGTTTTTAAAAAGGAATTTAAACTCTATCAAGACAGGACTGTTTGACAATCTTTTCAATTGTCTTTGTCATACTATGACAATATGTAACCCAAGATATGTCACATCCAAATTGATTGAGTAAGTGAAGGCAGAGATACAAATGGTAGCAAACCGTCAAGATCAAGGAATACCAGGCGTCTATGGACTACTTTTATTAGACGTCGTTTCACGTTGGGGATATAACGCGGAGACATTATTTGCACCATTTAATTTTGATAGCGAAACTTTAGCGGATCCTAACTTTCGTATAGCAGCTCCAGTTGCGAATGAACTGATAAAATATGCCTTAAAACTCACTGGAGAAAGTAGTTTAGGCTATCAAATTGGCGCTCAAATGCGTATTTCGATTCATGGCTTCATTGGTTATGCGATTATGACCGCTGAAAATATTAGTGAAGCTTTAATTTTAGCAAATCGATTTATTTTATTGCGCATGCCATTTTTACAGTTGTACTTTTCAACTTTCGAAGAAAATGCAACCTTACAACTACAATGTGAAATCATGTTGGAGCCGCTGCGGACTGAAATCATCTTAGCCCTCACCTTTGGTATTGTTACCATGGGTAAAGCATTAACAGGAATGAACGAATTACAATTTAGCACGGATTTTGATTTTCCTAAGCCACAAGGCTTTGATAAATATTTAAAACTCATGCCAGATTCATCGTTCCGTTTTGATCAACCCCATTTAATTTCTAGCTTTGATAAAAAGTACTTAGGCTTGAAAATGGTCAATGCAGACCCTATTGCCAGTCAAATTGCGATTAATCAATGCGAAGCTGAACTATCGGCCATGGGGGAACGTCGCCGTCTTGCTATGCGTGTACGCGATATACTCACTCACTCAGAACAACATTATTTAAATATTGAAAGTGTTGCGAGTCATTTACATATGTCAGATCGTACATTAAAACGTCAGTTAGCAGCAGAAGGGACATCATTCTCCAACTTAGTTGATGAAGTGCGTTATCGGCATGCAACGTCTCTCTTATCGCGAACAGACTACAGTTTAGAGCAAATTGCAGATGAACTCGGCTACTCTGATGTCGCCAATTTTAGTCGTGCATTTAAACGCTGGAGTGGTCGTAGTCCAAGTAGTTGGCGTAAAGACCCATATTTATAAACTTTTTTTTAATTAAAAATCCCTGTATAACAGATGCGCTGTTACAAGCAGCCTCAAAGTATTACTCGACCTAGCGGTGTCAAGGAGCCAATCATGAATCATCCAGCAACTTTAAAATATGCAACCACTCACGAATGGGTCAAAATTGAAAATGATCTTGTTGTTACAGGTATTACTGATCACGCACAAGAAGCTCTGGGTGATTTAGTTTATGTGGAATTACCAGAAGTGGGTCGTGAAGTTACTGCTGGTGAAGCAGTAGCGGTATTAGAATCTGTAAAAACAGCTTCAGATATTCATGCACCAGTAAATGGAGTCATTGTTGCTGTTAATGAAGCACTGGAAGATGACCCAGACTTTATTAATGATGCTCCTTATGACAAAGGCTGGATTTATAAAATTCAAGCCAATAATCTTGCTGATGTAGAACAGCTGCTCAGCAATGAAGAGTATGAAAAAGGAATCTAATCCCTTATTGCTCCAACTAAGCACAAGACACTGTTTTTATTACTGTTTGATGAAGCAGAGTTATAAAAATAACCCCATAAGTTATATCTAACTTATGGGGTTCAATTCAAAACAAGTTTTAGCTAATCGTACTCAAATATTATTCTGCAGAGATATCTTCAAACAACACAGATGACAAATAACGCTCACCACTGTCTGGTAATATCACCACAATTGTTTTACCTGCATTTTCAGGGCGTGCTGCCAATTGTGCTGCTGCAGCAAGTGCAGCGCCACTTGAAATACCCACTAAGATACCTTCTTTTTTCGCTGTTTCTCGCGCCCAAGTTAAAGCATCATCACCAGCAATCGCAATCACCTCATCCACCAACGACAAATCTAAGTTTTTAGGAATGAAGTTTGCCCCAATCCCTTGAATTTTATGTGGGCCAGGTGTTAAATCCTCGCCACGGCGGTATTGGGAAATAATTGCAGATTCAGCTGGCTCAACAGCAACAGAATAAAGGGCTTGTTGTTTTTCTTGTTTAAAATAACGTGAAATACCACTTATTGTTCCACCAGTACCTACACCAGATACCAAGATATCAACTTTTCCACCAGTTGCTTGCCAAATTTCAGGACCTGTTGTAGCCGCATGAATCGCTGGGTTAGCTGGGTTTTCAAATTGTTGTGGCAAGTAATAGTGTTCAGGTTGCTCATCCACTAAACGCTGTGCTTCGTCAATTGCCCCTTTCATGCCTTTTGCTGGCTCGGTTAAGACTAAGTTTGCTCCAAGTGCTTTTAACACTTTACGGCGCTCAATACTCATACTTGCAGGCATCGTTAGCGTAATTGGATACCCCTTTGCGGCAGCAACGAAAGCCAGTGCAATACCTGTATTACCACTCGTTGGCTCTACAATGTGCATCCCCGCTTTAAGTAAACCTTTCGCCTCAGCATCTGCAACCAATGCAGCGCCAACACGGCATTTGACAGAGAATGCAGGGTTACGACTTTCCACTTTAGCTAACACGGTTGCAGCTGATTGAATCACACGATTAATACGGATTAATGGTGTATTACCAATTGCTTCAGCATTATTACTGTATACAGCAATGCCACTGTTTGCTGTTTGAGGAAATTGCGGATCAGTTGTCATGGTCTTTCCTTGGAATACATATAGAATGTACTCATCATATCTTTTTTTATGCAATAGATCTTAATTTTAATACATAAACTAATATTAATTATTCATATCCATTTAGCTCCTCGACCAATCAAAAACCGCACTCACTTTCGCGCAAAGAGTCCCATATAATTAAGAACTTGACTATACTGTTGCACATTTTTAAAACCTGCCTGTTGATATAATGCCAACAGTTCATCAAGGATGACTAAATGGAAATCACTGTCCAAACGATCAATCATTTTAATCGCTTGTGCTTCGGCTAACCCCGTCAGTTGTGCCATGGTTTTTAATACTGTCGCTTGTTCAGGATATTGAAATTGCATTAAGTCATAGCTTAAACATATCCCTGTTGGTTTTAAGCTGTTTGCAATGTCTTTAAAGAAATCTAATTTATGTTGTTGTGGAACAAAATGTGCAACCAATATAGCAAGTGCTGCATCAAATTGTTCAGGCATATCACGTAATACTGTACTATCTCCTAATACAAATTGAATGCGATCTGCAAGTTGTAACCCTTCTAAATATGCTTTTGCCTGTTGCAACATATTGGGTGCAGGGTCGATTGCACAAAAATGCCATTGTGGAAACTGAGCTGCCAAGTATGCCAATTCATATCCAGTGCCACAGCCCACCACAACAATTTCAGCTTGTTCTGCTACCATATTTTTTAAGATGGCATGAGCTTGTAAATGAATAAGTTCATACCCTGGTATAAGTTTTCGAATATGTTGATCATAACTTTCTACTACACGAGGATCATTAAAGTCTTTAGCCATACTACGCTCTACTCACACCCAATATCATTAAAAAACACATCGAAAAACCGTCTAATTTGCGTCAAGCAGTCTCATAACCACTTAACGCATAAAGCAAATCTTAACTAAAGGCATTGACCAAATTTAGCTCCTGACACATATGCTCACGCAACTTAAATTTTTGTGCTTTGCCTGAAGCTGTTAATGGAAACTCTTGAAAGAACTGCACATAGCGAGGAACTTTATTGTGTGAAATATGCTGCGCACAGTAAGCGCGAATAGATTCCTCTGTCACCTGATGATGATCATGCAAAATAATACAGGCACAAAGTTCTTCACCATATTTCACATCAGGAATCCCAATGACTTGGACATCACTAATATCTGGGTGAGTATATAAGAAATCTTCAATTTCTTTCGGGAATAAATTTTCCCCACCACGAATGACAACATCTTTAATGCGGCCTTTAATCTGAATAAACCCCTGCTCATCCATTGCTGCAATATCGCCAGTATGCATCCAGTTCGCTACATCAATGACTTCTTTGGTTTTATCCTCATCATCCCAATACCCCAGCATGACAGAATAACCACGTACACACAGTTCACCCAACTGACCACGCGGAACAACTTTGCCTTCCTCATCTACCACTTTAATTTCTAAATGTGGATGAACACGTCCGACTGTAGCGACTCGGCACTCCAAACTATCTGAGGTTGAACTTTGCGCACTTACTGGGGCGGTTTCTGTCATTCCATAGCAAATAGTAATATCACGCATATGCATACGATCAATCACACGCTGCATAATCTCTTGAGGGCATGGACTACCTGCCATAATGCCAGTACGTAAACTACTTAAGTCAAACTCATCAAATTGTTCATGCTCTAACATGGCAATAAACATGGTCGGCACACCATAAGCAGCGGTGCACTTTTCTTGTTGAATCGCTTGTAAAGAAGCAAATGGATTAAATACAGCTGATGGATAAATCATGGTTGAACCATGCGTAATACACGCTAAGTTCCCCATTACCATACCAAAACAATGAAATAGTGGTACTGAAATACAAACACGATCTTCTGGACTTAAATGAATTGCTTCCCCGACAAAATAACCGTTATTTAAAATATTATTGTGTGTCAGCATGGTACCCTTAGGATTACCTGTAGTACCTGAGGTAAACTGGATATTAATGGTTTCATCAAACTGCAATGTTGCAGTGATATGCGCTAATTCGGTAAGCTGACTTTGACTTGGCGCAACTAATAAATCACTAAAACGATAGATTCCTGCATGTTGCTCATCATCAATTTTAATCACGTATTTAAGTTTAGGCAGTCGAACTGAATGTAACTCTTTATCGGTCGAAAGCGGAATTTCAGGGGCTAAGTGAGTTAAAATTTCTTGGTAATCTGAGGTCTTAAAGGCAGATGCGATAATCAGCCCCTTACATGCAACTTTGTTGAGTACATACTCGATTTCATAGCTTTTATAGGCAGGATTCAGATTGACTAAAATAATCCCTGCTTTGAATGCTGCGAATTGAGCAATTGTCCACTCAGCGCAATTTGGCGACCAAATACCAAGCCTATCACCCTTTTGTAGTCCCATTTTCAGCAAACTACAGGCAAAAGCATTGACTTGATTTTGCAACTCACGGTAACTGAGACGGATATTTTGATGCAGGCTAATTAATGCATCTTTCTCAGCATATTGCTGACAAGCCTGATCAAACTTGTCACCAATCGTCATCCCCAGTAATGGCTGATGACTGGTTCCATAAGCATAACTTAAGCTAGGTTGTGTCATTGAATCATACTCCTTGATTCTTTTTTATTTCTACATCGACATCTTTCATTGTTGTGTTGTGAGGCTACGACTACGTCCTTGTATTGCCAACCTGCATGCCTAAACTCTAAACGCGATCAGGTATTGCTTTGTCGTTGTACAGCATTGACACAAAAATCGGCAATCTGTGTGACAAAATAGTCTATGTAGCTTTGATCAAACTTAGCACTTCGAGATGGATTTAAGGGTTCAATCACTGCAAAAGTCATTGCACCAACCACACACAAAGAAGCGGTGTTCAGGTCTTCAAACTCAAATTCATGGCTAATTTTCCCTTCAGCCAATATCTCGTTAATGCTTTGTTTAATCAGTTGCTTACTGCGGAAACGTTCATGTTCAAGCACGGCATCAACAGGCTCAAACATCAATGAATACGACAGTTGTGGGCTATTCAATGCACGTTTTAAAAACGTCTTCACCGCCTTATGTAATTTTTGTTTTGCACTGAGTTCACTTGCCGCAATCTTATTCAAGATTTGAATTTCATGCAGTATAGCTGCAGACAAAACTTCAATTAACACTTGGCTTTTGTTGTCAAAATAACGATAAACCAAACCACTGGACACGCCAGCACGTTCAGCAATCGCTTGAATTTGTGCATCTTTTATGCCGCCAGAAGCAATAAGCTCACGCGCAGACTGCAAAATGGTTTGCCTGTTCTGTTGCATACGCTCTTGCATCATAGACGATCGTTTATAGCTCATGTTTTCATTCTCAACCAATTAAAATGAATTGTAAATCATTTTGTGAATATATATTCACTTTTTCAAAAAAGCACTGTATCTTAATTATTAAGCACAGAAAAAATGCTTTTTCTAAGGAACGACAAATATAACGTTAAGGATACAAACCACGATGAATTTACAAAGCATTAACTTCGGTTTAGACGACACTTTACTTGCCCTACGTGACTCTGTTGCAGCATTTTGCGCAAAGGAAATTGCCCCAATTGCACAACAAGTTGATCAACAAAACCTTTTTCCAGCACATCTTTGGAAAAAGATGGGTGATATGGGATTACATGGTCTAACGGTCAGTGAAGCATATGGTGGTGTTAACCTCGGTTATTTAGCACATATCATCGTTATGCAAGAGATTTCACGTGCCTCTGCAGCGATTGGCTTGTCCTATGGCGCACATTCTAACCTATGTATCAATCAAATTAACCGTAATGGTAATGAAGAACAGAAACAACGCTTTTTACCTAAATTGATTTCTGGCGACTTTGTTGGAGCTTTAGCAATGTCTGAGCCTAATGCAGGTTCTGACGTCGTCAGTATGAAGCTACACGCACAAGATGCGGGTGACCACTATGTATTAAATGGCTCAAAAATGTGGATTACCAATGGCGGAGATGCTGATGTTTTAGTGGTTTATGCCAAAACAGATTTACAAGCAGGCCCTAAAGGCATGACTGCATTCTTAGTTGAAAAAGACATGCAAGGTTTTAGTCATGGTACTCATCTAGATAAATTGGGTATGCGTGGTTCGAATACTTACCCACTCTTTTTTGATAACGTAAAAGTTCCAAAAGAAAATATCCTCGGTGGTGTAGGCAATGGCACAAAAGTGCTGATGAGTGGCCTCGATTATGAACGTGCAGTGCTCAGTGCAGGGCCTCTAGGTATTATGGATGCCTGTTTAGATGAAGTTATTCCCTATTTGCACGACCGTAAACAATTTGGTCAAGCTTTAGGTGAGTTCCAGTTAATGCAAGGTAAATTGGCCGATATGTACTCGACTTGGCTTGCCTGTAAAGCGCTTGTCTATGCCGTTGGTGCAGCATGCGATAAAGCCGATCACGATCGAAGCTTACGTAAAGATGCAGCAAGTGCCATTTTATATGCTGCAGAAAAAGCCACTTGGATGGCAGGTGAAGCAATTCAAAGCTTAGGTGGTAATGGTTATATCAATGAATACAATACTGGCCGTTTATGGCGTGATGCCAAACTCTATGAAATTGGTGCGGGTACATCTGAAATTCGCCGCATGTTGATTGGTCGTGAACTCTTTAATGAAACCAAATAGTGAAGAGAAATCACCGTTCAATATCTAGATAAGGACATAAGCATGAATCAACTGCACAGTAAAATAAATATTCGTAGTGACGAATACAAAAACAATCACGCAGCAATGCAACATATCGTCAATGACCTCAAACAAGTTGCCAATAAAGTTGCGCTTGGTGGAGATGAAAAAGCCCGTGACAAACACCATGCACGAGGAAAACTACTGGCACGCGAACGTATTAATCAGTTGATTGATCCTGGCAGTGCTTTTTTAGAAATTGGTCAATTGGCTGCATATTCTGTTTACACCGATGATATTCCAGCTGCTGGTGTAGTAGCAGGTATCGGCCAAGTGCATGGCATTAGTTGCATGATTGTCGCTAATGATGCAACAGTTAAAGGTGGAACGTATTACCCTCTTACTGTCAAAAAACATTTACGTGCGCAAGAAATTGCTGAGCAAAATCGTTTGCCATGTATCTATTTGGTTGATTCAGGTGGTGCCTTTCTACCTATGCAGGATGAAGTATTTCCTGACCGTGATCATTTTGGCCGTATCTTCTACAATCAAGCTCGTATGTCAAGCCAAGGTATTGCTCAAATTGCGGTGGTAATGGGAAGCTGTACTGCAGGTGGTGCATATGTGCCTGCAATGTCTGATGAGACTATTATTGTCCGCCAACAAGGAACAATCTTTTTAGGTGGGCCACCTTTAGTTAAAGCAGCTACAGGTGAAGTCGTCAGTAGTGAAGATCTTGGAGGGGGTGATGTACATACTCGCCTATCTGGTGTTGCGGATCACTTAGCTGAGAATGACCAACATGCGTTAAATATTGCACGTCAAATCGTCGCAAATTTAAACTTAGAAGCCAACACCTCAACAGCTGATTTTGCAGCTCCACTTTATGCAGCAGAAGAACTTTATGGTGTAATTCCTAGTGATACACGTAAACCATTTGATATTCGTGAAGTGATTGCTCGTATTGTAGATGGTTCACAACTCGATGAATTTAAAGCACGCTTTGGTTCAACTCTCGTCACAGGTTTTGCCAAAATTTATGGTATGCCTGTAGGGATCATTGCCAATAACGGTATTTTATTTTCAGAGTCTGCTCAAAAAGGAGCACATTTCATTGAACTCTGTTGTCAGCGCAAGATTCCCCTACTCTTTATTCAAAATATTACTGGCTTCATGGTCGGTCGCCAGTATGAAAATGAAGGGATTGCCAAACATGGAGCTAAATTGGTTATGGCAGTTGCAAATGCCAATGTTCCAAAACTGACCTTAATTGTGGGTGGATCATTTGGTGCTGGTAACTATGGTATGTGTGGGCGTGCCTATTCACCACGTTTCCTATGGACGTGGCCAAATTCTCGAATTTCAGTGATGGGTGGTGAACAAGCGGCTAGCGTACTATCTACATTAAAGCGTGATCAAATTGAAATGAAAGGTGAGCAATGGTCTGCTGAACAAGAAGATCAATTTAAACAACCAATTCGTGAACAATATGAACGCCAAGGCCATCCATATTACTCTTCTGCACGCCTTTGGGATGATGGTGTTATTGACCCAGCCCAATCTCGTCATGTTTTAGGACTCAGTTTAGCAGCTGCTTTAAATGCACCCATTGCTGATACTAAGTTCGGCGTTTTTCGGATGTAGGAGGAAACAATGGATTATCAATTTTTACAACTGGATTGTCAGCAACAACGTGCAACAGTTTGGTTAAATCGTGGTGAGCTACATAATGCCTTCAATAGCCAACTGATTGCTGAACTTCATCACTGCTTTGATGAACTTCATCACCGTGAAGATATACGCGTAGTGGTATTAGCTGGACATGGAAAAAGCTTTTCTGCTGGTGCAGATCTTAACTGGATGAAACAAGCTGGCGAAGCCTCAACAGCAGAAAACCAAGCAGATGCACTAAAACTTGCACAAATGTTACAGCGTATAGCCACAATCAAACAACCAACCATTGCTCGCGTTCATGGTGTAGCACTGGGTGGTGGTATGGGACTCGCGGCGGCCTGTGATATTTGTATTGCCAGTAACAATGCTCAATTTGCAACTTCAGAGGTTAGATTAGGTCTAGCACCCTCTACAATCAGCCCCTATGTGATTCGTGCCATTGGTGCTCGTCAAGCATATCGTTACTTTTTAACAGCAGAACGAATTTCGGCAGAACATGCAGCAACGCTTGGTTTAGTTCATGAAGTGACTTCTCCTGAGCAACTTGACAGTAAAATTGATCAGATTATTGAAGCAATTTTACTTGGTGGCCCCTTTGCCCAGCAAGCATCTAAACAGCTGATTGAATTGGTTGCAAATCAAATAATTGATGATCAATTGTTAGATCGCACCGCACAACACATCGCAATGTTGCGACAAGGTGCAGAGGCAAAACAAGGATTACATGCTTTTTTAAATAAACAACGCCCTGAATGGACTCAGACTACACAACAATAAGGATCATGACATGTTTGAAAAAATACTCATTGCCAACCGTGGTGAAATTGCTTGTCGCGTGATTCGTAGTGCTAAAAAACTTGGTATTGCTACCGTTGCAGTTTACTCAGATGCAGATGCAACTGCACAACATGTGTTACAGGCAGATGAAGCTGTTTATATTGGTGAATCACCAGCAGCACAAAGCTATTTACAAATTGATCGTATTATCCAAGCGGCGTTAACCACAGGTGCACAAGCGATTCACCCAGGTTACGGCTTCCTATCTGAAAATGATCAATTCGCACTTGCTTGTAAAAACAACAATATTGTCTTTATTGGCCCACCTGTAGAAGCCATTTTAGCGATGGGTTTAAAAGCCACATCGAAAGCGCTCATGCAAGAAGCAGGTGTTCCCCTTACTCCTGGCTACCATGGTAATAACCAAGATGCTCATTTTTTAAAGCAACAAGCCGATCAAATTGGTTACCCAGTACTGATTAAAGCCAGTGCTGGTGGCGGTGGTAAAGGTATGCGTTTGGTAGAGTGTGCAGCTGAATTTTTACCTGCATTGGCTTCTTGTAAAAGTGAAGCTAAATCAAGTTTTGCTAATGACGATGTATTAATTGAGCGCTATGTGGTTAATCCGCGTCACATTGAGGTTCAAGTTTTTGCCGACCAACAAGGTAACTGTGTACACCTATTTGAGCGAGATTGTTCAGTCCAACGTCGCCACCAAAAAGTGCTTGAAGAGGCACCAGCCCCAGGTATGTCTGAGGAAAAACTGGTACAAATGCGTCAAGCTGCCATAGATGCAGCCCTAGCTGTTAACTATGTAGGTGCTGGCACAGTTGAATTTATTGTTGAACAAGATGGTACTGCTTATTTCATGGAAATGAACACCCGTCTGCAAGTTGAACACCCAGTAACAGAAATGATTACAGGTCAGGACTTGGTTGAATGGCAACTTCGCGTCGCCGCAGGTGAAAGACTCCCTAAATTACAAAATGAACTAACAATTAATGGTCACGCACTAGAAGCGCGTGTTTATGCAGAAGAGCCTGAAAAAGGATTTTTACCCGCTATCGGAAAAATCAACTATCTGCACTACCCACAGCAAAATGAACATGTTCGTGTAGATAGCGGTATTATTGAAGGCGATGAAATCACCACCTTCTATGATCCAATGATTGCCAAACTGATTGTTTGGGCGCCTAACCGTGACAGTGCATTAATGCAAATGCACAAAGCTTTAGGTGAGTTTCATGTTGAAGGATTAGGTAATAATATTGCTTTTTTAGATCGTATTGTACGTTCTGACTCTTTTCAGCATGCTCGTTTAGATACAAACTTAATTCAACGTGAACACACTGCTTTATTTGAATTTGATTCTCAAGTTGATGACAAATTAATTGTCGCTTCAGCCTTAATCGAATTGCTTTTAAAAATGAAGAAAAATACAGATCAGCATCCATCTGTTTGGAATCAAACAGCACTTTGGCGTATTAATGTATCTGCACAACAGCAAATTAATCTGCTACAGGCAGAGCAGCAACATCAGGTTCAATTTAGCCCAAGATCTTCGACCTCTACAACAGACTTTGTTGCACAATATAATGATCAACACTTTGAAATTTCAGGGCAATTATGTGGTGATCATAAAATTATATTACAGATGAACCAACAATGTTGGCAGCTTAGTTTTAGCCGTGGTCATGACTCACTCACCGTATTCTCAAATAGCTACACCCATCGTTTTGAACTACCTATTCAGCAATATCTTCAAGATGATCAAGCTGGTGGTGATGCTGGACTTAAAGCACCAATGCCAGGGGTAATTACACAGGTGCTTGTTGAAGCAAATTACGCTGTAAAAAAAGATGATGTTCTTTTAACCCTAGAAGCAATGAAAATTGAATACAGTATTCGTGCACCTCATGACGGTATAGTCAAAGCAAACTTCTTCCAAGTAGGTGATCAGGTTAAATCTGGTGATGAACTACTAGAGTTTGTAGCACATCCTGAAGCGAGTAGCACAGGAGTTCAAGCATGAGTGAAACTGTCAAAATTGTAGAAGTTGGTCCGCGAGATGGTTTGCAAAATGAGAAACATCCAATTAGCTTCGAACAACGCAAAGACTTTATTGTTGACCTCATAGATGCTGGGCTACAACATATTGAAGTCGGGTCTTGCGTCTCTGCTAAATGGGTACCACAGATGGCTCGCAGTGACGAACTCTTTGCAACATTACCTCAGGACCACAATGTACAATTGAGTTTACTCACTCCAAATTTGCGCGGACTGGAGTCTGCGCTTGCTGTAGGCTGTAAAGAGGTTGCTGTATTTACAGCTGCCTCAGAAAGCTTCACACAAAAAAATATTAACTGTTCAATTGCTGAAAGTTTAGAAAAATTTTCAGATGTCATGGCTTTGGCCAAAGCCAATAATGTCAAGGTACGTGGCTATGTGTCATGTATTGTTGATTGTCCCTATGAAGGTGCAATTGCGCCTAAACAGGTGGCTAAAGTCGTCACGCAGTTGTTTGATATGGGCTGCTATGAAATTTCATTGGGCGAAACAATTGGTACTGCAACACCTGACCGCGTCAAACAGGTGTGGGCTGCTTGTCTGAGTGAATTAGAAGCACAATATCTTGCAGGACACTTTCACGATACTTATGGTATGGCAATCGCCAATGTCTACCAATCTTTAGAACAAGGCATTCGTATTTTTGACTCATCTCTAGCCGGACTGGGTGGTTGTCCTTATGCTAAAGGTGCGGCAGGTAATGTTGCGACTGAAGATCTTTATTATTTGCTTTCACGTATGGGTTTTCATACAGGCATTAAAGAATCAGCGCTTATGTCAGCCAGTCAGAATATTAGTCGTGTTTTAGGCCGAGATAATCCTGCCCATTTTGCCAAGGCTTACACTGCTTCACACTAAATAAAAAGCTCTTGCAGCAATTAAAAAAATCAATAAAAGCTTTTAAGTTCAGCATAGTCAGCCTATGCTAGAACTTATAAGCACATAATAAAAACATTGATGAGGAGCAGACCATGTCATTTCAGCACCTTTTATTTGTCATCGATGATGATCAAATTTCATCAGTTGCAATACAACATGTCACTACATTGGCTTTAACCTTTAATAGCCGTGTTACCCTGATGAGCGTCATATCCATCGATCCATTCTTTGCAATTGAGTTTTATAAAATTGCCCCCTCCTTTACCCAATATCTACTAAAAACTGAAGCCAAAGTACTGGCGCAACTCACTATTCTTAAACATCAAATGCTACAGCAAGGTATTACTGACATTCAGACCAAGGTTATTCATGACATACCTGTAGCCATAGGTGTACTCACCATAGCAGATGAAATCAATGCTGACTTAATTATTGTCGCTGCACACAATCGCAATAGTTTGAAAAAAATTCTTGCGGGTAGTACGCCACGTGCTGTTTTAGATATTAGTCCACTACCCGTCATGGTGATTAACGGCTAGACCGTTTTAAAAAGAAAAAAGTATATTTTTTTGTTTATAGACTCTCATTTTTAGCTCAATCATTTTGTCATAAACAAATGCTATCTTCGCTTTATTATATATATCAAAGCATTGAGATTTATTATCTTAGAATATTTATTCCGAGTATTTTACTCGACTATTAATTCATTTTAATACCAACTAATTTAATAGGTTTTATCAAAATAAAAAAAGAATACTACAGGAGATAATGATTTATATCATTTATAAATCAAAAAGCAAATTATTAAATACGAGTGTTTTTGTATGGTATAAAATTAAATTCACAACTATTTTAGTTGGTTTTTTATTAGATTTAATTGAATAATAACGCATCAATCGTTTTTTATAAACATATGTTTTATATTAATTTTATTATTAATTTACCTCCAGTCATTTAAATCTATTTTAATTTCTTTTTATTTGTTTAATAATAGAAAGCAAGATTTTTTAAATGTAGGCTTATCTAATGAGCTTAATTCCAAAAGATTTAACACGTCGCTTAAAAATCGAAATAGCAATCATATTAATTATTAAGGTTGCTATTTTGCTGGCCATTAAAAATATATGGTTCGACGCACCAACTATTCCAAAAGATTTTGACAATCAAGTTGCCGAGCGTATTGCTGGCAGTTCTTCCCAAATCAAGGAGACACGTTGATGATTGCTGAAAGCGTGGTTGATCTTTCGCGGTTCCAATTTGCAATGACCGCAATGTATCACTTTATTTTCGTACCATTAACTTTAGGACTCGCATTTATTCTTGCCATTATGGAAACCACCTATGTGATTTCTGGCAAAGAAATATATCGAGACATGACCAAATTCTGGGGTAAATTATTTGGTATTAACTTTGCTCTTGGTGTGACTACTGGTCTTACCATGGAATTCCAATTCGGAACCAACTGGGCATATTACTCACACTATGTTGGTGACATTTTTGGTGCCCCACTCGCTATTGAAGGTTTAATGGCCTTCTTCCTCGAATCAACATTCATTGGTCTTTTCTTCTTTGGATGGGATCGTTTAAGCAAAGTTCAGCATTTAATGGTGACTTGGCTTGTAGCGCTTGGCTCCAACCTGTCTGCATTGTGGATTCTTGTTGCCAATGGCTGGATGCAAAACCCAGTAGGTTCAGAGTTCAACTATGAAACAATGCGTATGGAATTGGTGGACTTCGGTGCATTGATTTTTAACCCTGTTGCTCAGGTTAAATTCGTACATACTGTTTCTGCTGGTTATGTTACTGGTGCAATCTTTGTACTCGCGATTTCAAGTTTCTATTTATTGAAAAAACGTGACATTCCATTTGCACGTCGTTCTTTTGCAATCGCAGCAATTTTTGGTCTCGCATCTACGCTCTCTGTTATTTTGCTTGGTGATGAATCAGGTTATGAATTAGGTGACGTACAAAAAACTAAACTCGCTGCAATTGAAGCTGAATGGGATACTCATCCAGCACCAGCTGCATTTACTTTGTTTGGTATTCCAAATAAAGAAACCATGACAACTGATTATGCAATTAGAATTCCATATGTTATGGGTATCATTGCAACACGTTCTACAACTAAAGAAGTGACAGGTATTAAAGACCTGATGGTTCAGCATGAAGCACGTATTCGTAATGGTATGATTGCTTATGATCAACTTGAAAAACTTCGTGCAGGTGACAAATCACCTGAGCTTAAAACTGCATTTGAACAAACGCAAAAAGACTTAGGTTATGGCTTATTACTCAAAAAATATGCACCTAACGTTGTAGATGCAACAGAAGCAGATATTAAAGCTGCGAGTAAAGATACTATTCCACATGTACCAAGTTTATTCTGGGCATTCCGTGCGATGGTTGCATCTGGTTTCCTAATGCTATTACTCTTTGTTCTTGCTACGTTTGCAGTCGCTAAACGCAATGCTGAGAACAAACCATGGTTATTAAAATTTGCACTCTTTGCTTTACCACTTCCTTGGATTGCTGCGCAAACAGGATGGTATGTAGCTGAAGTTGGTCGTCAACCTTGGACGATTGGTGAAGTTTTACCTACACACTTGTCTACTTCAACACTGAGTACTGGTGATGTGATGGGCTCAATTGCTGCTCTAGCAACCTTCTATACAGTATTACTTGTGATTGAAATGTATCTAATGATCAAATTCTCTCGTTTAGGACCAAGTTCATTACATACTGGCAAATATCATTTTGAAAAACTCTCTGCTCAAAATAAAGCATCAGAGGAGACTCAAGCATGATCGAATATGAACTACTCAGAATTATTTGGTGGGTACTGATTGGAGTACTCCTCCTCGGCTTCTCACTCACCGATGGCTTCGATATGGGCGCCATGGCGATCATGCCATTCGTTGGTAAAAACGATGAAGAACGTCGCGCTGCAATTAACACGATTGCACCGCACTGGGATGGTAACCAAGTTTGGTTCATTACTGCAGGTGGTGCACTGTTTGCTGCATGGCCAATGGTATATGCAACAGCATTCTCTGGTATGTATTGGGCCTTACTATTAGTACTCTTTGCGCTCTTTTTACGTCCAGTTGGCTTTGACTATCGTTCAAAATTAGAAAACACTAAATGGCGTAATGCATGGGACTGGGGACTATGTGTTGGTGGTTTGGTTCCTGCTTTAGTATTTGGTGTTGCTTTCGGTAACATGTTCCTTGGCGTACCATTTGAGCTTGATGCTACTGTACGTTCTCACTATGCAGGTAACTTCTTCCAGTTACTTAACCCATTCTCAATTGTTTGTGGTTTAGTAAGTGTGGCTATGCTGTGTGCTCACGGCGGTGCTTGGTTAATGTTACGTACAGATGGTGACCTACGCAAACGTTCTGCAAAAGCAACACAAATCATGGGTATTTTATTCCTAGTTTGCTTTATCGGTGCTGGTGCTTGGTTATACTTCGGCAACATTCAAGGTTATAGTCTTGTTGCTGGAAGTTTTGATGTAAACGGTGCATCTAATCCTTTAGTTAAACAAGTTGTAACTGATCAAAACCCAGGTTGGATGAACAACTATAGCTTGTACCCAATTACAATGGTTGCTCCTATTGTTGGTATACTTGGCGGTCTAATTGTTGTGCTTGCTGCATCTAAAAACAAAGCAGGCCTCAGTTTTGCTGGTACATCACTTGCACTTTGTGGTGCAATCTTAACCGCTGGTTTTGCATTGTTCCCATTCTTAATGCCTTCAAGCATTAATCCAGTGTCAAGTTTGACAATGTGGGATGCGACTGCAAGTAAAAATACCCTAACAGTGATGACTGTGGTTGCGTGTATTTTTGTACCTTTAATCCTGATTTATACAACTTGGTGTTATTACAAGATGTGGGGTGTAATCACCAAAAAACACATCCAAGACAATACACATAGTCTGTATTAATCGAATCACAAGGAGAACAAATTATGTGGTATTTTGCTTGGATTCTTGGCATATTGATGGCTTGCTTTGCAGGTGTACTCAGTGCCCTCTATATTGAACATCACCAAGATTTGGACGAGGAATAAAACATGACTGAAGTTGCAATGTCACCAAATCAAGTTCAACCGAATAAGTGGGTTATGGCCATTTCGTTTTTGTTGGCATTGCCTCTTGCTGCGGTTTTACTCATTCATCCAAACGCCATGCTTGATGCCAATGGTCACTATAGTCATAGTGCGATTATGATGATCATGGTGGGGATTTCCGGCGGTTTTGTTACGGGTGTAGGCTTTATGCCGCGTTTCTGGTTATGGAAATGGTTATTTAGCCCATTTGTGGCTTGGCCATTAATGTTCTGGGGATACTACACTTGGTTTATTGCTTAAACCCAACACATCAAGTTAAAAAGAGTGCGTAAGCACTCTTTTTTTGATCTATTCAAATTTCAGTATTAATTTTCAGGGTTAAAATTTATTATAATTAGTAATTTGCTTAGGCTATTTTTTGATACCGAGTCATCAGCAAAGTCACAATAACAATCCCCGTAGCCGATAAAACAGTTGAAATCCACGCAATATTACTCCAATCATGTGTGTGCCCTACGAGTAATCCACTTAATGGTGGAATCATGAATTGTCCTAATGCTGAAACTTGTAGAACCAAACCAAAACTTGAAGCCACTGCATTGGCACGGGGAGCACAATTCAAACAAATCGCAAAAACAACTGTTGGAATAAAACCACCAAATAAAGAAAAGAAAATGACTCCAAGATACTGTAAGGCAAATGGTAGAATAATTGCATCCTCTAGCGCTAACCAACTTCCTAGACACATCATACTAAAACCAAAAATCATTAACTGCTTAGACTTCATACCTCGTTGCATCAGGTAACCAGCTGTCAGTGTACCCACCACATTGACAAAGGCGACTCCTGCGGTTAATACCCCAGCTAACTCTAGACGAATATGATGACTTAAATAGATACTAGGCAAAAAACCAATCATGGTTAACCATTGGCTCGTATAACAAGCGAAGATTAAAGCTAAACACACAATAGGTGGATGCCTAATTGTCACTTTAACCGTATCCCAGAAAGCTGAAAAATCAAATGATGTTGACGGTCTTGCTACATGGACGAAGCGATGACAGCAAAAAGCAAGTAAGAAACTGAATATGCCTAGGAAGAACCATACACTTTTCCAATCAAAATACTGAAATAATACAGGAATACTCAATAAGGCCAAACATACACCTAAGCCCATATATGAGCTCCAAATCCCCATCTTTAAACTCATTGTTTCTGGTGCACAAATCTGTTTTAAAATTGCTGGGGCTGACAAGGTGACTAATAAAAAGCCTAATCCCTCAATGAAGCGGAAAAAAAACAAACTCACAACATGATCAATAAGCAGACTACTACTGCTGGCCAAACCTAATGCACATAATCCAGTAATCAGACAGCGCTTTAAACCAATATGTGCCGAAAAGGCACCTATCAATAATGCAAATAACATCCCTGCAGCTTGCACCAATGATAAAGCGAGCCCTGCTTGTAATAAGCTTAGATCAAAGGCCTGACGAAATACTGGAATTGCAGGAGATAATTTCCCCACATGAACTGCAGCAGAATAACCTGCCACAATGATCCATAATTCAGGACTACGGAAAACTTGAACTCGCACTCATTTTCATCCATGAAAATACTAGAATCATCAAGTATACGCAGAACTCGTGTTAATTAGTTGAATTTATTAGGTATAACTAAATACCCTCAAAGTATCTAAATTTGATTAATATAATCTTTCATGACCTTAACTACTTCTACTGGTTGCTCTGCATGTAACCAATGGCCTGCATTTTGAATCGTTTCAATTTGGGCTTGTGGAAACTGCTGCTGTACAGCTGCAATTTGGATGTCTTGACTGACATAGTGCGAATTACCACCCCGAACAAACAATGCAGGTTGCAACCATGCAGGTTGTGGCTGCCAAGACAATATATCAGCATAATGCGTATATAGTGCATCAACATTAAAAAGCCACTGCCCTTGTGACCATGACTTTAATAAGAATTGTATAACCATGTTTTCTTTAATATACGTTTGCATCAGCTCAGTGGCTTGTTTTCGTGTTGCAAGCTGTGCATTTTGGACTGCAAAAAGTGCTTGAAAAATAGTGTCATGATGGTTTTCTTGATAAGCATATGGTGCCATATCCAGCACCACCAATTTATGCAGGCGCTGTGCAGCAAGTTTTGCCAATGTCATGGCAATTTTGCCCCCCATTGAATGACCAACCACACTAAACTGCTCAATTTTTAAATGATCTAGGCTATCAAGAATATCTTGCGCCATTTCATCGTAACTCAATGCTGAAGAGCGTGGAGAGCGACCGTGGTTTCGAACATCAACTTGAATGATTTCATGACTGTGTTCAAAAGCACGTGCCAACACGCCTAAATTCCCCATACTGCCAAATAACCCATGAATAAATACGAGAGGTGCATGAAGGCTTGGTTGTTCAGGTTGACGGTGTTCCAAATTCAGAATCATAAAAATACCCAATTAAAAAGTGAAAAAAGCTTCGATACAGCGTTCCTAATTACAAAGTATAAAGATCAATAGCCAAAATATCTTGGACAATTCGCATAAAAACCTGTATTAGATTAGTCCTCGCAGGAATTTATTGGATGTTTTCGATCAATCTCCCTTGCGATAACGTTTTACAACAAGATCAACTAGGACTTTAAAGCCATGTTTCAACATGTCGATGCATATGCAGGTGACCCAATTCTGTCCCTAATGGAAGAGTTTAATAAAGATCAACGTACAGAAAAGGTCAATTTAAGTATTGGTCTTTACTACAATGAGCAAGGTATTGTACCTCAGCTTAATGCAGTAAAAACCGCACATACCCATATTGCCAAGGATAATGATAAGGTTAAATCTTATCTTCCAATGGATGGATTAAAGTCATATAACCAAGCAACACAAAAATTGCTCTTCGGTGATCAAAGCCCCGCTTGCCAAGCTGGCCGTGTTGTCACTGTGCAAACCTTAGGTGGTTCTGGTGCCCTAAAAGTAGGTGCGGATCTGCTTAAAAAGTATTTCCCAGATTCTGATGTATGGGTAAGCCAACCAACTTGGGATAACCATATTGCAATATTCAATGGCGCTGGGATTAAAAGTCATTTCTACCCATACTACAATGCTGCTACCAATGGCGTAGATTTTGCTGCAATGCTTGATACGCTCAAGCAAATTCCAAAACAGGGAATTGTATTGCTTCACCCTTGCTGCCATAACCCAACTGGTGCTGATCTAAACGATGAGCAATGGGACCAAGTAATTAAAGTATGTAAACAAGGTGAACTCATTCCCTTCTTAGACATTGCTTATCAAGGTTTTGGCCAAGGTTTAGAACAAGATGCTTATGCTATACGCGCCTTCGACCGTGCTGGTCTAAATTTTATTGTCAGCAACTCTTATTCAAAGATCTTCTCACTTTATGGTGAGCGTGTTGGTGGTCTAAGTGTTGTCTGTGACGATACTGCAACTGCACAAAATGTCTTGGGGCAATTAAAAGCCACAATTCGCCGTATCTACTCTAATCCACCAAGCACTGGTGCATTTTTGGTAAATGATGTACTCAATCATGATGCGTTGTACCAAGATTGGAATCAAGAATTGAATCAAATGCGTGATCGTATCAAAGATATGCGTCAGCGCTTACATGATCAACTTAAACAAGTTATGCCAGAACGTGATTTCAGTTATTTAATCAAACAACAAGGTATGTTCAGTTATACGGGCTTAACTGCTGATCAAGTTAAAGTATTGCGTGATGACTTTGCCATCTACCTCGTTGGTAGTGGTCGTATCTGTGTTGCAGGTCTAAATAGCAAAAATATCGACTATGTTGCACAGTCTATGGCAACTGTAATCCAAAAAAATAGTTAATATCTTTGTCGATTGACATCCTCACCCCCTTAAATGGGGGTGATTCCTACTGCTAGACGCTTATGTCCTGAGAAACACTGTTTCGTAA
>NZ_JAVIDR010000028.1 GCF_031157835.1 Acinetobacter rudis | reverse complement strand
GTAGAAAGTTAAACGCAATACTTATTCAACAACCTAGCCCTTTGAACTAAGTTCGTTGCCTGTATCGCGTCGGGATGAGCTCATTATAGGAGATTTTTTTTAGGCTGCAAGAGGCTTACAGCGATTTTATTTCTGACTGTTGGATTTTTATGCACCAAATTGGTTCGTTTTTTAAACCAAACTTGCGTAACTATATAATTATAAAGTAGAAATATGACCAAAATATTTCTACTTTATTTTTGGCTTTTTAATCCGATTCTTACTTTAAATTATTTGATTAACTTTACATTCGTAATAATAACGCTTTGTTTTGGTACATCTTGGTGCATTCCGTAAGCACCTGTAGGGACTTTTACGATTTTATCAACGATTTCCATGCCCTTTGTCACTTTACCAAACACTGCATAGCCAGGATTCATTGGTCCACGATTTAAAAATGCATTGTCTGCCACATTAATGAAGAACTGACTTGTTGCTGAATTAGGATCATTGGTTCGTGCCATCGCCAATGTACCACGTAGATTTTTTAATCCATTATTTGATTCGTTCTGAATAGGAGCTTGTGTACTCTTCTCCACCATATTCTTATCAAAGCCACCGCCTTGGATCATAAAACCAGGAATTACTCGATGAAAAATGGTTCCATTGTAGAAATTCTTATTTGCATAATTTTTAAAATTTTGTACAGATACTGGAGCTTTATCGTCATATAGCTCTATTTCAATATTTCCATAATTCGTTTGTACTAGCATATGTGTGTTCGCATAAACTGAAGCACCAAAACCGCTCAACCCAACGACAAGCATAAGTTGTTTAATCATTTACATTACTCTATAAGTATTTAAATTAGGAAAGACTATATATTTAGCATATCTTGCTTTAATTTATTGTTCATTGATGGTGATAAAGCAATATTAGGGTCTCCCTCCATCACAAAGGAAACCCAATTTTATTCATCAACAGTTTTTATCCCAAAACTTTCTAAAGCCTCTACTCATTTCAATCACATACTTTTTAGCCTTATTTGAAATAGATGTCAGGTTTATAAAACCATGAAATTGGTCTACATATTCTTGGTAATGCACCTGCACTCCATTTTGTTTTAACTTATAGGCATAAATTTTAGCCTCATCATGTAAAATATCGTGCCCTGCTGTCACCAAAAAAGTAGGGGCAACTTTTTTAATATCCCCATAAGTCGGTGAGATAATCGGATCATCAAGTTCTATATGATGTTTAAGGGCATAATACTCTGTGACAAGCTCTACATCTTTTCCTGTTAAAACCAATCCTTCCTTGTACATATAAAATGAAGGGTGGCGGCTTTTAAAATCAACAGTTGGATAAATTAAAAATTGTGCTTGTGGCGCATAAGCCATTTTTTTACTTCTTTGTGCAACAACTGTCGCAATATTACCACCAGCACTATCACCCGCAACAGCAATGCGATGTTTGAGTATTTTAAAGTGATTCCTATTTTGATATACCCAAGCCAAAGCATCTTCACATGATTTAATTAATACATAAGGCCCAACTTCGGGAGCCAGAGGATATTCCAAACTCAACACTTGCACTTTGCTATGGACAGCAATCAAACGACAAACTTCATCATGAGTATCGCGACTACCCACAACAAAACCTCCACCATGATAAAAAATTAACATCGGTAGTTTTTTATTTGGTGCAGGATGATAATGTCGTGCTTCAACTTCACCACTCTGTAAAGGCAATTTTAAATCTCGAACCTGAGTCACAGGTGTAACTTGCTTTATTAAAGCTTGCGCATTTAACTCAAATAGCTGGCGAGATGCCTGAACATCAGTCCCCACAATACCACTAATCCCCTGTTTATATTGTATTGCCATCAGTGCTTGACTAAAGCTATCAAGCTCAGGATAAGTAAAAGGATATTTTAATGCCTTTACAATCGAGGTATGCACTATTCGAGGCATATGATCTAACACCCGTGCTGCACTACCTTGTTTACTCAATAACTTTTGATTTATTTGTTGTATAGAGTTTTGCATATTAACTTCCCCTACTGACCAGACATAAATATTCCAACGAGTACGCCACATTAATATGTGGTCATCATTCATTATTGTAAATTGCACACCTCAGATACTAGTGAAGAGCAATAATCGCTGTCATTGACATTATTTATTTTAATTTATCTTGAGCATGTAAATTTAAGCCACTGCTATACCATAAAAAAATAAACAGTAGAGCCGAAAGCTTCACTGTTTATTTTAAATAAATTAAATGTATTGACGGTTCAAAGGCTATAAATATTATGGAGTTAATACTTGTGTCGATTTATAGCTATTTGACTTAGATTGATTTGGAATAATACTATTTTCAGCAGGAGAAGACACATCGTTATTTGGATTTATAACTGGGTTTGTATCAGGGGATGTGTTTAAATTGGGGTTTTCAGGTGCTGTGGGTTCAAGAGCATGGGGTTGTTGTTGGTTGCCCAAAGGTTGTTGTTCTGATCGTAATGCACAACCTGCTATCATTAATGTTGCTATTAATAAAACGGAAACTGAAGCTACTTTTTCCATCTATATCTCCTTTTATTCATCGTTAAGTTGAATCAAAATCATTAAATATTTTGATCTTCAACATCATTCATCTTTCAAAGGAAACGATCAGCCCCTATAACGTAGCTCTTTTACCACAACGAGTAAGCTCTCACCTTTTTCTTAACACCACAAATACTCAATACAAAAATCAAGCCTTGTATAAATTTTAAAATATAAACTTGTTTTATATACAACTTTCCCAAATCATGAGCTGTATTAACACCTCTAACAAAACATAGCTTTAGTCGTAAAAAGACAACTCAAATAAATTATTGTAGTAAAAACTAAGTCTATTGCCTGTTGCAGACTCTTCATTTACTTGTAACTTCACAAAAACCCTCTAAAAGTCTTATAGTCACTTTAAGGCAATGCTTTTCTTTGTGGTTTTATCTTCGATATATAACTATTTTAAAGCATCTAAGCTTGAATTTTTATGAACTGCCCACATTTCTCTTTACATTAACAAATTACATACTCATGGCAGTTCAGCCTTCGATCTGTAAATACTGTAATTCAGTAAAGGACTGTACATGTTTAAAGACCTATTTAAACGGAGATCATCAATGGCAAATGAGCAAAATGAGCAAGCTCAAGACATTCAGGTAGATAACGCTGAAACACAAGCAAACGCGGAAGATGTTCAGCAAACTGATGAGCAAAAAATTGCAGATCTTAATGCCCAAATTGTCAAACTTGAAGAAAGTTTAAAATATGAGAAAGCAATTGCTGCAAATGCAAAATATGAAGCAGAGAAAACTAAAGAACGTTTAGAACGTGAAGCAGATTCAGCGAAAAAATTTGCATTAGAAAAGTTTGCAAAAAACCTTCTTGACGCTGTAGACAATCTAGAACGTGCACTTCAAGCTGCTGGCGATAGTCAAGACCCAATGGTGGAAGGTGTACAACTCACGCTTAAATCACTGCTCAGTACTTTAGAAAAATTTGATGTTGTTGTTGTTGATACAACACAAGGATTCAATGCTGATTTACACCAAGCAGTTGGTATTGATCCAAGTAGCAAAGCAGGTGAAATTGGCACAGTACTACAAAAGGGCTATACCCTTTCAAATCGCTTACTTCGTCCAGCAATGGTGATGGTTGGTCAATAAAACAACTTCTTTGATAGCCTTTTAATTTTTTTCCTATATT
Source organism: Acinetobacter rudis (assembly GCF_031157835.1). GTDB lineage: Bacteria > Pseudomonadota > Gammaproteobacteria > Pseudomonadales > Moraxellaceae > Acinetobacter > Acinetobacter rudis_A. The sequence continues at coordinate 28,888 of NZ_JAVIDR010000028.1, read as the reverse complement.
TCACTTGAAAAATTCTGAAAGGCTCTCATATCGGATTACAAGCATAAATTATTGTAAAAAAATTTTTGAGGAATACATCAATGGCTAAAATTATTGGTATTGACTTAGGTACAACTAACTCATGTGTTGCCGTATTAGAGGGCGACAAAGTTAAAGTAATTGAAAATGCAGAAGGTGCTCGCACAACTCCATCTATCGTTGCTTACAAAGATGGTGAAATTTTAGTAGGTCAATCCGCTAAACGCCAAGCTGTAACTAACCCTAAAAACACTTTATTCGCGATCAAACGTTTAATTGGTCGTCGTTATGAAGATGGTGCTGTACAAAAAGATATCGGCTTAGTTCCTTATAAAATCATTAAAGCCGACAATGGTGATGCATGGGTTGAAGTCAATGACAAAAAACTTGCACCACAACAAGTTTCAGCTGAAATCTTGAAAAAGATGAAAAAAACTGCTGAAGACTATCTTGGTGAAACAGTAACTGAAGCAGTTGTAACTGTACCGGCTTACTTTAACGATGCTCAACGTCAAGCAACTAAAGACGCTGGTAAAATCGCTGGTCTTGATGTTAAACGTATTATCAACGAACCAACTGCTGCTGCACTTGCGTTTGGTATGGATAAAAAAGAAGGCGACCGTAAAGTTGCTGTCTATGACCTTGGTGGTGGTACTTTCGACGTTTCTATTATCGAAATTGCAGACCTTGATGGCGACCAACAAATTGAAGTGTTATCTACAAATGGTGATACATTCCTTGGTGGTGAAGACTTTGATAATGCATTGATTGAATACTTAGTTGAAGAGTTCAAAAAAGAACAAAACTTTAACTTAAAAAATGATCCTCTTGCATTACAACGTTTAAAAGAAGCTGCTGAAAAAGCAAAAATTGAGTTGTCTTCTTCTAATTCAACTGAAATTAACTTGCCATACATCACAGCAGATGCATCTGGTCCTAAACACTTAGTGATTAATGTAACACGTGCAAAACTTGAAGGTTTGGTTGCTGATCTTGTTACACGTACAATTGAGCCATGTAAAGTTGCACTGAAAGATGCTGGTCTTTCAACTTCAGACATCTCTGATGTCATTTTAGTTGGTGGTCAATCACGTATGCCACTTGTACAACAAAAAGTACAAGAATTCTTTGGTAAAGAACCACGTAAAGATGTGAACCCAGACGAAGCTGTTGCAATGGGTGCAGCAATTCAAGGTGCAGTATTGTCTGGCGACAAAAATGACGTACTTTTACTTGACGTAACGCCGCTAACTCTTGGTATTGAAACTATGGGTGGTGTGTTAACAGCAATCATTGAGAAGAACACAACGATTCCTGCGAAGAAATCACAAGTATTCTCTACTGCTGCTGACAATCAACCAGCTGTAGACATCTCTGTTTACCAAGGTGAACGTAAGATGGCTCAACAAAACAAATTATTGGGTAACTTCCAATTAGGCGATATTCCACCTGCTCCACGTGGCGTACCACAAATTGAAGTATCATTTGACATTAACGCTGATGGTATCTTAAAAGTATCTGCTAAAGATAAGAGCACTGGTAAAGAGCAATCTATCCAGATTAAAGCAAACTCAGGTTTGTCTGATGCTGAAATCGAAGCAATGATCAAAGATGCTGAAGCAAATGCTGAAGAAGACCGTAAGTTTGAAGAATTAGCTAAGGCACGTAACGAAGCTGATGCATTAATTTCTAGCTCGCAAAAAGCTGTAAAAGACTTAGGCGAACAAGTAACTGCTGATGAGAAAACTGCAGTTGAAACTGCTGTGACTGAGTTAGAAGCTGCTGCTAAAGAAAATGATGTTGAAGAAATCAAAGCTAAAACTGAAGCTCTTCAAAACATTTTGATGCCTATCACTCAACGTGCTTATGAGCAAGCTCAACAAGCAGGTGGAGATGCACAAGGTTTTGATCCAAATGCATTCCAAGGTGATGCAACTCAACATCAAAAAGCTGATGACGGTGTTGTAGATGCTGAATTTACAGAAGTTAAAGATGACAAAAAATAATTGTTGAGCATTTAACGGGAAACCGCGCAAATTCAAATTGCGCGGTTTTTTTATATTTTGAGTTATTTACTGGCATTTAGAATTTCAAAAAATAAAATAATTAATTTACTGATTTTGAAAAAAATTACACGAAATGCTCTAACTAAAAGTAAATGGAAAGAACTCTTATCTTATTTATTTTATATTTTCATGCGATTACAAACATATTTTTTGAATAAAGCAGAGTATCATGTGCACAATTTGCTTTTAGAGTGCTCAGTTTATGTCCAATTGGTTTCCAAAGTGGCGACCTTATCAAGGTGATATTCAACAACAACCTGTACGTACAGATGAGTACTTAGCTCCAGCACAAAGTATCATTTTAGGTGTACAACACGCATTCGCCATGTTTGGTGCAACAGTACTTGCGCCCTTTCTTATGGGCTTTGATCCTAATCTTGCCATACTCATGTCAGGAATTTGTACCATTTTATTCTTTCTGATTACAGGCGGTCGTGTTCCAAGCTATTTAGGTTCAAGTTTTGCCTTTATTGGAGTTGTTATTGCCGCAACAGGCTACGCAGCATCTGGTACTGGAGCAGCCAACCTAAATCTCGGTGTAGCCGCAGGTGGCATTATGGCTTGTGGTGTACTCTATGCCTTATTCGGTCTGATGGTAATGCTTACAGGTACACGTTGGATTGAAAAACTGATGCCACCAGTGGTTACTGGTGCAGTTGTCATGATTATTGGCCTAAACCTCGCACCGACAACAATTAAATCGGTTGCTGGACAAAACTTTGAAATGTGGATGGCGTTAATTACTGTACTGTGTATGGGCTCTATTGCGGTCTTCACACGTGGATTATTACAACGTTTACTCCTCTTGGTTGGTTTAATCATTTCTTATCTAATCTACTTTGTTGCAACGAATGTTCTTCAATTAGGTACACCTATCAACTTTATACCCATGCAACAAGCAGCATGGTTTGGTATACCTACTTTGCACGCACCTGTCCTTGATCCTCATGCCATGCTCATCATTGCCCCTATTGCATTGATTTTAGTTGCTGAAAATCTTGGACATATTAAAGCTGTTAGTGCGATGACAGGTGAAAATTTAGATCCACATATTGGTAAAGCTTTTCTCGCTGATGGTCTAGCAACCACTTTATCAGGTGGTGTTGGTGCGCCAGGCATGACAACTTATGGTGAAAACATTGGCGTGATGGCAGTTACACGTGTTTACTCTACAATTGTTTTTGTTATTGCTGGTATATTCGCAATTTTCTTAGGTTTATCACCAAAATTTGGTGCCATGATCCACACTATACCTTTAGCCATTTTAACAGGTGCTTCTATTGTGGTTTTTGGTCTCATTACCATTGCTGGTGCGAAGATCTGGATTGAAAATAAAGTTGATTTTTCTCAAAATAAAAACTTAATGGTTGCTGCAGTCACTATTATTTTAGGTACAGGCGACTTTGCTTTGCAGTTTGGAGATTTCAACTTGGGTGGTATTGGCACTGCAACTTTTGCAGCCCTATTACTTAACTGGTTATTTAGTCTCAAAAACTAAGCGCTCAATGAAAGATAAAAAAGTCACTTTAAAGTGGCTTTTTTTACATGACGAACTGCTGCTGCGTTTTTAACATTTCTTGTTGCAACCACTGCATAAAAACCATTTTACGAGGATCACTGTCAAATGCTGCAGCTGACAGTAAATAATAGGCTGAATGATCTGAGAATATCGGTATAACTGGTTGTAGCGTTTGATAGGTTAATTCTTTTTCCACCATATAAATTGACAGAAGTGTTTCTCCCCACCCAGCTAAGCATCCCTCAATACACAAATAAAAATGCTCTAGCGCAATCCAGTCAGACTGTGGGATTCGTTTTGTAATACTTTCATACTTACGTAATTGCTTGTCAAAATGGGGTCTTGAACTCGACCATAATAATTTTCTTTTTATTTGGGAATGTTGGCCTTGTACTAATACCATATATTCATCAGCCAACTTTTCACTATATAGCTCTGTTCCCCATTCAAAATCATTTCGTCTTAGTGCTAAATCAATTTGCTGTTCCTTAAAATCTACAGGGCCACCACCTGTTTGTAGAATCACTTCAAACCCCCAATTTAATTGATGAACTGTTGCTAAACGGGGAATAAGCCATTTCATCGAAAGTGTTGGTTCACAAGATAAAACCAATGCTTTATTTTGCACAGTACTATGTTGAATTTGTCCAAGACATTGTTGTAGCTGCCCAAAAATCTGTTGGCAGCACACATAAAGGATACGGCCCTCATTTGTTAACACCAAGGACTTATTTATACGATCAAACAATTGCAACATAAGAGCTTGTTCGAGGCTCTTGATTTGTTTACTCACTGCACTTTGAGTTAAATATAATTTTTCAGCAGCTAAACTAACACTGCCAAACTCTGCGACATAATAAAAAAATTTAAGAGAATTTAATGGGACTTTGTGATCAATCATTCCAAAAACTCATATAGGTATAGGCAAATTATTCAATTTTAATTTTCCACAATTGAAGCAAAATCATTATGTCTTTTTTATTCAAACATTAAAACTATGCCAGAATTTATTGCAGTCCTTTGTATCACAGTTTTAGCTGTTATTAGTCCTGGGGCAGATTTTGCTGTCGTCACTAAAAATAGTTATTTATATGGCCGATCTATAGGTATTTTAACTGCATTAGGTATTGCTTTAGGCGTACTCTTTCATGTGAGTTATGCGTTAATCATATTCAACCTAGCATTACAGGACAGCTCGATTTTTTTAAATATTATTCGTTATATCGGTGCAAGCTATCTCATCTATATTGGTTATAAAACTTTTATTCAAACAACTGTAGTAGATACAAATCATTTTACCCAATTGTCCCCCCTACTCGCATTTAAAACTGGATTCCTTACCAATGCACTTAATCCCAAAACGGCTTTATTTGTCATAAGTATTTATACACAAATGATTGCTTATGCTAGCAGTGTATTCATTGGTTATGGCCTGTTTATAGCATTAATGCATTTTTTTTGGTTTACACTGGTAGGCTTAGTTTTTTCCCAACCCACTATTCGACAAAAGCTGTTGACACAACAAAGTCGAATTAATCGTATTATCGGTAGTATATTGATTATATTAGGGTTAGCACTATTGTTCAGTCATTTATTTTAACCATGAAATATCTCTATTCACATATTTATACGCTGTGGATTACAGCTAAACATGTTTTTTACTGCTAGGTCTACAATGCAAAATTTTATATTCTGACCTTACAGAGAACATGGCGTTTTCATATTAATAAGATCAAAAATAAATAATTGGATAATGAGCAAAAACTTGGTATGACTGGCGTCCTACCTTAAAGCAATATAATGAGTCAGTCTCAATAGGATGTTGAGGCTGACTTTTTAATTTCCTAATCTTACTTAATGTTATTTCCGACTTTGAAGTAAAAATAAACAACAGTAATACAAAAATATTGCACATCTGCTCTTTATTGATAAAATAAACGATAACGATTATCAATACAAATAGCATTCATGAAGTTCCGCAAACATCCTTTAACTTTGCTTTTATCAACGATAAGTGCAACAACATCAACACTCAACTATGCTGAAAGTATTGAAGAGCAAACAGTTATTGACAATCAGAGAGTTGTACTACCTACCATTGTTATTGAAGCGATGGCCGAAGGTGATCCGATTAAAACTTATGTGGACTATAAAAATGCCAATGTCACGCGCAATGGCCTAGATAAGAAAGATATTCCTCAAACAGTAGATACGATTGATGTATCTAAATACAAAATTTATGGCAGTAATGATCTGAGTGTGATGTTACAAGGTACACCGGGTGTATCCACAACTTATGACACTCGTGAAGATGGGATTATGTTGCGCGGATTCGACTCAGATTTAGGTGATATTTACCGTGATGGTGTCCGTGAGAGTGGACAAATTCGTCGTAGTACTGCAAATATTGAGCGTATTGAAATACTAAAAGGGCCTGCTTCTGTACTCTATGGACGTAGTGCAGGCGGTGGAGTTGTCAATATGGTAAGTAAGTATGCCAACTTTGATTCTCCAAGTTCCGTTGGATTATATGCAGGTTCATATCACAACATTGGCGCTACACTTGATTTCAACCAAGCTGTGAATGACAATTTCGCAATTCGATTAACTGGAGAACTTGGGGATAGCGACAGTTTCCGTCAGGGTATTGGCACTAAAACAGAAATGATATCGCCAAGTTTTACTTATCGTAATGATGATCAAACTCTGACCTGGACCACCCAATATACTTACGACAAGATTGACCGAGTTCCTGATCGTGGCCCCAATTTTTCAGAACTTCCTGCTGGAACATCGATAAAAATGGGCTTTGCTCAACACGGCGATTATATTTATGACCGTTCGGAAGTAATGCGGTCAGATTTAAACTATGACCTATCAAATCAGTGGAAATTCCATTGGGCGGTGAGTTATCGCGAAGCCTTCCAAAACTTTGATCACTTTTATGCTGGTTACTATTGCAATGAAAATAATATCAATAGTGTAGGCAAAGCCTGTCAAAACCCTGGAACAGTAAATCAAAACTATTATTGGCAACAAACCTCAAACAAAACAACTTCTAATAGTTTTGACTTAAAAGGAGAAGTTTATACTGGCAAAATAAAACATAACATAATGTTTGGTGCCGACTGGGTATACGAAGAAAGAGAACCTATACTTGCCAATAGTTATGTAAATGGAGAAAAAATAGTTGGTTTTATTAATCCAACCACAGGTGAACGCTTTAACAACCGTCAAGATCGTGAGTTAAAAATTAATCAGCATAACTATAATGAAGGCTCAAACTACGCTGTATTTATGCAAGACCTCATTAGTTTCAATGAACATTTTAAACTCATGCTAGGAGGTCGTTATGATTATTATGAAAACACAACAACAAATAAATTAAAAGCAGACGGCGACCAAGATCAACGTCGCTCAGTGAGCGATAATACCTTTAGTCCAAATGCTGGAATTATATGGCAACCAACTGAAAATCAAAGTTTTTATGCTTCATATAGCAAAAGTTTTTCACCTTTTGGCGGTAGCATGGGCGTTAATGCAGTCAGTAGTAACACAAATTTAAATGCCTTTAATGCAGAACCACAATATAACGATCAATATGAAATAGGTGTAAAAAGTGACTGGTTTGATCAACGCTTAAATACACAGCTTTCAGTTTATGATATCCGCAAAAAAAATATTCGCTATAAACCTGATCCGGAAAATCGTCCCGATGATTTTGCAGTTGCAGGAGAACATCAATCCAAAGGTATTGAGTTAAGCTTTATTGGTAAAGTGCTAGATAATTTATATATTCGTGGAGGTTATGGTTATACCAATGCAACGGTTAAAGAAGACAAAGAAACACCTGCTTTAGAGGGTAACCGCCTTAAGGATGTCTCCAAGAATACAGGTAATCTTTTTGTACGCTATTTGCCTCTCGATAATTTGTATACTGAACTGGGTTATACCTATGTTGGCTCTTATTATGGCAATAAAGAAAATACCCAAAAAGCTGCTGGCTTTGAGCGTATTGATGCAGCAATAGGTTATAAAAATAATACTTGGAGTGCGAGCTTTGCCGTTAATAACCTCACTGATGAAAAATACTGGCGCTCAACCTCTATGCCTGGAACACCACGAAATTATCTCTTTCGTATGAATTATTATTTCTAATATACGGACAGTTATCTCAAACCTCTGAGTACCTTTATAGACATTATTGTCTATAAAGGACACCACCCTTAAAAATCCATCTTGATATAAATACAATTTTAAAGAAAAGTGTTGTAAAGATAATGCTAAGCTGATGAGAATAAAGTTCTCTTGGATTGATTTACTAGGCCATGCGTTTAAGTTTTTTTGATTTAACACTGTTCTTAAATATCGTCGAAACAGGAAGTTTAACCAAAGGTGCTGAACGGTCAGCAATCTCCTTACAAGCGGCAAGTGAACGGATTAAAAAGTTAGAATTTTATTACCAAGTCACTTTGTTTAATCGTCATGCGACTGGGGTTACTCTAAATTTAGCTGGACAACAATTTGCTGAATATGCTCAACGTCTACTCAATGAATATTATCGTCTAGAACAACACATGCAATATTTTTCCACTGGGCAACAACGCATTTGTCTTTGGTGTAACTCATCTGCTCAAAGTGAGTATTTACCCCAACTGCTCCCACAATATCTAAATCAGAATCCGCAGCTACAAATTGATTTCAAAGAAGCTGAAAGTTCTGACATCATTGCAGCACTACAGCAAGGCCAAGCAGAACTGGGAATTGTCTCAAACTTCTTTGCCCTGCAACCATTACAAAGCTTTATTCTCTGTGATGATCCCTTAGTGCTAATTTGCCCAAAAAATCATGACTTAGCCAACATAAATGAAATTGAGCTCAGCAACGCTTTACACTTTACTTTTGTTGGCTTGATGCCTTATCACTCTTTACAGAAATCCATTGAGACACAGGCAAAACAACTCGGTTTCGATTTACACTATCGCTTACGTCTACCCAACTTTTCTGCAATTGCTCAAGTTGTGGCAGATGGTGTAGGTGTAGCCATTATGCCCAAACGTGCGATGTTACGTTATGCTCAACAATTTGATTTTCATAGTGTCGAACTTCTTGGAGCTTGGGCAAATCGTCAATTACATATTGCTGCACGAGACTTTGAGCAACTGAGCCTCCCCTATCAGCACCTCACTCAATTTTTACTGTCCCAAAAAAGCAAACTTACTTTAGATTAAAATAACCAAATCCGATGTAATAACATATAACTCCCAAGAGTAAATACACCAATAAAAAATATACGGCGAAACCTTTCTTCAGAAATACGATAACGGATCTTGGTTCCCAACCACATTCCCAATAAAGCAGGGACAAGCCCCAACATAAGAATCATGTGAGTAGGTAAAGCTTGTTCCACTGGATTTTGATAAAGAAACACTGCCAAACAACAAGTTGAGACTGTAAATGCCAAACCTAAAGTTTGTACCAGCTGATCACGCTTAAGCTGTAAGGACTGAACATAAGGGACTACTGGTATCACGATCACGCCAGTCGCAACTGTTAAAGCCCCTCCTAGGTATCCAACAATAGGTGATAAATAACGCTCATAAGCGGATAAATCAGCAAGTTTTTTTCCCATTAATCCATAGAGACCATACAGTGCTAACATTGCACCAAGTAAGGCCTCACTAGGAAAAGTCTGATCACTCAGCGTTGGAAAAATACTCCATATCGAGCCGACTATAATCCCAACAACTAAACTCCAAAAACGCTTTAATAATGCAAGGACTTCTCCTTCTGCAAAGAGTTGCCAAAAATTGGTCAACATAGATGGAACAATTAATAAACTTGCTGCCTGATAGGGACTTAAAAAAACAGTTAATAATCCCATAGAAACAGCGGGTAGCCCCAACCCAATCACTCCTTTGATGAACCCTGCTAGAGTAAATACAACCATAATAAAACCTAGCATCATACTCTCCACAAATCGAATACTGTGATACTAGGTCATGTTCAGTTCATGCAAAATCATGAAATTTTGAATAGGCCTCAAGTAAAAATTGAGGCTGTAAATTAGAAAAAATCTTTATGGCAAATAAATAAAAAAATAATGGATATATATTGCTTAATTTAAATACTGAGCTTTTAAGGCAAAGTTAGACCATGTATATTTTAGCAATGATGCAATAATTTTTAGCTTAGAGTACTGACTTCATATGCGATCGTATTTGCCACTTTTGATATTATTCGGCTCGACTTTATTTTATACGCATCAGAGTCATGCAGTTTTACGGAAGACTGGTCATTCATTAGAGAATATAAAACCACAACAAGTGCTTGTGTCAGCCCCACCGCCCCAAGATATAGCGCTTGAAATTTCAGACTTCAATGATCATCTCCATTATCTCTATACTGAAAAAATGCAGTTATCAGCATTAAGTCTTTATCAACAAGATTTAAAACAAGGACGCATCCTGTTTTCTATTTTGGCCAAACAATTAGATGTTGATGATTATGATCAAATGAGTTTTATTAATAACTATGCAACATTACTTTCTAATTATGCTGAATTATTAGATCAACAACATTGTTACCAACAATCGCTAAACTACTGGCAGCAAAGTGATCAGGTTTATCAAGCAGGTAAGATTTATCAAAAAGAATATCCCACTCTAGCCTATAACCATAGTTTAAACTTCGCACGGCAATCTGTTTTTTATCGTAAGAATAGTGATCAGAGTCAACGCCTTGCCCTATTAACCCAGGCAGAACGCATTAGTGCAAAGCTCATAAAAGATAATCCTGAAGAAGATAGTTTTCAATTACATCACTTGAATGTATTACTTGATCAGTTAGATATCTATCAACAACAAGCCAATTCATACTCGCTACAAAAGCAACGTTTTGACCAACTTACACCTTATTATTTCAAGGTACTGAAACAACAAAGTGAGCCAGATAACTTCGGTAATACCATTATTTTTATTCAAAAATATTATCGTTACTTGTTTATCCATAACCCTCAACAAGCAACACAATGGTTAAAACAACAACACAGTTTCATTGAAAACTATCGCCATCAACAACAAACCCTAAGCCAACGTGAAAAAGAATTTTTAGCAGGGTACTATGCCTTAAACCGACAATTTACTTTAACCATGTTTTATCTGAACCAATTAGACCCAAACAGTAATGATGCAACGGCTGTACATAACTTTAAAAATACCGACCCACTCTATGCTAATATTCGCTTCCAGCCAGAATTTCAAACTTGGTTAGCCAACTATGAAAAACTCTACGCTGAGCAACAAAAACAATGCCAAATTACTGAACATTAAACTGAGTTAAATCGACAATGCCCTTTGCCGTACTTATGCAACTACTCCCTTGGATAATCGGATTCAGTTTGTTATTTCTCTTTATATTATGGCTATTCTTGAGTTTGTTTTTCACTTTCTCTTATGTGTACACACTCAACACCATATATATCTGCTGGGCAATTGGAATTTTAACACTGCTCTCGATATATGGCCTATTACTCTATATGAATGGTTGGCGTAGCACATTTAAAAACTTTTGGGCGAGTTTAGGCATTATTGGTTTAATCTGGTTATTTATGAGTGCTTGTTTATTTTATTTCTCATGGCTCAGTTTAGCCTTCACACCATCACAACAAACAACAGTTCAAGTACTCCACCAATATTATAGTGGTGGGCGAAATGGATGTATTCTGTGGAAAGTTCGTCTTAAAACAGGCGAGGAACTTCGCCCTTTCTGCACCCAGCATTCAATCTCAATACACCCTGAAGCAACTTTTGCCCCAGTTACGATTAAACGCAATTGGCTTGTTACTGAGGTAAATTACTCAGCTGCTTCTTGAAAGCTAGCATCATTATCATCTTTATATTTTTGTTCGAGAACATTACTGAAAATACTTTCAATCATCCATACTCGATACAAACTATTAAAGACATATTCTTCACCCTCAATCCTTAACACAAGCACAGGAAGATTGGGTTGTAGTTTGCCATCACACGCTTGATCATTTTGCTGTAATTGAGCAGGGATATCGATGGTCGTGAGTTGTTCTAATGCTAAGTCATACTGCATTTTCTGCACATGAGCTGCATAAGAAAAATCCTTAGCTTCAGTCCAAACAGCTTGTAAAATTCGATACATTGTATCAATACGTTGATCATCAGCAACACTATAAAAGAGCTGTGCCATCGCCAAAGTTGCCTCACGGGTTGGTCGGCAAAATGGTGTAAATTTGACTTCTGTCCGTTTTGATAACCGTGTCGCCAAACTCCAATCAAATAAATCTCGACCACAATAACTCAGCGGATAAACATTCAATTGAATATTGTAGTAGTCTGCCAACTCCTCACGTATATAAGCTAACACTAACCAGCTAATTGGGTCTTCAAGGGCAATATACAAATCAAGTTCAGGATGCATCGCCTGAATTTCTGCCAGCTCCTCGGCATCATTCAATAAATGTTCACGCCACTCAATATGATTAATCAAAAAAATAGGTGTGCCAGTTAATAGTTTTTGTTGGCGTAAACGACGGGTTAAACGTAGCAAATCATCTACAGCATGATACTTGCGGCCACCAAACTCAAAATAGCTGGCCAATACGGGTGTATCAGTAAAAATACGTTCAGGAAGATTTTGTGGTTTATGATGCTGACACGCCATCACATATAAAGTGCGCAATTTGCCATACTGTTGTTGCCACAACATATGAAAAACATCTTCAAGTAAATATAAGAAGTTTTGTCCTGTTAGTGGTGTATGACGCAAAATGGTTTCAGCCTGCTTTAATGCTTCTGCTGTTGGTTGTTCAGGCTTTTCCTCGTCATAGCGAAAACGATGCTGTTTAGCTAAGATTTTGGCATCATTCAAACAATACTGATGCCACTCTGCCACACTCATCTGATTTGGTGGTTCTGCACTAGTATTTGAAATAAAAATAGTAAGGGGTTTTAATTCTGGGCTTAATAATTCGTCTAATTGAGTTAACTGTTGCACAGCCAAATAGCTATAAACATCGTCTAAACGTAAGTAAATACTCAATCCCTGTTCCGTGGGTAACACCGCTTGGCGACTTTGTTTTTGATAAAACCAGCGCGATCGAATTGGATCAAACCAACGGCGTAGCAAGGACATGAGTTAACCTCGATTAATAGCAAAAAATACTGAGCGCAGCTGAGTTTTCTATAGAAAAGTATAAAGCCTTCCTATAGAGGGTTATAACAATTTGTAAGAGAATGATCAATTATACATCCAAAATACCCAAGGTTACGGTGTCTTTCTGTGCAATCAAAGTCATAAAAACGAGTCAAAAAAATACCCAAGACGATGCTTGGGTATTTTTTTATATAGATACAATCAAAAAAGTATTTAGATTTCGCGTACTGCACCTTTAGCTGCACTCGTTGTATGCATTGCATAAGCTTTAAGTGCTTTAGAAATCTTACGCTTACGAGGCACAGCTGGTTGCCACCCTGCTTGCTCTTGTGCAACACGGCGCTCAGCTAGCGTTTGCTCATTTACATCTAAATGGATTGTACGGTTAGGGATATCAATTTGAATAATATCACCATCTTCAACCAAACCGATCGTACCACCTTCAGCTGCTTCTGGTGAAACATGGCCAATTGATAAACCTGATGACCCACCAGAGAAACGACCATCAGTGACTAAAGCACAGGCCTTGCCTAAGCCCTTAGACTTTAAGTAACTGGTTGGATACAACATTTCTTGCATACCTGGGCCACCACGTGGACCTTCATAGCGAATAACAACCACATCGCCTGCTTTAACTTGTTGGTCTAAAATCGCTTCTACGGCAGCATCTTGGCTTTCGAAAACTCGAGCTGTACCATTAAATTTTAAGATAGACTCATCTACACCTGCAGTTTTTACAATACAACCATCAAGTGCAATATTGCCGTACAGTACTGCTAAGCCACCATCTTTAGAGAATGCATGCTCGGCATTACGAATCACACCTTTTTCACGGTTACCATCTAAAGTCGAGTAATAACGATCTTGTGAGAATGCAACTTGTGTTGGTACGCCACCAGGTGCTGAACGGAAAAATTCATATACTTCAGCATCTTCAGTACGAATAATATCCCACTTATCAAGAGCATCTTTCAATGTCGGCTCATGTACTGTACTCACAGACGTATCAAGCAATCCTGCACGGTCTAATTCACCTAAGATTGACATAATGCCACCTGCACGGTGAATATCTTCCATATGTACATCTGGTACAGCTGGTGCAACTTTACACAATACAGGAACTTTACGTGATAACTGGTCAATGTCAGTCATACTGAAATCAACTTCTGCTTCATTTGCTGCTGCCAATAAATGCAATACTGTATTGGTTGAGCCACCCATAGCAATATCTAAAGTCATGGCATTATTAAAAGCTGCTTTAGTTGCAATTGAACGAGGTAAAATGCTGTAATCATTTTGCTCATAATGACGCTTCGCCAATTCAACAATTTTTTCACCTGCTTTTAAGAACAATTTCTTACGATTAGCATGTGTTGCCAAAGTTGAACCATTTCCTGGTAAAGAAAGGCCTAGAGCTTCAGTCAAACAGTTCATTGAGTTTGCAGTGAACATTCCTGAACATGAACCACATGTTGGACATGCAGAGCGTTCAAATGCCTGAACTTCTTCATCACTATAATTGTCATCAGCAGCCACGACCATTGCATCAACAAGGTCAATCGCTCGATCTTCGCCACGATATTTAACCTTGCCCGCTTCCATTGGGCCACCAGAAACAAAAATAACAGGAATGTTTAAACGCATAGAAGCCATTAACATTCCAGGTGTGATTTTATCGCAGTTTGAAATACAAACCATTGCATCGGCGCAATGTGCGTTGACCATATATTCAACAGAATCTGCAATTAAGTCACGTGAAGGTAATGAATACAACATACCATCGTGTCCCATCGCAATACCATCATCCACGGCAATGGTATTAAATTCTTTAGCAACACCACCCGCAGCATGAATTTGTTCAGCAACTAGCTGACCTAAATCTTTCAGATGAACATGGCCTGGGACGAATTGAGTGAACGAGTTGACCACCGCAATAATCGGTTTTCCAAAATCTTCATCTTTCATCCCTGTCGCACGCCATAATCCACGTGCGCCAGCCATATTTCTTCCATGTGTCGATGTTTTTGAACGATAGTCAGGCATTGTGTATAGTTCCAACAAAATTTGTGCTTGAGATGAATATTTCATTCTCTCTGGCTGAATGATGAGTGATATTAAAATGCGTACATACGCACAAATATCCAACACCATACTATAGGGTTTTGTAATATTTGATCAAGCTTTACCACAGTGAATCACAGCATAAATTCATGCTATTGACTACTTCACGACAATTTAGATCATGATCGAACTTAATCATACTGTTCACTATACGCTGAACTGGGAAAAAACAATTTAAAACTTATATGAATAATTTTTAATTTTTTAATAAAAATATTTTATTAATAGTATCCACAGAACTTGAGCTTAAATACTGGCCCCTGCTTCTGAGCGCCGTTATGGAATGAGGAAATGAATGAGCCTCCTAGAAAACCTTGAAAAATGAATATTCTAAAGTGGACATTTCTATTTTGGGGTTACATTTTGACTTTGCATAAGGTGTATTATGCTAATTTTAGATATATTTAAAAAATCAAATTTTTCAATACCATAGAAGTGGCAATTAATTATGACAAAGCTAAAAATTAAATGTTTCTCTGCTGATGCTATCTTTTCAGTGAATTTAGAGCTGAATTATCATAATCAAGAAGCCTCAATAAGATTGTTATGTCTAGATAATCCTAATTATATAGGTATTGGAAACAACTATTTCGAAGCACTTAATTGTTTACGTAACAAACTAGAATTGAATGATTATTTTCTTTGTATCAATGGTTCACGGCGGGATTTTTATCCATCGAATATGACTTTACAAATGTCACTAGGTTGTATCGGTTATAGATTAGAACTAGGAAAGCAGGGTACAGAGAAATTAAATACGTTTGATGAATGCCTAGATCAAACCAAGATAGTTACTGTATTAGAACAGAAAACAGCTTTTTCTGAATGGATTAAAAGTCTTTAAATGAAGTGACTTCTATCGTTTAGCTATATGATAAGAAAAAGTTAATAAGTAATTCTCCATTTAATATAATGGGTGTTGTACGAAATTTAGGTGCAAATAAAAATTTATAAATTAACCATCTCTCAAAGGGGCTGTTTCTAATATTTTTTTTATCTTCTTTTCTTTTTTTACCTTCCATTCATCACTGATTAAACCAAAAAGTTCAATTTGTTTTGAAAAAGCGATTCGACGGGAATCTTGTCCTCTGGTTCTATTTTTAAGTTCAAACTCATACGAATAACTAGATATGAAATTATCCATTATCCAATAAAGCAATTCTTCAAAATCCTTGGTTGTTTTTGCAAAGTATATTTCACCTCTTTCTTCAGAAATATACCAATATTTGTCTTCATGGATTAATACATATGGAGCTCCATCATTCTGAACTGCGGGCCAGACTCTTTTTTTCTCTAGCCCAATTTTTTCACAAATTTGATCAATCTTAGATTGAATTTCTAAAAACGTAAGCATTATTTTTGATGCTCCAAATGTTCTTAATATCTATTTAACATAAAATCTATTATGCAAAATTAGAAATAGATTACCAATAGGCTAAATTATCCATTATGTATTCCGAGTTCTCCTCATTATCTATAATTAATTGATTTTTATATATTTTCTTCATTAAGTCTAACAATTGTTGCTTCTCGTTTCCTTCTAAGGATAATTCATCTAGATTTACAATAACCTCATCATTTACAGTCATATTAAACCTAACCTTTAATTCTTTTTCACTATTCTTATATGATAAAAAAGTGTAATACATCCCACTTCGAAATTTCATTACTGCATAATCAGTTTTAAGAGGTGACCCCCCGTTCCAACTGATAATCAACTTAGCCACCTCCTCACACTTTTCTGATGAAATGGTTCCATAGTATTTATTTATGGATTCATCATTTAATAAAGTACTAACATCATTTGCATCTCCAAATTGTCCCACAATTTCACAAATTAAATCAGTTATATAGATTGATTCTTCATTTGAAAAGTTTGACTTAGGCAACCAAACATGTCTAAGTATTTCTTGAATTTTATGTTTATTACACATATGTAAAAATACTCTTGATTAGAATTATATTTTTGTATTTAGCACAAAATTTCTTAGAAAATCAAAAAGCCTAACTTGATGTCAGGCTGTCCCATCCTGAAATAAGTTTACATATGGGAGGAGACTTATTTTATTGAATATGAACAAAGCCAACGAGTTAAGTGTACTCAAATGGACTGACACCACTCTTCTAGACAAATATGGTCTATTCTTGGACTGCCAGCATTCCACTGAAAATAAAAGTACAAAAAAGCTCTGTTCGATAGATCAGGGCTTTTTAATAGACATTAAGTAATTAGATTAATTAACATAAAAGAAAGCATTTCGCATCAGCTGTATTATTCGCTAATAACATTCCAATAAGCAGTGATGATGACAATTTTTCTAATCACTGCATCAACCCAACACTGCGTAAATCCTTATCAACAACCATGCCTTGAATAGTACAAAAAATACTTGTTCCCCCATCTTCTGTACTTTCTAAAATAAACAATTTTTCAGCTGAATTTTTATCTAGTATGACACCAGCCAAGGCTGATTTATTCTTTTGCCAAGCATCTTTTGATGAGTTTCGATATTCTGGATTATAAATATAAGAATGATTGGAAGCTTTAATCAAATTTATCTTTTTAGATAAAGCTTCTACAACCTGCTTTATTGGTTGTTTAGTTTCAAATCCCCAAAAATAATATTGCCCTGTTGGGAAACCCTCAATATTTTCCCCGTATTTATCAAAATTGATATATTTAACAATAAAACGATTCAACTCGATTCCACTGTCAGATAACTCAATCGGTTTTTCATATCCGTTTTCACTTAGCCCACTTTTGTAAAAATCATTTATAGCAGTAGACATCTCATTATTTTTCAATGATTTTTTTAAAAAAGTTGAATCACATCCAGATAAATCTTGTATTAAAGTTGCAACTTGAGAATATGAAGAAATAATCGTACCAATTAACAAACCTAAAAACGCTTTTTTTCATTAATTTTCCCCAATAAAGTGATTAATATAATTTTATTGCTATTAAATACGCTGTTAAGATTTATCAAAAGATATGATGATTATCAAGCCCTGCAAGCAGTAAAGGCGAGTCGAATGACTAAGCTCAAATATGCCAACTATGCAACTTTGATTCGATAACTCTTATATTTAAATAATGGCGTTATGATAAATCCTCGACTTTCAATAGACCATCCTCCATTATCTGCAAAAGCAAATTCGATTCGTGTGGCTTTGTTATCTTTAGCTCACCAAGCTTTGTTATACTACAGCAGCACTATTTATTGAGTTTAAATCATTGAAAATTATCTTTGCGGGAACGCCAGATTTTGCTGCAACAGCATTGGCGGCGCTATTAAAGAGCGATAATGAAATTATTGCAGTCTATACACAACCTGACCGCAAAGCAGGTCGTGGCCAAAAATTGACTGCTTCGGCAGTAAAACAACTCGCTCTCGAACACAATTTACCTGTTTACCAACCCCTACATTTTAAATCGTCAACTGAAGAAGGCTTGGCGGCACAACAGCAGTTAGCCGAACTTGGTGCTGATGTGATGGTTGTTGCTGCTTATGGTTTGATCTTACCTCAGATTGTACTCGACACTCCTAAGTATGGTTGTTTAAACATTCATGGCTCGCTCCTACCACGCTGGCGCGGTGCTGCGCCTGTACAGCGTGCGATTGCCACAGGTGATCAGGAAACTGGCGTGACCATTATGAAAATGGCAGCAGGCTTAGATACAGGTGATATGTTATATAAAACCCTCTGCCCAATCCTTGCAACTGATAATACTGTGACACTTATGGACAAACTTGCAGTACAAGGTGGTGAGGCAATCACTGAAGTTCTAAAGTCATCACAAAGTCTTGAAAGTTATTTAGCACAACGACAAGTTCAAGATGAGGCTTTAACCATTTATGCCCATAAGCTCGATAAAGCTGAGGCAAAAATTAACTGGCAACAAAGTGCTCTTGAAATAGACCGTAATATTCGAGCATTTAATCCTTGGCCTGTTGCTTATACACCATTAGATGACAACCAAAATCTTAAAGTTTGGAATTGTCAGGCATCAGAACAACATACCCCTCATGCAGTTGCTGGAGAAATTATTGCAATTGATAAACACGGCGTGCATGTTATGTGTGGTGATCAACACAGTATCTGTTTAACCCATCTACAATGGCCTGGTGCTAAAGCCTTTAATGCTCAACAAATTTTGCAATCACAAAAACTACAGTTAGGACATATTTTCGCATGAGTCAACTCACTCCCTCTGTTCAAGTGAAACAACCAACTGTTAATTTGCGTGCGCAAGTTGTTCGTAGCCTGCTTGCAGTACAACAGGGCCAATCTTTACAAAGCTTTTTACATCATCAATTAAATGACGTTGCGAGCAAAGATAAAGCACTCTTTCATGAGTTACTCTTAGGTTGTTTACGCCAATGGTATGCGCTCAAAAGCATCAGCCTCCCATTGTTAGTTAAACCTTTAAATAATCCAACCGTAGAAAGCTGTTTGTATTTAGGTATTTATCAGCTTTTATCTACGCGTATTGCTGTACATGCTGCAATCTCAGAAACTGTCACTGCAACTAAACAACTAGGTTTTGAAAGCTTAAGTGGTGTAGTCAATGCGATCCTTCGACGGGTTTCACGTGAAACAGAAGCATTCCGAACAGCTTTACATGCAGCACATGGCCTACCAAGTTGGATGTTTAAACGCTTAAAAAGAGATTGGCCAGAACAACTAACAGATCTCTCAGCACAGTTACAAAAAGTCGCGCCGCTAACACTTAGGGTGAACCAACGAAAAATTGGACGTGATGCATACTTGATTAAACTCCAACAAGCGCAGATTCAAGCACGTGCTTGTACTTTATCTCAAGCTGGTATTATTTTAGAGCAAGGTGTACAGATTCCTGAATTGCCAGGTTTTGATGCTGGTTGGTTCTCTGTTCAAGATGAGCATGCACAGCTAGCGGCAGAAATATTACCTGAACAAAACAATCATATAGTTTTAGATGCTTGTGCTGCACCAGGTGGTAAGACTGCTCATTTAATTGAAAAGTTTAAATTGGCAAAGCTCATTGCACTTGACCATGACGAGAAACGTTTACAACGTGTCACCGAAAACTTGAATCGTTTGCAACTCAATGAATTATGCCCAGTCGAAATTATTGCAACAGATGCTCGGACTTGGCAGAGTTCTGAACAACTAGACTGCATTGTTTTAGATGCACCATGTACCGCAACTGGCGTAATGCGTCGTCATCCAGACATTCGATTACTTCGCCAAGCTTCAGATATTGAACAAACTGTTGAGTTACAGAAGCAAATCCTCAAACAGATGTGGCAACAGCTTCGTGTTGGTGGTGTCATGCTCTATATTACCTGTTCTATTTTCAAAGCAGAAAATGAACAGCAAATGCAAAACTTCTTTGCTGAACATCAAGATGCCCAAGAAATTAAAATCTCTGCTGAGTGGGGAATTCAACAGGCTTATGGCCGACAACTTTTGCCTCAACAAGGTCAAGGTGATGGTTTTTATTATTGCCTGATTCAAAAACAAGCAGTTTAAACCCCATAAAAAAAGAGCCTCAATTTTATATTAAGGCTCTTTTTTTATGGGTGAGGCGGAACATTATATGACCTTAGTCATCCACTTCTTCGGGATGTCTCATCAAATGCACAATCGCCAATAATAACCCACCCCATAAAAACAACATGGAAATAATCATCATTATAATTGCTGAAGTATTCATCATAATACCCCTATCGATCTTTAAGTTTAGACATAACAAGCGCGCCTAGTGCACAGAATATTATGCTGCCCCAACCAAAACATAACACCATACTATCGGCATAATCTCCACCACCATAACTATTACGAAGCAGTGAGTTCAAAGCCAATAATAAAGTTGATAATAAAACGATTGGAGTAACAATCGTTAAAGTAAATTCCCAAGTACGGCCCAATTTAATAGTAGAAATATGGTTTGTATGCATTTCTATTTCAGTCATTAACACACGTTTAAACCAAGAAACCATCACAATTGAAACCAATGCACCAGAAACGATACCAAGGTTATTAATAAAGTGGTCAATAATATCAACCAATTTAATTGCACTGGTTGAAGAGAATAAGAAAATTGAGATTATCCCTGTACCACCACCAACAACAGTAACAGCCTTAAATCGTTTCCACTTGAGTTTATCTTGTAACGCTGCAATAGGTACTTCAAGAATACTCACCATCGAAGTAATCCCAGCGACGAAGAGTGAAGTAAAGAATAAAATACCAAATAGATCCGCTCCTGCACCTAAACTCGAAATCAATTTAGGGAATGCAATAAATGCCAATCCGATCCCACCACTCACAACATCAGCAACAGGTTTATCAGCCGCATGTGCCATAAAGCCTAATGCTGCAAATACACCAATCCCTGCAAGAATCTCAAAAGAAGAGTTAGCAAAACCAACAATCAAACCAGAGCCAGTTAAGTTGGTTTTAGGTTTTAAATATGATGCATAAGTCACCATAATGCCGAAGCCAACAGACAAACTAAAGAAGATGTGACCATATGCAGCAAGCCATACCTTATAGTCCTTCATAGCTTCCCAGTTAGGCGTAAAGAAGGCATTTAAACCATCGGCGGCACCTGGTAAACGTACGGCTTGGATGACCAAAATCGTAAATAACACAATAAGTAAAGGCAGGAAGATTCTGTTAGAAAACTCAACACCTTTCTTAACGCCACCATAAAGAATAGCTAATACAGCAAGCCAAACACCAACTAAAGGCCAGAATAAATGACTAACGAAATTTAATTCAAATCCTTTAGATTCAGCAGTCTGCAAGAATGTACTAAAGAAAAACTTCTCTGGATTATCTCCCCACAGTTGCCCCATAGAGAAATAAACATAACTACCCGCCCAAGTCAGTACGCCTGCATAATACAAACCAATAATGAGACATACACAAACTTGCCACCAGCCTAATGTTTCAGCTGGCTTCCAAAGTTGTTTATATGCTTTAGGCGGTGCACCATGGCTACGATGCCCAACCGCATAATCTAAGAATAATAATGGTAAGCCTGCAGTTAATAAGGCAATCAAATAAGGGATTAAAAATGCCCCACCACCATTTTCATAAGCAACATAAGGGAAACGCCAAATGTTCCCCAAACCTACGGCAGAACCTACCGCAGCAATAATAAAGCCTGATCGTGCAGACCAGTTTTCACGTTTTTCAGTCATAAAACACCCAGTCTATCGGCTATTTTTAACTTGCTTATTGTCGTTGTATAAACACAAGTCAAAATAGTACCCCAAAATTTTGTTGTTTGAATAAGACCTACACCTTGTGAGTGCCGCGCTCCAATTACAAACCAGTCCTTTTATTGGATGACTTACTTAAAGTTAGCCAATAAAAAAACTGTTTAATGAGCAAACAATACGCTTTTTTAGATATTAATTCTTCAATTTGTTGGCAAAATTATCGTAAATAGATGAGTTTTATCACTACTGCTCATTTTTTAACTTATTTATTAAGCAATTAAAAAATAAAACAACGATAAACTTTCATGACAGTGAACTTAAAGTATTAATGTAAGCCTACAGGTAACCGATAATGCCCTATAATTTTATATTGGTACAAAATATCATTCTCTTGTGTTCCTCTGCCAATATTATGAATAACCAGCGGAGTCTGTCCGATCAATGTAGTTTTATTTGAAACTATACCAATATGAGTAAGACCTTGTCCTAAATCCCAAGTGACAATATCACCTGCCTTATAATGTTGATCCTGTACTTGATAACCCTGACGTTTAAAAAAAGTCATAATATTTGGAACACGACGGTGATCAATATTTTTATCTGTCGATTTTAATCCCCACTTTTTTGGATAAGCTGAAAAATTTTTCTGCATATCATCATGTATTCGTTGTTGTAAATCGATTCCTTGTAGCCGTAAAGCCCGAATTACCACATCAGTACAAACACCTTTACTCATATCAACATCTCCTAATGGATAGTTGAGTTTGGTATAGCTTGGATCATAATAGAGTGTCTTGCCAATTTGACCACGAGCATCACTCACCAACTGCTGTGATTGAAATGCCCATGTACTCAAACTACTACACAACAAGATACTGCTTAGAAAGTAAGTTAAAAATTTATGGTGCATAACAAGGACTCTATAACAGTAAGCTTTAATAACAAGAAATAGACTGAACCAAAACCCTACCAACTTGAGCAAGAGAAATCTGATCTATTACGCATTTATAGCGTGCAAATTTATACGGAGCAATAACTTTTAACATGCAACGATGGCATCACTCAATGCCTTTAGTTCCATAGAAAAGCCACATCAGTTGATATGGCTAAATAGATCTCGGTGAGTGTACTTACCCCCTAATGATGTTTAAACGTCTTCATCAATAAGTGTAGGATCATCCATGAATAAGATTGCCCATCCTCGTGTTGAAGGAAAAGCACTTAAAACAATGACCAATACAGATGTCAGGGGTACAGCTAAAATTGCGCCTGCAATTCCCCATAAAGATGACCATAATGAAAGTGAAACCAATATTACAAAGGGTGAAAGGTTTATTTGTCGACCAATCATTTTCGGCTCTAACCAGTTACCAACAAAAAACTGTGCCATTGTTAATAACACGGTTAAAAATAATGAGAGCTGTAGTGAAGCAAACTGTACCAAGGATAATACAACAGGAAACAGTACCCCAATTAAGGAACCGACATAAGGAATATAGTTTGAAATTGCAATAAATAATGACCAAAATAAAGCATGCTCAACACCAAACAAAGATAAAATTAACCAAGAAATCAAACCTAAGATTAAATTAATGAGTGTCTTTACAGCCAAATATTGACCAATTTTCTGATTAATATCAGAAAGAATTTTAAGCCCTTGGGCAGCATCTTTTTGATTAAATGCGAACGCTAGCTTGTCACCAAAGCGGCTGCGTTCACTTAATAAGAATGCAGCATAAATTGCAACCAGCACCACTATACCTGTCATTGAGCTTAACCCACTAATCACTGTACTCAAGAGATACTGTATATTGATCTTATCTAGCGCCATGACACGCAATGTGCCTAAGTCAAAGCCATGTGCCCATTCATATTGAGATAAGTTCTGCATCAGCATTTTTTCTAAATTTGCCTGATATACTGCAGCCGAACTTACAATCTTCTGCCCAGTTGTAATAATGATGTGACTTAATCCAAATATCGTTGCAATAAAACCACTCAAAACTAAACTATGCCGCAGCCATAAGGGACTATGACATAACACGGGCAAACGCCCTAACCAATCCACTAAAGCAACAAGTATATAAACTGATATTGCTGCCGTGAGTACAGGTAATAAAAAACGCTGCCCAATGTAAAGTAGATAACCGAAAAGTAAAACAAATAGCAGCAGATTTACTAACCGTTGTAAGGTGTTTTTTTCCGTTGCATCTTGCGACATGCTAAAAATCCCAAAATAAACTAGATTATTGTTGAATATTAAAACTGTGATTAATATCCTTGCATAAACACAATTTTGCAAGTTACATCATTGCTACTCCCCTTTAACATCTACAATGGGCATGAACAGCAATCGGTATTCACATTTGTTTTTCAGTAAAATAAATATCAAAATAGCTTTTTGGTATAATTCATTAGATCAACGTTGATCAAGATACCCAATAACAACAGCACAAACTTGATGATTTAAACACCAAAAATAGGGTTTTATCAGTGTTTGATGAGGTCTTTTTTATGATGATCGTTTTTTTCCGACGATTTAATCGTCTCAATAAAATATATTCTTTGCCGTTCACTGCAAATACCACTTATACTTAACAGTTTCATCTTTGAATTACTCACTTTATGTTGCATTTAAACCAATTTTTATCGAGATTTAATCAAACGACTATCAAACGTAGCCAAAGTTACGTGGAACGGATTGATCTTGAGACTTTGGACATATTCAACCAAGGCGATCAAGTGCAAATTTATGCACAAATTCTAGGCGAAGAAGACTACGATACAACCATTAATTACAGCAGTACCTTACAGCGTATTATTGATACTGACTGTAGTTGTCCAGATGAAGTAGATTGTAAACATGCCGCCGCTCTTGCCCGTTTGTACTATCATAAAGAGCTTGAGCGCCAACAAATTGCGCCTAAAGCTGCAAATCAAGATCAATACACCAAGAAAGCCCTACTTTGGCTAAGCCAGCTACAAAAACATATCCAACAACAAGGAACAACTCAGGCTGCTGGGCAGATTATTTACTTATTAAATGATCACCACATGCCGAATCATTTCCTGACAACGTACAAAGTACGTCGTAACAAAGCTGGTGAAATACGTGATCAGCAACGATATGACAATCATGAAAATATTGTAAGTAAACGCATTAAATTACTTGATCATGAACGTCATCTGTTTTTACAGCTTTATTTACATTCTCAGCTACAAGAAGCACATCCATTACAACCGGCATTAAACTTTACTGACCTTGCCTTAGAACAGTTTAAATCGTTTATTCAAAGTGGCACCGTGTACTGGAATAATATTCAAAATCCAGCACTGGTTTGGTCAGATGAACACTATCAAATTCACTTTT
Organism: Acinetobacter rudis; assembly: GCF_031157835.1. Taxonomy (GTDB): domain Bacteria; phylum Pseudomonadota; class Gammaproteobacteria; order Pseudomonadales; family Moraxellaceae; genus Acinetobacter; species Acinetobacter rudis_A. The sequence goes on along the minus strand of NZ_JAVIDR010000028.1, from coordinate 3,391 downwards.
CTTGGAAAAGTCATCATCAACATGATCGTGAACGACTCTTTGCTCACTTCACGATCAATGGCGAGCAACGTCTCAGTGAACAAGCTGCTGAACAAATTGTAGTATTACCTACAACCCCGCCTGTATATCTCGATTATGGCCAACACCAAGTGGGTTATTTAGATTGTGACTTAGACAAAACTATCTTGATGGATTTGCTAGATATGCCAGCAATTCCAGCACATTTATTACAACAATTTGATCAATTAAAGAAACAACATCAGAGTCTACAGCTCATACCACAATCACGACACATTGCTGTGCTTGAAGAGTCTCATGGTCAACCACAGCCTATTTTACGATTTGGCGCTCTTCCTCAACTGAATTTATTGGCTACACAACAACATATCGGTATTGCTGAAATAGAATTTGAATATCCGAGTGGTCGTATCCCTGCAGGTAATCCAGAAGCATTCTTTATGGGGATGCAACAAGATCGGCGCGTTAAACAGTATCGTGATTTAGAACAAGAACAGCAGATCATTAGCCAGCTACAAAATGAAGTACAAGGTCTCACATGGTTAGTTGATTGGGTACAAACAGCAGAAATTCACCACCCACATAATGAGCTTCCTAGCAATGCGGTTGCAGCTACAGAACAAAATTGGTTCCATAAACTCGTACCAACGAATCAAATTGAAGCAATGGGTTGGCAAGTTGAGCATACTCCGCAAAGTTTATTTAACGTTGTTGCAGGCCAAAATTTAGATATTCAACTGCAAAGTTCTGCACAAAACTATGACTGGTTTGAATTACATGCAACGATCGCTGATGCTCAAGGTCACGTCTATAATTTATTCGATTTAGTTGCTGAATTACTCATGAGCTCTCCACACTTTTTGGAGCCACAGCATTTAGATGAACTTGATGAAGATGGTTTTATTCATTTACGGACCACCAGTGATCGCCCGCAGCTTTTACTTCCAGTAAAAGAAATTAAACCACTTTTAATCCACTTAAAAGAAATTTTCCAACAACCACAAAACAATCAACTTGACCGTTATGATGCAAGCCAAGTACTAGAGCTTCAACATCATTTAGGCATGCAATGGCAAAGCAATCAATCGCTTAAAGTTTTTGCTGAAAAACTAAAACAAGGCTACCAGCAACATCTACCTACGCCAAAAGGCTTCCAAGGAGAGCTACGCCCTTATCAGCAACAAGGTTTGGCTTGGTTAGAGTTTCTCGTTGAAACTGAGCATGGCGGTATTCTCGCTGATGACATGGGGCTGGGTAAAACAGCACAAACACTTGCGCACATCCTCCTGCAAAAGCAAGCGGGACATTTACAAGCTGCTCCAGCACTTATTGTTGCACCTACCTCTTTAATGCATAACTGGTATAAAGAAGCCGCTAAATTTACACCTGATCTAAAGGTTCTTATTTTACAAGGGCCAGACCGTCATGAGTTATTCGAAAAAATTCCTGAAATGGACATTGTTCTAACAACTTATCCACTATTGTCTCGTGACCATGATGAATTATTAAAACACCAATACCATTTATGTATTTTGGACGAAGCACAAAATATTAAAAACCCACGTGCCAAAGCAGCTCAAGTTTTACGTCAATTACAAGCCAAGCACCGACTTTGTTTAACAGGTACACCAATGGAAAACCATTTAGGTGAGCTTTGGTCATTATTTTATTTTCTTATGCCAGGTTTCTTATATTCACAAGATACCTTCAATAAAAACTATCGGATTCCAATTGAGAAGAATGCGGATCAACATAAAAAGAATAAGTTGGTTAACCGTATTCAGCCATTCATGTTACGTCGTTTAAAAATGGATGTTGCTAAAGAGCTACCACCTAAAACCACAATTGAAGTACATATTGATATGCATGAGCAACAAGCAAAACTGTATGAAGCAGTTCGTGCGAGCATGCAAAGTAATATTCAAAATGTTATTGCCAACAAAGGCATTAAGCGTAGTCAGATTCAAATTTTGGATGCGCTACTTAAGCTGCGCCAAGTTTGCTGTCACCCAAGCTTACTCAAACTCGATTCTGTTCAATCTCAGGAAGTAGAGTCAGCCAAGTTAGATCATTTGGTAGAAATGGTACAAGCCATGCTTGAAGAAGGTCGACGCATTTTAATCTTCTCGCAGTTTACTAGCATGTTGCAACTGATTGAAGCACGACTCTCAGCACTAGACATCAGTCATGTCAAATTAACTGGGCAAACCAAAAAACGCGATCAAGTAATTAATGCGTTCCAAAATGGTGAAGTACCTGTATTCCTAATTAGCCTTAAAGCAGGTGGTGTTGGTTTAAACCTTACTGCAGCTGATACAGTGATTCACTACGACCCTTGGTGGAACCCTGCTGCTGAAGAACAAGCTTCTGACCGTGCATGGCGTATAGGCCAAGACAAACCTGTGTTTGTCTACAAGTTAATTAGTAATGAAAGTATTGAAGAAAAAATTCTTCTCATGCAAAAAAATAAAGCAGAGTTAGCACAAGCCGTACTCTCTGTTGATAAAGAGCACAACGTTAAACTCAGTGAAGATGATGTGATGCAGCTTTTTGAGAAATTTTGATAGGCTAAATATATTTTTATGAATTTAAAAGCATAATTGTAAGATATGGCTTACATGTTATGCTTTTTTTTGCCGCTAGCGCACGATGTTCATTTTACTTATCATACATACATCGGGAACAGGAAGTTCCACTACTATGAACGAGATGTTCGAGTTAACGATTAAGCAGGATGCAGGTACGACAGGAGTTATACCACCAAACCTATTTCAAAGAAGCCCCGTCAGGATGATGGGGCTTTTTTGATTTTATTGACGTATATATAATCTAAATGAATCACCTAAACTGTTCGGGTTTATCTGCATAACTATAAAAACTAATCCTTTAAACCTCATCCTTCAGAATGGGGATACAAGGCTGCCATCTACTCGTCTCTTTGTCTGAATTAGCTAGAATTGCTACTGAGACGTTTCTCACTCTTCATATATTGTTTAAAGGGTGAAATTGGAGCATCTCCACTTAAAAGGCAAAATTTAAATAGGGTATTAGCAACAAGAAATCAGCTAGACACTCCTTTAGACTGAACCCTTAAAGCATTTACCCACACTCTTACTTATACTCTAGAAGAAGGCCTCAGAAGCGCATTGGTACATGCCTTAAAACAGCTTTAATAGCCGATATCCCCTCCACATTCGAATGTCGAGGGGTTTTTATGGTGTTAATTTGAGAGATTATTTTTTATTATATTTTTTGATTACATTTTTCCCCAATAAAAAAAATCCCCCAGCGTTTAGACTGGGGGATTTTAGAATAATGAGCTGGCGATGACTTACTCTCACATGGGTAACCCCACACTACCATCAGCGCGAAG
>NZ_JAVIDR010000027.1 GCF_031157835.1 Acinetobacter rudis | reverse complement strand
ACTTGATTTATCAGAAGTTTTATTTAACATCACCGCCGATGGATGTGCATTATAGGCTAATTTTTTTAGACTGCAAGCATAGTTTGCAAAAAAACAATTCATATGTTTAATTTTCACCCTAAAAAAATATAACACATTGAATTTTATAGTTTATTTATTTTGTATTAATTTAAACCCATTTGCACAACCATGCTACTACACTCTAAAACACTGCAATCTGCTCAAAATGACACATAAAAACCATACCTAAGCACGAATAATCTCACCCGAGCTTGCATCTATAATGCGACTAGGTTGCTGGCATAAACCTAAATCACCATTTAGGTAATTCATATCAGCGCCAAAATATTGCATTGCATCTTGTAAAGAACGGGCTGGGGTTACTCCAGCTGGATTAGCGCTAGTAGAAACAATAAAACCATTAAAAGCATTACACAATGCAATACATAAAGGATGATTCGTTACTCGAATTGCAACTTTAGGATGCTTCCCTTTAATCCAATATGGAATCTGCTCATCAGCATCTAATAACCAAGTGGTTGCGCGTTCTGCTGTAGCAGTATCACTCCAGCTTTGGATTACTTGTTTACGTATTGATGGTTCTAAAGAATGAAGAAGATGTTCAACCTGACTAATTTGACCAGCCAACAAAATGACCCCTTTTTCAATTGGGCGCTGTTTATGTGCAAGAATTTTGGCAAATGCTTGCTCATTAAAAGGATCACAACCCAATCCCCACACCGCTTCTGTTGGATAAGCCAATACTTGACCTTGAGCTAAACATTGCGCAGCTTCAGCAACTGAGGTCGTAATCATGATCTTTAACACCGTTTTATTTTACAAAAAGCTATTGTGAACGTGATTACTGAATACGGCAACGTAAATATAAACCGCCTTGTTGTAGACAAAAACCTAAAAGCTCAAGCTCCATAAGTTGAGCAGTAAGCTCTGCTGTACTCAAATTCAAATGCGCGCTTAAGTGATCCAAATCTTGCCCAGCCCAATCTAATTGATTAAATAAGTTCAATAAATGTGGAGGTATTTGTTCATCTCTACTACGTTCAGGCTGTTCTGTTAGTATTTGTTGGCAATGCCATTGTGTCGCCATGGCCAAATCTTCAATAATTTGCTCAGGATGATCAACCAAAATGGCGCCCTCTCGAATGAGTTGGTGACATCCTTTATAACTATCAGAATAAATATGCCCAGGAATTGCAAAAATCACTTTGCCTTGTTCTGCTGCCGCTTTCGCTGTAATTAATGAGCCACTGTTTAATCCAGCCTCTGCAACCAACACACCTAAACTCAAAGCACTCACAATACGGTTACGACGCGGGAAATGGTGTTGTAAAGGTTTCGTCTCAGGTAAAAACTCGCTCACAATACAACCCATGTTATCCAAAATTTTCTGCTGTAATAACTTGTTTTGTGTTGGATAAATTTGATCAATACCTGTGCCAATTACAGCAATAGTTCGTTGATGCATAATACCTGCTTCATGCGCTGCCTCATCAATACCCTGTGCCATCCCACTGGTAATAAAAAAACCTCTTTCACCTAGGTAATATGCGAAGTCATAAGCAATTTGCTTGCCCTGTGTACTGGGCATACGGCTACCGACTATTGCAATTTGAGGTTGATGTAAATTCTGCCACTGGCCTTGAATAAATAAAATGGGTGGCCGATTTTCATAGGGTAAAAGCTGTTTTGGATAATACGCATCACCTTCGATCATGACACAATCACAGAAGTTATGTACTCGTTGTAAACATTGTTCAAACTGTGTCTGCCCTGCAAGGCTAGAAAAATTTGTTGCACGTTTAATATGATTTACATGTAATTTCAACTTATTCCATTTTAGGAGGTTCTGAGCTTGTACCGCCTCTTCCACGCTACCAAAATACTGTTCAACGACCCTATAAGCTGAAATAGAATGATGTAAAAGAAACCATAATTTTATATTTGCTTGAGAAGATTCTAGATTAACTGTCATTGTGAACTCTTTTAAAGGTAAGCTCTAAGTTTTTATTCTTGAAACCCCAACCCTGAGTGAATTAACTCTTTATGATAGATTGATTAATCCTCTCAACTACTCCCATACGAATAGACGATTTTTATTGCTGTAATAATGCCGTTTTTGCTGAAGTAAATAACAATTAATATTTTGAAAATTGAAGTTTTATTCAAAGAATTTTGTTTGAAACACTATAAACATATTGAACTTCATTTGTATGTAGCTTGATCTTGATCATTATTTTCCTAAAGTTTGCCTTTTGTTTGCGTTATACTGAGCAGAACCACCTTATATTCCTTTTGGAGCATTCATCGCTTCATGTATTTTTTATGTTATGGCAACAATAGTGAGGATTGCGCATGGCCTTATTACCCATTTTAAGTTTTCCTGATCCTCGTTTGCGTACAATTGCCAAACCTGTTGACAAAGTGACTGATGAAATTCGCCTCTTGGCTGCTGATATGCTCGAAACGATGTATCAAGCACCTGGAATTGGCTTGGCTGCAACTCAAGTTGACCAGCACATTCAACTCGTGGTGATGGATTTATCGGAAGAAAAAGACCAACCAATGGTGTTTATTAACCCTAAAATCACCCCCTTAACCGAAGAAACCCAACCATATGAAGAAGGGTGTTTATCTGTTCCGCTCATTTATGACAAAGTAGAGCGTGCATCGCGAGTTAAAGTTGAAGCACTTGATCTAGATGGTCAAGCATTTGAGTTAGAAGCCGATGGCCTGTTGGCAGTCTGCATTCAACACGAATGTGATCATTTAAATGGTAAATTATTTGTTGATTATCTTTCACCCTTAAAACGTCAACGCGCACGCGAAAAAGTGGAAAAGACTGTTCGTCAACGCAATAAAGAAAAAGTTGCAGTTAAACGATAAGAAAACACATAGCACACTGTAAAAATCAGTGTGCTATTTTAAATTGCTTGATTGCCTCATATACGTATACCCCCAACCTTAGCTAAAAAATCAAATCTATTTCAGTCATGTGTCTCGCTTTTCCATCTAGGCTGATGTTGGTTTTTAGTACGAAATTAAGTGCTCAAATTCCTGAAACTTTATTAAAATTATCGCTATACAACTGAGCTTGCTTTGTTATACTCCCCACTAATCAAATGTTGGGATGAACATTGAGTTGTTACGTGTGGGTTTGCTGCTAGGATTTGCAGCTGTTTTCTTTCAAATTGCTGTGTTTATACAGCCCTTGCTACCGAAGCAATATCAAGTTGCACCGGTATGTGAGACGATCACGCTATTGATAGACAATAGCGAACAATTGTCTCAGAAGAAAAGCCTAGTACAACATGCCTTATCCCCTTCATCTAAGCATCTAGACAGTTCCCTACAACCTCAGATGCATCATCAACACGATCACCATGATCCAAGTCATCAGTGTCAATACTGTACTGTATATGGCAACTTAGTGTTACCACCTGAGATCGATCTTCGTGTTGTCATTGATCGCATCCAAATTCGTCTCATTTCTTTACAAAAAGCGTTGCTTCATGTTTATTTTGAACTGCAACGTTTATTTCTGCTGCCTCAGGGACGTGCTCCCCCTCTCTTTATCTAAATCAAGTTCAAAAGTCACCTTGACTACAGCCTTAGTATTTTATTTAAAGAGAGAATTTCATGGCTCAGCCTAAATTTTACCTACAGCCTTTAGCGGCTGCAATTTGTGTTGTCTATTCATCAACCACCCTTGCACAAGAACACCAAGCTCATGATGAGCGTATCACTTTAGCACCCATTGTGATGACTGCTCAAAAAGCCAATGATGCCAATGGATTAATTGTTCACGCTGATCCCAAACAGGCAATTCAACCCATTCCTGCGGTAGATGGTTCATCATATTTACAAAGTATCCCTGGTTTTAACCAAGTTAAAGGTGGTGGAGCCAATGGCGATGTTACTTTCCGTGGCATGTTTGGCTCACGAATTAAAATCGTCACTGATGGCAATGAAAGTCTAGGCGCATGCCCAAGTCGTATGGACACACAAGCCTCTTATATATCACCAGAAAGTTATGATCGTATTACCGTTGTTAAAGGTCCTCAAACGGTTCAATATGCCCATACAGGTTCGGCTGCAACTGTTAGTTTCGAACGTGGCCCAGAAGAACTCAGTTCAGCTAAACCTTATCGAGGTCAAGCCAGTGTACTTTGGGGCTCTTATGGACGTTTTGATCAAAATATCGAAACCGCCATTGGTGATGAAACTAAATATGCACGTCTAAATGCTAATCGTTCAGTTTCTAATGACTATAAAGACGGTAATGGTGATAAGGTTCATTCTAACTGGGAGAAATGGAATGCAGACCTCGCACTAGGCTGGACTCCTAATGAAGATACCTGGGTTGAATTGCGTGGTGGTCGTGGTGATGCCGAAGTGGCTTATGCTGGTCGAAACATGGATGGTTCACAATTTAAGCGTGATACCCTTGGACTCAAATTCCAAAAGAAAAATCTCACTGATGTAATTAAAGAAGTCAATGCACAAATTGACTACAACTATAACAACCATATCATGGATAACTTTACTTTACGTACCCCTCCCATGATGAGAATGGAGACCCCAGTAACTCGACGCACATTAAATACTCAAGCGAACATGACTGCTGAATGGAGTCAATTTAGCTTAAAAACAGGAATAGACTCACAACACAATAAGCACACACTGAAAGGCAATTCAGATATGCGCTTTGAATCTTATGGCGCATTTGGTGAATTAACTTATAGCATCAATGATTACAACAAGTTGGTTGGTGGTGCACGAATCGACCAAGCGAAAATTGACCAATTATCTACAGATTTGACCCGTAAAGAGACCCTACCGAGCGCTTTTGTTCGCTTAGAAACTAATGCAAAAACGCATGACCTTAAAAGCTATGTGGGTGTAGGTTATGTTGAGCGTGTCCCAGACTATTGGGAACTTTCCAGTAAAAGCTTTGCTCAACCGACACTCGCCTCATATGCTTTTCAAAATCTGAAAAATGAAAAGACCTTACAGCTTGATCTTGGCACTCAATTTGAATATGGTGCATTTAGTAGCTGGGCATCGGCTTATGCGGGTCTAATCAATGATTATATATTAATGACTTATATCCCAAAAAGTGCGAAACCTACGGATAGAGAAGCTCGAAGTCGTAATGTTGATGCAACTATTGCTGGTGCTGAAGCAGGTATGGGCTATAAATTTACTGATCAAATTCAAGCTGATGTAAGTGCAGCTTATGCTTGGGGTAAAAATACCACTGATCACACAGCCCTACCGCAGATTGCACCTTTAGAAGGTCGTTTTAATCTGCGTTATGTTGAAGACAAATATAATGTTGGTTTACTCTGGCGTGTCGTGGCTAAACAAGATCATATCAGTAAATATGAAGGAACCATCGTCGGTTATGACTTTGGTGAAAGTAAAGGCTTTAGTACGCTTGCTTTAAATGCCACTTATAATCTAACTCAAGATGTAGATCTGTCTGTAGGCGTAGATAACCTGCTTGATAAAAATTATACCGAGCACCTCAATAAACAAGGTAGCAGTGGCTTTGGTTACGCAGCTTTTGAACAATTTAATAATATTGGTCGTAATTACTGGGCACGGATGAGTATGAAGTTCTAATTCATCGATACTAGATAAATAATGCCAAAAAATAACCGAGCCACTGAGCTCGGTTATTTTTTCTCTACAGCACCAATCAATAGATAGCTTTCTAAATGAAGAAACTAACAAATATTTGAATATGCAGGGCCACACATAACGAATCAGGATGATATGTTTACTAATGGGCAATGCCTTACTTTTGCAAGCGCTTTAATATTAAGATATTAAGACATACAATATTAAACATCACTCAAGGGTTTAGTGACCACTGGATTGCGTGTTTTCTTTTGCGCCAAAGCAATCCCAACCAGAATAATAATACCGCCAATCGTATGATAAATAGTCCACGCTTCTTTTAACCAAAAATAAGCAATAATTGCAGTAAATACGGGCATTAAGTTCATAAAAATGCTGGTGCGATTCGGCCCAATGTGTTCCACAGCCATCATCCATAACATCGGTGCAATCAATGATGGAAATAGTCCAGCATATAGTACACTCAGCGCATTTTGAGAATCGATCGGGTCAATCCCCAACCAAATAATGAAAGGTATATGGTAAATCAGTGCAAATGCAATTTGCACATAAACACTCACCATTAAGGGAACTTTTAATTGCCATTTCTTTAAAAACACCCCATAAAAGGCATAAAAGAATACAGCAACAATCATGATGACATCACCTAAATGTCCACCCAATCCTAGTAGACTAGAAAAGTCTCCTTGTGCCATCACATAAAGCAAGCCAAAGAGAGACATTAAGCTGCCCATAATAGCAAAACGGTTTGGGATTTCTTTAAGCAATAACATTGAAACAAAAATGGTAAATACAGGAATAAATGCATTAATAATTCCCATATTTGTTGCTGTTGTTTCATGTGAAGCAAAATAAGATAAGCCCTGATAAAGGACCATGCCAAATGCACTCAACACCGCAAGTTGCACGATATTTTGACGAACAACTGTCCGTTGCTGCCAAACCTTAATCAACATAAAAGGTGTTAATACAATAAAAGCGACGAGCCAGCGATAGAAACTAATACTCATTGGAGAAATATAATCAACCACATAGCGAGTGACTGCAATATTCATTGACCAAATCAGAACGGCAAGCATAGGCAATGCAAATGCCCACCAGTGTTGCTGTATTTTTTGTTGCATAGCTTTTCTCAATATCGGGAGAATGTGTATTGTCGGTCAAGTCTGATTATAGGTAAATAAGGCATTTCAGACATTAATACTGCAGCTTAGACATTAAAAAATAATCAGCTAGATATACAGTTTCCCAAAATATTTAAAAGAGTTCCCAACTTTTCATTGCATAAGCTGCAACTTGATTCAATTGTTCACGCCCTACACCATCACGTGCTTGAAAGGTCATTCCTTGCAACACTGTCGTATAAAAGTCTGTTATCTCTTGTACAGATGTTAGACTAGAGATTTCACCAGCTTGTTGGCCTTGTAAAACACGCTGATAAATTTTTTCTTTAACGCTAATACGTTTTTTCTTAATTTCTTCTTGTAAGTCAGCATGTTGTTCAGAACAATTCATTGTTGAAACCAAGAGCATACACCCCGTAGGTTTATTTTCTTGAACCAAACGTTTGACATTCTCATAAAGAAATAGCTCGATGGCCACTTTAGCCGTTTTAGCGTCGCTAAAAATACGATCGACAACACAAGCTTCATTCGCCAAATAATACTCAAGACATCGTTGAAATAACTGTTGTTTATCTCCAAAACAGCGATACAAACTGGGTGCAGTTAGGTTAAGTGCTTTGGTTAAGTCACTCATTGAGGTCGCTTCATAACCATATTGCCAAAACAACAACATCGCTTTATGTAGCACCTCCTGCTCATCAAAACACTGTGGCCTACCACGTTTTGACTTAACTTCTCTAGCAGGTACCCCCGGATCATCAAGCATGTTTTTTCTCTCATATGAAATGCTGTTTATTTTATAACAATCACTACTAAATAAATTGACATATTCCGCCAAATCCAATATTTTTATTTCCGTAACGATCATTACCATATTAGCAAACCACCACCAAGGCCGCCTATGAATACAACTGCCCCCAGCACCCCCAGTGATAAAATCACAGATCGTAATTTAGCCCCTCAATCAGAACAAGGGAGTTGGCTTGCGTTAATTACCATCTCCATAACTGCTTTTATTTTGGTCTGTTGTGAGTTTTTACCGATTGGTGTACTCAATCAAATTGCAACTGAACTTAATATATCAACAGGTCAAGCAGGACTTGCAATCACACTTCCAGGGGTGATGGGGGCAATTTCAGCACCATTATTACCAATCCTCATCAAAAAGCTTGACCGACGTATTTTCCTCATGGCTCTCACTACAATCATGTTGATTGCCAACCTCATTACTGTTTTTTCAAATAGTTATGAAGTACTTATGTTTAGTCGTTTTATGTTAGGTATCTCTATTGGCGGTTTTTGGGCAACAGCTATTGCACTCAGTGGGCGCTTAGCACCCCCACATTTAGATATAGCAAAAGCAACAGCGATCATTATTGCAGGCGTAACCTTTGCAACGGTATTTGGAGTACCAATTGGCACTTGGATGGGAGAGTTATGGGGATGGCGTAGTGGTTTTGCTCTGAGTTTATTTATGGCTATACCTTTGCTTGCTTTACAATACTATTCACTCCCTCAACTAAAACCTCAATCTGCAATTAAATTTCGTGACCTACCTGAATTATTTAAAGATCCTAAAGCACGCCAAGGACTCAGTATTATTTTCCTAATTGGTTTAGCTCATTTCTCAGCATTCAGTTATTTAGGTGCATTTTTTAAACAAGTTGCAGGTTTTAATGCAGCAGCGATAAGTAGTTTATTTTTAACTTATGGTATTGCGAGTATTTTTGGTAATGCCTTTGCGGGTTTTAGTGCTGCAATTAATGTCCGTTATACCTTTGTCATTTTAGCAGCATGTTTTGCTACAGTATTTTATAGCTTTCCAATTCATGCTATCAATTTATCTAATGCTTTTGTATTAACCGCTTTATGGGGTTTTGCCTTTGGTGCATTTCCAACGACTGCTAATATTTGGATGTTTACCCATGCTGCCCAAGCAGTAGAAAAAGGCATGCCTCTATATATTGGGATATTTCAAACGATGATAGCAACAGGCTCTTTATTGGGTGGTCTAATCGTAGATCACTTCAGTATTAATGTCTTACTCCTCAGCGTACTTACATTAATTGCCCTCGCCCTAGTTTCAATTTTTACTTGGTCTCGTGGACTGAACAATCCTAAAACTTGTTGTACTATACAGAAATAATTTCAACTGCCGATTCCTAGCCGATGCCAAAACGTCTAAGTACATTAATTGAAATAGATGAATTTCATTACCAAAAAGATGAAATCGTGACTGCACATGCTGGGATTTGGGGTGATTTTAATTTTAGTTTTAATGGCCTACTTGAATACCTCATTGAGGGGAAGCGTTTCCTCTCTCCACCTAATTATGGTATTTGGATTCCACCCCAAACCACCCACTGCTCTACAGCCTTAGCAGAGCTTCCAACTCATTACATCTGTATTCGTATTCATCCAGATTTATGTCATTTACTTCCAGCAACATGTAGCACCCTCAGTATATTGCCATTTTTTAGACAAACAGTAGCTGAACTTTTAAGATTAAAACAACAGCAGCAGGAATTTATTAATTACCAAGATCATCTCTTACAAATTTTGCTTGATCAGCTGCAATTTGCACCTGCACACCAACAGTATTTGCCACAAAGTGACCACCCTCAACTCCTCCCTGTACTCAAAGCACTCTCTGATCCTGAAAAATTTACAAAAAGTTTGCAACAAATTTTAACGGAATTTCCGCTTAGTGAACGTCACATTTTAAGATTGAGCCAACAACAATTACAGCTTTCACTCTCAGAATGGCGTAATCGTGTAAAAATCGTTTTCTCTATCCATCAATTACAGCAAGGCGTTGCAATTAAACGCATTGCGTACCAACTTGGTTTTCAGCACAGTTCAAGTTTCATTGACTTTTTTAAGCGTCGGACTGGCCAGACACCATCCCAACTTCGAGAATCACAGCAAACTGTATCACTAAATTCTAACTAAACATTAAGAACTACCCAAAAGCATTAAAAACAAATATTATTGGGCTGCTCTTTCATTAAAAAACACTTGTATGCAAATAATATTTACTGAATTAAATAGTTAATTTGCCCATATAGGTGTTTTAAATTTAATAATGTTCTAAGGAATACACGATGAAAAAAATATTAATTGCTACTCTTTGTGCTACAGCACTGACGCTTACAGCATGTGATAAAAAATCAACTGACACTGCAGCTGCAACTCCAGCAGTTCAATTAAGCACTAATAACACAGCAGATATCAAAGCTGACCTTGCTGCAATTGAAACACTTGGTACTGCTAAAGCTAAAGAAGCATTAGAGTTCCAAAACAAAATCATGCAAGCTGCACAAACTGGTGGTGTAGAAGCCGTTAAAGAAACGATGACTAGCATGGAAAAATTCACTCAAGACTTCAATAAAGACCTAGATGCTTTAACTATTAAGAGTACTGAAGTTGATTCTATTCGCAACAAAATGAAAGCTTCAAATGACACAAGCTTAGAAATGATCAAAATGACGACATCTGGTAAACCAGATCAAAACAAAATCATGGAGCTTCAAAAGAAAGCTACAACAATTCAGCAAGAGTTAATCACTGAAACTCAAGCATTAAAGCAAAAACTTGGTTCTTAATTACTAAGTGCGCTACAGCGTGGTTTCTAACGACGCTGTAGTATGATTAAATACATATGATATATTTAAAACTTTATAAAATTCTTATCATATGCGCTCTTACCAACCTCTTGTACTTTGTTTATTTAGTAGCCTTATACTCTGTGCATGTGAGCAGAGCAATCCTCCACAACAACAATCAGAACGTGTAACTCAAGTCAGCACACTAAGCCAAAATAATATTGCCGATCTCACTGCGGATATCGCTGCATTGCAAAGTCTGCAAGCATTTAAATTCAGTCAAGATGAATACTTTCAAAAAACACCATCCTCAGCAGAAGAAAAGCTCAATTTGGCAAAACAATATGATCATGAACTAAATGAATTAGAATTAAAAAGTATTGAGGCAAATCGCTACCGTACCCAGCTTAAATCATTTATACAACTCTCACGTGAATACCAACAGAATGTATCACAAAAAGATAGCAATCAAACTGAACAAAAGGAATTAATGCAAAAACAACAACGCGCTCAAATCGAGTTGGAAAATACTTATCGACAAATGGAAAAAACGATTTCAGCTTCACACTCCTAACCCTTTCAGCTAGGTATTTTTTATTTCTTACATTACAACAAGCAAGAAGTCATATAATTTTTCTTGTGATTCAGAGATATTCAGGTTAAAACAATAATCAACCTCATTTCTCAGCAGATCACTATGCAGTCAATCTATAACATTCCTGTTACGACCATTACAGGTGAACAAATCAATTTGAACCAATACCAAGGACAGGTTTTACTATTGGTCAATGTTGCATCAAAATGTGGATTAACACCACAGTATGAAGGACTAGAAAAACTGTACCAAGCACAAAAAGACCAAGGTCTACAAATACTTGGATTCCCTGCCAACAACTTTTTAGCACAAGAACCAGGCACGAATGAGGAAATCCAACAGTTTTGCTCATTAACATATGATGTTCATTTTCCACTCTTTGCTAAAATTTCAGTTGCTGGTGAAGATAAACATCCACTCTATGAAACTTTAATTAAAGCTATTCCAGAACGTATTGGTGAAGGCCCTTGGTGGAAAGATTTAGTTGAATATGGTCTCACTCCAAACCCAGTTCCAGAAGTACTTTGGAACTTTGAAAAATTTTTAGTGAATAAGAGCGGGCAAGTTGTAGCACGCTTTGCACCTGATATTACTGCTGATGATCCGCGTTTGTTGCAAGCGATTGCTGATGAATTAGCAAAATAAATGTGATTTATTGACTACTCTTAGCTGCTAAATCTAATGATATAAGGGTAGTCAATGTCCTTCTATAAAACACATAACTGTTATAAGTTTGCAACATCTATTTTTTTATTCTGAGTTCAGTTCTATAGTGGTAAAAATTTAGAATTTAAAGATACAATTTATGAAGCAACTTTTTCATCTTCGCCATGTTTCCATTTTACTTTTAGGATTTACACTCAGTCTTGCAGGTTGTAGCCCCCAATCTGATGAATCTAAGGCACAAAACAATGCCGAAATCTCCGACTCTAGTGAGACTTCAGACACTAAAAATGGCAACATGTTGTACATCGTGAGTGATGTCGCTGAAATTAAAAATAATACCAACAACTATTTTGAGCAAATTAAACAAGGTCAAGAAAACCTACAGCAGGCTTTACAAGATAATGACCCATCTAAAGTAAGTACAAGTATTACTGCACTCAAAAAGCAATTCACTCAAATGAATCGAGATTTAGATAAGCTGAAGCTGAAGAGCACAGAGGTCGATCAAGTCCGTCAACAAATGATTCGAACCAACCAACAGCTTCTCGAATCTTCAATTTTTAATGGCGAAATGGACTTAAGTCAGGAAAACCTAGATCAAGTACAACAGCAATTAAATAGTCTGCAAAATAATATCTTAGAATTAGGCGTGCTTTTAATTCCTAAGAGTAAATCTTCAGATTCCTAATCAAGCACCACATTAACATCATTGTAAAAATATCAGCATAAAAAAAGCCACCCAAAGGTGGCTTTTTAATCTTAAACAATACCTTATTGGGCACGGTTCTTGATTTTGCGGATTGTTTCCAGCTGAGCAGCAGTTTCTGCAAGTGCAGCCAAAGCAGCAGCAGAGTCCAAATCGCTCTTTTGATTTGCAAGCAATTGTTCAGCATTTTTACGTGCTTCAATAATTGCAGCTTCATCTAAGTTGTCAGCACGAATTGCAGAATCTGCAAGAACAGTAACAACATGCGGTTGAACTTCTAGAACACCACCAGATACATAGATTAATTCTTCTGTACCATTTTCAAGCAGAACGCGAATTGCACCCGGCTTAAGTAAAGTTACAAGTGGAGCATGTCCAGGCATAATACCTAACTCACCACCCGCACCTTTTGCGATAAGCATTGTCACAGTGCCTGAGTACAAAGACTCTTTAACACTTACAACATCACATTGCATAGTCGACATGAGATGATCTCCTTAAATTAGAGTTTCTCAGCTTTAGCAATTACTTCGTCAATACCACCAACCATATAGAACGCTTGTTCTGGGATGTGATCGTATTCACCAGCTAGAAGACCTTTAAAGCCACGAATTGTTTCTTTAAGTGGTACAAGTTTACCAGGAGCACCAGTAAACACTTCAGCTACGTGGAACGGTTGAGAGAAGAAACGTTGAATCTTACGTGCACGGTATACAGTAAGTTTATCTTCTTCAGCTAACTCGTCCATACCCAAGATCGCGATGATGTCTTTAAGCTCTTTATAACGTTGCAGTACGTTTTGAACCGAACGTGCAATTTCATAATGCTCAGCACCAACCACTAATGGGTCTAACTGACGTGAAGTAGAGTCCAATGGATCGATCGCTGGATAGATACCAGAAGATGCGATGTCACGGCTCAATACAACTGTTGCATCTAAGTGAGCAAATGTAGTTGCAGGAGATGGATCCGTTAAGTCATCCGCAGGTACATAAACTGCTTGAATCGATGTGATCGAACCAGACTTAGTAGACGTAATACGCTCTTGAAGTACACCCATTTCTTCTGCAAGTGTAGGCTGATAACCTACTGCAGATGGCATACGACCAAGAAGTGCAGATACTTCTGTACCCGCAAGTGTATAACGGTAAATGTTGTCGACGAACAATAGAACGTCACGACCTTTACCATTTTCGTCTTTCTCGTCACGGAAATATTCAGCCATAGTCAAACCAGTTAACGCTACGCGTAAACGGTTACCTGGTGGCTCATTCATCTGACCGTAGACCATTGCTACTTTGTCAAGAACGTTAGAATCTTTCATTTCGTGATAGAAGTCATTACCTTCACGAGTACGCTCACCAACACCAGCGAATACAGATAAACCACTGTGCGCTTTAGCGATGTTGTTGATCAATTCCATCATGTTTACAGTTTTACCAACACCGGCACCACCGAACAAACCAACTTTACCACCTTTCGCAAACGGGCAAAGTAAGTCGATGACTTTAATACCAGTTTCTAAAAGGTCAGTAGAAGCTGCTTGTTCAGCATAAGAAGGTGCTTGACGGTGAATCGGTAAACGCGCTTCAGTAGCAACAGGACCAGCTTCGTCGATTGGGCGACCAAGAACGTCCATGATACGGCCTAAACAAGCTGTACCTACAGGTACAGAAATAGGTGCACCAGTATTTGTTACGTTAAGACCACGTTTAAGACCTTCTGTAGATCCCATTGCGATGGTACGAACTACGCCATCACCAAGTTGTTGCTGAACTTCTAAAGTAGTTTCAGTACCGTCAACTTGGAGAGCGTCATAGATCTTAGGAACGCTGTTGCGTTCAAACTCGACGTCGATAACCGCGCCGATGATCTGAATGATACGACCGCTACTCATTGCTGTCTCCTCAATTCAAAATAATGTTAAACGGCAGCGGCACCGCCAACGATCTCAGAAATCTCTTGAGTAATCGCGGCTTGACGCAGCTTGTTATAAATGAGTTGTAGGTTCTTAATAAGCTCACCTGCGTTATCTGTTGCAGCTTTCATTGCAACCATACGCGCAGACTGCTCACAAGCGATGTTTTCAATCACACCTTGATAAACCATAGACTCGATATATCGAACCAATAAACCATTTAATAGCTCTTCAGCTTCTGGTTCATAGAGGTAGTCCCAACCGTATTGACGGTTAAGATCATCACTTGTTTCAGCTTCAGCTAAAGGAACAAGTTGCTCGATTTTTTGATTTTGAGTCATGGCATTGACAAAGCCGTTTGACACGAGATAAATACGATCTAATTCGCCTTTATCAAATGCGTCTAACATCACCTGTACAGAACCAGTTAACTGTTCAAGACTCGGAGCATCACCAATATTGGTTGTTGCGCCAAGTACTTTACCGCCGTAGTTTTTAAAAAACGAAACCGCTTTTTGACCAATCAAAGTAAATTGAACTTCAATTGACTGCTCTTGTTGCTGCTGTACGTGTTTTACCACTTTTTTGAACAAGTTAATGTTCAAACCACCAGCAAGGCCACGATCCGAAGAAACAATAATATAGCCAACGCGTTTTACAGGGCGTTCAACCATATAGCGATGTTTGTATTCTGGATTCGCTTGAACCAAATGAGCAATTACACGGTGCATATTTTCGGCATACGGACGGCCCTGAGCCATGCGCTCTTGCGCACGACGCATCTTAGAAGCTGCTACCATTTGCATCGCTCGAGTAATCTTTTGCGTGCTCTTGATACTAGCTACTTTGGCGCGAATTTCTTTTAAATTTGCCATACGCTTAACCTAGTATTCGAAAGCCCTTTCGAGCTTCCGAAGGTTGATCCGTGAACCAAACCCTAACTAACAACTTAAATTGAAATTAGTAAGTTTGAGTCGCTTTAAAGCTTTCAATACCTGCTTTAATTGCAGCTTCGATGTCTTTGTTGTAATCACCAGATGCATCGATTTGTTGCATTAACGCAGCATGTTCTGAACGGAAGTAAGAGATTAAAGCAGCATCAAAGTCTACAATTTTCTTCACTTCAACGTCAGCCATATAGCCTTCGTTAGATGCATAAATTGAAACAGCTTGGTCAGCGATTGAATATGGAGCATATTGTTTTTGCTTCATTAATTCAGTTACACGTTGACCATGTTCAAGTTGCTTACGAGTTGCTTCATCAAGGTCAGAAGCGAACTGAGCAAATGCTGCCAATTCACGGTATTGCGCCAAAGCAGTACGGATACCACCAGACAATTTCTTGATGATCTTAGTTTGCGCAGAACCACCAACACGAGATACAGAAATACCCGCGTTCACAGCAGGACGAATACCTGCGTTGAATAATGATGTTTCAAGGAAGATCTGACCATCAGTAATCGAAATTACGTTTGTTGGTACGAATGCAGATACGTCACCTGCTTGAGTTTCAATAATAGGCAATGCTGTTAATGAACCAGTTTGGCCTTTAACTTCACCTTTAGTGAATTGCTCAACGTAGTCAGCAGATACACGAGAAGCACGTTCAAGTAGACGTGAATGAAGATAGAATACGTCACCTGGATACGCTTCACGACCTGGTGGACGACGAAGAAGTAATGAGATTTGACGATAAGCAACTGCTTGCTTAGACAAGTCATCATAAATGATCAATGCATCTTCACCGCGGTCACGGAAGTACTCGCCCATTGTACAACCAGCATATGGAGCAAGATACTGCATCGCTGCAGGATCTGCTGCAGCAGCTGCAACAACAGTGGTGTACGCCATAGCGCCAGTTTCTTCAAGTTTACGTACTACGTTTGCAATTGTTGATTGTTTTTGACCAATCGCAACGTATACACATTTGATACCTGATTGTTTTTGAGCAATGATCGCATCGATCGCCATTGCTGTTTTACCTGTTTGACGGTCACCAATGATCAACTCACGCTGACCACGACCAACAGGAATCATTGTATCTACTGATTTATAACCAGTTTGAACAGGCTGGTCTACTGATTGACGCCAAATTACACCAGGTGCTACTTTTTCAACAGCATCTGTAAGTTTTGCATCAATTGGACCTTTACCATCAATTGGGTTACCCAAAGCATCTACAACACGACCTAAAAGTTCAGGACCAACCGGAACTTCTAATACACGGCCTGTGCAACGTGCTTTTTGACCTTCTTGAAGGCTTAAATAATTACCTAAAACGACGGCACCGACTGAATCCTGTTCTAGGTTCAGTACCATACCAAATAAGCCGCCGTCGAATTCGATCATTTCACCGTACATTGCATCCGCAAGGCCGTGAATACGCACGATACCATCAGATACCATAACAATGGTACCTTCAGTTTTCGCGGTCGCGCTGGTGTCCAGATCGCCGATACGCTGTTTAATGAGCGCACTGATCTCGGATGGATTCAGTTGTTGCATTGCGCTATACCTCAATCTTTTATTAGTTCAGTCTTCATTCAAGCCAATTAAGCAAGAAGACGTGTCCGCATTTTTTCAAGCTTGTTAAGCGCAGAATCATCTATCACTTGGTCGCCTGCACGAATAACAACACCAGCAATCAATGCTGGGTTTACTTTGACGCTTATGTTTACAACACTGTTGAAGCGTTTTGCCAACGCCGCACTTAGTGTTTCAACTTGCTCAGCGGAAAGTTCCATTGCTGATTCAATTTCAACGTCAGTTGTATTGTTGTTTTGCAGTTTAAGCTGTTCAAATTCTGCAGAAATTTCAGGCAGTAAAGCGAGACGATCATTGTCAGCCAGTAAAACTAAAAAGTTTGATACTGCTGGACTAAGATCATCACCTAAAAGTTTTGCAAAAACACTTACTTGTTCAGTAGGTGTCAGCTCAGGGCGATTTAGATAAGCTGAAAATGCTTCGTCTTGCACCGCAGCACTGAGCACTTGTAACGCATTCGACCAATTGTCAGTTGCACCTTGCTCAGAAGCGAAAGCAAATGCTGCTTTGGCATACGGGCGTGCCAACGTCAAGAGTTCAGCCATATTTCGCCTCTCTTAAAGTTTAGCAGCCAGCTGATTCAGCATGGCATTATGAGCTTCTGCATCAACTTGTTGGTTCAGAATTTTTTCTGCACCAGCAACTGCAAGAGCAGCAACTTGTTGACGTAATTCTTCACGAGCAGTGTTAATCTCTTGATCAACTGATTCTTTAGCTTGTTGACGAATACGCTCACCTTCAGCAGATGCTTGAGTACGCGCTTCTTCAATCAATTGAGCCGCACGACGGTTCGCTTGTTCGATCAATTGACCTGCTTGTGCTTTAGCTGCATCAATTTCTTGCTTAACTTGTGCTTGCGCATCAGCAAGATCAGCTTTCGCTTTTTCTGCAGCATTTAAGCCATCAGCGATACGACGCTGACGCTCACTAATCGCATTGATTAGTGGTGGCCATACAAACTTCATGCAGAATGCGACAAAAATCGCAAATGCAATTGCTTGGCCAATCAATGTGAGGTTGATATTCATTGCAAATTCCTCAATGGTTTAATTTAGGAATTAAGCTGATTAACCTACAAATGGATTTGCGAAGATGAAGAACAAACCAATACCAACGCCGATCATAGGTACAGCATCTAGAAGACCCGCGATTAAGAACATACGAGTTTGAAGTTGTGGAGCCAATTCAGGTTGACGAGCAACAGCTTCTAGGAAACGACCACCTAAAAGACCAAAACCAATTGCAGTACCTAGAGCACCAAACGCGATTAAGATAGCAGCTGCAATTGCAACAAGACCAAGACCTAGTTCCATGATAATTCCTCAGAGGTTAGGTATATACCAATTTAAATTTAAAAATTTATACCTAACCATCCTGTGATAGTTAGGCAATCCCATTAATGTTTTTCGCTTGCCATGCTTAAATAAACAATAGTAAGCATCATAAAAATAAAGGCTTGCAGGGTGATAATCAAAATATGGAAAATCGCCCAAGGCACAGACAACGTCCATTGGATCCACAACGGTAATAGGGCGATCAAGATAAAGATCAACTCACCCGCATACATATTACCGAAAAGTCGGAGCGCCAATGAAATTGGACGTGCAAGGAAAGTAACAAGTTCCAATAGCAAGTTGAATGGAATCAACAATGCTTTAAGAACTGGATTCTTAGGGTTGAATGGATTAAGCGCCAATTCACCAACAAAACCGCTAATACCTTTTTCACGAATACTGTAGAAAAGGATAAGAGCGAACACAGAAAGAGACATCCCTAATGTGACGTTCGGATCTGTTGTTGGTACGATTTTGAAGTACACACTATGTGGATCCATACCAAATACATTGCTACCAATAATAACAGCAAGATGTGGAATGAAATCTACAGGGAGCAAGTCCATCAAGTTCATGAGGAAAATCCACACAAAAATGGTGAGTGCTAGTGGTGCAATCAATCGTGATTTACCGTGAAAAGTATCACGTACGCTTGAATCTACAAACTCGATAATCATTTCGATTGCAGACTGGAATTTAGTAGGAACGCCAGCATTTGCCGCTTTCGCTACAGCCCAGAATAACAAACAGAAAATTAGACCTAAGCCTATAGACCAACCCATTGAATCCAAGTGAATCGCAGTGAACCCCATCTCTTGAGCTTCTTTCGCAGTTTCAGCCAACTTCCATGTACCATCCGGCATCTTGCCGTAAGTCATGTTGGTCAAGTGATGCTTGATATACTCAGTTGATGTAAGGGCATGTTCTTCAGCAGCCATAAATCACACCTGGTCAATGTCAAATACAAAACTGGAGTTCGTTGATGTCAGTTCATGCATGATATCTCACCAACTCCAAAAAAAACTTTTCAATTTCTGCCCGCTTTACGCTCGTTTCTGTTGTCTGGATATGCAATACGGCGCAATCCATGACATGCTTTGTACGAGTATAAAACCACCAAATAACGCTACAGCAGACAACGGTTTGACGTTGCTTAAAATCAAAATAAATCCCACGACCACAATAGCAAACTTTCCGATCAATCCTCGATACATGTTCGAGAGGATTTGGCGCGATGCCTGTGCCCCTGCACTGCGAAAGGACTGCCAAGAAAAATAACAACTTGCAAGCCAACATACAAAAGCACCTAAAGCAGCGCTTAAAGCGGCATTTGCATCTTTGACAATCCAAGCAATAAATGCGGCAATCGGGATCATGAATGCTTGTAAAAAGACCAAAGCTTTCGCCAATCGTCGGTCTATCAAGCGATTAGGTCGGCTCATTTTTTATCTACTCACAGCATCGCTGCTTGACAAGTTTTGCTGATGATCGTTTTAATCGTGGGCATTATAGAGTTACCCCCCTAAACATGCAATCTTTTCCCGACCTTAGTCGAGTTTTTTTAAGCAATTCAGCCTTAAGCTAGCATGATAATTTCAAATAAAAATTTTCGTTATTTCTGCATCTTATTAACACAGCCAATAACTTTATTCGATAAATCTTGCCATGCACGAAGGAAACTTTGATCTCGAGTGAGATTTTCATCTACAGATTGGAAGACGGTATTACCCAACTTTTGGTATTGGCTAGCACTCACACTCGCCTCTGCCAATAAGCACATTGTCTTGTAAGTTTTGTTATCATTCAGATACTTAATCTGGCCAACAGTTGGCGCTACATGTGGATCTTCAGTTAAAGCACCAGCAAATTTAAGATTTAACGGACGTTCTAAATATTGGTATGCATCATGATATGCCCAATAAGGTTTCGCATTTGCTGAGGCATTTACTTTTTGTGCCATCAAATTTAGCTCTTTCGCAAATTGGCGTGCATTTGCCCAATATGCCTGCTTATACTTTGGATACTGCTGTGATCGTAACGCCGCAATAAAAAAGCCAATACGAATCGCATTATTCGGATCAAGCCATACATGTGTATCAATAGTATTGTGTAATGCACTACCACGACTGTTCCGAAGTGGTAAGGTTTGAATAATGCCTGAATCAAGAATAGAGATCGCTTTTTTATTTTGGCTAAAAACACGTTCCAAAGGTGCTTCATGTGCTTTACCTAACCAAATAATCAATTCAGCATCTTGTATCGCTTTTCGATTTGCAGGTGTTAACTGTACATCGTGCCCAGTTTGTTTATCTAATAATAGTTTTGGTTCTTCAATACCTTGCGTTACATGCTTTGCTATTAAATAGATTGGATGCGTAGAGATCAACAAAGTTCCCTGTGCCCATGTTGGAACACTAAATAAGAGACTAAGAAGCAGCGCAGCAAAGCGTGACATAATTAAAACACCAAGACATTTTTCATGTTATATTATAACAGAAGTAAAAAAACACCTATGCCCATTACAGCATTTATTGCGTGATTTGTGGTTTTATCTTTGATTTTACATTAGTTATTTCTGAGTTTTGAGGTTCTTATGAGTCATTGTTTAGATGGACATCATGAAACACTACATGGCGTACATGATCATCTGGATACAGCCAGTCGTCTTGCTGAGGCCGAACAACTATGTACTGCTGTTGGTGCAAAACTCACACCATTACGCAAAGAAGTCCTTGAACTCATTTTGAATGCCGCCGCACCAGTTGGAGCTTATGATTTATTGGCTCGACTAAAAAGTAATTCTGAACGCCCAGCAGCACCACCTACTGTTTATCGAACGCTCGATTTTTTACTTGAAAAAGGTTTAATTCATCGCCTAACATCAATCAATGCCTACATTCCCTGTTGTCATCCACGTGAAGGACATCAAGCAGCATTTCTAATCTGTACTGTTTGTCAAACAGTAAAAGAAGGTTCATCGCCAGGTTTAACACAACAGTTGGCTTTACTTGCACAGTCTGATCAATTCAACACACATCATAGCATTATTGAAATTTCTGGAATATGTCAGCAATGCAGTCAACGCACCTAAGCCCTCCCCCATTATTAGAACTCAAAGGTATCAATGTTCGTATTGATGAGCGTGATATTCTAAAAAACATCGATTTTACCTTACAGCCTAAAGAGATTGTGACACTCATAGGCCCGAATGGTGCAGGAAAGTCGACATTAATTAAAGTTATTCTAGGAATTATCAAGGCCAGTTCTGGTCAACGTATTTTAAAAGACAAACTCAAACTTGCTTATGTGCCACAAAAATTTAATCCATCACAAAGCATGCCATTACGTGTTAAGGATTTACTCAACCTAGAAACATGTGATGCCACAATTAAGTCTGAAATTATTCGTGATACAGGCATTAGTAAATTACAAGACTCCAAGGTTCAACAACTATCTGGTGGCGAACGTCAACGTGTTCTATTAACTCGAGCCTTACTACGTCAACCAGATGTTCTTGTACTTGATGAACCCATGCAAGGTTTAGACATTCAATCAGAGGCTGAACTGTACAACTATGTGAGAAGCCTACCCGAACGCTATGGATGCTCTGTGCTAATTGTCTCTCACGATCTACAGTGGGTCATGCAAGGAACTCAGCGTGTTATTTGCCTTAATAAACATATTTGTTGTAGTGGTTTACCAGCTCATGTGCAGCAAGATCCAGCCTATTTAGCTCTATTTGGACAACAACGTGTCTTTTATCAACATCATCACGATCACTGTGGTCACGGCGATAGTGCTGTTAATTGTCAACACGACCCTCGTCCACACATTCACCCTGAAGCGGAAAGCTAAATTATGATGGATTGGTTAAATTTATTATTACCTGCTTGGTTGATGGGAACACTCTTGGTTTTTCTCACAGCACCTTTAGGTTGCCTAATGCTTTGGCGTCGTATGTCTTTTTTTGCAGACACCATGGCACATGGCACTTTACTTGGTGTCGCGTTAGCAGCAGCATATAGCTTACCAATGTGGTTAGGTGTTGCTTTTTTAGCCGTCATTTTGGTAGGTATCTTATCCTTTCTCCATGACCCTCGTTTACCAAACGATGCGCTGTTAGCCTTATGTTCTGCAACTCTGCTTTGTGCTGGCCTTTTATTTATTCAACAAATGCCAAGTTTAAGACCTGAATTATTAAGCTATCTATTTGGTGATCTTCTCACTATTGAATGGGCTGATTTACCTGTATTTGCACTAATTATTCTGATATCAGTGATAATCTTGATTCGCTCTTGGAAAGCTCAAGTACAAGTTGCCATTGATCCAGATATTGCAGTAAGTGAAGGAGTTAATGCGCAATGGCAAAGACTCATTTTCATGTTGTTATTGGCATTATTTACTGTACTTGCATTGCGTGCAGTAGGTTCATTGCTCATGGGCGCACTCTTAGTCATCCCTGCCCTTAGTGCTCGCCTAATTGCACAATCACCAAAACAGATGGCAATTATTGCCTTTGTATTGGCTCAAGGCGCAGTAAGCATTGGTTTATGGTCAAGCGCACTCTTAGACATTTCTACTGGGCTAAGTATTGTACTCTGCATGACTTTAATATTTACCACACTATTTATAGTGCAAAAAATAAAGTCTTACCTCTAATCACACCCGAATTAAAATGATGACGCTTAACTTTAGATTAATTCAACCCATACTAAAGTTAAGCACAGTCCCACACTTAACTTGTAATCAACATTAAAACCGCATTCTAAGAATCAAGGCTCGATTTAAAAAAAAGCCCTTGATATGATCTATATATTGAATTTATTCAACATAATCCTTAGCCAATTACATCATTATTAACAGAATATTTATTCATTGTATTTATGGAGTCACCTAGAAATGACAGCCCAGTCGGTAATCCTACCTCAGCCATCTAGTCATGCTCGGTTTATTGTATTAAACCTAAATCAGCTTTCAATCGAACAATTGAAGCAACAACTAAATACTTTACAAAGCACTCGTGATCGTCTGAATGGGCAATATCGTGATGCAGAAGTTAAGCTCGCTATTGCCTTTGGCCCCCAATTATGGGCACAACTCCATACAGCAGCTGTTCCTGGTTTTAAAGCACTCAACGCTATTCAAGGTGCTTTTAATATGCCAGCAATTGAAGCAGACCTACTCATTCATATTGCCAGTGCACGTGCCGACCTATGTTTCGCACTCAGTCAAAGTTTCTTCACAGGCATTGAAAATCAAATTGAACTACTCGATGAACGTGTTTGTTTCCGCTATATGGACAGTCGTGATTTAACTGGATTCATTGATGGTACGGAAAACCCACAGTTCCCAGATGATCGTGCAGAAACGGCATTATTGGGTCAAGACGCAGGGATCTTTGCTGATGGCTCATTTGTATTTGCACAGCGTTATGTTCATGATTTAGATAAATGGCAACGCCTCAAAGTAGATGCCCAAGAAAATGTTATTGGTCGTTCAAAATTAGAAAGCATTGAAATGGATGATGAAACCAAACCAGACAATGCACATATTGCGCGTGTTGTCATTGAAGATGAGGCTGGTGAGGAGATGGAAATCTTGCGGCACTCGCTCCCTTATGGTGATGGTCAAGGTGAAAAAGGTTTATTCTTTATTGCTTATACTAAAAACCTCAGCATTATTGACCACATGTTAGAACATATGTTTGGTACAACAGGTGATCACATTCATGACCGTTTACTCCATTTTGTTAGCGCAGTTGATGGCGCGTATTACTTTGCACCAAGCCAAGAATTACTCGATGAAATCTTAGTAAACTAAATGTTCAATTTAGATCATATGGTATTTACCTTATGATCTAAAATACCTAATTTAGCCAACAGCTAATCTAAATGTAGTTGTTTACGCATTGCTAAAATTTCAACCAATGCTTGATCTCGCTGTGCACGCAAATCAACATCCCCCAAACTGCTCACATACATTTGCATTTGCTGCTCCAGCTCTGCCACTTTAGGTTCTGTTAATTCATATTCATGCATATCCTGCCACCATGAAGTCATCGGTGGGCCCAAATGATGCATGGCAGCCTTAAAGCCATTCTGATTTGCCAGCTGCATATTTAAATAAGGGCCATAAATTGCCCAGCGCAACCCTGGACCGCTACTCACTGCAATATCAATATCTTTGGCATCACAAACGCCTTCTGATACCAAGTAAAAAGCTTCACGCCATAAAGCAGATTGTAAACGGTTTGCAATATGTCCTTTGATTTCCTTTTTTAGAATAATGGGTTTCTTACCCAATTGGAGATAAAAATCATAGCCTGCCTGCACGGCTTCAGTACTGGTCAACTCACCCCCAACCAGTTCCACCAAAGGTAATAAGTGTGGTGGATTAAATGGGTGGCCTAAAATTATTCTTTCTGGATGCTGACAACCCTGCTGAAACTCAGTCACCTTTAAACCCGATGAACTAGAAGCAATCAGCGTATCTGCGGGACAATACGCAGTAATCTTTGCATAAAGATCACGTTTAAGCGCTAAACGCTCAGGACCACTCTCCTGAATAAAATCTGCATCTTTCACTATACGTGCCAAATCCGTTGAAAAACTTAGCTCTGACATCAGCTGTTCAAGCTGAAGCTCTTTTTTTTGTTCTAACTCAAACAAATCCTGCAAATAAACCTGTACACGTTGACGTAAATTATTCTCTGCATCTACTGCTGGGTCATAAGCATTTACACGAAAACCCTTATAAAGAAAAAAAGCAGCCCAACTTGCACCAATAGCACCTGTGCCAACGACTGCAACTGTTTTTACATTACTCATATCATTCCCTTTTGTAATACAAAATCCACTATAAGCATATGTTAAAAAAATAGTTTTCAGTGGAATTTTGCAAAAAAAATGGCTTACCGAAGTAAGCCATGATTTATATACCTAGGAATTAATTTCCTTTTTGTACTTTTTCTTCAATTTCTTCCACACTGGTATGACGTACATCTAAGCCTTTAGCAATATAAATCACTTGCTCAGCAATATTACGTGCATGATCACCAATACGCTCCAAAGAACGTAGCACCCACATTACATTAATCACACGGGTAATATGACGTGGATCCTCAATCATATATGTCATTAAAGTGCGTGTTGCCGACTGATATTCACGGTCAATATCTGCATCTGCAAGTAAAACTTTCAATGCCTGTTCTGCATCAACACGAGCAAAGGCATCCAATGCTTCGTGAATCATCACACGAATTTGATTGCCAATGTGGCGTGTCTCGACATAACCACGAGGTGACTCACCTTCTTCACAAAGTGTTTGTGCAATACGAGCAATTTTTACTGCCTCATCACCAATACGTTCAAGATCAGTATTGGCTTTACTCATTGCAATTACCATACGTAAATCGATCGCAGCAGGATGGCGACGCGCCAAAATCAGTGTTAATGCTTCATCAATATCACGTTCATATTGATTGACAACATTATCTTGAAACTGCACATCAATCGCGAGGTTCGCATTGGTATCAAGCAATGCATGAACCGCATTCGCCACCTGCTGTTCAACCAAACCGCCCATTGCCATAAATTTGGTATTCACAGCGATTAGCTCTTCGTTGAACTGCGAAGAGATATGGTGATTTAAAACAGGATTATTTGGATTCAAGATCAACGCTCCACAAGCAGCGATTAATAATAAGGAAATAGCGAAACAGATTTACACGGGGGCTATTTAAGCATAGTGATTGTGAATTATTTATGACAAAGCACTAACTTTCTACACTGTTAACGATGAAAAATGAGCCATCCGATCATTGGCTACATTCTGCCACCCCAGCCCAATAAAGTGATTTTTAACACGTTATCCATATAAAGTGAATGATATTTCAAACTAATGCGCAAAAACCACTGAAATCCAGCATTTAATTTTTATTCAATTATTTATAATAAAAACACACAATTTTAATCATGCACCAATATAAACACTGCATCAACTTTCACTTACATTACAAATCATACAATATTCGTAGCATATCCCTTACTGACTATTTTGTTTAACTAATTAAGAATTACAGGATTATCTCAACAATCAAAGTCAAATGCAGATATGAAACCATCGAAACATCTACAAAATTTTTTAATACTTGTATGTTTCATCTCTATTTCATTTCTCGCGTTCCTCTTTCCAACATCACCAGCAAAAGTGACACAACCATTAACTAGCAGTGAACACAAAGCCGTAGTGGCAAGTACAGATCTCAATGTTATTTGTCAAAATTTAAAGACAGATATGCAGCAGATTAACGCCCAGCGCACCACACTTGCACTACAACAAATTAATCAACAAATCCAAGTTTGTCTGCCTCACATTAACTTTCAGGAACAAAAACAACTGATGCAGCTTTCAGATCAAATGTATCAACAATTTCTCATGGTTGATCGTACACCTGAGCAGCAAAAGGCTTTTGTTTACTATATTTCCAATCAAGCCCAATACCCAACAATTCAACAAAACAACTTTGAGAAATTAAATAGTCGTGATCAATACCTGATTCGTCATCACTCTCAGGCTTATATCGACATCATACAACTAGATAAAGGACAAGTATTGTATAGACGTCACCCACTGTATTTGGCGAAAATTTTTGCTCCTTATTTACCAGAAGCAGAGCGGCACTTTATTAATGAATTAGCTAGCCAAAACTTACAACCGCTTTGGGTTGAAGGTCACTTAAACATCACGGCCAATGAGCTGGCTCGACGTGCACTGTTTTGGCAGACTTATCTTGATAACTACCCTAAGGCCGCCTATAGCCAAGATGCACGTTATCTCTCGCACTATTACAGCCAATTATTGTTTGAAGGTGGGAAAAATAGCCCTATTTCCGAACAATTTGCTGGGCAAGATGACATTCAGCCAGACATGCTCGAAGAAATTAATCAACTTGCAGAACAAGAAAATGGCACACTCAGTCAACAAGCTCAGTCTTTTTTAAAGTTCATCGAGCTTAGTCCTGAACAAAGACCGCAAATTCCGTCATCACGTCCAATGGCGATTGGACATTCTCAATCTAAGGTCATCAATCAACTTGAGGACTATATTGGTTTACAACGTCTTCCGTCTCGGAATTGCTTTATAGATGCCATTTGTCACAATGACTTCTCCCCAAAGCCCAAACCACAAACTCATCCAACATCTGTTGATATTGCTTTTAAAAAGCACACATCAAGTACACCTTCACAGTCGATACATTGAGCATATTTATCCGACTGGTAAATACCAAAAACTATGTTAACATCAAGTCAGCTTGACGGAGCGCGAGTAAACCTCGCTGAGATTGAACCAACTCAACTAAATTGCTGAGTTTAAGTCCAAGTACCGTTGAACCTGATCAGGGTCATACCTGCGTAGGAATCAAGCCCACTAAAAACCATAGCCAAAGTTATTTTAAATAACTAGCCTGATAGGATTAGTCCCTGTTTTTAGGCGTGCTTGATTCGTTGATGTATTTCATAAGGATCATGCAATGAACCAATTAACGAATCTTTCACCTGAAGATCTTTCTGCTCAACACGAACAAGACGCTAAAGATCTTACTCGAATTCTCCCCGCTTCAAAAAAAGTATATGTCCAAGGTTCACGCCCAGACATTCAAGTCCCTTTTCGTGAAATTAGTCTTACCGATACACCAACAGGCTTAGGTGGTGAAATCAACCCCGCTATCATGGTGTATGACACCTCTGGTGTTTATACTGATCCTAATGTTGAGATTGATCTTAATCAAGGACTACCTAAAATCCGTGATAGCTGGATTGCAGAACGTCAAGATACTGAACTATTAGCTGCTTTAAGTTCGAAATTCGGTCAAGAACGTTTGAAAGATATTCGTACTGCCGACATTCGTTTTGCGCAAATTCAAAATCCACGTCGCGCGCAAGTAGGTAAAAACGTGACGCAAATGCATTATGCCAAACAGGGCATCATTACCCCTGAAATGGAATATATTGCAATCCGTGAAAACCAACGCCAACGTGAAGGTATTGACTGTCGTCAACATGCAGGACAAAACTTTGGTGCAAAAAATCTAACAGAAATTACCCCAGAATTTGTACGTCAAGAAGTCGCTGAAGGGCGTGCTATTATTCCAGCAAACATCAACCATCCTGAAATTGAACCCATGATTATTGGGCGTAATTTCTTAGTCAAAATTAATGCCAATATTGGTAACTCAGCCTTGGGTTCCAGCATTGATGAAGAAGTTGCCAAGATGACATGGGCAACGCGTTGGGGTGCAGATACCATTATGGATCTATCTACGGGTAAAAACATTCATGAAACACGAGAATGGATTATCCGTAACTCTCCTGTACCTATTGGTACTGTACCAATCTATCAAGCTTTGGAAAAAGTAGATGGTGTTGCTGAAGATCTCACTTGGGAAATTTTTAAAGACACGCTAATCGAACAAGCAGAGCAAGGTGTGGACTACTTTACTATTCACGCTGGTGTATTACTTCGTTATGTTCCACTCACTGCAAATCGCTTAACCGGTATTGTATCGCGAGGTGGTTCAATCATGGCACAGTGGTGTTTAGCGCATCATCAAGAAAACTTCCTATACACGCATTTCGACGAAATCTGTGAAATCATGAAAGCTTATGATGTCTCATTTAGCTTGGGTGATGGTTTACGTCCGGGTTGTATTCAAGATGCCAATGACGAAGCTCAATTCAGTGAACTACGTACTTTGGGTGAACTTACACACCGTGCTTGGAAGCATGATGTACAAGTGATGATTGAAGGTCCTGGGCATGTACCAATGCACATGATCAAAGAAAACATGGACTTACAACTTGAAGTTTGTCAAGAAGCTCCTTTTTATACACTAGGACCACTCACAACAGATATTGCACCAGGTTACGATCATATTACCTCTGCTATTGGTGCTGCCATGATTGGTTGGTACGGAACAGCTATGCTCTGTTATGTAACCCCTAAAGAACACTTGGGTCTACCCAATAAAAAAGATGTCAAAGACGGTATTATCACATACAAAATTGCAGCCCATGCCGCTGACTTAGCTAAAGGTCATCCTGGTGCTCAAGTACGTGATAATGCTTTATCTAAAGCACGTTTTGAATTCCGCTGGGAAGACCAATTTAATCTGAGTTTAGATCCTGACACTGCACGCAGTATGCATGATGAAACAATGCCAAAAGAGGCACACAAGTCTGCACACTTCTGTTCAATGTGTGGTCCTAAATTTTGTTCTATGAAAATCACCCAAAATGTTCGTAATTATGCTGACGGTTTACAGCAAGCAGCTCAAGCTCAGGAAGCCGAAACAGGTATGCAAAACATGAAGGAGATGTACCACGAACAAGGACAACAATTGTATCGAAAAGTATAATTTTTAAAAAAATCTGTTGTCTTCCCATTATTCTAAGTTAGGATGAGATAAATATATTTCATCCTCATCACTTAATTTTTTATGGGTATTATTCACAACGCAAGCTTTGGACGCAACGACGTAACCATTGAGAAAACCGAAACTATTTTTAAAGGGTTTCTTCATATTGAACGTGTAAGTTTGCGTCATCGCTTGTTTGATCAAACAGAATTTGGTCCTCAACTTACACGCGAAATTGTACATCGTAAGCAAGCGGCTGGTGTAATCCTTTATGATCACCAACAACAAAAATTCGCGCTTATTGAACAGTTCCGTATTGGCGCAATTCAGGACTCCACATCTGCATGGCAACTTGAAGTCATTGCAGGCATTCTCGATGGCGATGAAACTGCAGAAGACTGTATCCAACGAGAAGCAATAGAAGAGTCTGGCTGTCAGGCGCATAATCTCCAACACCTCTTTAGTTTTTATCCTTCAGCTGGTGCATGTGATGAAATTTTTCATCTTTATAGTGCATCAACCACACTCCCACTGGAAGGAGGTATCTTTGGACTAGAAACAGAAGGAGAAAATATTAAACTTCATATTATTGATTATAAGCATCTTGACCAACTGTTAAATAGTCAACGTTTACGCAATGCTCCAGTGATTATGGCACTACAATGGCTTAAACAGCATTTGTTAACAAGCAATATGTTACAAGGAGAGTAAAGTGCCTTCCTGTATTCATAAAACTCAAACCTTAATTCAGATCACAGATACTCACTTAATGGCAGACCCAAACTCTGTCTTCCTGAATTATTCACCTGAAGAAACGTTTCATGCAGTGATCCAAGATATTCAACAGCGTTATCCAACAGCTAACGCTCTTTTACATACGGGTGATCTTGCTCAAGAATCGATAGCTGATACTTATCAGCGTTATCTAGACCATGTTAAAAGTATGCCCTACCCATGCTTTCAAATTCCTGGTAACCACGATAACTTACAACTATTCCCCTTTAATACACCATTGCCCCAACCCGGTATTATTGACCTTGATCCATGGACAGTGATCTTACTCAATAGTGCGGTCAAAAATCATATTGATGGCATGATCCATAGTGAGCAACTACAACTCTTAGAACAATCTCTTACTCAATATAAAGACAAATTTGTGATTATCGCTTGCCATCATCACCCGATTGATATGTGTTCGCATTGGATTGATCAACACAAATTAAAAAATGCTGTCGAATTACAGCAAATTTTCCTAAATTTCGATAACATCAAGATGGTACTTTGTGGTCATGTACACCAAGACTCGCTCAACCTGTGGAATGACATAGCATTTTTCTCTACGCCTTCTACATGTGTGCAATTTAAACCTCGACAAAAAGAATTTACTTTAGATCAAATTGCTCCTGGCTACCGCAGTGTATTACTCCACTCAGATGGAACATTTAGCACACAGGTCCACCGTGTTGACTGTATGCTCCCTACAATTGACCCAACAATTTGTGGTTACTAGCTTTTATTTTTTATCAATTTAGATTACTTTATTCGACCTACAGAAGCTGGAAATTGAATTCTAAGCTTCATGGCTTTCATCTTTGTAGAAAACTCTATATGATGACGCCCCCGATAGATTAATTTTCTATGGGAAGCAATAATAAAACTTGCATATCACCATACTTTTTGCGTAATGACATACGTATATGATGAGGATTTCCCTTTATGGCGAATGACAACCAAAACCAAGTCTTGGAAGAAAACATCGAAGTGCTTGATGGCGATAAGACTAAACGTGCTCGTAAAACCAAGTCGCAAACATTGGACAGCAGCTCTACAGCTAGCCTTTTTGGTATTGCACCTTATCAGCTCAAGAAAAATGAAGAATACATGTCCGAAGGGCAGCTTGAACATTTCCGCCAAATTCTCTTGGCTTGGAAAGCTGAATTAATGTCAGAGGTTGATCGTACTTTAAACACCATGCAAGACGAATCATCTGCTCTACCAGATGTAAACGATCGCGCTACTCAAGAAGAAGAGTTCGCAATCGAATTACGTACACGTGACCGTGAGCGTAAGCTGATTCGTAAAATTGAGCAATCCATTGAAACCATCAAAAATGATGACTATGGCTTTTGTGAAACATGTGGTATTGAAATCGGTCTACGTCGTTTAGAAGCACGCCCAACTGCAACACTTTGTATTGACTGCAAAACACTAGCAGAAATCAAAGAGAAGCAAAATAACGGCTAATTTCAACGTATAAAGCCTACTACGATGGTCAATACATCATCCACATATGTGGGCCGGTTCGCACCTTCGCCAACCGGCCCATTGCATTTTGGTTCACTGATTACTGCTGTCGCAAGTTATTGCGATGCAAAAGCACATGCTGGCCAATGGCTTGTTCGAATTGAAGATACGGATATCCCTCGAATTTTCCCTGGTAGTGAACAGCACATTCTCAGCTGCATTGATGCCTTTGAATTTGAACCTGATGCAGAGATTATCTTTCAACGTGATCGATTAGATCTCTATCATGTAGTCTTAGAACAACTCCAGCAGCAAGGCCTAACCTATGCTTGTCAATGCACACGTAAAATGCTTGGCTCAAACCATATTTATGCAGGAACTTGTCGCAATCTAGGACTTGATTTTGAGAATAATGCAATTCGTCTTATTGTTCATGATCAACTCATTTCGTTCGTAGATATCTTACAAGGCCCTCAAAGCTCCAACCTATACAATGACTTGGGCGATTTCGTATTAAAACGTCGCGATGGCATTATTAATTATCAATTGGCCGTAGTTGTAGACGATGCAATGCAAGGCATCACACATGTTGTTCGTGGCGCAGATTTACTTGACAATACAGCTCGACAAATTTATCTGCGGCAATGCTTAAAATCACCCCAACTACACTATATGCACCTGCCACTTGCAATGAATGCCCAAGGACAAAAACTTTCTAAGCAGAATCTAGCACAAGCACTTGATCTCCAACACGCTAGCACAGATCTACAGCATGCTCTACAAGCACTAGGACAAGCGCCTGTAGAGCTTGATCGACCAGCCCGTATGCTTAAGCAAGCAATTGCACAATGGGACCGCCATTTAATTCCCCATGGCCTCACAATTACTGGTACTTATAAATAGAAAAAAGCACAGTGACTATAGCCCTGTGCTTTTCATTTCATGCCGTACTTTATTATTCAATAATGCTGTAATAAAGCACGACTGATCAGAAATTAGATTGCTCTTTGTTTGGGTTAACCACACGTGTAGTTGCATCAATTTTTAAAATGAAACTCACCATCACAGCACACGCAATCAAAGATGAACCACCATAACTAATAAATGGCAAGGTCAAGCCTTTGGTAGGAAGCATTCCCATATTCATCCCAGCATTCACTAAAATCTGTAATAGGAAAATAATACTAATCCCATATGCAAGGTAACCAGCGCGAAGATACTGGTTTTTCAAGGCACGATGACCAATCCGAATACAACAAGCTAACATGGTAAAGGATAAGATCATAACCACAGCAATACCCAAGAAACCAAATTCTTCACCAAAAATGGCCAACATAAAATCTGTATGTGCCTCAGGCAAATAAGACATTTTTTGGATACTATGCCCCAGTCCAACCCCTGTCCATTCACCACGCCCAAAAGCCATGAGTGCATTAGAGAGCTGATACCCAGAGCCTAATGGATCTGCCCAAGGATTAGAAAATGAGGTTAAACGCTCCAAACGATAGGGCTCTAAAACAATGGCCAAAATCAATGCGCCAATCACTGCTAAAAAGGCAACGGCAAACTGAATCATTGGTGCACCAGCGAGAAAAAATACGCCAATCATCATTAAGACAATCACAGCAGTTGCACCCAAGTCAGGTTCAAAAACGATCAGCACAATAGTAATGATCATAGCCCCTAACAAGCGCCCAAAGCCTTTTAAGCTATTACGCACTTCATCTGCACGGCGTACAACATAATCTGCAGTAAAGATTGCCATCACCACCTTAGCCACTTCAGAAGACTGTAAGGTAAATCCAGCCAATCGAATCCAACGTTTAGAACCATTGACCTCTGTACCAACAACAAGTACCAAAGCCAATAAGATAATTGCCACTAACCATAGCAAAAATGTGTGTTTAAACCAGGTTGTAAGCGAAACTTGATATACAGCGAAAGCAACCGCAGAAGCCACAACAATAGAAATTGCGTGACGAACTACGTAATGAAATGGATTTTCATGTAGCCCCTCAGCGTAAGGCATAGAGGCCGAAGCCACCATAACTGTTCCGATGCATAGTAAAGCCATAACACAGAACATCAGCACATTACGTGTACTAAATTCTGCTGGAAGCTTAGGCTGTACTTTCTCAAATATTTGATTGATTTTATTTATGGTTGTCTCTAAGCCAGCCATGTTTTATTCCTTCTTATGTTTATTGTTCCGCTAAACGATGTACCAGTTCAACAAACTGCTGACCACGTTGCTCATAACCTTTGAACATATCAAAGCTTGCACAGGCAGGTGATAATAACACCACATCATTCGGTTGTGCATTTTGCTGACACAATGCTACAGCCTCAGGCAGACTTTCTGCATGTTGAAGATCGCAACATCCTTCTATAGCTGTCTCAATCAATTTTGAGTCTTCACCAATCAATACGACGGTCTTAACATATTGACTCAGCGCATCACGAATGACACTAAAATCCTGACCTTTGGCTTGTCCACCCAAAATCATCACCAATTTGGCTTGTTTCGCTTCAATCGCAGCACCTAGACCTTCAATTGCCGCCAAACTTGCACCAATATTAGTACCTTTAGAATCGTTATAATAGCGTACTTGATTAAGTTCTTTAACAAACTGGCAACGGTGTTCTAAGCCTTTAAAATGTTTTAAAGTTTCAAGCATAGAGTCCATTGCCAAGCCAATTGCCTCACCTAAAGCCAAACACGCTAACGCATTCGCCAAATTATGCATTCCTTGAATATAAAGCTCAGTACTACAGATCAAACGTTCACGGCCACGAGCCAAATACATACTGCCATCATCAGCACGCAAGATGCCATATTGATTGAGGTCTGGTGCATTTAAGCCAAAGCTTTGTCGTGGGACTTGGTCAGCAATGAGAGGTTGTGTTAACGCATCGTCACGATTGTAGACTATGCGTTTCACTCCTTGGAAAACACGATGTTTTGCTGCATGGTATCCCTGCATATCACCATGACGATCTAAATGGTCTTCGCTCATGTTCAGCACGACTGCAACTTCCGCATTTAAATTAGATGTAGTCTCTAATTGAAAACTAGAAAGTTCTAAAATAAACAGCTCCGGCTGATCTTTAAGTAAATCCAACGCAGGACGACCCAAATTCCCCCCAATCGCTGCCTTCTTACCTGCATCAAGTGCCATTTGGCCCAGTAATGTTGTCACTGTGCTTTTAGCGTTTGATCCTGTAATTGCAACAATAGGAAGATCTGTTGCACGTCGTAATAATTGAATTTCACTAATTACTGGAATCCCCTGTGCCACTGCCTTTTGAATTTCAGGCATTTTAGGATCAAGCCCAGGACTAATAATAATTTCTTCAGCTTGCAACAACAGCGCTTCATCAAAATGGCCAAAAACACGCTGTACATCAGCGGGAATTTGATCTGAACCTGGAGGTGTTCCACGTGAATCAGTGACTGCAACACGGTAGCCTTGTTGATGTAAAAAATTCACTGCTGCAACACCTGAAATACCAAGACCTGCAACAACTTTTAAGCCACCACGTTGTATTAACATTTGTTTTACCCGCCGACAATAATCAAACTGGCAAAATGTTATCACTTTGACATTTTTAATGCTTTTTTAGATTACGCTTTATCGAGTCTTTTTTGTGTCAGCGCGTAAAAAAAACCGCTTAAATGAACTGACCCCATAAAGTTGGACAGTTTTTCAGGCGGTTAAATGAGATTGAGTTCTGTATTCAACTGGACTCAATC
>NZ_JAVIDR010000026.1 GCF_031157835.1 Acinetobacter rudis | reverse complement strand
GAAATGTGTCATATGGCTTACGCCAGTCACTTATATCCTCATCCTGAACGATGAGGTTTTACGCTCCATCGGATAAAAAGCAGGCTTATTGGCCTGCTTGTATTATGTGTTTTATATGGTTTTACTGAGCGACTTTGCGTTTTTCAATGAGTTTACCCATGAGTAGGCCAAGCTCAAATAGCATCCACATAGGAATAGCCAACATAATCATTGAAAGTGCATCTGGTGGTGTTGCAAACATTGAAACAAAGAAACAGCCCACAATAATAAAGCGTCTTTTTTCGGCCAAAGTTTTGGTATCTACAATACCAATGAGTATCAGCACTAACGTAATAATCGGTATTTCAAAGGTTATGCCAAAAACTAAAAAGAGTTTTAGACAAAAAGTTAGATAACTGTTGATATCTGTCATTGGCGCTACAGTATCTGGTGAAACACTGATAAAAAAATGTAGGATTGAAGGTAAAGCCACAAAATATGCAAAACAAATACCCGCATAAAACAGACTGATGCTACCCAAAAGCAAAGGAATCGCTAAGGTTTTTTCCTTTTCATACAGTGCAGGTTTGATATAGGCCCAAAGCTGATAAATGATAAAGGGCATCGCCAGCATTATGGCAACAAAAAAGTTGAGTTTAAAGGGTGCCATAAAAGTTGCTGTAACATCCGTCGCAATCATGGTTGATTGTGCTGGAAGCTGTGCACGTAGCGGTGCAGACAAAGTGCTGTACGTTTTATTGGCAAAAGGGAGTAGGCAGAAGAAGAGTACCAGCAGTATAGTCACGATTTTAAATAAGTGTTTTCGTAGAATAACTAAATGCTTGGTAATCGGCATTTCTTCTAAGGTGGCAGATCCAGTTGATGAATCGTGTATTGCTGGGGGCTGAGTTTGAGAACTCATCGTGTCTGTCATACGGCCACCTGAAATTCGGGAACATGAACTGTGGGATTAGAATCCACAACCAGTACACTATTACAGTTGTGTTTCTTTAACCAAAGCGTAGGCATATACAATTTTGGTATGTGATGTTGAACATACTGGTATTGAGCATGTTTAACTGATGTTGTACTGATATGTTCAGAAGTGAGAGGCTGATTCGCTTGTTGTTGTAATTCTTGCATCTGACGTTGCATTTTTTCTTCAAGCTCTTGAATCCGTTTCATTTCTTGATTCATTTGCTCGCGTAATTCAGATAGACGTAACTCACGATCAATGTCATTTTGTACACTGCTGATGGCACGTTTAAATTTACTGTACCACTTAGCTGCAAAGCGTGCGGCTTCGGGTAGTTTTTCTGGTCCAAGTACCAGAAGGGCAATGACACCAAAAACTAGAAGCTCAGAGAATCCTACATCAAGCATAGCTTACCTCACTCGTTTATTGTTTTACCGTCGAGTTTACGTCGCTATTGGTATTTTGATGTTCTAGAGTACGTGGCTCATTGATTGAGGCCGTTGTTTCCTCATCTTTGATTGATTTTTTAAAATCTTTCACTGCACCACCAACATCTTTACCTAGATTTTTAAGCTTAGATGTACCGAACAATAAAATAACAACGATTGCAAAAATGACAACATGCCAAATTGATAATCCAGCCATGAGAACAACTCCTAATTGATCAACCGCTATATCAACAGTAAATCATGACAGCGCTGTGACGTTATTATTGCAATTTAAGGACATAGGGCTAGACGAAGTGAAAGCGAAAGGTGCATGCTATTTGTTCTTGGGCGATTTTTAGGTTTTGAGCAGTGATTCTATTTCCACTATTTTCTTTTTTATGTGGTTTGCTATTAGCAAGTGTCAAAACACAGGCAAAACTTAGAGTAATACTGTCCAATATTTTAGCTAAGTTGCTTATCCCAATCGTGATTATTTATAACATGGTGTTTTACAAAGAGGGACAGTTGGCATTGGTTGGACTGAGTATTTTGGCTGCAATC
Source organism: Acinetobacter rudis (assembly GCF_031157835.1). Lineage (GTDB taxonomy): Bacteria > Pseudomonadota > Gammaproteobacteria > Pseudomonadales > Moraxellaceae > Acinetobacter > Acinetobacter rudis_A. The sequence goes on along the minus strand of NZ_JAVIDR010000026.1, from coordinate 38,952 downwards.
ATGTTGTATGTTTTTTATGTGCTCTTGTTTAAGGATCGTCTACAGGCATTATGTTGTAGCTATACCAATATTGGTTGGTTGGGTTTACCTATAGCCATGTCAATTTTTGGTGCCGAGGTCAGCGGTGCAATGATTGCTTTATATATTGGTGGCTCTTTATTTGGCAATATTTGGGCGACATCTGCAGTGAGTCAAACAATTCAAGCACCTTGGCTTGTGATTAAAAACTTAGTCCGCTCTCCACCTGTAATTGCACTACTCATCGCTGCTGTTTTAAGTGGGCTTGGTGTTGATCAAATGAAGCAACATGTGCTTATTGATCATTTATATTTAGCTGCAAAGTGGGCAATGAGTTTTGCTGGCATGTGTGTATTGGGTATGTGGCTGAGACATACACGGATAGGTGTAGCTGATTTGATTCAGAGCAGTAAGATTGCTCTATTTAAGTTGTTATGCGGTATTGTTTTTTGTTCACTGATCTATTTGCTCATTGATAATAGTGCAATACATCAAGCAATTGCTGCAATATTCTTTATATTTTGTTTACCACCAGCAGCGAATATTGTTGCACTAGAAACCTCTTTTCAAGGTACTGGTAGATCTGCAAAATATATTGCTGCTGGGACAGTAGTTAGCTGTGTGGTTATTGCCATTTATGCTGGGCTATGGCAGGTATTTGGAGCTTTTCTGGTATTTGCTCAGTTTTAACTAAGCTGTGTGGTGTTCAAGCTGGCTTTAAATAATTGCATCGCTTGACCACGATGACTTATTTTATTTTTATCCACTTTGCTTAGCTCGGCACTACTACAACCTAACTCAGGTAACCAAAATAAAGGATCATAACCAAAACCATTGTCTCCACGTGGAACCTCCAAGAGTTCTCCGTGCCAAATACCTTGGAATACTTGGGGTAAAGGATCTTCAGCATGCTGTACTAAAGCCAATACACAGACAAACATGGCTTCAATGGCTTGGTTGGGTTGACGTAGTGCTTTAACATCTTCAAGCAGTTTTGCATTGTTTGCTGCATCATGACCATGTTCACCCGCATAACGTGCAGAATAAATACCTGGAGCACCGCCTAAAAGTGGAATACATAATCCTGAATCGTCCGCAATAGCAGGTAAACCTGAAATTTTTGCGGCATGGCGTGCTTTAATAATGGCATTTTCAATAAAACTTAAACCATCCTCAACAGCATCTTCAATATCAAGTTGACCTTGGGCAATGACTTGTATAGGAAGATTTAGTTGCTCAAAAAGATGCTCAAATTCTGTAATTTTACCTTTATTATTACTTGCTAAAATTAAACGACCTTGAGATAACCAATCTGTTGCTGACATGTTGTAACTGCTCTAAAAACGAATGCAACTAGTGTAAATGATTTTATGCTGATCATTGTTATTTGCGGCAGATAAATGTGCTATTGAATAGCAAAGTTAGGCTTGGTTGTTTGTGTATAGATAGAAAAAAAGCACCGTAGTGGTGCTCTAATTCCAAATTTTAAAATTAAAAATTAAAAATTATTGTGCTTGAATCCAACGGTCAGCACGTTCACGTGCAGTGCGGATTTGATCTTGGGTTAAGTTTGCAGCCAAAGCAGTTTTCTTTGTTTCTGACATATTGATGACTTTGTTATCAAGCATGCCGTCACGGGTAGAAAGTTCATACCATTGATAAGCACCAATGTAGTTTTTCTTTTGCTCTTCCATAACTGCAAGGTTAAAGCTAGCGCGATTATCGCCGTGGCTTGCTGCTTTCTCTAAATATTGACGTGCCAAAGTTTCATTTTTAGAAACACCAATACCATCTGCATACATGCGGCCAACGTTGAGTTGAGCAGCAGAAATACCTTGGTCTGCTGCAGCTTTATACCAAGTAAATGCTTGTTTATCGTCTTTTTGAATTTCACGGCCAAGTTGGTAGTGAGTCGCTAAGTAGAATTGCGCTGCGGCTTGTCCTGATTTTGCTGCTTTAAATAGATCTTGAACAGGCATATGTGCATATTGGGCAGCTAAAGCAGACGTTGACTGTTTTTGCTGTGGAATATAGTCAGCATGAGCTTGCATACTCAGCATGCCAAAAAATAAGGTACTACCTAATAAAATTTTTTTCATAGAGCACTCACTCGATAAATTGCGACTTCACCAAACAAATTTGGGCTGTACTTACTGAGTAAGTTATCTTTCTGATTCCCATTTACGGCAAGTCGATTAATAATTTGTATACGGTTCTCAGCACAGAGTGCTTCAAAATCTCGAAAAGTACACAGATGGATATTGGGCGTATTGTACCACATATATGGCAATGCTTTGGAAACGGGCATTTTTCCTTTTAAAGCTAAGTAAGAACGAGTCTTCCAATAAGCAAAGTTAGGAAAAGTAATAATAGCTTGTTTTCCAACACGGACCATATCACGTAATAATACATCTGGTGCATCAACAGCTTGAAGAGCCTGAGCCATGACTACATAGTCAAAAGATTGGTCAGCGAAGCGTTGTAAACCCAGATTTAAGTCTTGTTGGATGATATTTAACCCTTTGCCAATAGCAATTGCAATCTTTTCTTGATCAATTTCTAATCCATATGCGCGAATATTATGCTTTTTTGTCATATGTGCGAGCATTTCGCCATCACCACAACCTAAGTCTAAAACAGTTGAATTAGGTTTGATCCATTTTTCAGCGAGTTGATGATCTATACGCATTATGGCTGCTCCTGTGTTGAGATTTGAGCCTGCGATTTTCCAGCTAGAAATGCTTGCAACGATTTAACATATAAAGGGATAGGGAAGAGGAAAGAGTCGTGTCCTTGTTCAGCATCAATGTCGAGATAGCTGACAGGTTTTTGATTGCTAATCAAAGCATTCACGATTTCTTGTGAACGTTCAGGGCTAAAACGCCAGTCTGTAGTAAAAGAAACCACCAAAAATTGACATTGAGTTTTCGCCATTGCTGCTTGAAGTGATTGTTCATATTCACGTGCAGGGTCAAAGTAATCAAGCGCCTTAGTCATGATTAAATAGGTATTAGCATCAAAGTTACGACTAAAGCGTTCGCCTTGGTAGCGTAAATAACTTTCGACTTGGAACTCGACATCAAAACCATACATAAATTTGCCAGATTTTAAATCTCGACCAAATTTTTGCATCATTGCTTCTTCTGAAAGATAGGTAATATGACCGACCATGCGAGCTAAAATAAGACCACGTTTAGGGTAACTGTCATTTTCTAAATAACGACCATCATGAAAATCGGGATCAGATAAGATGGACTGGCGAGCAACCTCATTAAATGCAATATTTTGAGCTGAAAGTTTTGGTGCACTCGCAATGATCACACATTTTTGTAAGCGATCAGGGTAATCTACCGACCACTGTAGAGCCTGCATACCACCTAGAGAGCCACCAATGACCGCATACCAAGTCTGTATACCTAGACGGTCCGATAACATTGCTTGAGTTTTGACCCAGTCTCGGACTGTGACGAGTGGAAAGTCTGGCCCATAGGGGCGATTTTCATTTTCTGGATTAGGTGAAGTGGGGCCTGTAGAGCCATGACATCCCCCTATGTTGTTAATAGCGACAACAAAAAACTTTGAAGTATCAATTGCTTTACCAGGTCCAATACAGGCATCCCACCAACCTGTTTTTTTATCATTGGCATCGTGATAGCCTGCGGCATGATGGTGCCCTGACAGTGCATGACAAATCAAAATTGCATTTGTTTTATCGGCGTTGAGTGTGCCATACGTTTCAACCATTATTTCAAAGCGCGGTAACATTCGACCGCATTCCAATGCTAAGGGTTGTTCAAACTGAAATTTTTGCGGGGACACTAATCCCACTGAGTCAGTCGGGAAGGACACAGTCATTGTTCGCCTTAAAATGTAAGAATATCAATATGTAAAAGAGGATATCACTTGCGATATCCTTTCCAAAGTCATTTATTGCATAGCACAGGCCTGTTTAGTACAAGCCTGTTGATTAAGCCAACCTAAGTGAAAGTTAGGCTGGGGCTTGCGTTTTAGATTGAAGCACGCCCTGAGCAACCAAACGGTTGATACATGCAATAATTGCTTCAATTGAAGAAGTTACAATGTTGTCATGCACACCAGCACCAAATGCTGAGCGTCCAGTACCTTTAACTTGAAGTTCAATTAATGCAAGCGCTTTGGCATTTGCACCTGAGCTAATTCCGCGTTCTTCGTAGTTTAATACGTCAACTGGTAAGTCGAGTGCATTTAAAATAGCTGAAATTGGACCATTGCCTTCACCACGGAGCTGTTGTACTTCACCGTTGATTTCGATATCAAGCTCAATGATTTGATTGCCATTTTGATCTGATAATTTATAACCTTTTGCATCGAAATGACCTTTTTTGCTTTCGACATATGCAGCTTTAAATAATTTCCAGATTTCTTGGGCTGTAATTTCAGTTCCTTCCTCATCGGTAACTTGTTGTACCACTTGAGAGAATTCAACTTGTAAACGACGTGGTAACACAACGTTGTAATGTGATTCTAAAAGATATGCGATACCACCTTTACCTGATTGGCTATTGACACGAATCACGGCATCATAGTCACGACCCAAGTCTTTTGGATCAATTGGTAAATAAGGCATATCCCAAATATCTTGATCTTTTTGGAATTCAAAACCTTTCTTAATCGCATCTTGGTGTGAACCAGAGAATGCTGTGAAGACTAAGTCACCTGCATATGGATGACGTGGATGTACTGGTAAACCTGTACATTCTTCAACAGTCGCGATAATTTCATTAATGTTTGAGAAGTCCAAGTGTGGCGCTACACCTTGGCTATACATATTTAATGCAATTGCTGCTACATCAACGTTACCTGTACGTTCACCATTTCCAAACACACAGCCTTCTACGCGGTCAGCACCAGCCATAATGGCTAACTCTGATGCTGCAATACCGCAGCCACGGTCGTTGTGGCAATGTACAGAAATTAATACCCCATCACGACGAGCAATGTTGCGATGCATCCATTCAATTTGGTCTGCATAAACATTTGGTGTTGAAACTTCAACTGTTGCAGGTAAATTTAAGATGACTTTATTGTCTGGTGATGCTTCCCAAATTTCTGTAACAGCATCACAAACATCTTTAGCAACCTCAAGTTCTGTCGCACTGAAGCACTCAGGACTATATTGGAATACCCATTGGGTTTCTGGATATTGTGCAGCATACTGTTTTACTTTTGTTGCAGCATTAACTGCCAATGCTTTCGCACCAGCAATATCAACATTCAATACTTTTTGGCGGAATGTTGGAGAGTTAGAGTTATAAATATGAACAATTGCACGTTTAGCACCAGCCAAAGCTTCAAATGTTCGTTCAATTAAGTGATCGCGTGCTTGAACTAAAACTTCGATATAAACGTCTTCTGGAATGTGATTTTCTTCGATAAGTTTACGAGTAAAGTCAAAGTCGACTTGTGAAGCCGAAGGAAAACCAATTTCAATATGTTTAAAACCAATTTTGACCAACATTTGGAACATTTTAAATTTTTGTTCAATGTTCATCGGTTCAAAAATAGCTTGGTTACCGTCACGAAGGTCTGTACTCATCCAAATTGGCGCTTGAGTAATTTCTTTGTTTGGCCATTGGCGGTCAGTTAATTCGACACGTTGATACATGCGACGGTATTTTTTACTTGGATCAGCCAACATCATTGCAGAACTCCTTGTGTCACCTAAAAAACTCAGATCTCGGGGATGAGCGATAGACGACAATATATATGGTCTCTATTTAAAATACGTTTAAACTTTAATCTAGGGGGCGAGTGCCAAAATGGCAAAATTAATATGTGCGCGCTAGGCGCAGCATAAGCTGCAAGCTGAGGGTGCTGCTTGCCATTGGGAGGAGGGCGAGAATAGCTGGATATTTATTCATACCGTTAAAATTACGATATAAGCACAATAGTGTCAATGAGATTTAGAAAAAAACTTTTATAGATCAAAATGAAGTTGTCGTAAATGGTGGTAGGAAAGAGCGGAGCCTTAAAGCTCTGCCCATTTACGAATTAAATTATGATAAATATTGGTAAGTTGAATAACTTCCTGATGTCGATCACCTAAACTCATTCGTAGATTTTGAATGCTTTGGTCTAGGTTAAATAACATATGACGATTTGCGTCATCTCGAATCATACTTTGTACCCAAAAAAATGAGGCAACACGGCAACCCTGAGTAATCGCTGTCACTTCGTGTAAGCTACTCGCTGGATACAAAATTAGATCACCAGCAGGTAGTTTAATGTCATGAAAGCCATAGGTATCCTCAACAACAAGCTCACCACCTTGATATTCATCAGGCTCAGATAAAAATAAAGTACAAGATAGATCTGTTCTTAATCGTTCTTGTGTACCTCGAATGCGTCGTATTGCATTGTCAACATGCATACCGAAAGCTTCGCCTGCCTCATAACGATTAAATAGTGGGGGAATGATATCTTGTGGAATTGCTGCTGATAAAAACAAAGGATGTTGTCCCAGTTGTTCTAAAATAATCGTACTCAGTTTATGCGTAAGTGGGTGGTCTTCTGATAGTTGTTGATTATGTTTAACTGTTGCCGAGAGGGTGCCGGCAGTCACCTTGCCATTGACCCATTCAACTTTATTCATTTCGGTACGAAAGTATTCAACTTGCTCTTTACTCAGGACGTTAGGGATATGATGAATCAAAGTAGCACCTATTTATGTTGTTTAAATATACAAATAGCCTCAAACGAGGCTATTTTAGTACAAATCCCTTATTTTTAATAAGGGATTATGTCGTTCTTTTCTTAATACTTAAAGTTAAGTGATACAACTGCACTACGGCCTTCTGCTTCAGTCGCATAGTGTGATGCATAAGCTTTAGTGAAGTAGCGTTTATCACCAATGTTATTTACATTTAACTGTAAGTTAACATTTTTGTTAACGTCATAACGTGCCATGGCATCATAACGAACATAGCTTGGAACCCATTTTGTATTTGTTGCATCGCCATAGACTTTATCACTATAGACTGCACCACCACCAATACTAAACTGTGGTAAGACTTGATAAGTGGTCCATAGGGTTGCACTGTTTTGGGGAACGTTTGGCAATTTTTTGCCTTTTGCAGGATTTTCAGCAGTACAAACACCAGTACGGGTACACGATGGACCAGGTTCAGTTTGTTTACTGTCAAGATAAGAGTAGCCAGCAGATACTGCCCATTTATCAGTAATATTACCATTAACGCCAAGTTCAATACCGTCAACCTTACTTTCACCACCGTTGGTATATGTGGTTGAGTCGAGTTGAATGCGCGTATTTTGTTTCTCAGTACGGAAGATTGCTGCTGTTAAATTTAGACGCTTATCAAGCAGATCCCATTTTGTTCCAATTTCATACGTACGTGCTTTTTCAGGATCGAGATCTTTAATGTTTACATTTAACGCAGTTTCTGAGCCATCACCAGCATCTACTCCAACAGGGTTTGCTGAGGTAGCGAAACTTGCGTAGATTGAACCATTTTCTACAGGTTTAAAAGTTAAGCCGGCTTGGTATGAGAAAAAGTCAGTATTGTTCTCAATTTTTTCACCTGTAGCGTTTGTTTTAAGCTCAGTGTCAAATTTATCCCAACGCGCACCTAAATCGAGCAACCATTGTGGATTAAGTTCAATGTTATCCAATACATACAATGAAGTGGTTTGTGATGTTGTTGTAGTGACTTTTTTATTTTTCGTTGCATTACCTAACCAAGGATCATGTGGGTTTGGATTATAGGCATCAGTACACCAATAGTTTGAATCTGCAGGAGTGAGTCCAGCACAGGCTTTAATACCATTTAGTTTGGCAGGTAATGTTGAAGAGGCGGCTTGTCCCAAATCTGTCAACATATAGTTACCTTTATCGGATACTATCCGGCTAAATTCTGCTCCAGTATTAAAACTATGCTTGATAGAACCTGTATTAAACTTACCACGTAAACTCAGTTGGTCACTAAAACCATCCGTATCAGTTATACGTGTATTCGCACGACGTACGACTTGTCCATTGGCAATATTACTTTTTGAGTCATCAGGTTGCGTCCAGATATAGTCATTTTTAGATTTGTTATATACGGCGGTATTACTGATGGTTAAGTCATCCGTAATATCATGCTCTAGTTTAAGGGTGCCAATATGGTTTTCTTGTTTTTGGAAATCACGATCTTTCCAGCCATAATAAATGCCTTGTTTGGCATCTAATGGTTTGCCTGTAGGTGTACTTGTTTTATGATCCCAATAAGGCACGCCAGAGTCTGGGGTATCATCTGATTTTAAGTAGTAATAACTTAAAGTCGCACGTGTTGGACTACCTAGGCCAAAACTAATACTTGGTGCAATACCAAAACGTTTATATTCAGCACCATCTTTTTGGCCTGCTTTGTCATTTTGATGCCCCATGATTGCTACACGAGCAGCTGTACCATTACCAAAATCTTTGTTGCCATCTAAAGTGATACGAGCATAGTTGTCTGTACCACCTTGTACTGAACCTTCAATAAAGTTTTCTTGTTTTGGTAGTTTAGAAATTAGGTTAATGCTACCACCAGTACCACCGGCACCACCAAGTGCAGAGGCAGAGCCTTTAATCACTTCAACTTGTTCAACTGCGAACATTTCACGATTTTGAGAAGTCGCATTACGGACTCCATCAACATAAATCGAGCTTTCTGAGTTATAGCCACGGATAAATGGTCGATCGCCATTCGGATTACCGCCTTCACCAGCGCCAAGGGTAATACCTGGAACTGTGCGAAGTGCGTCGCTTAGTGTGTTCACTTTAGTGTCAGTGATGAGCTGTGGTGAAATTACATTCACTGATTTTGCAACATCAAGTAGGGGAACCGTAAATTTACTATTTGCTGATTGATCAACTTTTAAAGACTTATCTGCTTGTGCTTCTAGGTGAATAGTCGGTAGTTGAACACGCTCTTGTTCCTGAGCTATAGCATGTGTCGCGATTACAGAAAGTGAAGAAGCAATCGCTGAGGATACTATTTTCTTCCGTGTTTTTATAAATGACATCAATCGACTCGATAGTTAATCTAAAATAGAGTGTAAATAATAATGATTATTGTTTTTTAAACCGACCTAACTAAATTGAAAAAATAGATCAAATATGAAGAAATGAAAGAAAAATGTATTTAATAATAGAATTGTTTATCTATAACTATATGATTTTTATGGTGATGAAAAAAAACGGTAAACTAATTTAATTTAATTGTTTTTTATGATCGCTGTCGGGTGAGTTTTTATAAGTGGTATTGATGCTGGTGTAAAGAGCGTTCAGTGTGTGTTTGATCATTGCAGGGTGAGACAAGAAAGGCTGTGCATATTGATAAATAGTTAGCTAACTAAATAAAACTTTTTATGTTTATCTCTTTCTTTATATTAAGTGTGATAATTCGTATTAAAAGATTTATAAATCAGCAATATTGTCATAAACCATCTGATTGACTTATATGACTCATTAATACTTTGTGAATTATGTTTTAAATATGTTGGCTTATTTAATTCATTTAGAACAAAGCAGAAATTTTTTTGACAGTTTTTATTGAGAAAAGTAAAAATTTATAGTCAGAGAAATCATTGTTGTTAATTATTTAACAGCAAGTGAAAAACTCAGGCTATAACATCTTGAATGCTAAAAGTAATAGAATTAATGATTAAAAAATAAAAAAAAATTGAGTTTATGTTTAAGGATTTTGTATATCTTGCATTGTTGGCATATAATGTAGCACTTTTTAAAACTGTAATTACTACTTAATATATCGAGGAAGCCATGCAAGTAACTTCTGAAGCGGTTTCGGGCGTAGCCCGTCGTTTAAATGTATCTGTACCGACGAGCCGTGTGAACGAACAGTTTGAAGCTCGTTTAAAGCGCACTGCAAAAACTGCGAAGATCAACGGCTTCCGTCCAGGCAAAGTGCCATTAAATGTTGTACGTCGTGAATATGGTGCAGGTATTTACCAAGAAGTGGTAAATGATGTAATCCGTGACACAGTATTCGAAGCTATTCAACAAGAAAAAATCAATGCTGTTGGTATGCCAAACATTGAAAAAGTTGAAAACAAAGAAGACGCTTTAGTTTATGAAGCGACAGTTGAAGTTTATCCAGAAGTTAAAGTAAATGCATTTGATGCTTTAGAAGTTGAACGTAAAACTTCTGAAATTAAAGATGCTGACGTTGACACAATGTTAGAAAACTTGCAAAAACAACGCCAAACTTGGGTTGAAACCAAAGGTATGGCGAAGAAAGACATGCAAGTGACTTTTGATTTTGAAGGTACTGTAGACGGTGAAAAGTTTGAAGGCGGCGCAGCTGAAGACTTTAAACTTGTTTTAGGTTCTAACCGTATGATCCCTGGTTTTGAAGATGGGATTATTGGTATGAAGAAAGGCGAAGAGAAAGTTATTGATGTAACTTTCCCTGAAGATTACCAAGCTGAAAATCTTGCTGGTAAAGCTGCTCAATTCAAAATCAACGTAAAACTTGTTGAGAAAGCAAAACTTCCAGAAATGGACGCAGAATTCCTTACTGTATTCGGTATTTCTGAAGAAGATGGCGTTGAGAAGTTAAAATCTGACGTGCGTAAAAACATGGAACGTGAAGTTAAAAATGGCTTACGTAACCAAGTTAAAGGTGCAGCTTTTGATGCGCTTGTTGCTGCCAATGAAGTTGAAATCCCAACATCTATGCTTGCTCAAGAAATTGACCGTCAACGTCAACAAATGATTCAACAGTTCACTCAACAGTTTGGTGCTCAAGGTGCGCAAGCATTTGACAACAGCATGTTGCCAGATGAGCTTTTCAAAGAACAAGCTGAAAAATCTGTGAAACTCGGTGTATTGGTAAGTGCAATTTTAGCTGAGTCTAAACTTGAAGTTGATCAAGCACGTGTTGATGCATATATCAATGACATGGCATCTTCTTATGAAGATCCTACAGAAGTTATTGAATACTTTAAAAATGATGAAAAACAACGTGCTCAAATCGAAGCTGTTGTTTTAGAAGATCAAGTTGTTGATCACATTCTTGCATCTGCTAAAGTAACTGATAAAGCTGTAAGCTATGACGAATTGTTGAAAGAACAACAAGCACGTCAACAAGCTTAAGTTTTTGTTGCTAAAAAAGGCGCTTAGAGCGCCTTTTTTATTGTGGGTTTGGTGGTGAAAAACGATAAAACCGTGGGTAGCAGAAAAATGTTCGTTCTTTTATAGGGAATATTTTGCAATTTTGAATATTATCCCTCATATTGTGGAAATGAATCTGAGAAACAAAAATCAGGATAAATAACGTATGTACGTTCCAACTATTGATAATGCATTAGTCCCCGTTGTTCTTGAACAGTCTTCTCGCGGCGAGCGCTCATTTGATATTTTCTCACGTTTATTACGTGATCGAGTCATTTTCTTGACAGGCGAAGTTGAAGACAATATGGCCAATTTGATTGTGGCGCAAATGTTGTTTTTAGAAGCAGAAAATCCAGATAAAGATATCCATCTCTATATCAATTCACCAGGTGGCTCTGTGACTGCTGGCATGGCAATCTATGACACAATGCAGTTCATTAAACCTGATGTTGTGACCTATTGTATGGGGCAGGCAGCTTCTATGGGTGCCTTCTTGTTAAATGCTGGTGCAAAAGGTAAACGTTATTGCCTTGAAAATGCACGTGTTATGATCCATCAACCATTAGGTGGTTTCCGCGGTCAAGCTTCTGATATTGAAATTCACGCACGTGAAATTATTTTCATTAAAGAACGCTTAAACAAATTAATGGCGGAGCATAGTGGTCAAGATTATGAAACGGTCGCTCGTGATACAGATCGTGATAATTTTATGACAGCGCAACAAGCAAAAGAATATGGTCTAGTTGATGAAGTATTGTCAAAACGTCCTGAAAACTAAGATCTAAATTAAAGTTAAAATATTTGGAGTGAAAATGTCCGAAAATCCTCAAGGACAAAAGCATTGTTCATTTTGCGGTAAAACGCAGTCTGAAGTCGGTAAGCTGATTGCAGGCGAGGACGCATTTATTTGTAATGAATGCGTGGACGTGTGCATGGACCTAGTTCAAACCAGTCAACAAGTAGAAAGTGGTGACTGGGCAACTCGTCCTTTACCTAAGCCGCATGAGATTCGTGCTGCGCTTGATCAGTATGTTATTGGTCAAAGTACAGCGAAGAAGACTTTGTCTGTGGCGGTATATAACCATTACAAACGTTTAAAAGTCTCTCAAACTGCACAGAAAGAAGATGCAATTGAAATTGCCAAATCAAACATTTTACTTATTGGACCTACAGGTTCAGGTAAAACGTTATTGGCTCAAACTCTTGCACGTTTACTTGATGTTCCTTTTGCAATGGCTGATGCAACAACACTCACAGAAGCAGGTTATGTTGGTGAAGATGTTGAAAACATTGTACAAAAGCTACTGCAAAAAGCTGATTATGATGTAGAGAAAGCTCAAAAGGGTATTATCTACATTGATGAGATTGATAAAATCACTCGTAAGTCAGAGAACCCATCTATTACTCGAGATGTTTCTGGTGAAGGCGTACAACAAGCATTATTAAAAATGATTGAAGGTACTGTTGCTTCAATTCCTCCTCAAGGTGGACGTAAGCATCCTCAGCAAGAGTTCATTCAGATTGATACCTCAAATATATTGTTTATTTGTGGTGGTGCATTTGCTGGCCTTGAAAAAGTGGTGCAACAGCGTCAAGAGAAGGGTGGTATTGGTTTTACTGCAGATGTACGTAGTAAAGATGATACCAAAAAAGTTTCAGAGCTCTTTAGTCAGGTTGAAGCCAATGATTTGGTTAAATTTGGTTTAATCCCAGAGTTCATTGGTCGTTTGCCTGTAATCGCAACTCTAGAAGAGTTAGATGAAGCTGCGCTAATGCAGATTTTAACTGAACCTAAAAATGCATTAACACGTCAGTACCAATATTTATTTGAAATGGAAGATGTTGATCTTGTTTTTGAAGATGATGCTTTACGTGCTGTTGCGCAAAAAGCATTGGAAAGAAATACAGGGGCGCGTGGTCTACGTTCAATTTTAGAAAATGTATTGCTAGAAACTATGTATGACCTACCAAGTCGTGATGATGTGGGTACAGTTGTCATTAATGCTGCAGTTATTAATGATAAGGCTGCACCAGAATACAAGAAAGAGCGTCAACCAAAGCAAGAGAAAGAGACACAAGAGAAAACTGAGTTAAAAGTAATTAAATCAGCTTAATTTTGTGCCTAAAAAACCGTGTAATTTCTGAATTGCACGGTTTTTTTATGTCTTCATTTATTGCACTATTTTTTTTGTTCAGTCAGTGGGGCAATAATTTTGCTCAGCTGTAACATAAACTCTTTTTGTTGAGCTGTATCATTAAATAATTCATATGCAATCTTTGTTGACTCTTGCATCATTTCTGTTGTGAGTTTAGATGTTTTTTGGGAAATGGATTGGCCTAGCGGTGAGCTGAGAAAAGTAATATAGGCCTGAGCTTCTTCTTCAGTATATGTTTTTTGATATATATTTTTAATCATTTGCATAAATCTAGGGTTTTGCATAATTTCTTGATTTTTGGCAAACATCAGTGCAGAAAGCTGTTGTGCGGCTTGTTGTTGTTTGGCATTGAGTTTTTCAACTGCAAGTGATTGTTTGATAATAAGCTCAGCTTGTTGATCCAGCACTGGGCGCATTTCAGTTGCACTATTTTTAATAAAGTTTTCAACATTAGAGAGCTGTATAAGCTTTTCAAGAGACTCATTTTTCATGGGTGCAGCATAAAGTGCCGAACTTGAACTAAGAAAAGATATGAGTAGTACTGAGGCAAAGCGTTTATACATAAATGATCTCTAATATGTGAAAAATATGAAAATAAATATAAATGGTCTTAGATAATAACAGCATTTATGCTTAAATTTTTATATGAAACTTTAAGTGAATGAGATTTATTCGTATTTCACTCTTTTCGTGACTAATCTAAAGTTAGGAAATCAGTATTAAACATGCAGCATGAATAAATATTATTTTGCTCTAAACAAGAAACCATAGTTGGAGATTAATATGAGCAAAACCTTTGTTTTAGCTCCCGATTCGTTTAAAGAAAGCATGAGTGCAAATCAAGCTTGCGAAGCAATGTCCTTGGGGATATTGAAAGTATTTCCTGATGCCAAGATCATTCATGTGCCAATGGCCGATGGTGGAGAGGGCACCGTTGATGCCGTTCTTTTTGCTTGTGAAGCGAAGAAAGTAGAACTTGAAGTGATGGGACCACGAGCTGAGCTGCGAGTTCATGCTTATTTTGCTCTTTTAGACCATGGTGAGACAGCTGTAATCGAGATGGCTTTAGCGAGTGGTATAGAGCTGTTAGAGCTTTCGCAGCGCGATCCATTTTATACGACGAGTTATGGTGTTGGTGAGCTGATTATTGCTGCATTGGATCATGGTGCAAAGCGCATCATCATTGGATTGGGTGGTAGTGTAACTAATGATGCTGGTATTGGTATGGCTCAAGCCTTAGGAGCACGATTTTATAATAAAAATGGGGAAGAGCTTGCTTTAGGTGCATTGGCTTTGTCGCAGTTAGATCGTATAGATTTAAACAATCTTGATGCACGTTTATGTGATCGAGAAATTGTGATTGCAAGTGATGTAAGTAATCCTTTGACTGGGCCAAATGGTGCTTCTTTTGTCTATGGTCCTCAAAAAGGTGCAACTGTAGATCAGGTGCAATATTTAGATCAGTGCTTAACACATGTGGCAACATGTATTCAAAAACAATTAAATGTAAATTATCAAGATATTGCCGGTGCTGGTGCTGCTGGTGGCTTAGGTTATGGTTTAATGGTTTTTGCTGGTGCTCGCATGGCCTCTGGTGTTGAAACCATGATGAACCTGGTTAATCTTCGACAGTATTTAAATGATGCTGATTATGTATTTACTGGAGAAGGTGCGATTGATCGACAAACCTTAGAAGGGAAAACACCTTATGGCGTAATGCAATTGGCTAAGCAGTTCAATGTACCTGTTATTGCATGTGCAGGTCGGGTCGGAGATGGAATAGAGGACTTATATGCAGCTGGTTTCTCTTCGATTTTCTCGATCGTGTCTGAGTGCTGTACGCTTGAACAAGCATGCTTAAATGGTGCTAAAAATCTGCAACAGTGCTGTGAAAGTATTGCACGTATTCTTCACTTGCTTGAGCCTCGGTAAATTGAATTTTGCGTGATGAATGTATGATTAGGCGAATAGAAAAATAGTTTGATGGTACTTGGTTCAGCTTTTCAGGGACTGCTCTGTTAAACTGCCTATGTCAAAAATATGTTGAGTGGTTATGAGTTTAAAAGTCCTGATTGATGAGTTGAATACTCAACAAAAACAAGCAGCAACCACTGAGGCGCAGCATAGTTTGGTTTTAGCTGGAGCTGGTTGTGGTAAAACAAAGACCATTGTTGCTCGTGCAGCTTATTTAATTGAACAAGGGGTACCTGCGGATCAAATACAGATATTAACTTTTACTCGTCGTGCAGCAAGTGAAATAGTATCAAGAGTTGAGTTGGCTTTGGGAGCCAGTGCAAAAGGTTTAAGAGCTTCAACTTTCCATACCTTTTGCATGTATTTATTACGCCGTGTGCCTAAAGCTTTTGGTTTAGAACAATTTTCTATTATTGATCGTGATGATCAAATGCTAATGTTTCGTTTATTACGTGGTAAAGATGATAAAAATCATATAAATGCTTTACCTAAACCGAAAGAGCTTTGTGATTTGTATTCATTTGCACGGAATACTAGACAATCTTTAAGTCAAGCATTAGAAGCTCAACTCCCTGAATTTGTAGAGCAAAAAGAAGCAATTAAACAGCTTATGCAGGATTATCAACAGCGTAAGCAGGCACGTCATTTTTTAGATTATGATGACATTTTAGTTGTTGTTGCGGCAGCATTTGCCCAGTCTGAATCATTGGTCAATTATGTTGCCTCTATGTGTAAACATTTATTGGTTGATGAAATGCAAGATACCAATCCGTTACAGTGGGCTTTACTTGAGCCATTGTTGGAGCAGGTAAACTTGTTTTGCGTGGGCGATGATGCACAATCCATTTATGCCTTTCGTGGTGCTGATTTTGAAAATATTCATCGTTTTAAAGATCGGGTAGCTAATGCTCAAATTTTTAAATTAGAACGTAATTATCGTTCTACTCAAGAAATTTTAGATCTTTCAAATTGGTTGTTATTACAAAGTCCTATTCACTACGATAAACAACTCGAAGCACAGCGTGGTTCTGGGTTAAAGCCTAAAATTCATATTTTTCGCAATGAGTTTGATGAGGCTGCTTGGATTGCAGCAGATATCAAACAAAGACACCTTGTTGATGGTACCGCTTGGCATGAGCATATGGTATTAGTACGCTCGTCTTTTGCTGCGAGACATATTGAGACTGCATGTATTCAAGCGAATGTGCCTTATCGTTTCATTGGTGGAATGAAATTATTAGAGACAGCACATGTCAAAGATTTATTGAGTATGCTGCGTGTTATTGCTAATCCGCAAGATGATATTGCATGGATGCGGTTTTTAACATTATGGCCCGGTGTAGGCGATGTCGGTGCAAGTAAGCTCGCATTACAATTGGTTAAAGCTGATGATATCAGTGCAATTGTCACTATTTTAGAAAAATTTGGCCGAGTTTCAGCTGAAGCAATTTTAATTATGCAGCAGATGTCGGTGCTTAAAGATCAAGTACAGCAGTGTGTGAGCCTAGCGATTGATGCTTTGAAAGAGCAGCTAAGTGAAAACTATGCCAAAAAAGACTGGTCAAAACGCTGTAATGATTTTGACTTGGTTACGCAGCTTGCCGAGAAACATCAGCAACTTAGCGAGTTTTTAGAACAATACGTTTTAGATCCGATTTCCATTTCGGAAGTTGAACGTTTAGAGCAAAATGATGTTGTAACATTGATTACAATTCATTCGGCAAAAGGAACTGAACAAAAGGTTTGCTATGTTGCTAACGTAAGTCCTGGCCAGTATCCACATGCTCGTGCGCTTGAGAGTTTTGATGAGGTTGAGGAAGAACGCCGTGTGCTTTATGTCGCCCTAACACGTGCCCAAAATGAATTGATCTTGACCAAACAAAACCTAAGTCAGTGGACAAGTGAAAAGTATGATGAGCAAGGTCGTAAAATAGAGCATTATTTTTTGACAGGTTTAAGCCGTAAATTATGTATAAGCGAAACACATCATCAGAAAAATACTGGACAACGGGCTCCTACATACTCATCTGGTAGAATAGATTTCGATTTTGGATTGAATCTAGATTAAACTTAAGCATGGGAATCTGTGAGTGTTTGCAGAGTCCCTCTTTTTATATAGTTGTTTAAAAGGTTATGAAATGAAAATACTTGTACGTAATTTAGAGCGATCAATTACTGAGGCAGAATTGCTTGCTTTATTTGAACCTTTTGGGCAGGTTGAATCTTGTGTGATTGTTCTTGATCAGGAAACTGGGAAATCTAAAGGTTTCGGATTTGTTGAAATGACCAATCCTCGTGAAGGTGTTAAGGCTGTTAAGGGGCTGAATACGCTGAAAGTAAAAGGTGTGGGGATGCGTGTTAAAGTGGCTGAATAATTCGGCCTCTGATTTTTAATATGTCAGTTGAATTAGTTGAGTCAAAGACTTATTTGGCACAGTTTTTGGTCGATTAATTTCGGTGACATGTTAAAAAAATGCTTAAATCCTTTGTTTTTTGAACTGATAATATTTAAGCTAAAGCGGAGTGCTATTTGGAAAAAAGCTATGTCCCGTGTTGCGCGCTATCACATTGATCGTACCAATCAAAAATTATATTTTGCTCGTTTGGCTTGCCAACAAGCAGAGCAACTAGATCAAGTTCAGCAAGTTCAAGCTGCACGTGAATCGGCAGTTTTTCATCTGCATGGCGCGCTGTTAGCATTCTTACAAGAATTGGTGCGTTATTATCGCTTAAATGATCAATACCCAACCTTGAAGTCTATAGAAGAAGAAATGGCACTTAAAGGACAAGTATCACCAGAAGTTGTGGTGATGCAACAATTAGCCAAGCAAGGGCTTATTGCAGAGCTTAAACGGGCATATCGACTATGTCAGTACGCAACAGAACCTGCGGCTGCTGAGCCCGAACCCGAAACTTCATCGAATCTTATTATTAAAGTGACGCAATCTCCACAAGCATGGTTGCCTGATAGTGAAATCTTACGTGAATGGCACAGAGATTTGTCTCAACTGTTTGATGGGTTTCGTAATGAGATGGTCGAATTTTAATTTATGAGCGGGATAACTTGAATTGTCCAATGTTTATCCCGATATATCATCATAATGCAGACAAACTATATTTTGTATTATGTTGGGCATGGAGGATTTATGACTATAGAACAGTTAAAAGAATTATTCGGCAATCAAGAAGTCATTCTCGAATTGGTTCAACTTGAAAGTGGTGAGTTAGCACTGCGTAATGCTGGGTCTGAGAAAGAACCATTAATTACCATTCAGTTCAATGCTGAAGTGAAACAGATGTTAGGTGAACAAACAACAGTATTGGCTCAACATATGATTCAAGCTGCGCTATTTAGCCTAATGGAAAAACAAGTTGGTGAATGGCAAGCAGAAGTTGTGGATGAAAAACCACAGTTTTTGAGTTAATGATTGTGGACACATTCCTATCTTGTCATTAAGACAAGATAGGTTTTTTTATGTCTGCAGATCATGGTGTGTGAGGTAAAATTTATCTATAACTTTGAGCGAGAGTTATCTTCAAAAATTTGTGATAAAGGAACGGAGAGGCGGGCAGTAAGAGCCGCATCTGACTCTAACAAGGCAGGTCCAATATCTTGCAGCCATGGCTTATCTTGAGTTATATCAATAATATCCTGACGCCGAGGTAATGGGTAAGGGAGCATTTTGTAAAATTGCCAGAAATCAACTTCATTGAGATTGCGTACAAGGACAAATTTGTCATCACCAGTACATTTAATTAAATTATTTTTCATTAAAATATTCAGGTGACTTGGCCAGCGGCCAATTTCTTCACGACCAAGAACGTCAAGCGCTTCTGCGTCTGATACTGCTTCACCCTTTTTTTGCTTATTATAGAAAAGTTGTAGTAGATCCATGAGCATAATCACTGGATGCCGATTCGACTCTTTATGTGCATTAAATGCAGTAAGTGCATAACTCAGCTCTACACCAAGTAAAATAATGTTCCACGATAAAAATATCCAAAGCAGGAAGATAGGGACTGCGGCAAAAGCACCATAGATGATTTCATAACTGGTGAAGTTTGCCATGACAAAACCAAACAAGTTTTTAAGTAATACAAAGATTGTGGCACTAAAAGCTGCAGCAATCATAGCTGCTTTGGCTGGCACAGGGCGATTAGGAATCATCCAATAGAGAATAAAGAAGCCGAGTATGGTCAAAGCAAAAGAAATAAAACCGAATAGATAAGTTCCATCTAAGTTGTAACCTGCAAAGTTACTGCTTAATACGTTCATAGAGGTGATGGTAGAGGAAATAACAAATGCGCTACCTAACAAAATTGGACCTAAGGAAATAATCGTCCAATAACGCATAAAACCAACAATCCCACCACGGGTTTCGCGTACTCGCCAAATTCGGTTAAATACAGTTTCAATACTGGTCAGCATAAGTACTGTTGTGACAAATAGAAATAAAATACCAATAACTGTTAGGTTGCTTGATTTAGACGTAAAGGCGTTGAGTGCTTTGTCAAAGGCGATTGTGGTTTTTGGTAAAAAATTACTATAAATTAACTGTTGTAGTTGTTGTCTCGCTGGCTCTAAGGCATTGATAGAAGAGATGATCACCAGAAAAACAGTCAGCATTGGTACGACTGCAAAAAGTGTTGTGTAAGTGAGCGAGCCAGCTTGTTCACGACAACGGTCAGCCTCAAAACGTTTAATGACAAAGAGGACAAACTGAAACCATGTGTGATCATAAAAAGGGAGTTTCTGAAAATACTTTTCTAACATAAAAATGCCGTCTCGATTCTTTTATTTAAATTCTTACATTATTCAAATGCATAGAGATATCCCAAAAAGAGAAAAATAACGTATAGTTTTCTCTTTTATCTTAGTCTAGCAAAATATGCAGCCATATATTCTTGTTTTATATTACAGTAAATACGGTTCAGTGAAGCAAATGGCTGAACTGATTGCCAAGGGTGTTGAGTCTACAGGCCTTAATGTGAAAATTAGAACAGTGCCTGAATTGGCTACTGTTGTTACTGAAGCAGCTGCGAGCATTCCCGAAGAAGGTGATTTATATTGTAGCTTAGATGATTTGGCGAATTGTGCTGGGCTCGCACTTGGCTCACCAACACGTTTTGGTAATATGGCTAGTGAAATGAAATATTTCTGGGATCAGACAACCAGCCTTTGGTTAAATGGCGCATTACATGACAAACCTGCATGTGTGTTTACTGCATCTGGATCTATGCATGGTGGGCAGGAGAGTACGCTTTTAACCATGTTACCGCCTTTGTTTCACCACGGTATGATGATTATGGGGCTGAATAATACTCAACCTGCTCTGTCAAATACTAAAACTGGTGGAACGCCATATGGTGCTAGCCATGTTAGTGGTGCAAGACATGATCAAGCGATGAGTGAAGATGAGCGTGTGTTATGTGAAGCACAAGGTAAACGACTTGCTGAAATTGTACAACGTTTAGCTTAAGGCATTGGTGTTATAGTGGATTTTAAAGCCACAGCCTTATTGAATACAATTAAAATCAACCATGGAGTTAGGCTGAATTATGACACTGCACCAATACGCTGTTGAAATAAAATGGCAAGGGAATACAGGCACAGGAACCTCTTCATATCAGGCTTATCGCCGTGATTTTGAAGTGCGACATGAGACTAAACCAAGCATTGCAGGGTCTGCTGACCCAGCATATCTAGGTGATCCAACACGGTGGAATCCAGAAGAGCTATTGATTGCAGCACTTTCTTCATGTCATAAACTTTGGTATTTACACTTGTGTGCTGATCATAATATCTGTGTATTGGATTATACCGATCAAGCAATGGGTGAGATGCAAGACCAAGATCTGTTAAAGCGTGGCCATATGACACAAGTTACTTTACGGCCTCGTGTGATTATTCAAGATTCAGAACAGTTAGCACTTGCAGAAAGTTTACATCAGCTTGCACATCATGAATGTATGATTGCAAATTCTGTAAACTTTCCTGTGCATTGCCAAGCTCACTGTGAAGCTTTGACAAAATAAGATTGCAGTTTATTTTTTATCACTAGATTTTGTTTTTTGTACAGGTTCAAATTCACGAAAATCTTGTTTACGAATAAGTGCATGGATGCCTTTGGTTCTATCTACAACTTGGGAAACACTAAAATCTGTTGCGGCACTTAAATAAGCATATGCGAGTGCTTCATCAATACCATAATGTTGATTCAAAAACCGAATTGCTTCACGAGTTGAGTTTTTCATTGCTTCATTTAGGTCAGGGTCAAGTCCTGGGGTGATCCAATATTCCGGTGTTTCTCCCAATACTTGTTTGAGGGTATGACTTGGAATGGCATTTGTTCCTGCTTTTAATAGTGTGAGTTTAAATGTTGCTCGTGTAGAACCCTCTAGTGCGGTTAAAGCAACCTCACCATTTCCTTGGCTAAAGTGACCATCACCCGTATAGAACTGAGCGCCAGCAACTTGAACCGGGAAATAAGCTGTAGTCCCTTTTGTTAACTCATTAATATCAATGTTACCGCCATAGTAAGCAGGAGGTACGGAGTGAACGGGTTCAGTTGTATTTGCTGCAACACCCATAATCCCCATAAATGGTTTTAAGGGAAAGCGGATTGTTTTTCCAGTAGGTGTAACAATGCTCCCTTCATATTGACCATTGGCGAGCTTTTGTATAGGCGTGAATACAGAGATATTGCCGTAACTTGATGGATTGTTGACACTTGGCTGAGCTTGAGCAGGTGTTTTAGGAAACTCCCCGACTAAAGTGCCTTTCCCATGACGATTGGAGATAACGCCATAGGGAACACGGGGTTCAATGTCAATAATTTCAACTTTAAGCACATCACCTGGTTGTGCATCAATGATTTCAACAGGTCCAGTGACAATATGAGGGCCATCATGCTGAAAGTCATGTTTAAGTGATGATTGAGTAATTAACTGCGCTTCAGCCAAGATTTGTGAAGGAGCTACACCTTTACTCATAAAGTATTTTTTGGCATCACGGCCTTGGTCTTCTAATAGCCCTTCATGCGATACGGTGTCAAATGTCACCACACTACCTGAGGCTACTTTGAGCACTGGAGCATGGTCACGGTTTGGTAAGTAGCCCCATTGAATGGTCTCTAGTGTTGAAGGAATATAGTAATTCCCTTTATATTGCCCCTGGTTGAGTTTTGTAGGATGCTCACTTAATTGAGTCAAAACTTTAAATGGTTCAGCTAATAATTTGCTTGTAACACCATAGCAGCTGAGTATGATACATAAAGGCGTTAATTTTTTTAACATTGTGTTTGTACTCTAGTTTTGTTGTTCGCTCTTAATACTTAGCAAAAAATATGCCGTTTGACCATCGGAAATGATTGTTAACTCTTTGCTTATATGGAGTATTTATATAACTATTCATTGGAATAGAGACTCTATTTGAGCTTCTCGTTATACTTATCATGTATTCAATATATGATTTGAGATACATACGAATATATAGATAGGACTGTGAGTATAAAAAATAAACTTATATAGATCAGGTTTATCAATGATTTTTGATTAGGGTAAAAAATGAAAAAATTGACAATTGCATTGTGCGGTAGTGCTGTATTAACTTTAACGGCTTGTACTACAACAGAAACATCAAGAAGTATTCAAGCACCACAAGTGACAGCGGCCACTGCTGCTGTTAAATATCAAGGTCCGAAGACACCAGTATCTATTGGTAAGTTTGATAATCGTTCAAGTTATATGCGTGGTATTTTTTCAGATAATGTTGATCGTTTAGGTGGTCAAGCAAAAACAATTTTAGAAACACATTTACAGCAAACAGGTTATTTTAGCGTCTTAAACCGCGATAACTTATCTGAATTACAACAAGAAGCAGGTTATACCAAAACGAACCAAGCCATTAAAGGGGCACGCTATGTTTTAACTGGTGATGTATCTGAATTTGGTCGTAAAGAAGTCGGTGATCAACAGTTATTTGGCATATTAGGCCGTGGTAAAGAGCAAGTTGCTTATGCCAAAGTAAATCTAAATGTTGTTGATGTACAAACTTCAGAAGTGGTGCACTCTGTACAAGGGGCAGGTGAGTACGCGCTTAGTGCACGTGAGGTGCTCGGTTTTGGTTCAACAGCTTCTTATGACTCAACTTTAAATGGCAAAGTACTTGATTTAGCTGTGCGTGAAGCAGTCAATAATTTGGTGCTAGATCTACAATCTGGTAAGTGGTCATTGAAATAAGGCTACTGAAAAATAATGAAAAATTTATTTTTATTGCCAGTTTTGGGTTCAATGCTCATTGGCTGTGTATCACAACCCAGTGCTTTGTATAGTTGGGGATCTTATCCCGAACAAACTTATCTCATGTATAGCCAACCACAAAAGGTGTCTCCAAGTGCACAAGTTCAAAAGCTTGAAGCTGAAATTGAGAAAGCTAAGGCTAAAAATTTGGCAGTCCCACCTGGACTGTATGCACATTTAGGCATGTTATACGCAGAGCAAAACAATACCAATAAGGCGGCTGAGTATTTCCAATTAGAGCGTCAGGTTTATCCAGAATCGACAGTGTTAATGGATCGTTTGTTAAAACAATTGACGGGCAATAAGGGAACTGCGAAATAATGATGAATTTCAAATGTGCAGCACTCTTAACAGTAGTGACATTGTTGCTTGGTGGTTGTGCAACAACAGCATCAACACAAAAAGATATGTCTGATTATCGTGCGCATATGCCGCGCTCGATATTGGTACTTCCTCCTGTGAATGATTCGCTTGATGTTAAAGCAACCTATGGTGTTTGGTCTGGAGTAACAGTACCTGTTGCTGAAGCAGGTTATTATGTATTTCCTATGGCTGTTGTTGATAGCATGTTTAAGGAAAATGGTGTGCATAGTGGGGCTGAAGCACAAAATATTCCTGCAAAGAAACTTCAGGAAATCTTTGGCGCTGATGCAGCACTTTATATTCGAATTAAACAATATGGATCAAGCTACCAAGTTCTGCAAAGTGTATCTACCGTAGCTGCAGAAGCCAAACTTGTTGATTTAAAAACAGGAACTTTGCTTTGGTCTGGTTCTAAAACACTTTCACAATCAAGTAATAATGGTGATGGTGGCTTGGTAAGTGCATTATTGACAGCAGTTATTGATCAAGTATCAAGCAGTCTAAGTGACCACTCTCATCCATTAGCAAATCAGGTGAATATGATTATGTATACACCAACCCCTTCACAACCAGGGGTGGGTTTATTATATGGACCACGTTCGCCACAGTTTCAACAAGACGTACCTCAAAAATAATACATACATGAAGTCAGTATTAAAAAAGCCTTAGTGTTACAACACTAAGGCTTTTGATTTTGTAAATGACACTTATATGGATTAAGGTCAATTTTAGACTTTATTCATCTCGAACGAATTGAACTGTGCCGTCTCGTAGAGATTGAACACGTGCTAAAGATTCAACGCGATAACCTTTTTCTAATAAGAGCTCACGACCAGGTTGGAAAGATTTTTCAATCACAATACCAATACCAAGTACTTCAGCTTGAGCTTGATGAATGAGGTCTGCTAAACCAAGAGCAGCTTGGCCATTTGCAAGGAAGTCATCAATTACTAAGACGCGATCTGTTGCAGCAATATGCTTATTTGAAATAGCAATTGTACTTTCAGTTTGTTTGGTAAAAGAGAAGACTTTAGCGCGATAAAGATCATCTTTGAGTGTAAGAGATTGATATTTACGTGCAAAAATAACAGGTACACCAAGCTCCAAACCAGCCATAACTGCTGGTGCAATACCAGAAGCTTCAATGGTGATGATTTTAGTGACACCTGCATCCTTAAAACGACGAGCAAATTCTTGACCTATTTGCTGCATAAGTACAGGGTCAATTTGATGGTTGAGGAAGGAGTCGACTTTCAAAACTTGATCAGAAAGAACGATACCTTCCGCTAAGATTTTCTGTTCGAGTGCTTGCACTGGGAGAATCCTCTAGAAGTCAGATGCTTTTAGCAAATGCGTATTTTAGAAAGCACCTGAAAAAAAGCAAGCTTAATTAGGTTGAAACAGATAAATTAAGCAAGCTTTTTTAATTTTCTTATTTTTTATAATTTGTTAATAACAAACTATAAGAAGTCTTACCATCTTGATGCGCCATTTTTACAGGTAGGTAATCAAGTTGAGGTGCTAGCCAGAAAATAGAGCTTTTAGTTGCTTTATCATGTTTTAGTAGGACCTTAATTGTGCTGTAAGTCCCATAAGGGGTTGTAACAGATTCGGTGCCTTGTTTAATGAATTGGCGAGCGTCGGCAGATTTAGCATCAGCAATATAATAAGTGCCTTTTAAACCACTACCTTTTAAGTCTTCACGAACTTGTAATTCTGCATTTAATTCATCAAGTACACCAGGTTTCCAAGCAAAAGAACGAGCTTTATCATCTTTCTGCGTACTAATAACCTTGCTGTTTGGATTAAAGCTGATATTAAGCTTGTTACTGTGAATTAAAACTTTACTTGTACGACTGAAACTATTCGATTGAATTTGCCCATTGCTAAAATTAAAGCGACTGGTTTCATTTGCAGATGCGAGTGCAGCAGCTTTGGCTGAAAAAGAGTAAGTCCAAAGGTTGCCATTTTGTGAGAGTTGGCGTGTTGCACTACCTACATTTTTTCCATTATAAGAAAATTGATAACTTGCATTAAATGGACTCAGTGCGAAACTGCTACTCGATATGCCTCCGAGTAGGACCAGACTTGTAAGGGTTGCAAGCAAACGTGAAGAGTTTGAAGTGAACAACGTTATCATATTGGTCCTCGAAAAAGGTTATGCTGATCACATTGTACAGCTCAATTCTGAGTAAAATCTGAATTTTTTAATTACTCTTGTGAATTTTCACGTAAATTTAGGGGGATGAGTTTATTTATCAACCATTCTTTTGTTGGATTGGTGTGACTGTTGACTCCAATTCATCATCCATATTGTTCTCAGCATGATCAAAACGATTAAATAAAGCCATTAAACTGATGTTACCTTGTACACGTAATTCTGTCTCTGCAAGTACAGCATGATTAATACGCACTTTATTTAAGGTATTGAGAATGGCAGGTTTACCTAACCACCGATTGAGATCGAGATGTAAAAGTTCATTCTCAACATAGACGATATTGTATTTTGATAAGATTTTACCTAATGGATCTTTTTTTAATATTTTTTGATAGAAAAACAAAGCTGTATTCACAGCAAGTTTTAACCATGCTTTGGCAAATTTTGCTTCAATGACACGAGTATCACTGATTTGTTCAAAGACAATGAGTTGTACGTCTTTATTCATTTGCATTGAGACAAGTTTTAGATCGACAGATAAACTAGCATAGATGCCAGCAACATCAATTGTTGCATAAAGTCTTAACCAGCCATCATGTAGATCTGCATGGAGGTCTTTGAGTAATCTCACATTATCGGTTACATAACGTTTGAAAGTTGCATTGAGAAAAACTTGTGATACTGGAAACTCACGTTCTTCTTCAATGAAATCACTTGCTTTTAGGCATGCTTGTCGTGCTCGACTTGCGATATTAGACAGCAGTGTCTGCATAGGTTATGTCCCCGATGGTGTCATCATACGGTGCAGCCATCTGAATAAGAGGCTGAACTAAAAATTAGTTTGATGACGAAGTCTAACAAAATCGTATCAAAAAACTGTTTTATTGAAGTTCTTCAGTTTAATTTTTTTATTTAAACATAAAGTAATGTAAAAAATAAGGCCATCTTAGGCCATGTTAACTGTCATTCCCATATTGTTGGCTATGATGGAATGACAGCATTAAACGTTATCGCGATGGATGGCGTTTTAAAGGTAAGGGTTGTTTAAACCAAGTTTTGCTAAGATTTCGATCTCAAGTGCTTCCATTTGTTCAGCATCAGCTTCACTTGTTTCATGGTCATACCCCATAAGATGTAATACACCGTGCACTAACATGTGTGTAAAGTGTTCAAGGGGAGTTTTGGATTGCTCTTGTGCTTCGGTTAGCACAACAGGAATACAAATGACTAAGTCTCCTATTGGTAAGGCATCCAGCATTGCAAGCACTTCTTCTGGAATATCACTTGGAAAAGACAATACATTGGTAGATTTATCTTTTTGACGATATTCCAAATTTAAATGGTGACTTTCGTCATGATCGACACAAGCTATACCAATTTCACAGTCTTGATTGACGTCAATGTATCGTAGTGTCGTTTCAATGACTTTCTTTAAATATGCGCGTTTAAGCAATAAATCTGCTGATTCAAACGACTGTTGTAGACTAAGACTAACTTTCAAAATAAACCTTTCATTATGTAAGATCGAATGGTGAAGATTCGGCCTTGATTGATCAAGGCCGAAAGATTTATTCGATTGCTTGGTGCTGTGCATCGGCAGCAGCATCATTGGCTTGTGCTAATGCTTCTTGGCGTGCTTTGCGTTCGGCACGAACCTCGGCTGAAATACGCTGTTGTTCAGAATCCCAGCCTTCATAAGCTTCAACGATTTTTTGTACCAGTTGATGACGTACTACATCACGAGAATGGAAGCGTGTGATGTGAATCTCTTTAATTGATTCAAGTACTCGAAGTGCTTGAGCCAAACCTGACTGTTGCCCACGTGGTAAATCAACCTGAGTGATGTCACCGGTAATCACTGCACGTGAACCAAAACCTAGACGTGTTAAAAACATTTTCATTTGTTCTGGAGTCGTATTTTGTGCTTCATCTAGAATCACAAAAGAGTGATTGAGCGTACGACCACGCATGTAGGCTAAAGGTGCAACCTCGATCACTTGACGTTCAATCAGTTTTGCGACTTTTTCAAAGCCAAGCATTTCATACAAGGCATCGTAAAGTGGGCGTAAATAAGGATCAATTTTTTGTGTGAGGTCACCAGGTAAGAACCCTAGTTTTTCACCAGCCTCAACCGCAGGGCGGACCAAAAGGATACGTTGGATTTCATTTCGTTCCAACATATCAACAGCAGCTGCAACGGCAAGATATGTTTTACCCGTTCCTGCAGGTCCAATACCAAAAGAAATATCACTTTGTAAAATACGCTGTACATAACGTTTCTGGTTTGCACCGCGTGGATTAATACGGCCTTTACGAGTTTGTAACCAAACTTCGTCTAGGCCAGTATGTTCTTGATCCGGATCTTGTTGTAACTCACGATCAGTTTGGCTACCCTGAATCATCAGGTGCAGCGTATCTGCGCTAATTTGCTGAGTATTTTCAGCTTCATCATACAGACGCTGCAATAAACTTTCTGCGCGTTCAACAGCATCTAACTCACCATCTACATAGAAGACATCACCTCTGTGGGAGATTTTGACCTCTAAACGTTGTTCAATTTGTTTCAAATGACCGTTGTATGCACCAAGCATACTTTTGATACGCTCCATTGAAACACCTGGGAAAGCTACTGTACGTCGAATCTCTGCAGTCAAGGTATTTCCTTTTTATTAGTAAAGTTATAGGGCTACATTACGCTACGTCGGGTTCGAGATTCAAGAGCTCACCATAAACTAAATTTAAAGTTTTAATTTCGGTAATTTCAATTTCTGCGAAGCGTCCGACCCAGCTAGGATCGCCTATAAATGTTACCAAACGAGTATTATCAGCAGTACCAACTAAAATATTTGGTTCTTTATCTGATATTTTTTCAACTAATACTCGTTGTAAGGTACCAAGCATTGCATCAGTTTTTTCTATACTTGATTGTTTGATCCACTGTTGAACTTTGGCTAAACGCTCTTTTTTCACTGCTTCTGGTGTATCGTCCACGAGTGTTGAGGCTGGTGTGCCAGGTCGTTTTGAATAAACAAAACTATAAGAATGGTCGAAATCTAGATCTTTAATGAACTGATAAGTTTCTTCAAAGTGAGCATCTGTCTCGCCAGGGAAGCCAATGATGAAATCACTAGAAAGGTGCATATCTGGGCGAACTTGACGTAGCTTTTTAATTTTATCAATGTAAACATCAATACTATGGTTACGTTTCATACCTTGTAGCACGTCATTCGAACCACTTTGTACAGGCAAGTGTAAGTGCGATACCATTTGAGGAAGATCACGATAACATTCAATAATGTCATCAGTAAATTCAAGTGGGTGTGAAGTTGTATAACGGATACGTCCAATACCTGGTATTTCAGCAACTAAGCGTAATAATTGAGCAAAGCTACAAATATCACCATCAAAAGTTTCACCTCTATAACCATTTACATTTTGTCCAAGTAAACTGATTTCTCGCACACCCTTTTCAGCTAAACCTGCAATTTCAGCAAGTACATCATCTAGTGGTCGGGAAACTTCTTCGCCACGTGTGTAAGGGACTACACAGAAAGAACAGTACTTTGAACAACCTTCCATAATTGAGACAAAAGCTTTATAGCCATTGACGCGAGGTTCAGGAAGATAATCAAACTTTTCAATTTCGGGGAAAGAGATATCAACCAGTTTGATTTTGTCTTTCTTCGGTTTTTCTTGCTGGGCTTGATGTTGGTCTAAAATTTGTGGAATGCGGTGTAGTGTTTGTGGACCAAAGACCATATCTACATAAGGTGCACGTTTTTGTATGTTGTCACCTTCCTGAGAGGCAACACATCCACCAACACCAATGACAAGGTCTGGATTTTTTTCTTTCAATTTGCGCCAACGGCCAAGCTCAGAAAATACTTTTTCTTGTGCTTTTTCACGGATGGAGCAGGTGTTCATTAAAAGTACATCTGCTTCATTGGGATCTGTGGTTAAAATGTAACCATGAGATTCGCCTAAAAGATCTGCCATACGGTGACTGTCATACTCATTCATCTGGCACCCTTGAGTTTCGATATACAGTTTTTTAACTGCATTGTTCGAATCAGAGTGCTGAGGCTGGGTAACAGTGTTTTCTGAAGCAGCTTTAGTCGCATTGGGAATGAAGGTTTGAACCGTCATGTCGGCTCCTTTAAAAGGTCAGCATTAGGTTGGGTCTGGCGATAAACTGGCTAGACACATAGTAAAAAACGGAGCATTTTACCGTATTTATGAGCAAAGAGCGAAGAATTAAATGTGTCGATAAGGCTGTTGAATGTGAAGTAAAAAAAGATATTATTAATGCTCTTGAATCATAAGGTTACACAACAGAACAGTAGCTAGAGTTAGGAATACTTAAACTATGTGTTTTGCTACAGTGTTGCAGTTATTTAAAAGGTAAGTCATGCAGATAGGAAACAATATTGTGTATACACTACAAAACATTAAAACAATGAAAACCTGTCTGTTCAGTTGTCTTGCCCTATTGGGTGTGCAGTGTACACACGCCGATGAGTCTCAATTTAATGATGCACTTCGTGCTGCAAGCTCTGGAAATACAACACTTTTAGAGCAATATCGCGTATCTATGCAAGATGATGTATTGGGCTATTATCCAGAGTATTGGTCACTTAACACCAATCTTGGTTTTCAGCCTGCGAGTAGCATTATTAGTTATGCTCAGCGCTATCCTCAATCTGCTATGGCTGAGAAATTAGCAGCAGACTATGTTGAAGAAAAAGTGAAACAAGCTGATTTTGCGACAGCAAAACCTGTCATTAATTATGTTTCAAATCCAGATCAAGCGGAGAGCTGTGCTGTTGCTCAAGTGCGTGCTCGTACTGGCGATAGCCTCGTTTATGCTGAATATAAAGATGTTTGGTTAGCAACAAATAGTCAGCCAGAGTCATGTAATGGGTTAGGGCGAATGATGCTATCTAGTCCATTAATGACCAAGGAAGATCGTGAACAGCGCCTATATGCACAGTTACGTGCAGGTCAATCTGGACCAGCAATGGCTACGGCTCAAACGCTAAATAGTAATTTATCTTTAGCACAACTAAATCAGATTCAGGCAAATCCTGTCGGTTATTTATGGACTGCACCTAAATCAAATATGACAGATTATGCTTATTTGGTTTTTGCGCTTGGACGTGCAGCGGATAGTGATTTAAACACTGCTTTGCAATCATTGCCTCGTCTCACCCAAGATGTTCCGACTGATGTGCAAAAATATTTATATCGTACTGTAGCTTATGTTGGCGGTACGACAGTAATGAAGAACAATTTTAATCTTGCAGTACTTGATGCTTTTGATCGCAGTTATGGTGTGCCATTTACTGATGAAGAAGCAGAGGTTTATGCTCGTCAGGCTGTACGTTTTGGTCGCTGGGAAAGTGTAATCCGTGCGGTTGATAGTATGAGTATTAACCAGAAACAAAGTGATCGTTGGCAGTATTGGTTGGCTCGTGCTACAGAACAACGTGATGACCGTAATGCTAAGAAAACTGCACAAGAAATCTACAGTAGACTGGCTAATGCTGGTGATGATTATCATAACCTATTAGCGAAGGATCACTTGGGGCAACGTTATAATGCTAAGTCTCCTGCTGCACAGCCTTCAAGTAGTGATATGCAACGCTTAAGTCAAGATATTCATTTCCGTCGTGCCTTTACTTTGCGTAATATTAATGCGCCAGCAAATTATGTTAATCGGGAATGGAACTGGGCAGTTCGTCAAGCTTATTTAAAACAGGATGATGGTTTATTGCTTGCTGCAGCAAAACGTGCAACTGATATGGGATGGTATGATCGTGCAATTTATGCAGCAGATCGTACTGCAAAAACGCATAATTATGAATATCGTTATGCGACCCCTCATCAGGCAACAGTGGTGAGTTATAGTCAAAGAGTGGGAATCGATCCATCTTGGGCTTATGGTTTAATGCGTCAAGAAAGTCGATTTGTGACCAATGCTCGTTCTCATGTGGGAGCTGGTGGTTTAATGCAAATTATGCCTGCAACAGCAAAACATGTTGCTGCGAAAATGGGGGAGAGCTATAACTCTGCGGTTTCTTCTGATCCTAATACAAATATTCGCTATGGTACTTATTATTTATCAATGATTCATTCGCAGTTAAGTGCGAATCCCGTATTGGCTACAGCAGGGTATAACGCTGGCCCTAATCGTGCTAAGCGTTGGCAGCCAGATCAACAACCGTTGACTGCGGATCAATATGTTGAATCTATTCCTTTAGCTGAAACGCGGGATTATGTAAAAAATGTGATGACCAATGCGGTGCACTATGGCATTTTGCTCAACCAAGGGCCACAAGTGATCGAAAGTCGTATGCCGGTTATTCCAACACGTACTCCGTAAACTAGGTGTGTTATTGCGGTCGATGAGCAATTTAATTATTAAGAAGTTTAGCCCATATTGGCAACTCAAAGTTTTTAGCCTATTCATTCTATGGATGATAGGAGGGATAGCATTTGCTGCAGAAACGCAGTTGCAAGGTTATGTAATGCAGATTCAAATGACGCCTGCTGTTTGCTCAATGGATCAGCGTAGTGCCAAGCAGCGTAAGTGTATGGAAGGCTACTCCTTAACAATTGCTGGATTACTTCCTGAGGTGCGACCAGGTACAGACTGTCGCACTTCTAGTTCAGCTAGTTTATCTCCAATTCAAACCAAAGTAATTGCGAAGGTGATGCCTGATGAACAGGGGCGTAGTCAATTGTGGCGAGAGGTTGGGGGCTGTGTTCCAATGAACGCAAGTCAGTATTTTAGAACAGTAATTAGTTATGCTGAAAAACTAAAAGTCCCAAGTGATCTCACTGGTTATGAAAATAAAGTTATAGATAAAGCAAAGTTGCGAGCACAGTTTTTAAGGTTGAATCCAAGTCTACCGAGTCAGGGTATTCGTTTTAGCTGTCAAAATAGACAAGAACCGGCTGTCTTGACAGAGGTAAAGGTTTGTTATCATGTGAATGGTACTTACAAGCAATGTTCTAGTCGTGTGGTGACAAGTTGTCCAAATGAGATCTTAATAAAATCAAGTTATTAATTTTATAAGTGATATTAAGATTTTAATTTATAAATTTTTAAGCCTATTGTTCAATACCTTACTGATGAAAGTCTGTATTTAGTTTTTGCTTTGCATTTCAGATGTTATTTATTTTAGTGTTTAATATTGTTGTTTTTTTCATTGGCTTTAAGGCCTAATAACGTCAGCTCATTCATTTTTTCTATCAGACTTTTGTTGAATATCCAAGGTTTTTTATGCAACTGCAATTGGATTGGAGTACAATAATGGCCGTTTATGATAATTCGGTTAAGTAGATATCTGCTTAATCACATTAGCGATCCTCAATTGGAGATGATGATATGAAGCAACCCGTTCGTGTTGCCGTTACTGGCGCTGCAGGTCAAATTGGTTATAGCTTGTTATTCCGTATTGCTAGCGGTGAGATGTTAGGTAAAGATCAACCAGTTATTTTGCAAATGCTTGAAATCCCAGTTGAGAAAGCTCAACAAGCGCTTAAAGGCGTTATGATGGAGCTTGAAGATTGTGCATTCCCATTGTTAGCAGGTATGGTTGGTACTGACGATCCGAATGTTGCATTTAAAGATGCTGATTACTGCTTACTTGTAGGTGCTCGTCCACGCGGTCCTGGTATGGAACGTGCTGACCTTCTTCAAGAAAATGCAAAAATCTTTACTGTTCAAGGTAAAGCAATCAATGATCACGCTAGCCGTGACGTAAAAGTACTTGTTGTTGGTAACCCAGCAAATACAAATGCTTATATCGCTATGAAATCTGCTCCTGATTTAAACCCAGGTCAATTCACTGCAATGCTTCGTTTGGACCACAACCGTGCGTTGAGCCAAATTGCAGCTAAAACTGGTAAAGCAGTTAAAGATATCAAAAACTTGGTTGTTTGGGGTAACCACTCTCCTACAATGTATGCAGACTATCGTTTTGCTACAATTAACGGCGAAAACGTTAAAGATATGATCAATGACCAAGATTGGAACGAAAATGTATTCCTTCCAACTGTTGGTAAACGTGGTGCTGCAATTATTGAAGCACGTGGTCTATCTTCTGCTGCTTCTGCTGCAAACGCTGCAATTGATCATATGCACGATTGGGCGCTTGGCACAAACGGCGAATGGGTAACTATGGGTATTCCTTCTGATGGTTCTTATGGTATTCCTGAAGGCGTAATGTACGGTGTTCCAGTGACTTGTGAAAACGGTCAATATACACGCGTTGAAGGTCTAGAAATTGATGAATTCAGCCGTAAGTGCATGGACAAAACTCTTCAAGAATTAGAAGAAGAACGTTCTGCAATTGCACATTTGTTTAACTAAGCAATGTGTTAATTAGTTGATAAAAAAGCATCCGTTAAGGATGCTTTTTTTTATCTGACTTTTCTGTAGTTGAGGGATGGAGGTGGACTGCAACTTTAAGGTGGTTCGCTAGTTCAAGTGAGTTTTGATCAAAATATTGAACCAATTATGTTGCTGTAAATCCTGAAAAGCTGGATGTTGTTTAATTAAGATTGGGTCGAAGTGAATGGACTTGGCATATTTGTTTAACCAATGTCGTGTCATTGCTGGTTCATTTTTCGCTATTGAAGCATATGCCAATAAGAAGTAAATTTCGGCGTTTTCATAAACAGTAAGCGGTTTTAATATTTGCTGTGTTATGAGAGCGAAGCGTTGTTCTTGACTTATCTCAAAATATTTTAAATATGTTTTTGCCAGTTGAATGGAGAGATCAAGATAGAGTGTTAATGGCATTTGTTCAAATTCAACACGCGCTTGCTCAAGAAGCACAATTGCTTCTTGTAAAAAATGAATTTGTTCAGCACGTGAGTGGCTTGCGTGCACTAATTGCAAGCGTAAATTTGCCCGTTCTAATGCAAGTTCAGGGGTATTTTCCTGTAGAAAAAGCTGATCAGTTTCACCAATACGAGAAACAATCAGTCGAGTGTCTTCAGCCATTAAATATATTCCTTAAATGAGCGAAGTATTTGTTTAGTGTGGCATAAACAAGAATAAATATGTTGTGATATGAAAAATTAACTGTTGATGAAATCCAGTTTAGATCACATTAGAACCACTACGTAGCCACGCAGTAATGGAAAGGCGTTGTTGCTTTGCAGGTTTGACTTCATGAAGCAGGTCACTTTGGAATATTGCAATACGATTGGCTGTTGGTTGAATAATATGCCAATTTCCCTGTCTGTCTTGTAGATGTAATTGGCCCCCCCAATCATCTTGCCAAGTCTCGTGTAAATAGTACACACAAGAAATCATACGATCATTTTTTTGTTGTGGATTGTCTCGATGTAGTGCGTAAAATTCGCCGCTATTATAACAAGCAAAATGTGCTTCGACGTGCTGTATACCTAAGAAAAAGTGTTGATTGAATTGTTGTGAAAGTTGTTCTAAAGCTTGAATATGTTGTTGTGCAATTTGGAATTGGTCTTGGTTGATCCAAAGAATGTGGTCACTACGAATGTTTGATACGATGCCATTTTGTATGGCTGCTTTACGGAATTGATCGAGGTTTTCTGTACACTCCAAAATGAGTTGTTGTTGGTATTCGTGGTCATAGGCTTGATCAATAATTGCAAAACCAGAGTGTGCCAATTGGTCTAAGATATGATCAATTTTCCATGTTTTTGGGAGAAGCATCGCTTCCATAGAACCTCGTAAGTTCAATAAAATAAATAGAGACAATATTTTAGAACATTGAAGGACAGTGAAGAAATCTTTTTTCGTGTTAAAATGCACGCTGAATACAGGAAGAATACATACATGAATTACCGTCACCATTTCCATGCAGGCAATTTTGCTGATGTCATGAAGCATGTACTTTTATTGCAGTTATTGACACGTTTGAATGCCAAAGATAAACCTTATCGTTATATTGATACGCATGGCGGTGCGGGTAAATATGATTTGTCGACTTCTGAAGCGCAAAAATCTGGTGAGTTTCTAAATGGTATTCATCGTTTAGTTAAATTGGATGATTCAATTAAACGTAATGCACCAGAAGGGGTGAAACAATACCTTAAAATTGTTGAAGATATGCGTGCTGGGGCAGGAAAAGGAGCTTATCCAGGTTCACCATGGATTGCTTTGGAAGGCATGCGCGAAATGGATAAAGCAACTATTTTTGAAATGCAGAGAGATGTGTTTCAACAGCTTTATTTTAATATCCGTGATAAGCGTGCTGGTCTACATGAGCGTGATGCTTATGAGGGGCTTTTGGGTGTTATTCCTCCAAAAGAAAAGCGCGGTTTGGTGATGATCGATCCACCTTACGAAATTGAGCGAAAAGATTTCCCACAATTGGTTGAGTTACTACAATTGGCACATAAAAAATGGCCAACTGGCGTAATTGCATTATGGTATCCAATCAAAGATCGCGCAATGATTGAACGTTTTGAAAAGAAAATGATAAAAACAGGCATACGTCGTCAACTTATTTGTGAAATTTGTGTATGGCCAGATGACACACCAGTTGGATTAAATGGTTGTGGTTTGTTGGTGATTAATCCACCTTGGCAATTTTCGAATCAAGCAGATGAAGCATTACAATGGTTATTCCCTCATTTACGTATGAATGAAAATGGTGGGCATGCTGCAGTGCGTTGGTTGGTTGGTGAATAAGCGTATTGTTATAAATTAGAGCAAAGCTAAAACATCAGAAAGTTGAATCAGGAAAATATAATGACAAGTACTCAACAGCAGAAAACAGAAGATTCCAAACATGATGATCGTTCTTTTGATGTGATCACGTTTGAAGTTGAAGAGGAAGAACATACGCATGAAGGGCATAAGGTAAAGCGCCGTGGAATATATTTATGGCCAAACCTAATCACTACTGCTGCTTTACTTTCGGGTTTTTATTCGATTATTGCGAGTATGAATCATGATTATCTACATGCAATTTATGCAATCTTTCTTGCGGCATTGCTAGATGGTTTAGATGGTCGTGTTGCACGTGCGATTGGTGCCCAGAGTGCATTTGGTGAGCAATATGATTCTCTTTCTGATTTACTCGCTTTTGGTGTAGCGCCAGCAATACTCATGTATAGCTGGGGATTACATAGCTTAGGGCGTATTGGTTTGGCCTGCTGTTTTGTATATACCGCTTGTGCTGCATTTCGTTTAGCTCGCTTTAATGTACAAATTGGGGTGGTTGATAAACGTTACTTTATTGGGATTGCGAGTCCACTTGCAGCCATTATTGTTATTTCATTAATTTGGGTAAGTCGAGATTATTCAATGATCTTGGACCCTAGTTTACAAATGATGAAATTTGTTTATGCAGCATTTATGGTTATTGTTGGCTTATTAATGGTATCGAATATGAAATATTATTCGTTTAAGCAAGTTGATCGGAAGCGTGTACCATTTGCTGTGATGTTGCCAGTTATTTTAGTCTTTGGTATTGTGATGTATGACATCCCTTTAGGGATACTCGTAGTATCACTTTTGTATGTATTGTCTGGTTTTATAACCACCTATTTGGCTCGTAATCAAACTGAGTAGTATGCAATATATGATGTAAGGAGAGCTTGTGATGAAGTTGCCAAAAAATAGTCAAAGGAAGCAACTCCGATCTACACAAGCTCAATTTGCATTGAATTTAGCATATCAACCACCTACTCGGTGGTTTAAAATAACTCAACAATCTTTGGTGATTACTGGTCTACCTGCACCACTGCATTATTATAATTTTAAGGCCCAAAATGGGCAGCCAAATATTCCTATCTTTAATCAAAGCCAAAATAAAAAAAAGACACTGGATACTGTTACAACATTAAATAGTGTTAGTTCACATATGTTGGAACAGTCTGCACAATATTCTTTGGAACAAGAGTGTTTGTTTCGAGACAATGATTACCAGTTTGGCAAGGAACAGCGGCTTAAAGGTGAATTTCCATTCTTTGAATTGATTCGTAAGAATTCTGAATTATCTGTTGAACTTAATATTTGTACTTTGCCTGTTGTAAGTCACTTTGCAAAACTTAAATATGGTTTGGGGTTGTATCAACATTGGTCTTTGCTTTGTCGGTGTAAAGGTGAATTAATTTATAAAGGACAGAAGTTTGAGATTGATCATTTGGGAAACTTTGAATATGCACGAGGAGTGAATATTCCTTTTTTAGCTTTATATTTTTATACATATCAAATTATTCAGCTCAAAGATCGGCGTCAATTAATCTTAGTACACATTCGTAATCAATATAATCACGTATTACATTCAAGAATATATATACGGGCAGAAAATTCAAAAAACACCATCTGCTTTAATCATCGAGTCGAATATAAAATTTTTCGAGTATATCCTAAAGTTCAAACACCATATTTAAACTATATGTATTTACCGCGTGAATTTAAATGGTTTGCACAGCAAGGAAAACATTGCATAGAGATCAGTGCCCAAAGTCGAGGGGATTATAAGGCGGGTTTAGGTCGTGGATTTGTAGGAAGTTTTCAATATCAAATTAAAATTGACGATTATTATGAAGAAGGAAGTGCAGGATATTGTGAATTTATAGACTTAAGGCCGCTCAATTGGCAGGAAATAGACCAGCCTGAACAGAAATTAAAGTTAAATTCATTACATTCTTCTGTATTGTGTAAAAAGAAATAGTGTGTTTATTCAACATAAAGACAGTTTTTTTGCTCTTTTTGTTTGTTATTTATTCAAGTGTGATAAAAACCTGTAAAAAGCCCTTGCAGTCTAAAAAAATTAGCCTATAATGCACATCCATCGGCGGTGATGTTAAATAAA
>NZ_JAVIDR010000025.1 GCF_031157835.1 Acinetobacter rudis | reverse complement strand
CTTACGAAACAGTGTTTCTCAGGACATAAGCGTCTAGCAGTAGGAATCACCCCCATTTAAGGGGGTGAGGATGTCAAAGATAGAGTTGGAAACATATTGCAGAGCATCGGTTGGGAATAACTGTATCAGTTTATTACTGACATTGACTAAAGAACTAGACAATTTAATTTTGAGTAGTAAAGAAATAAAATAGCATGACAACTTGTTATACATTTTTATGCTGTTTGAATGTATGGGGAATGATACGAAAATCACACTATTCAGTGGGATGAGTTTATATTAGTATGTCACTTTAGAATTAAAATTTAGTTTTAAAAATTAAGGTCTAACTTTAGAATTAGGTGTCATAAAATGAAATTGAATAATATTATCGTTGGGACAATGTTTGTTGCTTTAAGTGGTTTAGCAATTAATGCTCAAGCAAAATTAACCTCACCAAAACAAGGTGTACTCTGTGACCAATATGTGTGTGCAGATCAAAATGGTATCTCTAAAGATTTAACAGGTAATTATTTAAATCAGACGAATGCTAGAGCAATTACTGGGAAAGGCACAGAGTTGACACAATTTACTTATGCAGATGGTACTTATTGTGATGCTCAAGCAAAAAAATGTTATGTAGACCGCTACCTAGATAGTAATGGTCAACGTAGTGCAGTTGCTTCATATGCAACACAACGCTTATTTGGTCAGACTGCGGTGACTCAGAGTAAGAGTACCTTACGTTCACCAAAATCTGGCGTACTGTGTGATGAATATATTTGTGCAGACCGTAATGGTGTATCTAAAAGTTTGACTGGTAATTATTTAGACCAAACACGTGCAAAAAATATTTCAGTGAAAGGAACAGATGCGACTCAATTTAGCTACTCTGATGGCACATTTTGTGATGCCAAAGTTAAACTATGTTATGTAGATCGTTATTTTGACAGTAAAGGTAATCGTAGTGCAGTCAATCGTGAGGCTACACGCGCTTTATTTGGTCGATAATTACAGCGAAATTGTTGTTTCAATAATTTAAAGTGCACTCTGAGAATTAGATTGTATGGTCTAATTTGAAGAGTGCATTTTTATGCTGATGAGGTATGCACGATTAAACAATAATCGAGATTAGTTAAATCAGTAAACTTTCAGTATCATAGCACGCAGTGGAGGATTTATATGAAACAACGAATTGTAATCTTGGCGGTGATGCTAGGTTTAACTGCTTGTGCTGAAAAGAAACCAGCAACACCAGAAGAGAAA
Source organism: Acinetobacter rudis (assembly GCF_031157835.1). Taxonomy (GTDB): domain Bacteria; phylum Pseudomonadota; class Gammaproteobacteria; order Pseudomonadales; family Moraxellaceae; genus Acinetobacter; species Acinetobacter rudis_A. The sequence continues at coordinate 42,783 of NZ_JAVIDR010000025.1, read as the reverse complement.
TGGAAAGGTTATTGTACCAGTGTCAGTAATGCCGCACGTACTATTGCTTTAGATCGTCAGAATGGTATTACTAAACAAGAAGCATTGGATTACGCAAATAAACTCACAGATCCAACAACTAAATCTTTTGTATTACAACAAATTGAGACGATCTATGCATTTCCTGCTGAACAACTTAGAGCAGATAAAGAAAAAGTTCGAGATCAGTTTAAACAACAGGCCTATGAAATTTGTGTTAATGCTCCACACGACCCAAACAAAATGCCAGATTACAAACCATTCTAATGATTTGATTAATCAAGTTCATTAACTGTATTTGGTGATATTAAAACGACTGTATACAAAGTATTGCAGTCGTTTTTTTTTGCTTATTAAAAATATGGAAAAATATATCTAATTATTGAATAATATATGATCAATAAGCGTGTTGAGGAGTGTTGTCATGGATGTCATTGCTTATGTACACAATGCAGATTTATTGGTGGAAGATGGTGATTTTGTTGCGGTGATTGCTGGCAGTCATTATGTACTGAGTGTTGGTGATCGAGTGTATATTGATCAGGTGATTGATGAACTCGCACAGATCTATCAGGTAAAAATTTCCTTTCACGGAGCTGAACATATTATGTTGCATGAAGACGAAATGCAGGTAAAGTTCCAAGGAAAACGTGAATTATTACAACAATATTTAAATCATTCTCATTATATTGGAGTTGAATAATTCGGCAGTTGATTCGTACGCGTATTAAACTAAGGTGGTGTTTTAAAATGCCATTTTTTCTGTTGATGTCATATAAAGCCAAGGAGAACCCTTAAAAGGGTATATAATCCAATAGATTAGCTACTGATATTGTGTGAGCTTATACGCTTTGTTCATTTATTTATGAAATAATGATCATCACGAATAAACACGCTGTCTGGATTAACTTTTGGATTGATTTTTAGTAGTATTTATCCGTCCATATTATCTATGAAGCTTACAAAGCAGGAACTCATAGGTAATTTTTTAAAAAAAGAGGAATAACATCGTGCTACAAGCTTACCGCCAACACGTTGAAGAACGTGCCGCACTCGGAGTCCCACCGAAACCACTTGATGATGCTCAAACTGCTGACCTCGTTGAATTGTTAAAAAATCCTCCAGCTGGTGAAGAAGCATTCTTGGTAGATTTGCTTGAGAACCGTGTACCGGCAGGTGTTGACCAAGCTGCATATGTAAAAGCTGCTTTCTTAGCTGCTGTTGCAAAAGGTCAAACGACTTCACCTTTGATTTCTAAAGAGCGTGCAGTTTACTTATTGGGTACGATGTTAGGTGGTTATAACGTCGCTCCTTTAGTTGAATTGCTTGACGATGCTGAGCTTTCTAGCCTTGCTGCTGAAGCATTGAAAAAAACATTGCTTGTATTTGACGCTTTCCATGACGTTGCTGAAAAAGCAAAATCAGGTAATGCCAATGCACAAGCAGTAATGCAATCTTGGGCTGACGCTGAATGGTTTACGAGCCGTAAAGACGTACCAGAAGAAATCAAACTTACAGTATTTAAAGTTACTGGTGAAACCAACACTGATGACTTGTCTCCTGCACAAGATGCTTGGAGCCGTCCAGATATCCCATTACATGCAAATGCAATGTTGAAAAACGAACGTGATGGTATCAACCCTGAAAAAGCTGGTGAAGTTGGTCCATTAAACCAAATCAAAGCACTTGTAGCTAAAGGCAACCAAGTTGCTTATGTTGGTGATGTTGTTGGTACAGGTTCTTCTCGTAAGTCTGCAACTAACTCAGTACTTTGGTTCTTTGGTGATGAGATTGCTCATATTCCTAACAAAAAAGACGGTGGTGTGTGCTTAGGTTCTAAGATTGCTCCTATCTTCTTTAACACTATGGAAGATGCGGGCGCTTTACCTGTAGAAATCGATGTTGCCAACATGAATATGGGCGACGAAGTTACACTTAAAATCGATCATGCTGCTGCAAAAGTAACTGCATTTAAAGACGGCGCTCAAATTGCTGAAGCTGAATTAAAAACTCCAGTTCTTCTAGACGAAGTACGTGCTGGTGGTCGTATTAACTTGATCATTGGTCGTGGTTTAACAGCTAAAGCACGTGAAACACTTGGTCTTGCTCCATCTACATTGTTCCGCACACCAGTTCAACCAGAAAACTCTGGTAAAGGCTTTACTCAAGCTCAAAAAATGGTTGGCCGTGCATGTGGTCTTCCAGAAGGTCAAGGCGTACGTCCAGGTACTTACTGTGAACCTAAGATGACTACAGTTGGTTCGCAAGATACAACTGGTCCAATGACACGTGATGAATTGAAAGACCTTGCTTGCTTAGGTTTCTCTGCTGATCTTGTTATGCAATCTTTCTGTCACACAGCTGCATATCCAAAACCAGTTGACGTACAAATGCAACACAGCCTACCAGACTTCATTATGAACCGTGGTGGTGTGTCTTTACGTCCAGGTGACGGTATTATTCACTCTTGGTTAAACCGTATGCTTCTTCCAGATACAGTTGGTACTGGTGGTGACTCTCATACTCGTTTCCCAATTGGTATTTCTTTCCCTGCAGGTTCTGGTCTTGTTGCTTTTGCTGCTGCAACAGGTGTAATGCCACTTGATATGCCAGAATCAGTATTGGTTAAATTTAAAGGTAAAATGCAACCTGGTATCACTCTACGTGACCTTGTACATGCAATTCCTTACTATGCGATTCAAGCTGGTGATTTAACAGTAGAGAAAAAAGGTAAGAAAAACATCTTCTCTGGTCGTATCTTAGAGATCGATTTAACAGAGATGGAAACAGATCTTACTGTTGAACAAGCATTTGAACTTTCTGATGCTTCTGCTGAACGTTCTGCTGCTGGTTGTTCTATCACTCTTTCTGAAGAGAAAGTTGCTGAATACTTACAATCTAACATCACAATGTTGAAGTGGATGATTTCTCAAGGTTATGGCGATGCTCGTACTATGGCGCGCCGTGTTGAGAACATGGAAAAATGGTTGGCAAATCCAAGCTTACTTAAAGCTGATGCTGATGCTGAATACACTAAAGTGTATGAAATTGATCTTGCAGACATTAAAGAGCCTGTTCTTTGCTGCCCGAACGACCCTGATGATGCAAAATTGCTTTCTGACGTTCAAGGCGTGAAAATTGACGAAGTATTCGTTGGTTCTTGTATGACAAACATTGGTCATTTCCGTGCAGCTGGTAAATTACTTGATAAAGTACCAGGTGGTTCATTGTCTACTCGTCTATGGTTGGCTCCACCAACACGTATGGATGAGCGTCAATTGATGGAAGAAGGTTTCTATAACATCTATGGTAAAGCAGGCGCACGTACTGAAATGCCAGGTTGTTCACTTTGTATGGGTAACCAAGCACGTGTTGCTCCAAATACAACGTGTGTTTCTACTTCTACACGTAACTTCCCGAACCGTCTAGGTCAAGGTGCAAATGTCTACTTAGCTTCTGCTGAACTTGCTTCTGTAGCTGCTGTATTGGGTAAACTACCAACTCCTGCTGAATATCAAGAATATGCAGCTCAAATTGACAGCATGTCTGCAGACATCTATCAATACCTCAGCTTCGATAAGATGGGTGACTATACTGATGCTGCTGCTGACGTTGACACTAAGAAAATCGCTGCTGCTCAATTGTCTTAATTGACAGTTTGAGTGACTAAAAAATCCTGCTTTCGAGCAGGATTTTTTTTGTTTGGAAAGGAGGAATTGTCTTGAGATTACAAGATTATTGAATTATGTGTGGCTGATCTTTATGTAGAGTTGTAAAAAAGCACTTCGGAATCATCGCTTTTGGATTTTGGGTGTTATAATGCCGTCAACCACATCTAGTTTTGACTGGAGATGATGATGCTATTCTTTTCAACAGAACGTCAGATTCGTAAAAAGTTATTAGATCAAAAGGATAATAGTAAATATATCCGTGAAGATGCTGATCCTGAAAAAGTTGTTGCAGAGACCATGCGTTTAGTTCAACTAGAGTTGGCGCGTAAGCGTGAACAACGTTTAGTTGAAAACCTTAGTATTAGCAATGACTAAAGTTAATGAATGGATTATTATTTGCGCTTAGTGTTATTGTTATAGGGTATATATATCAAAACCGTAATTTAGTTACCAAATATTCAACTTCTGAAATTCCTGCACATCATTTATATTATAAAAGTGCGATTACTGGATTCATATTTTTTTCTATCGGCTTTATTTTTACTTTCCTTATTTTGTTTAAATTTTCTTTAATTGAATATCATAAAGATGTCAATGTTATTGAAAATATTAGTTTTTTCCCAGATCTCAAGATTTTGTGGGCACTGAGTTTTTTTAGTTCCTTGGTTATATGTTTATTATTTGTCTGGTTAAAAAACTATATCTTATTGCGCGGTATTGATCGTGTAAACAATATTAATAAAATCTATGCCTTAACGTTGACCACACCTTTAGATAAATTGCTTAATGACTCTGCTTTTTTATCTGAGGATGACTTCAAAAATAAAATTGTGATGTTAAGCATGGATGATAAAAAAGTCTATGTCGGGACGGTTTATCCAGATCGTAAAATATTTGAACGTTTTCTTTATGGTCAAACAGAATTTATTTTTTGTCCCATGTATAGTGGCTATCGACAAAAGGAAACGATGGAATTGGTGATTACCACTGATTATTTAAAGGATCAACAAATTGACCATCTCAAATATCAGGTCATTTTAAATAGAAAAAATATTGTTTCTGCAACGAAAGTTGATTTGGATACTTTATTTGATTTTATGGAACGAGATGTTTTCTTAAATAAGTTGCATTATCTTTCTAATAAAAAGCTGCCTGTTATGGTTATTATGAAGAATAAAAACATATATATTGGTCATTTGGCTGATAATATATCAAATTATTCAACTTTAAATGATGTTTCTCATATTGGGTTGAAGCTTGCTTATCAATGTATCTATGAGCGTGATCAAATTAAAATTGCCCAATATTATGACTTTAGTGCAAGTAAAGATATTTATACTCATTTGAGCTTAAGAGAGGTCGAAAGTATATGGTTTAGAACAAAACCCGAAGATATTTGGTTGCAAGGGAAATCGGTTTCTGCAGAAATGTTATTTAAAATATTCGAACATCGTTTAGTGGATCATCGTGAATTGGCAATAGACAATGAGACTGTAATGACCGTTGTTGATGAGTAAATAATCTGCATCTATTGATTATTTTTCAGCTGGTTGTGGCTTTAAATAAAACAAGATAAAGATGGTCATTAGCATTGCGGTAATTGCACCAATAAGTGCTAAAAAGAAAGATACGACAAACTTTGATAATGCTTCCTGATCGGGAATGCCTGCAAGAAAGCTCAGGAGTAAACTCCAAAGTCCTGAACATAAAAAACCAATGAGCAGTGAGCGTAATATTGCTACTCTTTTCGTATAACCACGAAAAAGGACCAAGTTATACATCATCAGTCCAACGGCCAAAGCAGGAATAACATAGAGTGCTAAACCAACTACAGCAAATAATAATGATCCTCCTAGAAATGCACCGATGTCTGACCATTGTAGATGGGGTAGTGACTGGATAGTCGCAATACTTATCAAAGTTAGATAAGTAATTAAGAAAGGCGAAATGCTGTATAAAAAATAAATCTTAAACTGGTTATGTTTGGATGGTTCTAACATTTGAGTGATCTCGTGAATCACTTAAATCTCAGCGAATGCTAGGATTTTTATGATGCATTCTAGTTGCATAAGTTTTAAACATGTATTATTTGGTGGGGCTGAGTAAAAACTTAAGCAATAGTGCCGTAACAAAGCCAGCACTTAAGCCGCCGATTACACCAAGCAATAAGATAATGCTGATATAGGTTGAAAACTCTGCGCTTAGATCTACCACATAAAAATAAGCAAAAAGCGTTGCCCATAATGCAGCGATGACAAAGCCAATTACACTCATCCAAAATATTTTATAGGCATGCGTTTTATCTTGTGGCATAAACTGTTTATTAAAAATAATGCCAATTAATGTTGCTGGTAGAAAGTATAAAGCTAGGCCTAAGAGTGAAAATCGAATGACCATATAAAACACATCAGCAAAACCATAGGCTTGGTAGCTAAATAAACCAACAATAAGTGCCACAATAAAGGTTGAAAATAATGGGGAAATGGTAAAAGTGGTAACCATCAATATTGTTTGTTTTGTGCTGTGATTAGACATTAATGTGTGGCTCCAACAAAATAAACTACAGTGATCAAATTTTTAGCGCTAAGACATACAGTAACTGGGATGGTTATAAATATAAATTTTGAGTATGACTGGCGATTATCATAAAGCCTAAAACAGCATTTGGATAGTTGATATTATTTTGTCGTTTTATCTTTGAATAAGAGTATCAATGAACATGTCCTAAGTATAAGAGTTAAGACATGTTCAAGTCAGTTAATCATCGCATTTACATACTTGGTACTTCATTGGGACGCATATCAAAAATTAAGATTTCAGCTTTATCTGCATCACTTAATTTAAGTGTAGCTGTTTCGCGTATACGTGCTGCATCACCTGCGTTGAAGATTTGGCCATTAATCTGAATACGGCCTTTTGCCACATGAATATAAGTATAACGATTCTCAGGTATGTTGTACTCAGCACTTTCTTCACCATCAAATAAACCTGCATAGATGTTGATATCTTGTTTAATGGCCAATGTTTTTTCGCCGCCTTGAGGAGATATCATCAAATGTAATTTGCCACGTTTATCTTCAGCTGCAATATTTATTTGTTGGTAACTAGGAGACGTATTACTTTGATTAGGTACGACCCAGATTTGCAGAAAGTGAACTTGCTCTTGATTTGAATGGTTAAATTCACTGTGTGCAATACCACTACCAGCACTCATGAGTTGAATATCACCAGGAACTATCACCGAACCTGTACCCATAGAGTCTTTATGTTCTAGTGCACCGTCAAGTACATAGGAAATAATTTCCATATTACGATGAGGGTGTGTACCAAAACCTTTGGCTGGAGCAACATTATCATCATTAATAACCAGTAAATCAGAGAAACCCACTTGTTTAGGGTCCCAATAATTTGCAAATGAAAATGTGTGGTGTGATTTTAACCAGCCATGATTAGCAGTACCACGAGCATTTGCTAAACGCATATCAAACATGATTTATACTCCAAACTTAATATTATCTCTGGCTGTAATTGTAAGTTAGTCAATTAAGGAATGAATTAACAAAAATAGAAAGTATGGTGTGGTTTTTAGAACGATGTTTACTCCGTAATAGATGATTTACCTATTGGGGGTAATGTTTATTCATAAGAGGGTATGGATGGGGAAACGCGCGTTCTATTCACGAAATCGTTTAATTTAGATTGCTAGGCATCAGTGCTATTTATAATAGTCTTGTATAATGCTTTAAAAGCAATGGGTTGAAATAATGAAGTCAAATCGAGATATTGAGCAAATCATTAAACATACAGTTAATACTGATCCGATGATGCGTGCTGCAATTCTAAATGGCTCTAGAGCAAATAAAAATATTATCCCTGATCAATATCAGGATTTTGATGTTGCAATATTTGTGACAGATTTGGAGGCTGTAAAAGCATCTAAGTTTTGGATTGCATTATTTGGTCAGCCTATTTTGGCACAATATCCAGATGATATGTTGTTAGGAGCAGAGGAACATCCGACCATTGATGTTTATACCTGTTTGATGATTTTTGCAGATCATATTCGAATTGATCTGAAAATTTACCCTGTTGATCAATTCTATCAGCGTTATCAAAGTGACAGTTTAACAGTCGTTTGGGTAGATAAAGATGGTTTATTTACTGAAATTGCTGAAGCTAATGATCATGACTACTTTATTGGCATACCAGATCAACGTTCTTTTTCGGAACATAGTAATGAGTTTTGGTGGTGTTCAACCAATGTTATGAAAGGTTTAGCACGTCGAGAAATTATTTACGCTAAAGATATGCTGGAGAATGTACTCAGACCTACTTTTATGACCATGCTTCAATGGAGTGTGGGTAGTCAGTTTGGTTTTGAACGCAGTTTGGGTAAATCTGGAAAATTTTTACCGCAGTACTTGAGTGTAGAACAAATGCAGCAGGTTCTAAGCACCTATTCTGCAAGTGGGATCCAAGAGAATTGGGCAGCATTATTTGTCATGTTAGACCTTTTTGAGCAGTATCAAATTACTGTGGCCCAAACACTGCACTTCAAACTCAATGTCACCGAAATTCAACATGCTAAGCGGTATATTGCGCAAAATTATGCTGAGTTTAAACAGGAGTCATAACGATTCATTTTATATTTGGGCTTTGTTTGGCCCGCTGCTTATTAAATTGTCTAGACAAAAATAAAAAAAGATGACACTTTTTTTTAAATGAACCGTCATTAAGGAAGAAAAGTATTTTTCTAATTTGACGGGGATATATGAATAAGCAACAAGAGTTAAATCAGCATGCAGGTGCAGGAGGTGCATTTGCAATGCGTACTGTAATGTTTGGGGCTTGTATTGCCTTTGCTGCTGTTATGGGTCATGCAAAACCACTCACACAGCACTATCAGGTGAATGCAGGAAGTTTAAGCCACGCTTTGTCTAGTTTTGCGTTACAGTCGGGTATAGTACTATCTTTTGATCCACGTTTAGTACAAGGAAGACAAAGTTTAGGTTTAAATGGAGAGTACCAACTTGAACAAGGCTTTATCGAGCTATTAAAGGGCACCTCTTTAAAGATCACAAAAAATCAAGATGGCTCTTGGTTTCTTGTAGATAACAATTTAATACAACAGACAAGTGCTGAGACTGAACAGCCTATTATAAACCAACATAAAAATGAACATGTGGTATTACCTACAATTGTACTTACTGCAAATCAATTGGGTGAAATTACAGAAAATACTGGTTCATATACACCAGGAAAAATTGCAACTGCAACACGAATGGTATTATCTCCTAAGGAAACACCACAAACAATCAGTGTTGTTACTCGACAGGAGATGGATGATTTTAATTTAACATCAATCGATGACGTAATGAATCATACGCCAGGAGTCAGTATTACAACATATGATAGCGAGCGAACTGAATATTATGCACGAGGGTTTGCAATCCAAAACTTTCAATATGATGGTATTCCGATGAGCTATGATACTCGGTTTGCTGCTGGAAACACCTTAAGTGATATGGCATTTTATGATCGGGTTGAAGTATTAAAAGGTGCTACAGGTTTGTTAACGGGTATTGGTGATCCTGGTGCAACGATTAATTTGATTCGTAAAAAACCAACATCTGATTTTCAGGGAAATATTTCACTTGGTCTTGGATCTTGGCACAAATATCGTGCTGAGCTTGATGTTGGAGGGGCAATAAATGATGAGGGGACTGTACGTGCCCGTGGTGTTGCATCTTATCAGTATAAAGAATCTCAATTAGATCGTTACCAACGTCAAACACCAGTATTATATGGCATTGTTGAGGTCGATTTGTCTGATCGGACATTATTAACATTTGGTGCTGACTATCAAGATAATAAACCTAAACGTTCTACTTGGGGCGGAATTCCTATTTATAATGCCAAAGGGGAGTTTAATAAAGTTCCTCGTTCTTATAACAATAGTGCTGAATGGAGTAAGTGGGAACAATATACACGGACAATTTTTTCTACTCTAGAACATCATTTTGATCATGATTGGTTGGCAAAAATACAGTTGAATCATCAGATTAATGGTTATGATAATGCTTTAGGGTCAGTGGCTTCTGGGCATCCAAACCCCGATGATGGTTCTGGTACTTCAATGTGGTTAGGGCGCTATGTTGGTAAAACAACAAGTAATGCTGCTGATATCTACGCGACAGGTCCCTTCCAATGGTTTGGTCGTACTCACGAGCTGGTTTTAGGTGCAAACATCGCAGAGAGTAAATGGAAAAATACCAGTTATAACACAGAGACAGATTATCCAACGACTATTGATGATTACTACAATTGGCAAGGTAAAGTTGCAGAACCTCATTGGACAGCGGTTGATAAGAGTACTGATGTAATAAAGCAGAATGGTCTTTATGCAACAACGCGTTTAAATTTTACAGATGATCTAAAGCTAATTTTAGGTGGACGCTTAGCCAATTATAAGGCTCCAGAGATAAAAAAATCGGGAATTTTTGTGCCTTATGTTGGAGTAACTTATGATCTCAATAATAATTATGCTGTATATGCAAGTTATAGCACTATTTTTAAACCACAAAGTTTAAAAGACATTAATGAAAAAACACTTGACCCACAGGAGGGTACAAACTATGAGTTCGGTGTTAAAAGTGAGTTCTATGATGGACGTTTAAATGCGAGCCTTGCCTATTTCCAGTTATTACAAGACAACTTTGCTGTAGAAACAAGTGAAAGAACTGCTACTGGAGATATTGCTTATAAAGCAATACAAGGTGTAAAGACCAAGGGATTTGAAGTGGAGTTGAGTGGTGAGGTTTTACCAGATTGGAATGTGCATGCCGGTTTTAGTCACCGTATATCTAAAAATCAAGGTGAAAAAGTATCTACACTTAATCCAGAAAATGAATTTACTTTCTATACAAGTTACCAAGCGAATCAGTGGTTAGAAGGTCTAATGCTGGGAGCAGGTATACGCTGGCAGGATAAAACTTGGGGAGATGTAAGCTATCCATTTTCTGAATCTGCTGTAAAACATGAGGTGTCTGATTATTGGTTGGTTGATGCTATGGCAAATTATAAGATCAATGATCAATTGTCTTTAAATTTTAATGTAAATAATTTATTAGATAAAAAATACTACACGATTTTTAGTTGGTATAGTACATACACTTGGGGTGAGGGGCGTAATTATAATTTAGGTCTCAAATATAAATTCTAAGCCTTTAGTGATCATTTTGTGGTGTATTAGAGATTAATTAAAATATAGACAATAAAAAGCCCCTCATGGTGAAGGGGCTAGTCGTATCTGTATCTGAGACAGATACTGTATGAGGCTCATCTCAAACTGAGCATATTAAAGCACATTCTTCAAATCTTTTCAGCTTAAATAAGGGCTTTATTGTTACTTGATAAGGACTAAAATGGCTTTAGTTTTGTATGGAGTGTTTTTGCGGTGACGCAGAAGAATAAACAGTGGCTTAAAGTCATTTTTGTTATTGGTATACCTTTATTCGGTGTAGTTGGGGCATTACCAATAATTAACAAACTCAAAATTCATATATTGGGTATACCTATCATTTATGCATGGATGTTTCTTTGGTTTATTTTAACAACGATTTGCCTATGGATTTGCTGGTATGTTTTTGATCGGCATGATGATGCATAAGGAACAGTTTAATGGGTAGTATCGTATTCTTTAGTATTATCATTTTTTCTTTATTTTTAGCCATCCGTTCCAAACAAAAAAGGAAGGATAACTCTACACGTGATTTTGTTATTGCTTCAAATCAATTTGGTGCGAAGTTAATTTTTTTCTTGATTGCGGGGGAAGTATACACCATGAGTACAATCATGGGCTTTCCTGGTGGAATTTATGCTAATGGCCCAACTTATGGCATATGGTTTTTAGGCTACATTCTATTAGCTTACCCCATTGGTTATATAATTGGCCCTAAAATTTGGCAAGCAGGGCAGCGTTATCAAGCAATCACCATGCCTGATGTTTTTCGAGGTTATTTTAAAAGTCGAGTTTTAGAGGTATTGGTTGCACTAATTACTATTATATTTCTAATTCCTGTAGGGCAAATTCAATTTACTGGTTTGGTTGTCATTTTACAGAGTTTAGGTTGGCACTTAGATCCAGTTATTCTAATCTTATTCTCTGCTATGCTTGCCTTTGCTTATATTAGTATTTCAGGCATTCGTGGTTCAGCTTATATTTCTGTACTAAAAGATATTATCATGTTGTTGGCTATAGTTTTGGCTGGTTTAGCTGTGACTGTACATGTTGGGGTAGCAGATTTATTTAGCCTAAGCAGTGAAAAAATTCAGCATCAAATGACATCATCCCAGCTGATTTTTACAATGACAACCATTGTATTTCAGGCACTGGGTTTTTATATTTTCCCACATGCTTTTCAGAGTTTTTTTACCGCAAAAAGTGCAAGTGCAATCAGGCGTTCTCAAATTGCGATGCCATTATATATGTTAATGTATCCATTTATTATAATCGTTGCTTACTACGCTTTAGCTCATGATTTGCATTTGGAGCACCCGAACCAAGCCTTTTTGGCTGTTGCACAATTGTTATTACCAGATTGGTTGTTAGGGGTGATTGCTGCAGGTGCCTCACTGGCTGGGTTGGTTGTATTGGCTGCGATTTGCTTGGCCATAGGCCCAATGTTTGTTCGAAATGTTATTCCTAATGTTGCAGAAGACAAACAAAAAATGAGTGCTAAGCTCGTTATCGTTGTGTATTTGTTTATGTCGATATTAATGGCACTTTATTCTCCTGGTCTGATGATTGATATGTTAAAAACAGCATATTATGGCGTTACACAATTATTTTTAGGTGTTTTGATTGCAATATATCAATGGCCTATACGCCGTGAATTAGTCATTGCTGGTATTTTAGGTGGAGAGGTATTTTCAATCAGTGCTTATATTATAAATTTTGATTTTATGGGCATAAACATTGGGTTATTGGGTTTAATTTTTAATGTTTTAATCGTGTTGCTAGGAACATGTATCTGGGGAAAAGCAAAGCAATTTGATTAAATCGAGTAATAAAAAAGATGAGCCTAAGCTCATCTTTTTTATTATGTGCATAGTATTTTACTATACAACATTCATATTTTACTGTTTAGCTTGTTGCTTAAATTGAGCATCATTGGCAGCATGAACAGGAGTGTAATGCAAGCCCAAGGTCGTGCTGGTATATTGACGGACTTGATCAAGGAGTACAGCATCTTGACTTAGATCTTGTTGATAAGATTTGATAATCTCATGTAATTTAGGATTCCACTCACCTTTTACACGATCAGGGAAGGTTTTCTCTAAAAGACTCAACATAATATAAGGAGATGTTGATGCGCCTGGTGAAGCACCTAGTAAGCCAGTGACAGTTTTATCTTTAGAAACAAAAATTTCAGTACCAAATTGTAGTTTGGCTGCTTGACCTGGTTCTTGTTTAATAATCTGTACACGTTGACCACCTTGGCTTATTTTCCAGTCATCAAACTTCGCATCAGGATAATATTTTTTCAGCTCATTGAACTGATCTTGTGGCGACATCATTACCTGTTTAACAAGGTAGTTAACCAAGTCTAAGTTTTCAGCACCAATTTTAGCCATCGGGATAACGTTATTTTTATTGGTCGAATCAATGAGATCAAGCTGAGAACCATGTTTGAGGAATTTATTTGAATACGTTGCAAATGGTCCAAATAATACATATTTTTTACCATCAATATAACGCGTATCAATATGCGGTACTGACATTGGTGGTGCACCTAGTTCGGCACGTCCATACGCTTTTACAGTATGTTTTTTCGTTACTTCTGGATTGTCGGTCATTAAGAAAATACCACCAATCGGGAAGCCAGCGTATTGTTTAGTTTCTTCAATACCTGTCATCTGAAGTAAACGAATAGTCGCACCACCCGCACCAACGAATACAAAGCGAGTTTTAATATGGCTTTCTACATTGGTTTTTAAGTTTTTATAGCTTACAGTCCAAGTTTTATCATCATTTTGACTGATGCCAGTAACTTCTGAGGAGGTATTTAGCTTAAATTGTGGCTGTTTATTTAGATGACCAACAAGTTGAGTTGTGATTGCACCATAGTTAACATCGGAACCGACTTCCATACGTGTTGCCGCAACTTTTTGAGTAGGGTCACGACCGTCCATTACCAGTGGTGCCCATTGTTTAATTTCTTCAGGATTATCTGAATACTTCATGGCACTAAATAATGGATTTTGGATCATTGCTTGGTGACGTTGTTTTAGGAAGTCGACATTGTCTCCCCAAACAAAAGCAATATGAGGGACAGGGTTAATAAAGCTGCTTGGTTGACCCAATACACCATGCTTAACTTGATATGCCCAAAATTGTTTAGTAATTTCAAATTGAGATGCTGTTTTAACAGCTTTACTGATGTCCATTTTGCCATCTTTAATGCTGGTGTAGTTCATCTCCATAAAACCAGAGTGCCCAGTACCTGCATTATTGAGCCCATTTGAACTTTCTTGTGCAACTTGATCAAGACGTTCAAACATTTGAATTTTCCAGTCAGGCTCAAGCTCATTTAAATATGTGCCAAGTGTAGCACTCATGATGCCCCCACCAATAAGCACAACATCAACAACAGCTTCATCAGCAGAAGTATTTATTTTTTTACTACTGATTGGGCGAAACAAGAAGAGAATTGCGAGAATTGAAATAACAATAAAAATAATAAGAAGATACTTTAAAAACTTACTCAATGTGTTACCTACGACTTTAAAATCAGAGGCATAATTAAAATATTTACAAAATAATAACAATTGGAGAAATGTTTCTAAGTGTAAAGTTAAATTTAACAATATGATTAGAAAAGATTTTTTACAAAATATTAAATCTTAAGTTTATAGGGTGTAACTTTGATTTGTATCACATTGTTTACAAATCAAACTTTTTATATGATCAAAATTTATTTATTAAAACTAATTTATAGCAAGATATATATTTTAAGTTTTAGTCTAATCAATAGCTTTTTTTATGCCAATAAGACTAAAAGCTAATTGTTTGAAATTATATTAGGCTTTAGCCCATATTTTATGGTGCTGTTACTATGACTTATAAGGTGAGATTGTTAGTATATGTATATCAAATTTCACTAACAAAACGTCCTTTACAAGCGTAGGGCGCTGGCTGAGTGTTAGGTTAATTCATTTATAAATTAAGGTTTCAAATTTGCTATGAAACATTTCCGTTTTTCAATAATTTTTACAGTTATATGTTTACTCCTTGCTGCTTATTGGGGGTTGACACATGGTGTACAGGCTGGGGTGTATGCCATGTTCAATGCCTTGGCAATTACGGCAATCTTAGCAATTATGGAAATTTCATTATCTTTTGATAATGCGGTAGTAAATGCATCAGTTCTAAAACATTGGGATAAGTTCTGGCGTACTTTATTTTTAACTGTGGGAATAATTGTGGCTGTATTTGGTATGCGCCTTGTATTTCCATTATTAATTGTAGCTGTAACTGCGGATATGGGAATGGTTGAGGTTGCTCAATTGGCCTTAAACAACCCCGTTCAATATTCAGAGAAACTGATTGCACACCATGCAGAAATTGCTGCTTTTGGTGGAATGTTCTTGTTGCTGGTCTTTTTAAACTTTGTATTTGATGATGAGAAAGATACTCACTGGTTTAGACATTTAGAAGCACGATTTGCAAAAATGGCTGGTATTCCTGCAATTTCGGTGTTTATCTCACTAATTTCACTCCTCATTATGGCAGCTAATGTTGAAGAGCAAACTCGTTTAGCTGTAACTATGGCAGGTATTTGGGGAATTGTTGTTTATGTTGGTGTACAAGTGCTGGGGCATGTGCTCGAAGGTGGTTCGAAATCTGATGATGAACAATCGGCTTCTGGTACGGTTACAGGTACTGTTGTTAAGGCTGGTATAGGAGGTTTTATATACCTTGAGGTTTTAGATGCATCTTTTAGTTTTGATGGTGTTATTGGTGCTTTTGCCATTACCAATGATGTGGTCATTATTATGTTGGGATTAGCAATTGGTGCAATGTTTGTACGATCAATGACAATTTACTTGGTTGACCAAGGAACTTTGGATGCCTATATTTTTCTAGAGCATGGTGCGCATTATGCAATTGGTGCTTTAGCATTGATTATGATCGCTGGAGGTACTGGCGTGCATGTGCCTGAAGTTATTACGGGCTTGGTTGGAATTGCTTTAATTGCTTGGGCTGTGATTTCGTCAATCATTTATCGTAAAAAATATCCAACATTAAGAGAATAACGCATTCTTTCGTGATATAAAAAAAGCTTAAGTCATTGATGACCTAAGCTTTTTTTGTGTCAGATTTTAAGATTGTTTATTGGGGTGGTTTGTAAAGTCCCAGCTCAATTAGATGTAGCCTAAGAATGCGGCGTAATTCTAAAACGGCCTCTGGTGTTTCTTGAATGGAGTGACCACCTTTAATAATATTCTCAGACAAGGCACCATCTAAATGTGCACTACTATATGGGACTACACCATCTGTCATAACATTTGGGTCAGTGCTGTTCGTGCTATTACCAATTATTGAGTGAAATTTCATTTGTGTAACGGGCATAACACTTTTAGTGAGCTTGGTAAAACGTGAGTTTTGACTTAGATCACTTGGACCGTTTTGTAATGCACCATCTTTGATTTGGGCCATAAGTAGGGCAGTATAATCCTCTTCTTTACCTTCCATCGCTTCACCAAGTGCTCCAACAAAAGCAACAGGGAGTTGAATCACTCTACGAGCAAGTTTAGTAAACCAACGGTTGGCAAATGGGGTGCCTCGGTGTGGACTGGCTAAGAAAATAGCACGGTCGATATTAGCAATAGGCTTAAATTGAAGGCGTTGTAAGAAAATTGGATTGCTATTCAGTTTCTTTAATTCGTTAAAATTAAAAATTTGTAAAGCTTCTTTGCTTACATCCTGATTACTTACCAATAATCGAGCAATAATTCCCCCCATACTATGGCCAATTAATACCGCATCTTTGGCTGCAGGCGCCGCAGGGTCAAGACTATTGAATGCCTGTTGAATCAAAGCAGAAATTTGAAACCGACTTTCTAGAATGGGTGCATTGGTAGAGTAGAATACTTGCCAGACTTGATAATGCTCACGCAAAACGTTATCGCCCATAATATCATTGGTTAAACGAATCCAACCCTCTGGACTACTTGCTAAACCATGAATCAGAACAATCACTTTCTTATTCGGATTATAAGGCTCTAACATATAAATATGTGGCATATTTAAATGATTATCTCGATTAATCAAACTTAAATAAGCAGCAGCACCCAAATTGTTTTGTGCCAACCAAAGCCCATAAGGTGCAGAAAAATTAGCGGCTAATGGATAGCTTTTACCTGCAATATTTAAATGATCCAAGTTATAAGGATCATAAGCGTTAATTTCGAAATCAGCACCTTGAACAATTTGCTCTAACGTTGCATTCGATGCTTGAGGTAAAGCTGCAACGGTTACAGGCAGGTAGGTGCTGTGATGAATATTCGGATTAATACCATTTTTATATTGATAGTTGAGAGGGTCGATAATGTATTTGTTTTCTAATTGCTTATCTTTTTCAGCTAAAATTGCTACAAATTCAGCACCAAAACCATCACGGCGGTTAATACTGCGTAATCCGGAGAAATTCATATTATAGCTTGCAAGAAAGTTTTGAACTTCCTGATTTTCTAAGCGAGGATAGTTTTTGTAGTTAATATAATAGGTACTATTGGCAATTGTAATTTTTTGACCTAGTTTCTGATGTTTATATCGCTGTGTATAAACGGTGATCATTTTTGCTAAAGCTTGATTGTAGAAATCTCGAATCTGAACTTGGCGGTTATCAAATATACGTTCTTGGGGGATACGCTTAGTTTTGAAAAGATAGGCATAGCTATAACGGATACTTTTATCTAGCATCTTGAGTTGTAATTCTAGACATTGATAATGTGCATCAACTTGTTCTTTCTTCTTTTCATCGGAAATTAGCTTTGAAACATTGGCTTTACAATCAGCCGTATTTTCCAGCTCTTTGGCGCGACTTAAATAGATCTCACTAGCCGCAGAAAGAAGTTGTTCATCTAAAATTTGTGGTGTTTTTTCAAGACTATCTACACAAATACTTGGATTGCTAATACATTGTTTGGCTTCACCACCAGTCATAGACAAGACATTAAGACTAGCTTCACTCATTTTACTACGAGTTAAGATACTATCTCGTTCATTGGCAATGGTAACGTTATAGGCTTGATTCTTGACATTGACAACTTGACAAGCACTCATTGAGATCACTGCAAAGCCCAATAATAGCTTGGTGATTGTTTTCGATTTCAATAGCATGTTGTTTAAAAAATTAAGAACTTGATAAAATAATACGATATCTGCTTTTTATTTCAATTCAATTGTCAGACGCGTGAGTGAAAAAATCATTTTCAAAATAAAAAAACCCAGTTATTTCAACTGGGTTATTGGATTTTTTATTTAAAATAAAACTTAAGCTTCTACTGTAGCACCTGATAGTTGTTGTAAAAGGTGTTTTTCTAAGTAGTGAATATCCATTGCTTTTTCACAAAATTGTGGATCTTGCAAAATAAGATCTTTATGTAATGGAATATTGCTTTTTACACCACTTAAAATCATTTCATCCAATGCTTGTTTCATACGTGCAATAGAAGTCGCACGGTCTTTACCATGAGCAATGAGTTTAGCAATCATTGAGTCATAGTACGGAGGAATCGAATAGCCTGAATAAATATGAGAGTCTAAGCGAATACCTGCGCCACCTGGAGCATAGAAATGTTCAATTTTACCAGGTGATGGTAAAAAGGTGGTTGGATCTTCAGCATTAATACGACATTCAATGGCATGACCACGAACTTCAATATCATCTTGTTCAAGGTTTAGACCTAATCCAGCCGCAATTAATAATTGTTGCTCAATGATATCAATTCCAGTCACAACTTCAGTCACAGGATGCTCAACCTGTACACGTGTGTTCATTTCAATAAAGAAGAACTCTTCATCTTCAAATAAGAACTCAAATGTACCAGCACCACGATATTGCATTAATTTACAAGCATTTACACATGCTTCTAAAATGTCAGCACGTGCTTGTTCTGGTAAATTTGGTGCAGGTGCTTCTTCCAAAACTTTTTGATGACGACGTTGTAATGAGCAGTCACGATCATAAAGATGAATCGCATGTCCATTACCATCACCAAGAACCTGAACTTCAACATGACGTGGTTTTTGTAGGAAACGTTCCATATAAACTGTATCGTCACCAAACCACATTTCTGCATCGCGTTGTGCTGCTTGTACAGATTCGAGCAGTGTATCTACACGCTCAACAATACGCATACCACGACCACCACCACCAGAAGCAGCTTTGACAATGAGTGGGAAGCCAATTTCTTTAGCTTCTGCAAGTGCATTGTGTACAGTTACTGCATGTGCAGAACCTGGTACTGTTGGGACACCAGCTTTACGCATTGCTGTAATCGCAGAAACTTTGTTGCCCATTAAGCGAATGTGTTCAGGACGTGGGCCAATAAATATAAAGCCAGAACTTTCTACAATTTCAGCAAATTCAGCATTTTCAGAAAGGAAACCATAGCCAGGATGAATAGCATCTGCACCGGTAATTTCTGCTGCTGTAATAATTGCAGGTATATTAAGATAACTTTCACTACTTGCGCCAGGGCCGATACACACAGCTTCATCAACGAAGCGTAAGTGCATTAAGTCCTTATCCGCATCTGAGTAAATACCAACGGTTTTGATACCCAAAGTTTTACAAGCACGGGTAATTCGTAAGGCGATTTCACCTCGGTTGGCAATGAGAACTTTTTGCAACATGTTCATTCCCCGAGGATTTATGCGCGATAACGGAATAATGGTTGTCCAAATTGAACGACATCACCATTTTTCACCAAAATTTCTTCAATAACACCGCTATGTGTAGCTTCGATTGGGTTCATAATTTTCATTGCTTCAACAATACCCAAAGTTTCACCAGCAGTGACAGTTTGACCCACATTTACAAATGGTGCTTCGCCTGGGCTTGGTGCTGAATAGAACACGCCAACCATTGGTGATTCCTCAACTGCACCGCGAGAAGTTGCTTTAGTTTTAGGTGCATCGCTAACAGGGGCAGGCATAGCAGCTGCAACACCAGCAACCACAGGATTACGACGAGTTAACGCAATTGATTGGTCACCCTCTTTGACTTCAATTCCTTGAAGATCAGATTCAATCATCAAATCAATGAGTTTTTTGATTTTGCGAATATCCATGGGTTCGTGTTCCTAAATTATGATAGGGTAATTGGTTGAATAAAATGAATCGCATGATCAAGGGCATAGTGATATCCACGATCACCTAAACCACAAATCACGCCAATTGCTTTGTCTGATAAATAAGAATGATGTCTAAATGTCTCACGTGCATGTACATTGGACAAATGAACTTCAATAAAAGGAATTGCTACACCAAGTAGGGCATCACGGATTGCAACCGAAGTGTGGGTGAATGCAGCTGGATTAATGATAATGAACTGCACACCTTGCTCTTGAGCTTGGTGAATGCGGTCAACAATGGCACCTTCCCAATTACTTTGAAATGTTTCAAGATGAATATTTTTGCTCTGGGCACTTTGCAGCAATTGCTGGTTAATATCTGCAAGTGTTAAGTGTCCATAAACTTCAGGTTCGCGCTTTCCGAGTAAGTTTAAATTTGGTCCATGTATGACCAAAATTGTTGAACTCATTTAGTCTGCTCCAATAATGAAAGTTGCAAAATATTCTGCTCGTTCAATGCAAAGTTTGCTATTTAAAGCCTGATTCTCAACATTGATGATTTAGATTGTTCTTATCAATGTAGAAAGTGACCTATAACGCACAGGGCTATATTGTAAATTTTGCAAGGAATTGGCAATGTTAAAAAATGACAAAAATTAAAAACTTTAATGGCCATTTTTTAAATAAAAATCCACGACTCTGGCGTTTGAATCATGTCTATCTGAAACTATATGCTTTGCACGTTCAATCGCTATGAGGAAGCAGATTTGATTTGAGGTATTTCTACTATAAACCTCATTTATAGGCTTAGAAATGTACTCGAAATCGGGTATAGCATAACGAAGTTTCTTTAGTCTTGCAGCGCGTATATTGACCAATAGGTTTATGTTTTGTATCAGGTTAACCTGATAAAATATGCGGAAAAATCTTGTTCTTTTTATATGCTTTTATAAATAAATTAAATAAAAACAAAAACTTGTTTTTGTAATTTTGGATTTTTGATTCACGTTTTTTTTATTTTAAATGCTGATGCTTAAATCTTGTATGATTCGGTGGTATTAAGATCGCTCAGAGATGCCATTTCTTTTTTGTAGCTATGATGAGCACATAGATGACATCTAAAAGCGATCTTATGCGTGAGCATAAGATTGTACAGGTAGTGAGATCGGTGCAGAGTTGTGCAATATGTCGATGTAAATTTTTATTCAAACGCTGCTATTTGTGTTGAGTATAAGACTGGTGTCAATTGACCATAGTGCTCAAGCTTGTGTTTGCTTACTGTAAAAAAAATTGATGATCGGAAAAGACGGGATATTTTGACTTAACAACATTGTCAGAATATCGCGCTAGAATTAAACTATTCTAGATGAAAATAAACGTGATTAAGACAGCAAATATGCATGAATTTATTGAAGAACAGAAGTTATTATGTGAAGAGTTTGATTCTGCTTATATACAGGTCAAAGCAGATGATGAAGTTGCAATCGCTGTGCAAACGTTGAATCGGGAACCTATTGTAGGTATCCGAAAAAGAGTTGAAACAGGTTCTAAGGTCGCTTGGTACATTTATGGTGGTGAACTAGATGACAGCGAGGAAAATCTATTTGAGATTGTGACGATTACACAATTGCTAGAAATTTTCCCTGATGTTATGCCTTATTTAGCTTTAGAAGAGGGTTTTCGCTTCATGATTGATCAAGATGATTATGAAGATGTTTGGAAGGCTGATGCCCTATAATTCCCATCATGAATCTTTGAAGTATAGAGCAGTGGTTCTATGACTTTTCTCAAAAAGATAAGAAAATGGCAGAAAATGACAGCGACAATTTTACTTTTTCCTCTCATTATATAAGGCATTATATTGCTGCCTTCTTGATATTTCCCTAGTCGAGTTTGGCAATTGCTTTGTAATATTGCTTTTGCAACAGTTAAACCCACTTTGAGCTTAAATCAAAGTGGGTTTATTTGTATTATAGATTAGCCCACTTGTATCTCGGTGGAGGGGTGTGATACCCGACTTTTCTTTGGTGTTGCAATTAAATAGGCCAGTGTTAAAGGGCCTAAACGCCCTGCAAACATCAGTAGGCATAGGACAATTAGACTTGCTGGCTGTAGTTCACCGGTAATGCCTCGTGAAAGACCTACAGTACAACCCGCTGAAATACTTTCAAAGAGCAGATCAAGAAAGCTTTGCTTTGGTTCAAAAATTAATAGCGTAAATAGACCAATAAAAATGATCATGCAGTTAATAGAGATGACGGCCATAGCCTTAAATACAATCTGTCGTGGTACAGAGTAATTAAACACGGTCAGTTCATCTGAGCGGCGTAAAAAGCTAATGACACTGAGTACCACAATTATAAATGTCCCGACTTTAATGCCACCTGCCGTACTTAATGAACCACCACCAATAAACATTAGAAACATGGTAATCAGTATAGATGGGTTGGTCATACTGCCGATATCTAAACTATTAAAGCCTGATGAGCGTGGTACGGTTGCATGAAACCAAGCGTTAATCATTTGATCACCAATAGGCATTGGAGCAAGGGTAAGTGGATTATTGGCTTCTAATATCCAAATACTAATAAACGCAAACAAATTAAGCCCAGCAATGGTACTTAAAACTAATTTACTGTTTGGGCTAAGTTTTTTCCAACGTTGTGCTCGTTTGATATCCATGAGGACTAAGAAACCAATACCACCGAGTATGTATAGCATACTAATGGTAATAGTAACCAAGTACTGACCAGAGAAACTCATGACACTATCTGAAAATAGAGAAAAACCACCGTTATTAAAGGCTGAGACACTATAGAACATGGCATGCATCAGTGCTTGTTTGAAACCGTAATCTTCAAGCCAAGCGAGTGTTAAGACAATAGTGCCTATAGATTCGAAAAAAATCGAATATAAAAAAACCCCTTTAATGGTGAAAGACACTCGATAAAGACTGGTTTGACCAATCGTCTCTTGCGCCATAATTTGCTGTTTCAAACCGCTTTTGGGTGACAAACTCATTACTGCCAAGATGGCAAAGGTCATAAAGCCCAATCCACCACATTGAATGAGCAACATCACTACAGCTTTGCCAAATAAGGTATATGCATCACCCACAGTAACAACGCTTAATCCTGTGATTGTCACAGCAGATGTAGCTGTGAAAAATGCGTCAATCCAACCAATTTGACCATAGTGAGAGATGGGGAGTCTGAGCAAGATGGTTCCAATAAAAATGAAACTTAAAAAACCCAGCGCGAGTAGACTCGGTGGGCTTAAGTTAATACTCTTGCGTTTTTTATTTATGAATTTCATAGGATTTAAGGAAGCGTTGGGATAGTCGGCGTAGTACTTCGACAGGTCCTTCTACAATTAAAATATCTTTAGCTTGTAAAATTGTGCCTGGCGCAATGTCATAAATTACATGTGAACCACGTTGTAATAACAGCACTTTAAACTCAGTTTCTTCGCTGTTGTTGATGATATCTTGGTATTGTGTACCTTGTAAATTTTTTGCAATTTCAATTTTGACAATATAGCGTTCATTGTTGAGTGCCATATAACGCCGAACCATTGGATAACTCAGTGATTGAGCAATACGAATACCCATGTCTTCTTCAGGGTGCACAATTTGATTAATACCAAGCTGCGATAAAATCATATGATGGGATTTAGATTTTGCTTTTACTAATATTTTTTTAATGCCCATATTTTTTAAGTGCAAGACACATAAAATACTGGCTTCTAAATCTTCACCAATTGCAACAACCACTGCGTCACAGTTTTGAATGTTGAGTTCATGTAATACATGCTCATCTGTGGCATCTGCAATGACAGAGTGGGTAAGTTTATCTGCGACACTTTCGACATTTTTCTTAATACTATCAATGCCAATTACATCATGATTGAGATGAATAAGTTCAAGTGCGACTGTGGCACCAAAGCTTCCTAAGCCTATTACCGCAAATAATGCCATTAACAATCCTTACAAATAACATAATAATATACATATACACTAATTAAGTGTAATTTTGCCTATCATACGATTTGCGATAGAAAACTTCATTATTATTTTAAAAAATCAGTTGTTGGCTAGAATTTTAGTTCAGGGATCGTTGCAGTTATACTAATTACATTGTAATGCTAGCCATGACTTAAAGTGACATAGACAATGCTCACAAAAAATCATGGCTTAAACTTTCAGGTTATTTCTTCAATATTAAAAACCTGCCATGGTCATTAAGCTGGCATTGCCACCTGCTGCAGTTGTATTGATGCTGACCACGCGCTCAATCATTAAACGTTCAATGGGAATTTCATAGTCACCAGAATTCATATGTACGATATTGATCATTGGCCCCGAACGTTTAACAATATCTTGTTGTAGTCGAAGTAAGCTTTGCGTATCTCCGTGATGCAAAGCAATGTCAAACTCACCTTGCTGGATGTGTTCAATGCAATGAAAACGGCGACGTAGGGGCGTTGGCATACTGTTTAGAAGTGTTAAGGCAATTGGATTATCTATACAAATTACTGGCCGACTATTCAAAGATAATATTAAAGCAATCTGTTGTAATAAGTCGTTTTGTTGACTGGCTACGCACAATATTTGTTGTCGAGCAAGAATATGGTAAGTATTTGATTCTCCAGTGGGGCCTGGGAGTTCTAGCGCTTCAGTTATGCAAATGGATGGAGTTTTTACCAGCTTTATTTGAGGATATTGCTGTGCAAGCCACTGTGAGTACTGCTGCATAATATTATGAACAGGTAGAGCATCTGAGTGATTGAGCACATTGGAATGCGTTGCAAAAGGAGGATTCAGCTGTTTATTACTGCAATAATGCATAAGACGATATAAATACAATGGCCCACCTGCTTTGGGGCCAGTTCCTGAAAGGCCTTCACCTCCAAAGGGTTGTACACCAACAACAGCTCCCACCATATTGCGGTTAATATAAAGATTACCTACAGATGCATGTTCTCTAACACAATCAATATGTTGTTCAATCCGGCTGTGTAATCCCATGGTGAGTCCATAACCTTTGGCATTAATTGCCTCCACTAAGGAGGCTAATTGTCCTTGTTTGAAATACAAGACATGAAGCACAGGGCCAAAAATTTCTTCTTCTAAGTCATCTAAGCTAGACAGTTCAATAATTGTTGGGGCGACAAAAGTACCGTGTATGGGTTGTTCTGATAGGTGGGCAGGGTGCTGATAAATCGGACAGCCCTTTTGACGTAGTTTTTGAATGTGTTTAATAATATGCTCTTGAGCTTCAACATCAATAACTGGGCCAATATCTGTTTCTAAACAGTAAGGTTCGCCAAGATGAAGTTGCTGTATAGCACCTTTGAGCATTTCAAGGAGTGCCTCTGAGTTATCTTGCTGAACGCAAAGTAAACGTAAAGCAGAGCAACGCTGACCAGCACTATCAAAAGCAGATTGAACAATATCCATTGTTGCTTGTTCATTCAGGGCCGAGGAGTCAATAATCATTGCATTTTGTCCAGCTGTTTCTGCTATGAGTGTGACTGGCTGATTATGTTGATCGACCCGCTGCGAAAGTGTGTACTGTAATAGTTTTGCTACAGTCGTTGAGCCTGTAAAGAGTACAGCTTGTATGCGTGGATCAGCACTTAATTTTGCTGCAATTACTTCACCACTGCCTGGGAGCATTTGTAATACATCTTGTGGAACACCTGCTTGCCATAAACACTGTATTGCAAAGGCTGCAATCAAAGAAGATTGTTCTGCTGGTTTGGCAATGACAGTATTCCCAGCAACTAAAGAAGCACTGATTTGTCCTAAGAAAATGGCTAAAGGAAAATTCCAAGGGCTAATACAAAGAACAGGGCCTAGCGCTTTTATTTGAATATCGGCAGTGAAATTTTGCATTTGCGCTGAATAATACCGCATAAAATCGATGGCTTCCCTGATTTCTGCGAGTGCATTGTTATAGGTTTTTCCACTTTCTCGATTTAACAATATAAGGAGTTCAAACTTGTGTTGATCTAAAAGATCTGCTGCTTGTAATAAACAAGCACCACGATCATAGCGCGACCAGTTGGCCCATGTTGACTGAATTTGACAGGCATTATTTAAGGCTTGCTCTATATGTGCATATTGAGCAAACTTAACTGTGCCAACACAATCTAAGTGATTGGCAGGATTGAAAATTTCATAGTGTTCTAGGCATTCTATTTGATCGAGTTGTTTGCCCATTGGCTCTGAGTGCCACTGCTTATTTTTAAATTGGAAGGCAACTTGGTCTAATTGGATTAAATTATATTCATTTTCTAGATCAAATCCTGCTGCATTAATACGCTGTGCGCCATAAAGCTGTTGTGGTAGTCGAATATTCGGGTGTACTTGTCCAAGGTCAAGCTCATGTTCAGCATGTTTTAAGATCTCATCTTTGGGATCGGCAATAAGCGTTTCAAGATCAAGGTCGGTATTGGCAATTTGATGTACGAACGAACTATTTGCACCATTTTCAAGTAAACGTCGAACGAGATAGGCCAATAAAGTCTTATGGCTTCCAACTGGTGCATAGATTCGACAAGGAATCCCAAGTTTATGCTGCTCAATTGGACCAACGACTTGTTCATAAAGTGGTTCGCCCATGCCATGCAAACACTGTAGTTCATATTGCCCATCGGTGTAATTTTTAGCACCAGCTAAGGTATAAACAGTAGCAAGTGTATGTGCATTGTGGGTGGCAAATTGTGGGTAAATTTGCTCTGGTGCAGATAACAGTTTTTCAGCACAAACAATATAGGATAAATCGGTATGTGCTTTTTGTGTGAAAACTGGAAAACCTGTTAAACCATCAATTTGCGCTTTTTTGATTTCACTATCCCAATACGCACCTTTCACCAATCGAATCATCAGTCGTCTTTGACTACGTTTGGCGAGATCAATTACGTAGTCAACAACTGCATTTCCCCGTTTTTGATAGGCTTGTAGTACAAAGCCGATACCTTGCCAATGGCTTAAACGAGGTTCAAAACATAACTGTTCAAGTAACATCAAAGAAATTTCAAGACGTTGAGATTCTTCAGCATCAATATTAAGTCCAATATTGTACTGTTTAGCGAGACATGCTAACTCTAAAATACGTGGATAAAGCTCATCTTTAACACGCTTGATTTGGGCACGTTGATAACGAGGATGTAGGGCAGAGAGCTTGATTGAAATACCACCACGCTTATAAATTTCTTTAGCCTGTGCTGATTGGCCAATATGATGAATTGCATGGACATAATCTTGAAAATAACGCTGGGCGTCTTGTTCTGTTAATGCAGCCTCACCTAACATGTCATAGGAATATAGGAAGCCTTTTTGTTCGAGTTTTTTTGCATTCACTAAGGCTTCTTCTATTGTTTCACCCATAACAAATTGTTCGCCCATCATTTCAATGGCAGCATAAACAGCCTTACGAATAATCCCACGCCCACAACGCTCAATGAGGTTCGTGAGTACACCTGCAAGGGACTGTTGTTGTGGCTGTAAGAGCTTTCCTGTAAGCATGAGCCCCCAAGCAGCAGCATTAACAAAAATAAGTTTGCTATTACCTAGATGTTGTTTCCAGTTGCCTTGCGTGATTTTATCTCGAATAAGTTCATCTCGTGTTGCTTGATCGGGTATTCGTAATAAGGCTTCAGCTAGACACATGAGGGCAATTCCCTCTGCCGAAGACAATGAAAATTCTTGCAATAGTCCTTGTACAACATCTACTTTGGCCGTTGATTTATGCTTTTGTCGGAGTTGCTGTGCTAGTTTGAGTGCAAGTTTGGAGATTTGCTGGCGTTGTTCTTCTTGGAGATTGTACTGTTTGAGAAGGCGTTTAACGCACTCGTTTTCAGACAGCAAACCTGCTTGATGGATTGCCTGTTGTAAATCGGTTTGTTCACTAAAAATTGAAATATAACCTGAAGTATTCGGGGTCGAATAAGTTGGTTTGACGCTATCCATCATTGTTCATCCTTTAATTATGACTGTCTTTGTAAGTTTGAATTTTTATTAATAATTGCAGAAAAAAAGACAAATAATATACTATAATTTGTATATAATTTAGTGATTAATTTTGTTGTGATGGGGATTTATGGATGATTACTCTAGATCGTATTGATATCAAATTGCTAGAGCTGTTACAGAGTGATGGCCGAATTTCAAATATTAAATTGGCTGAGATTGTGAATTTGTCTGCAACAGCTGTACTTTCTCGGGTACAGAAATTGGATCGAGAAGGGTATATTTTAGGCTATGAGGCGAAGCTTAATCCAGTGCTGTTAGACAAAAGTTTTGTGGTTTTTGTTGAAATTTCATTAGATAAAACAACACCTAATGCATTAGATGAGTTTTCAAAAGCAGTTGTACTTTATCCTGAAATTATTGAATGTCATATGGTGAGTGGTGGATTTGATTTCTTGGTTAAAATCCGTTGTGAAAATATGGAAGAGTTTAGACGGATTTCAGGTCAAGTATTGTGGCAATTGCCAGGTATTCGAGAAACTCGAAGTTATCCAGTGATGGAAGTTATTAAAGAGTCGAGCAAACTTAATTTAATGAGTAAGTCGAAAAAAAGCTAGCATGTGAGAAACATACTAGCTTGATGTTAAGCATTAAAAAGCAGAAATGAATTGCTATTGTTTCATTTCGGCAATTTGCTTGTGATAGCTCTGATCTGCTTGATCAAAACGATCGAGTGTTTCTTGGTCAGGGCTACGATCGAATAGACTCACAATAATAATACTGATAAGTGATAGAACAAAGCCTGGCAATATTTCATAAATTCCCCAGTCAGCCATGGTGTTTTTCCAAATAATGACTGTTAGTGCTCCAACAATAATACCGGCTAAAGCACCATTACGCGTCATACGACGCCAGAATAAAGACATAATGATGAGTGGACCAAATGCAGCACCAAAACCAGCCCAAGCATAAGCGACTAGACCAAGTACTTTACTATTGGGATTGCTTGCTAAAATAATAGCAAGTATAGCAATGGCTAAGACCATTGAACGTCCGACCCAAACCAACTCTTGTTGTGAAGCATTTTTACGGAAGAAACCTTTGTATAGATCTTCCGTAAGTGTTGTAGAACATACTAAAAGTTGACAGCTCAAAGTACTCATTACTGCTGCTAAAATTGCCGCAAGAATAATACCCACGATCCAAGGATTGAAAAGGAGCTTGGTGAGTTCCATAAATACGGTTTCAGGATTGTTTTGAACAATACTTGCCAATTCTGGATGTTGTTGGAAATATGCAATTCCGATAAAGCCTGCACCCACAGCACCAGCTAGACATAAAGTCATCCAAGTCATACCAATACGGCGTGCCGCTGGAATTACTTTAACTGAATCCGCCGCCATAAAACGAACTAAAATATGCGGTTGACCAAAATAGCCTAAGCCCCAGGCAAGCGATGAAATAATCACAGCCGCACTCACACCAGAAATCATGTTAAGGGCATGAGGTCGAGCACTTTCTAAAATGAGTGCAAAACTTTGTGCGTTGGTATCAATTGCTAAATATGTAAAAAGCGGTGTAAGTAATAAAGCAAAGATCATTAAACCAGCTTGGAAAGTATCCGTCCAACTGATAGCTAAGAAGCCGCCGATACAGACATAACTAATTGTTGCAACGGCACTAATCCACAGCGCCGTGGTGTACGACCAACCAAAGATACTCTCAAATAGACGTGCACCAGCAACCATCCCTGAGGCACAATAAATCGCAAAAAAGACTAAAATTACCAGCGCTGAAATAATGCGAAGTATTTTTTTATGATCAGAAAAACGACCAGTGAAATAATCTGGTAACGTGAGTGCATTATTCTGAAACTCAGTATGCACACGTAATCGGCCAGCAACTAAGAGCCAGTTCATCCATGCACCTAGAATGAGACCAATTGCAATCCAAGACTCTGATAGTCCACTTAAATAGATCGCTCCTGGTAAGCCCATTAACAACCAACCACTCATATCTGAGGCGCCAGCTGAGAGAGCGGTAACCACACTTCCTAAACTACGACCACCTAAAATGTAGTCAGAAAAGTTGTTGGTTGCTTTATAAGCATAAAGCCCAATCGCAACCATAGCGAAAATATAGAAAATGAAAGTAATGAGTGTGGGGTTAAAATGATTCATGTACCCGTCCTTAATGTGTTTGGGTGTAATAGTTATTTTGTGGAGATCTAAGTTTTGTATAGAACAGGTTTAAACACAAAATTAAAATTACGCTCTGTAACATTTCTGCCGCGATTATAGGTTATTTATTTCAAAAAATGTGAATTTTGCGAACTTAACTGGCTGACTGTTTGATTGTTATGCTTTGTGACTTGATTTTTTAAAGAAAGGCTAGTTGTGGATTGAGTCAAGCGATATGAAAAATCTTTAATGCTTTTTAATAGATCGATAAGTATTTTATTTATATAAACCAGTGTGTTATGTGACACACTGGTCTTTTATGCGCTTTAGGGCAATTATTTTAAGAAACGTTGATAACCTAAGTTATGCGTAATTTCTTCATAAGGATAAGGAATGTTATCACTCTTTTGTGCTGTTTCTACATCATTGTTGTCCTCAACACCAACAAGGACACGACCTTCAGCAGCACCATGATTGCGATAGTGGAATAGCGTAATGTTATGTGATGGTCCTAAGTGTTCTAGGAAGTTGAGTAAAGCACCTGGGCGCTCTGGAAACTCCACACGGAATAAGCGTTCATTTGCAATATTAGCGTGGCCACCAATGAGATAGCGTATATGTAATTTTGCAACCTCATCATCAGAAAGGTCATCTACATCATATTGTGCTTTAAGAGTCTCATAAATTTCATGACGCTCTTTTTCGCCATTTTTTAGACTGATACCAACAAAAACTTGAGCTAATTCAGAAGGTGAAGCTCGGTAGTTGAACTCAGTAATATTACGGCCTTGTAAGCTACGACAGAATGCTAGAAATGCACCTTTTTTCTCTGGAATTGTAACTGCAAAAATAGCTTCACGTTGCTCACCCAACTCTGTGCGTTCTGCAATATAGCGCAGACGGTCAAAGTTCATGTTGGCACCGCAAATGATTGAGACGATGTTTTTGCCTTTTAGCTGATGTTGTTCAACATATTTTTTTATACCTGCAAGTGCCATTGCACCAGATGGTTCAACAATGCTGCGGTTTTCATCAAAAGTATCTTTAATTGCTGCACAGATTTCATCTGTGTTCACAAGAACTACATCACGCTCCACAATTGGGCCTGACTGATCTGATTTTAGCAGTTGAATCACTTCAAATGGCTTTTCACCAATTTGAGCAACCGCAGTACCATCAGCAAATAAACCAACTTGAGGAAGTACAACACGTTCATTGTGCTCAAATGCTGCTTTAAGACATGCAGATTCATCATATTCAACAGGAATAATTTTAACGTGAGGTGCAACATCACCGAGGTATGCTGCAACACCTGCAATTAGACCACCTCCACCTACAGCAACAAAGACATAGTCGACATCACGCCACTGACGTAATATTTCATTGGCTATGGTCCCTTGTCCTGCCATTACTAATTCATCATCATAAGGCGGAATAAAAGTTAAACCTTCATCTTTGGCGCGTTGGATTGCATATTTATTAGCAGCATCAAAAGCATCACCATAGAGTACAACTTCTCCACCTAGGCGTTTTACTGCTTGGATTTTAATATCTGGGGTGGTTTTAGGCATCACAATAATTGCGCGAATACCGAGTTTTTGACCCGATAAAGCCACGCCTTGGGCATGGTTACCAGCTGAAGCAGTGATAACGCCACGTTCTAATTGTGATTTCTCTAGTTGACTAATGCGGTTATATGCACCGCGTAGCTTGAAGGAAAAGACAGGTTGCAAATCTTCGCGTTTAAAACGGATGTCATTTTGCAGTCTTTCACTAATTCGTGGCGCTGCTTCGAGTGGGGTTTCGATTGCAACGTCATAGACTGTTGCCTGTAATATTTGTCGAACCAAACGAGACAGCATGTTAATTTTCCATCTAACAGTTTAAAATAGGCAGCTATTGTAACAAACCATTGTGATTTGTCGCCTTAAATTTATGCGAAAATCACAAAATCTACGAATATAAATGAGTAAAGTCATGAGTCTATACGCTACCCAAGATGAAAAGAAACAAGCTGCTGCTGAAGCGGCTTTAAAACATTTACCGAAAGGAGGAATCTTGGGCGTTGGTACGGGGAGTACTGTTAACTTTCTAATTGATCTTTTGCCTCAGCTACAACTTGAAGCTGCAGTTGCGAGTTCAGAAGCAACAGCACAGCGCTTGAAAAAGTTAGGTATTGAAGTTGTAGATATGAACCACGTAGGTGGTCTAGATGCTTATGTTGATGGTGCAGATGAAATTGATCGTCATATGCATATGATCAAAGGTGGTGGTGCTGCGTTGACTCGTGAAAAAATTGTGGCATCAATTGCTAAAAAGTTTGTTTGTATTGTTGATGATTCTAAGTGGGTTGAGCAGTTAGGTCGTGATTTTCCTTTACCAATTGAGGTGATTCCAATGGCTCGTTCAGCCGTTGCTCGTAAAATTGTGAGTATGGGTGGAGATCCAGTCTATCGTGAAGGGGTCGTCACGGATAATGGTAATGTGATATTAGATGTTTATAACCTCAATATTTTAAACGCGCTCGAACTTGAAAAGAATATTAATAATATTCCTGGTGTAGTGACCAATGGTATCTTTGCAATTAATAAGGCTGATATTGCGATTGTGGCAACGAGCCAAGGCATTGAAGAGCGGACCGCAATCTAATCTCACGAGACTTTATATTTAATGAGTATTACTCAGGATTTACCTGAAATACAAATTGTAAGGCATGCAAGGGCAAAACGTTTGCGCTTGCGTGTTTTTGCTAATTCAATTCGTCTGACCGTACCGCTATTGTGTAGTAGTAGACAAATAGATCTTTTTTTAAAACAATCTGAGTCTTGGTTAGTTGAAACATGGCAAAAACAACAAATAATCACTCAAGAGCAGCCTCAAAACTTACCAAAAGAAATTTGCTTATTTGATTCGAGTGTGGCGATTCAAATTGATTATGTGGAACAAAAAGAAGCATTTATATATTTTGCTGAAAAGCATACCGTTCGCATTAATCCAACACAGGCTGAATTGAATTTAAAAGCATTTATTTTATTTTATGCAAAACATAAATTACCTCAATACTTAAAACAACTTAGTTTGGAATGCGCTTTACCTTTTGCAAAGTGTAATATTCGTCATGCAAAAACACGTTGGGGGAGTTGTAATCAACAGCATGATATTATGCTAAATGCAGCTTTAGTGTTATATCCCCAGCATATTGTGCGTTATGTGTGTATACATGAATTGGCTCATACGCGTTATTTTGATCACAGCTTGGCTTTTTGGTCAGAGCTTGAAAAATATGATGGTGCTTTTAAAGCACACCGTAAATTTTTAAAAACAAATGCACTGCCATATTGGTGGCATAATGTTGCTAAAAAGCCAGATTTATCTAGATAAGGCATCGTAACCTAACTTATTATTAAAATTTTACTAGGGGTATGGCAAAACTGTTTTGCAAACGCTCAGTTCCTGTCATACTACAGCGTTAATTTATCTCAACTTTTAATGGGGTTAGTATTGTGATTACTGTAGGTATAGTGGGTGGAACAGGGTATACGGGCGTTGAATTGTTGCGTTTACTACTGCGTCATCCTGATGTCTGTGTCAAAATCCTGACATCTAGAACAGAAGCGGGACGTCGAGTTGATGACATGTTCCCGAGCCTACGTGGTCATACCGACCTTGAATTTTCTGATTTTAAAATAGAGCAATTACAACAATGTGATGTTGTATTTTTTGCAACACCGCATGGTGTGGCGATGAATCATGCTGCTGATTTAGTCAATGCTGGAACTAAAGTAATTGATCTTGCAGCTGATTTTCGTTTACAAAATTTAGAACAGTTCGAAAAATGGTATGGATTAACACATGCTTGTCCCGATATTTTAAAGCAATCCGTTTATGGTTTGTGCGAACTAAATCGTGACAAAATTAAGCAAGCCAATGTCATTGGTAATCCTGGTTGCTATCCGACAACTGTTCAGCTTGGCCTGGCTCCACTTTTACAGTCGAGTGAATTATTACTGAAACCTGAAAGTATTATCATTGATGCGAAATCTGGTGTTTCGGGTGCAGGACGTAAAGCTAGTCTAGGCATGATTTACTCTGAAAATGCGGATAATTTCAAGGCATATGGTGTTGCAGGACATCGTCATCATCCTGAAATTGTTGAAGCTTTAACAGATATTTCTGTACATCAAGCAAACTTTGAGCAATTGATATTTGTACCTCATTTGGTACCAATGATTAGGGGAATGCTGAGTACAATTTATGTAGATTTGACCGATAATGCTCAGTCTATTGATTTACAAAAACTTTACCAAGATTTTTATCAAAACGAATGTTTTGTTGATGTAATGCCTGCGGGAAGCTCTCCAGAAACTCGTAGTGTACGAGGTGCTAACCAATTACGTATTGCATTACATCAGATTCAACCAAATAAGTTAATTGTTTTGGTTGCACAAGATAATTTGGTTAAAGGAGCTGCTGGTCAAGCTATACAAAATATGAATTTGATGTTTAATCTTTCTGAAGATGCAGGCCTAAAAGGTATTGGTCTTTTACCTTAATAATATTGATCTTACACAGCTTTCCTAACTGACTCTAAGAAAGCTGTTTGAACCCAAACATGACTAGAGACGACAATGCAAGATACCCAAGAACATAATGTTTCAGAACCAGCGAATAAGCTTAGACAGTCGCTGAAACAAGGTTATACACCTTTGATTATTTCAGCTGTAGTATTGTCGCTAGGGAGTTTAATTTTAGGTTACACCGTAGGGCATCGCCAAGGACTGACAGTAGTGGGTTATGATGCCGATGCCAAGCAATTGGTTGATGTTGTCCAAAAGCAAAAAAACAATTTAGATGCACTCAATAAAAATTTAAATACTGCAGTACAAGAACGTGATGTTGCAGTTGAAAATTCAAATGAGCTTTATGCAGGCATTAATAAGTTAAAGGCTGAAAAAACTCAGTTGACTGGTTTAGCTGCGATTTATCGTGAAGTGTTACGTGAACGTGGTGGTCTAAGTCTATCTGTACAAAATCTTGCAATTAAACCATTACCTGAAAATGCTTTTGAGTACCAATTAGATTTATTGCAAGTTAGCCCTAACCATCGCCGTGCTACAGGAAATGTAGAGTTGCGTTTAATTAGTGGTGCAGAAGTGTTAATTGTTCCAATGGAAAACAAAGGCTTTAATTTTGAAGACTATGCTCGTTTAACAGGGCGTTGGACAATGCCTAAAGGGTTTAATCCTCAGTTTATTGAGGTGCGTTTGAGTGGTCCAACAACCGTGATTAAACGCTTTAGTTGGCAACGTGGTAAAGCAGTAGAAAATTTAGCAAGCTTTGCTTCGGAAATTCCGCAAGCCGAAGCTACTGTACAGTAAGAAAAGAATTTTAGTTATATGAGCATTATAAAACGTCCAGTTTGTTTAGGTGAGATTAAAGATTCATTTAATCAATCAGGTTATGTCGACTGGCATATTCATTCAGAAACGATGTCTGTTGCACATGATTCATCAATAAATGAAGAGTCTGATGGAGATGTTGCAGTAAAAACAGCACCTCCACAATTAAAGTTGCCACCACTTTACGTCGTGGTTTTACTTAATGATGACTATACGCCGATGGATTTTGTAATTGAAATTTTACAACAATACTTTGCTTTAAATCTTGACCAAGCTACGCAAGTGATGCTAACAGTACATTACGAAGGAAAAGGTATCGCTGGTGTGTATCCGCGAGATATCGCGGAAACGAAAGCAAATATCGTTAATAATTATTCTCGTTCCCAAGGTTATCCATTACTTTGTCAGATCGAGCCAAAAGAATAGGGGGTTAGCATGCTTAGTCGTCAATTAGAGGTGTCTTTGCGTTTGGCTGTAAGCATGGCTCGTCAAAAGAGACACGAGTTTCTCACCGTTGAACATTTGTTATTGGCATTGTTAGATAATGATTCCGCTGTGAATACATTAAAAGCATGCGGTGCTGAGATCGTGAGTCTTCGTAAAGAGCTAGAAGAGTACGTTGAACAACATACACCTAAGCTTCCTGAAAATAGTGAGCAAGCACCACATCCGACTGAAAGTTTTGATCGAATCTTGCAACGTGCAATTTTCCATGTTCAGTCGAGTGGTAGCGATCGTACTGTTGAAGGAGCCGATGTATTAGTTGCAATGTATTCTGAACGTGATTCATTTGCTATTTATTTATTGAAACGTCATCAAATTAACAGACTAACATTAACTCAGTATCTCTCGCATGGTGCTCGTAAAGATGAGGTTCATGTAGAAGAAGAAGCTGATGAGGTGGATTCAGACATGAGTACCTCAGCCAATGCAGGGCCACTAGAGTTATATACTTTAAATCTCAATCATGAAGCGCTAAAAGGAAAAACAGACCCATTAATTGGTCGAGAAAAAGAAATTGAGCGCGCAGCACAAATTTTATGTCGTCGTCGTAAAAATAATCCATTACTTGTTGGAGACCCAGGGGTTGGTAAAACTTCAATTGCTGAAGGTTTGGCTTGGTTAATCGTCAACAATAAAGCACCAAAACCGTTAGCTAATACTGAAATTTATAGTCTAGATATTGGTGCGTTGGTTGCGGGTACAAAATATAGAGGTGATTTTGAGAAACGTTTAAAACAGTTACTCAACACTTTAAAAAAGAAGCCTGATGCGGTTTTATTTATTGATGAAATCCACATGATTATCGGTGCTGGTTCTAGCATGGGTAGTACTATGGATGCATCTAACTTAATAAAACCGGCACTTGCAAATGGTAGCCTGCGCTGTATTGGTTCAACGACTTTCCAAGAATATAGACAAGTCTTTGAAAAAGATCATGCGCTATCCCGTCGTTTCCAAAAAATTGATGTTAATGAGCCTTCAATTTCAGAAACCATAGATATTTTACGTGGTCTCAAATCGAAATTTGAAGAGTTTCATCATGTGGAATATGACGATCAAGCATTAGTTTCCGCGGTTGAGCTGTCTGCGAAGTTTATTAATGATCGCTTTTTGCCAGATAAGGCAATTGATGTTATTGATGAAGCTGGTGCTCAACGAAGATTAAAAACAGATA
Source organism: Acinetobacter rudis (assembly GCF_031157835.1). GTDB lineage: Bacteria > Pseudomonadota > Gammaproteobacteria > Pseudomonadales > Moraxellaceae > Acinetobacter > Acinetobacter rudis_A. The sequence continues at coordinate 5,497 of NZ_JAVIDR010000025.1, read as the reverse complement.
CAGATAATCGTTTGATTACTGTTGAAAATATTGAAGATATTGTTTCTAAAATTGCACGTATACCGCCTAAAACAGTATCGAAAGATGATAAAACGGTATTGAGTAATTTGGAGCGTGATCTTAAACGTGTTGTTTTTGGTCAAGACGATGCAATTACTGCATTATCATCTGCCATTAAACTCTCTCGGGCTGGTTTAAAATCACCTGACAAACCTGTTGGTAGTTTTGTTTTTGCTGGCCCTACAGGGGTGGGTAAAACAGAAGTGACCAAGCAGTTGGCCAAGTTGTTAGGTGTAGAGTTAGTACGTTTTGATATGTCTGAGTACATGGAACGACACGCAGTATCTCGCTTAATTGGTGCACCTCCAGGTTATGTTGGTTTTGATCAAGGCGGTTTATTAACCGATATGATTCATAAAAACCCACACTGTGTATTGTTGCTTGATGAAATCGAGAAAGCACATCCAGATGTATTTAACCTGCTTTTGCAAATTATGGATCATGGTTCATTAACTGATAATAATGGACGTAAATCTGATTTTAGAAATGTCATTATTGTACTAACCACCAATATTGGTGCAGAGAGCATTTCACGTAGTAGTATTGGATTTACTGAGCAAGACAACAGTAAAGATAATCAAGAAGCGATGAAACGTGCATTTTCACCAGAGTTTCGTAACCGTTTAGATGCCATTATTCAGTTTAAGGCATTACCAATGTCTGTAATTGAGTCTGTGGTTGATAAATTCTTAACTGAATTACAAGCACAGTTAGATGACAAGAAAGTTGTACTTGATGTAGATCAAGAGGCTCGTGATTGGTTAGCTGAAAATGGTTATGACCGAAATATGGGAGCTCGTCCTATGCAGCGTCTTATTCAAGAGCATTTGAAAAAGCCATTGGCTGAAATGATTCTGTTTGGTGAGCTTGCTGATCATGGTGGAAATGTTGCTGTTACAGTGAAAACTGAAAATGGTCAATCTGTCGGCTTAAAGCTTGAAGTATTTGAAGATCAAGCTGCTGAACCAGCTTAATCTGTGTTGTTCTTTAGAAATAACCCGCGAGTCGTTTGCGGGTTATTTTTTGCATAAAGTATGGAACATCTTGATGTCTAATATATTAATGACTTTTGTTTTGTTTTTTCTCACTGCTATTGCGGAAATTTTGGGATGTTACTTTCCATATTTAATCCTTAATCAAGGACGTAGCCCTTGGCTATGGTTGCCAACAATATTAAGTCTTGCTGTTTTTGTGTGGTTATTAACCTTACATCCTGCTGCATCAGGTCGTATTTATGCCGCATATGGTGGGATTTATGTTTGTACCGCTCTTTTGTGGTTAAAGTATGTTGATCAGCTAAGTTTGAGTCGTTGGGATGTATTAGGTGGTTGTGTTGTTGTGATTGGAGCTGCAATTATTATTTTGCAGCCTAATGGTTTGATTCGTTAAATTCTACATTTAAAGTTACGGGGCTTAGCACTCATTCAATAGTCCATTCACGGCGTTTTTCTTGTGTAACATGTAAGAACATAGTGTAACTATCCGCTGGATGGATTATACCTGCCTGATCTAGAGCACGAGCAATAGATCCTCGATGATAGCTACCATGATTAATGATATGAAATAAAATTTCTTTAATTTGCATTGAACCCTTTTTTTGGTCGGTAAAAGTAAAGTGAATCGGTTGATCAAATTGGCTTGGTGATGTGTTCTGAATATAAAGTAGATAATCTTGATCTGATTGAATTAATCGTGGGGCTAATTGTTCAAACAACGGAACTATAGCACTATTGGTCTTAGGGTGAGGTTGGTGTTGCTGTAATAAGCGTGCACGGAAAAGATCCTCTACAATAATCATATGATTAAGTTGTTGGCAGATAAAAGCATATTGTTCTGCAAATTCTATTTGATTGATTTGTTGTACTGCATCTAACATTCGTTGATCAGACCACTGTTTATATTGGAATTGGCTTAAAAGCATATATTTCTCTTGTGATAATAAACGAACTAAGTTGATTGGTAGAGTGGGTGATATTCTACCTTTTAATATTATTGAGTGCTGCTGAAGATTTTAAATTATTAAAAAGATATATTAGTTTAATATGTAAATTTATATTGTGATTAAATGTGGAAAGTAGATTTTACAGATTTATAATAAATTTTCAGGGATAATTAAAAAGGCTTTAGAGATAAAGCCTTTTTAATTATCTAATATATAACTTGTGTAATTAGTTTGTTTTTAGATTTTCATTAATTAGAAATTCAACCAAAGCTTTTTGAGCATGTAGACGATTTTCTGCTTCATCCCAAACAACAGAACTTTTATGACTCAGCATGTTTTCTGAAATTTCTTCACCACGGTGTGCTGGTAGACAGTGCATAAATAAGCAATCTGGGTGAGCAAGTTCAACGAGTTTTTCATTGACTTGGTAATCGGCAAATGCTTTTTCACGAATTTTTTGTTCTTCTTCTTGCCCCATACTTGCCCATACATCAGTAACAATCAGATCAGCGCCAGAAGCTGCTATTTCAGCATTTTCAACTAATTCTACGCAATGGCGATAGGGAGTGAGAAATTTTTCCTGAGGTTCATAACCTTTTGGTGAAGCGATTTTAAGATTAAAGCCCCACATATGTGCAGCTTCAATATATGAATTACACATATTATTACCATCACCAATCCATGCAACAGTCTTCCCTTGAATTGAACCACGGTGTTCAACAAAAGTTTGAATATCTGCAAGTAGTTGGCATGGATGGTGGTCATCTGTTAATGCATTAATAACAGGTACACTTGAATTTTTTGCAAAACGCTCAACAATGTCATGTCCAAATGTGCGAATCATCACAACATCTAGCATGCTTGAAATTACGCGTGCTGAATCTTCAATAGGTTCACCACGGCCTAGTTGAGTGTCACGTGAAGAAAGGAAAATAGCGCTACCACCAAATTGGGTCATACCTGCTTCAAAGGATACGCGTGTTCGTGTGCTCGATTTTTCAAAGATCATTCCCATTACTTTACCAACAAAGGGCTGATAAACTTGGTGTTGATGTTGCATTTTTTTCAATTCTAATGCACGTTGAATAACTTGATTTAATTCATCTGTGTTTAAATCAGCTAAAGTAAGAAAATGTCTGAGAGCCATGGTTACTCCACAATAATAAGTGTTAGCCAAAAATAAAAAAGCCAACACACTATTGTTGGTCTGTAGGAAATTAAAAAAGGATAATCAATCAATATACTATAGAATATGTTTGCTGTGCAAAATTTTAAACTCTTTGGTGTCCATCCAAAAAACGATCAACGCTATACTCAAAATATTCCTTTATTTCATCATCTGTTTTTTTTATTTCAATTCCCATAATTGTTTGCCATTCCAAATGACGAATAATTCCAATATACATCTGAGCAGAAAATAATGGCTTTGGACAATATAATATGTTCTGGTTATGTGCTGTTTCCAATACTTTAGCAATTGTAGCCTGAATATGTTTAGGGCCTTGTTCATGTATATATAGCGCAAATTCAGGTGTGGCTTGTGTGCGTTCAACAATTAAGCGAATAAATGCTGCATTTTCAGGATCAAGTAAATGAATATAGAAATTATTTAAATTTTGAATTAAATAATCGCGTAGATTACTTTTGCTTTGTTCGAAGGCTGGACAAATATCTTGAAAAAACATAGCCCGACGATAGTCACAAATGGCAATAAATAAGCCATCTTTGCTACCAAAATATTTATAGATAGAAGTTTTGGAGCCACCAGCATGGTTAACGATATCATCTAAGGATACTGCATCATAGCCACGTTCAAGAAATAAAGTATTCGCACTGAGTAATAGCGCTAAGCGTCGTTCATGACCGCGACGAGTCTGAGGGATGTCGCAGTTTGAAATCACGATTTGATCTAAACTAATAGCCATAACACAGCAAGATTAAAAAAATAGAGAGCATTATACCAAAGATGTCAAGGAAATTCAGGCTTATATCTAGACATATAGCTTTGAGCAGATAACCGCTCAATAGACTGAAATCATTATGCTAAAGTTTTAGCTAAAAATCTGCATGAGCGCATTGCTTTATGGATATACTCAAAATTCTATGAATATAGTAAGACTGTGGAAAGGAATTATGACAGAACAAGCGTCTGCAGGTCTAAGATTTAGACAAGCATTAGAAGTCGAAAAGCCATTACAGATTATTGGAACTGTAAATGCCTACGCAGCCATGATGGCAAAACAAGTTGGCTATAAAGCGATTTATGTTTCAGGTGCAGGTGTTGCAAATTACTCTTATGGTTTGCCTGATCTAGGTATGACCAGTTTAGATAACGTTCTTGAAGATGTGCGTCGTATTACTGAACGTGTTGATACTCCTTTGTTGGTTGATATTGATACAGGCTGGGGTGGTGCTTTTAATATTGCACGTACGATTAAAGAAATGATTCGTGCAGGTGCAGCAGCGGTACATATTGAAGATCAGGTTGCACAAAAACGCTGTGGACACCGTCCAAACAAAGAAATTGTGACTCAACAAGAAATGGTCGATCGGATTAAAGCTGCGGTTGATGCTAAAACTGATTCTAACTTTGTGGTAATGGCCCGTACCGATGCACTACAAAAAGAAGGTCTACAAGCGGTGATTGATCGTGCTTGTGCCTGTGTTGAAGCTGGTGCCGATGCAATTTTTGCAGAAGCCATGACTGATATTACAATGTACAGAACAGTTTGCGATGCGGTTGGTGTACCTGTTTTAGCTAACATTACTGAATTTGGTGATACACCTTACTATACCGTTGATGAATTGGGGGAACAGGGCATAAGTATGGTGCTTTACCCACTCTCAGCAACACGCGCAATGCAAAAAGCAGCACTGGAAGTGATGCATTCCATTCGTAACAATGGTACCCAAGTTAACGTATTAGACTTAATGCAACAACGTAAAGAATTATACGAATTCCTAGATTATCATACATTTGAAAATACATTAGATAAGTTATTCAAGCAGGAGAGCTAAAATGGCTGAAGGAAAAGTCCTTACTGGCGCAGGTTTACGTGGTCAAGTTGCAGGCAAGACAGCATTATCAACAGTTGGAAAAAGCGGTGCAGGTTTGACTTACCGTGGTTATGATGTGCAAGATCTTGCAGAGAATTGCCAGTTTGAAGAAGTCGCTTACCTGATTTTCTTTGGTGAATTACCAAATACAGCGCAGTTACAAGCTTATAAAGCAAAACTCAAATCATTACGTGTTTTACCACAAGCATTAAAAGATGTACTAGAACGTATTCCAGCAGATTCACATCCAATGGATGTGATGCGTACTGGCGTATCGATGTTGGGTAATTTAGAAACAGAAAACTCCTTTGCTGATCAGCAAAATGTTGCTGATCGTATTTTGGCGACGTTACCAGGCATGATTTGCTACTGGTATCGATTTAGCCATGATGGCGTCCGTGTTGATGAAAACACAGACGACGATTCAATTGGTGCACA
>NZ_JAVIDR010000024.1 GCF_031157835.1 Acinetobacter rudis | reverse complement strand
CTTACGAAACAGTGTTTCTCAGGACATAAGCGTCTAGCAGTAGGAATCACCCTCATTTAAGGGGGTGAGGATGTCAATTGAATCAATGGTGATCATCTCGCTACAGTATGCGTTGTAGCGATATAAAAATCATAGCGTAATATTATGCTACGTCATTTCAATAAATACAGAACATATGGGGTAGGGTAAGTTACTTTAATGTGGTGTACGCATATCAACAAACAATCCCACAAAACGGCGTACCAAAGGCAGAATGACTAAAACAATTGGAAAGGCAAACATCCATGAGACTAACCAAGCGGATAGCCAGAGTCCAAAGAAGCCATCAATAAAACCTAAGTTCTTGATCATATTAATCATGGAAATGATTGCACTCATTAAGCATGACAAGAAGAAGGGAATGAGAATGCCCGCATATTTCAATGGTAGCTTTGGAATATCACCAATAATTTTTGGGGCCTGTTTGTCCATACTGTACTTTTTTGTGTTTAAGGACGGCCAATTTTAAAGGATTTAATAGGAGATAAATAGTCTTGCTATGAGTAAAAAAGGAGTTTTAATTCTTCTCTAAGCGCTTGTCTAATATATACATTGTGTATAGTTATATGCATTGAACTGATATGAATAGATAAAAACGCTGAGCTTTGTGGTAAAAAGTAGTTTATTTTTATTGGAATCTTTACGATGTCGCAATATATGAAAAAAATGAAGATTGAAAAGAAAGCTAATTGGTTGCGTACATCATTGTTCGCAGCAGCATTATTGGGTACAACACAAATGGCTGTTGCAGGCCCAACGGTAGACCAGTTAAGTGATTGTTTGGTTAAGGCAACAACAGCCACAGATAAGACCACAGTATTACAATGGACTTTTGTTGCTTTATCAACACATCCTGATTTAAAGGCCTTTAGCCAAGTAACAGAAGAGCAGCGCGGCCAGCTAGATCAAAAATTTGCACAAGTATTACAACGTGTGATTACAGAGCAATGTGCTGTGCAAACCAAGGCTGTTATTCAGGCAGAAGGCATTCAAGCAGTGGGAGATAGTTTCCAACAACTAGGCCGTTCTACTGGTGAGGAAATTATTTCTAATCCAGAGGTGAAAAAGCAGTTACGTGGAGTGGTACGTCATCTGGACTTAAATAAACTGATAGCGACTTTTCTCACACCAGATATCTTTTCAAAATTAGGCTTATCTAAATAGCGTGTTAATTAACTTTGGTTTTTAGATGATAAGTTAAAAGCTAAACAGGTTGAGCTTTATTTAAAATGGTATTGGGCAATGAATTAAATGATACCCAGTCTTTTGTAGATATCTTTACGCTGTTTAGCATTTGCTTTGTCACGGCCAATTTTTAGATATTCTTTTTCTAGAATCATGGCGGCTTGTTGCTCAGAAAGTGGTTTTCTCATCACGATCATTGATGCTAATAAAATATTATAAATTCCATAACGGTCTTCCGAATATTCACAGCTTTCATTTAGGGTTTGGATGAGCTGCTTTTGATCAATATTCGGGTACATGGTTTTAAGCTTGGCGGTTGTTTCCCCAATACAGTGTTCATAAAGTAAGCTGCTTAGATCTGCGCCTTCATACACTTCTTTTTCAGTCAGTATATTGTTAGCTAAGTCTGCTTTTACATTTGCACCGAGTTCATGATTGGCATCAGCCCATGCATTAGGTAATGTGCTAATACTAAAAAAACTACAGAGTAAAATTTTTTTGATCATGATGATTTTATACAAGTAGAAATATTTACAAGTATCATAAATAGGTCTGATTTATAAAGTAAAAAGCAATTTCATTCTATATTTGGCTCAAATTTTTCTGATATAAAAATACTTTAAATAAAATGCAGAAGCTGTGCCGTGAAAACAATTGGTTTACTGGGTGGTATGAGTTGGGAATCAACGTCTTTGTATTATCGACAAATGAATCAATTGGTTCAGCAGCAGCTAGGTGGATTACACTCAGCTCAAATCGTGATGATAAGTGTGGATTTTGCACAAATTAGCCAGTGGCAGCAACAAGGAGATTGGCAACAGGCAGGGCGGTATTTAGCTGAGCAAGCTCAGTATCTACAACGTGCTGGAGCGGACTGCATTGTATTATGTACCAATACCATGCATAAGGTTGCAGATGAGATTGTAGCTGCAATTGATATTCCTTTTATCCATATTGCTGATGCTACTGCGCAAGTGATTCATAAACAGGAAATAAGCAAGGTTGGGTTGTTGGGAACAGCTTTTACCATGCAACAAGACTTTTATACAGGACGATTAAAGCAGCAGGGCATTGAGGTGATGGTTCCAGATTTGGCTGCTCAAGAAATCGTACATCAAGTAATATTTAATGAATTATGCAAAGGGCAGATTAGAGCTGAATCGAAACAACAGTATATTGAAATTGTAGAGTCGCTTATTCGTGATGGAGCACAAGGGATTATTTTCGGATGTACTGAAATTTGTATGCTCATTGGTGATGTACAGTTTAGCGTTCCTGTATTTGATACAACTACGATTCATGCTCAGGCAGCAGTGGAGTTTGCATTGGCTTAGATTAAATATGATCGCTGTATAGATTAAAAATAAAATATATTTTTTAGGATAGCTGATCATAAAAAAAGTCCCCGCATGTGCGGGGACTTTTTGTGTCTAATTAAAACTTAAACACGTTCAATAATGGTTGCGATACCTTGACCAAGACCAATACACATTGTGGCAAGACCAAATTGAGTGTCTTGTTGTTCCATAACGTTAAGAAGGGTCGTTGTGATACGCGCACCAGAACAACCAAGTGGATGACCCAGTGCAATTGCACCACCGTTAAGGTTGATCATGTCTTGTTTGTCGTAGATATTTAAACCTTTCATTACTGATAGGCCTTGCGCAGCAAAAGCTTCATTCAGTTCAATGGTTTGGATATCAGTCATAGATAAGCCAGCACGTTTTAATGCTTTTTGTGTAGCAGGAACTGGACCATAGCCCATAATCGCTGCGTCACAACCTGCAATCGCCATAGAGCGAATGACAGCACGTGGTTTTAGGCCAAGTGCTTGAGCACGTTCTGCTGACATGACGAGCATTGCAGATGCACCATCAGACAAAGCTGAAGATGTTGCTGCAGTTACTGTACCGCCTTTCGGATCAAATACAGGTCGTAAGGCTTTAAATGCGTCAATGTTGGCATCTGGACGAATGACTTCATCGACATCACATAAGATTTTAAAGCCATTTGCATCATGGCCTTCAATGCCAATGATTTCATTTTTAAAACGGCCTTCTTGTGTTGCAGCCCAAGCACGACGATGAGATTCAACACCAAAAGCATCTTGTTCTTCACGGCTGATTTGGTTCATACGACCCAACATTTCAGCAGTTAAGCCCATCATGTTTGATGCTTTCGCATAGTGTTTAGAAGCTTCTGGGTTAAGGTCGATACCATGCATCATACCTACATGGCCCATATGCTCTACACCACCAATGATAAAAATTTCACCTTGGTTTGTTGCAATTTGTGCTGCTGCAGTATGTAGTGCTTGCATTGAAGAACCACATAAACGGTTTACCGTCTGACCGCCAACAGTTTTTGGTAGATCTGCCAATAACACAATGTTACGGCCAATGTTCATACCTTGTTCTAGGGTTTGATTCACACAGCCCCAGATGACATCTTCAACTTCGTTAACGTCAAATTGGTTACGAGCAACTAAAGCACGTACCAACTCTGCAGACAGACTGTCGGCACGTACATTACGGAACATACCGTTTTTTGTTTTGCCCATGGCGCTACGCACACCATCAACAATCACAACGTCACGTGGATTTAAAGTAGCCATTCACGTCGCTCCTTAACCGTAGAATTTTTTGTTATTTTCAGCCATGTCACGCAACATTTGTGGCGCTTCATAAGCCTTGCCTAAGTGTGCGTACTTGTTGCAAAGTGCAACGTATTCAGCAACACCTGTTTGGTCGATGTAACGACATGGACCACCACGGAATGGAGGGAAACCAATACCCATGATCATTGCCATATCTGCTTCAGCAGGTGTAGCAACAATGTTGTCTTCTAAGCAACGTACTGTTTCGTTACAAAGAGCAAGCATCATACGATCAATGATTTCTTGTGGATCAAACTCACGTTTTTCACCAGTCACCATAGGTGCAATCACTTCATAAGCGGTTGGATCGATGGTTTTTGCTTTCTTACCTTTACGATCAAGTTCGTATTTGTAGAAACCAACATCGTTCTTTTGACCTAGGCGTTTGTTTTCGTACATGATCTCAACCGCGCCTTTAAAGCTTGGTTTCATTCGATCAGGGAAGCCTTCAGACATTACTTCAGCGCCGTGAACACCTGTATCAATACCGACAACGTCGAGTAGATAAGCAGGACCCATAGGCCAGCCGAATTTTTCCATTACTTTATCAACTTGTTGGAAGTCTGCACCATCTTTGAGTAAAAGATCGAAAGCACCAAAGTAAGGGAACAATACACGGTTTACAAGGAAGCCTGGGCAGTCGTTTACAACGATTGGCGTTTTACCCATTTTTTGTGCCAATACGACAGTCGTTGCAACAGCTTCTTCAGAACTCTGTTCGCCACGGATGACTTCAACTAGAGGCATCATGTGTACTGGGTTAAAGAAGTGCATTCCTACAAAGTTCTCTGGACGCGCCAAAGATTTTGCTAAACGAGTAATTGAAATTGTCGATGTGTTCGATGCAATGATGGTGTTGTCACGAACTTTGCTTTCAGTATCTTTAAGTACAGCTTCTTTAACTTTTGGATTTTCAGTTACTGCTTCGATGACGATATCAACTTCTTTAAACTCGTCATAGCTTAAAGTTGGGCGGATACGTGCAAGTGTGTCACCCATTTGAGCAGGTTTTAATTTTTTACGTTCAACTTGCTTAGTGAGTAATTTGTTCGCTTCAGACATACCCAATGCCAATTGAGCATTGCCGATGTCTTTCATGATGATTGGTGTACCTTTGCTGGCAGATTGGTAAGCAATACCGCCACCCATAATACCTGCTCCTAATACAGCAGCTTGGTTTACAGGATGTGCACCTTTTTCATGATGTTTAGATGTTTTTTTCACAACTTGGTCATTGAGGAATAGACCAATTAAAGCTTCAGCTTGTGGTGTTACTGCTGCTTTAGCAAAGCTTTGGGCCTCTGCTTTTAATGCCTCATCGCGGGTTAAGCTAACAGAAGCTTGCAATGAGTCGATCATTAATTTTGGTGCAGGGTATTGAGCTGGATTCGCTTTAGCGAGTACAACACCTTTTGCCGAATTAAATGCCATCATTTGCTCAAGCATATCAAGCTTAACTGGATCTAGTTTTTCTTGACGTTTTGTTTTCCAATCTAGACGACCATCAATCGCTTGTTGTACTAGATGTAATGCTGCGTCTTGTAATTTATCCGCAGTAACAACTGCATCAACTGCACCATCTTTCAGTGCTGCAGCTGGACGTTTTGGTGCAGCCATTGCGATCCATTCAATCGCATTGTCAATACCAATAATACGACTTAAACGTACAGTGCCACCAAAGCCAGGAATGATACCAAGTTTAATTTCTGGTAGGCCAACTTGTGCCGCTTCTGACATCACACGATAGTCACAAACGAGACACATTTCAAAACCACCACCTAAAGCCATGCCGTTAATTGCAGCAACTTTAGGAATTTCTAAGTCTTCAAAACTGTTGAAAATCTCATGAACAGGCATTGCCCATTCTACGATTGCATTTTCACCTAGAGCAAAATTATCACCAAACTCAGTAATGTCTGCGCCTACAATAAATGTAGATTTGGCACTAGTCACGATCAAGCCTTTAATACTTTGATCAGCTTTTACAGCTTGGATCGCAGCTTGAAAATCTTCTAATGTTGCACGGTTAAACTTATTGACCGACTCACCTTGTAAGTCAAAGCGGAATTCTGCAATTCCGTCCTTAAGCATCTGGACGGTAATGGCATTGCCAGCGTGGATCATGCCCTGATCTCCTTTTCTTGGAGGACTTGTACGTTGATGTTGTTGGTTTAGCGTGGTGCAAGTTGCGCACACAAGTATGCTTCACTCATATTACGATAACTATATCTAAAAAGAATACAACAAGTTGTATCAAGCCGTGACGCAAGGGTCACCTAAATTATTTGCTCGAAGTTTAAGTTTTGCTTGATACGACATAGTTATATAAGCATGAAAAAACTGAACACTATGTTTAAATTAGGTTTTTTCTTATGAAGTGTTGAAAAAATATATTTTTATTTGGCTTTAAAAAATTATTTTATTCTTTGAATTTTGTCAGAAATGTCAATTGATGGAAAATGAGCAGAGTACGGCACTTGGTTTTTTCACAAGCTGCACTATGTTAGAATTCAATTTACTTAAAATATATGACAGTTTGGCGAAACGGTCTTATGAATGGATCATTAGAGTCCGTGAATTGTATCTAGGTGTTAATATGGTGAAGTGGATTATTCTGGCTATTTTCGTGCTGTCTGCGATTTATGTCCAGTATCGTGGAAAAGTGCGACACTCGTTTTATCGTCAGTTTTTTGATCATTCGACTTTGTTTGCACCAGTGAACTTTATTATGTACTTGTTTTCTAAAGTACCCAATCAACCGTATATTGAGAGTCAGTATTTTAAAGACTTAAAAGTGTTGGATGAGAATTGGGAAATGATTCGTGATGAAGCCCAAGCACTTTACCAACAAGGCGGTATTAAAGCAGCCAGTAGTTATAATGATTTAGGTTTTAACTCTTTTTTTAAAACAGGCTGGAAACGTTTTTACTTGAAATGGTATGACACTGCGCATCCGTCAGCAGCAGAGTTATGTCCTAAAACCACAGCATTGTTAAAAACATTACCGAGTATTAAAGCTGCAATGTTTACTGAGCTTGCACCAGATAGTCGTTTAGTCAGTCATCGTGACCCGTATGCAGGTTCGTTACGTTATCACTTAGGTCTATTAACACCAAACGATGATCGTTGTTTTATTGATGTTGATGGACAAAAATATTCTTGGCGTGATGGACAAAGTGTAGTTTTTGATGAAACTTATATTCATTATGCAGAGAATAGAACAGATCAAAACCGTATTATTTTGTTCTGTGATGTTGAGCGTCCTTTGAGTAGCCGTATAGTACAAGGTTTTAATCGCTGGTTTGGTAAAAACGTAATGACAGCAGCAAGTTCACCAAATAGTGAAGAAGACCGCACAGGTGTATTGAATAAACTTTTTGCTTATGTGTATCAAGTTCGCTTAAAAGCCAAAGCATTGAAGAAAACCAATCGAACGCTGTACTATGTATTGAAGTGGGTTCTTATGTTGGGTGCCTTCTTTATGATCTTTATTCGTCCCTATTTAATGACAACCTAAGCAAATTGAAGTGTGAGGGGGCTAACTCACCAGATCACATCTGAATTTATATTAGAAATGCTCGATAAGACTTATCGAGCATTTTTTTTTTGAAAAGCTAAACTGGTTTTAGAAAGCGTACATAAATCTTAGGTTAATGCGCTGATCTTCTTTAAAGCCATTTTCTACATCAATGTCCCGTCCATAAGCAACAATCATATTGGTGGCAGGTGTGGGTGAGTAAGCTGCACCAAGCCAAAATTTACTTTGTTTTGTACTCGCACTTTCTACACCATTGAGTTTGGTTTTCCCTGCATCGCTGTAAGAAATCCCCGCACGCAAATCAACTTGATCATTGAGAAAATAACGCGTATTACCTTGTACTTGATAGCCAATATCTTGTTTGAGTGTACCACCCTTTGGCGCATCATCATTTTTACCATAAACAGTAAAGTCACCTGCTACATCTACAGCCCATTTAGGGGTTATATGTGTGGTATAAGCAGACTGTAATGTGAGTTTGAAGCGATTCTCACCAAGATTTATATCATCATGTTTAGAATATTGCCCTGTGGGTAAATATAAATAGGGGGTTATACCCCATTGACTCTTCGATTCAGGGTTATGGTAAAGAAAAAAGGCATTGGCCAGTATGACATCACCAATACCACTGCTAGAACCCATATTTGATAGATCTTTACCTGCTTCTAAACGACCAAAAGGGACTAAAATCTGCGGTGCAATTTGTATGCTCCCTAAATCTCTATAGTTTACATAACGCGCAATACCAATATCTGAACTTAATTCATTGTTTCCAGAAGCTTTATTGCTACCTTGATAGAGTGCATCACGATTGGCATGCTGATAATACAACAGGGCCAAATGAGTACCACTTGGGGCATAGTCATAATCGCCAGCATCAAGATCCATGGCTTGGGTAGGGCCAATGAAAAGGCCCAAGGTGCAGCTGAGTAGAGTAAAACGGTTTAATATTTTATTGGTGTACATAGATCATTCCTTGATTGTGTCACAGAGGGGCATACAACGCGTTTGTCCGTTGTATAACTTAAAAAATTGACTCCGATTGCGTTACTTAAAATCGGCAAAAAAAGGCGCTATTCGGCATTTATTTGTACAGATTCATTGCAGATCTATCCTTGATCTACCGTATTAAAAATAATCGATCTAAAAATTTATAAATTGATATTGGTTTGATTAAGGTAGGTTGATTAATGACTTATTATTTTCGAACACAGTGTAGGAGAGAGCATTTTAATAAACAGTAAGTGTAGTGATACTTTTTTTAAAGATGAGAACTCACATATTTATTTTGCTTGAAAATAACCCGATCACCTTCACATCATTCATAATGCGGTAAACCCAAATAAAAGGTTGGTTGTGAACGAGAACGCACGCGAACATATCGAAAAAATACTGTCGAATATGACCCTATTGCCTGGGGTTTATAAAATGTTAGATAAAGATGGAGAGCTTCTATACGTAGGAAAGGCAAAGAATTTAAAAAACCGTGTTTCTAGTTATTTTGTAAAAACGATTGAACACCCTAAAACTCAGGCTTTAGTTGCACGTATTTGTGATATTGAAACACTGGTGGTGCGTTCTGAAACCGAAGCTTTATTGCTTGAGCAAAATCTAATTAAGTTACATCGTCCACCATACAATATTATGCTGCGTGATGATAAATCGTATGTCTATATTTTTATTTCGGCAGATCGACCATATCCACGTATTGCGAGTGGTCGCGGTAAGGGGCGACATCAGGCAGGTAAGTTTTTTGGACCTTATCCAAGTGCTTATAATGCACGAGATACTTTATTGGTATTACAAAAACTATTTAATGTGCGTCAATGCGAAAATAGCTATTTTTCACAACGAAAGCGACCATGCTTACAGTATCAAATCAAACGTTGTTCAGCACCATGCGTTGGTTTAATTAGCCCAGAAGATTATCAGGCGGATGTTCAGAACTCGGTACGTTTTTTGCGTGGTGACACCAAAGAGCTAGACCAAGAGTTGATTGGCAAGATGGAAGCCGCAGCAGAACAATTGGCTTTTGAAAAAGCTGTTTTTTATCGTGATCGTTTAGCATTATTACGTGATATACAAGCACAGCAAGCAATTTATACCGTTAAAGGTGAGGCTGATATTTTGGCAATTGCTTATATGGCTGGAGTCACTTGTGTGCAGATTATGCATGTGCGTAATGGTAAAATGCTCGGAGGGAAATCTTATTTCCCTGATATGATTGGTGATGATCTAGAACAAATGTTAGCTGACTTTATTGCTAACTTTTATTTTCAGGTTGCGGATGAGTTACCAGCAGAGTTAATTGTTAATGTGGAATTGACTGAGCGAGTTCAATTAGAGCAAGCATTGGGTCAGCACTTTGAACAAAAGGTACAGATCAAACATAAAGTGCGTGAGACACGTGCGGAATGGCTAGAGCTGGCACAAATGAATGTGCAACATGCAATTAAGGGTAAATTAACGAATCATTTTGAGCTCAATGAGCGCTTTCATCAATTGGAGCAGGTTTTACAACGACCAATTGATCGTATTGAATGCTTCGATATTTCGCACACAATGGGAGAAGCGACCATTGCCTCTTGTGTGGTATTCGATAGTGGAGGTGCGCGAAAACGTGATTATCGCCAATTTGCAATTGAGGATATTACGGCTGGGGATGATTATGCCGCAATGCGTCAAGCACTTACTCGGCGTTATAAGAAAAATATGTTGCCAGATTTACTGTTAATTGATGGCGGAAAAGGGCAGCTTCATATGGCTATGGAAGTCATGCAAACCCTTGGACTTGACGCATATATGGTCGGGGTGTCTAAAGGAGAAGGGCGTAAGCCTGGACTTGAAACCTTACACTTTACTGATGGTACAAAAATTCAACTCGCCGAGGACCATAAAGCATTACATTTAATTCAACAGGTACGTGATGAGGCGCATCGTTTTGCGATTACTCGACATCGAGCTAAACGAGATAAACGCCGTGGTCGCTCTGTACTTGAGGTTATACCAGGGCTTGGTCCTAAACGTCGTCGAGATCTACTTACACATTTTGGTGGCATTCAAGGCGTACTCAAGGCCTCTGAAAAAGAGCTTACTTTGGTTCCTGGTCTTGGCGCAGTTATGGCACGTACTATTTATAAGATATTACATGAGTAAATCAGTACTACTGTGATTGAGCAGATAAAAGATACTTTTGCATTGGCAAAGTTGTACTTTGCTTAATTTTTGGTGACTAATACGAACATTGTGATCTGTCATATGCTGTGTAACAGTGTATTTTTACTCAGGACGAGATGTAACATGTCACTAGAAGTATTACTTACAAGTATTGAACAACAAGAATGGGTGGATATTCCTGAGGGATGGTTGCAAGGACGTACTTTATATGGCGGTTTAGTTGCAGGTATGATGTTGCATAAAGCACAACATCATATTAAAGCTGAGAATAAACAACTGCTAAGCTGTAGTATAACCTTTGTTGGCCCAGTACAAGCCAGTGCTGTTAAGCTCACAGTTGAAGTACTGAGGCAGGGTAAGTCTGTTACCAGTATAGAGGTACGTGTTTGGCAAAATGATGCGGTGCAAAGTATTTTAGTTGCAAGTTTTGGTAGCGCGCGCTCTTCTAAAATTACAGTTGCACAGCAACCAGAGGCTCCTGATTTTCTTGCAACTGAACAGCTTCCACGATTGCCCAATTTAGATTTAGCACCAGAATGCTTTACTCAGTTTGAAATCGCATGGGCTAATGGTCATGCTCCCTTTAGCGCAAGCCCTGTACCAGATTTTTCAGGTTGGTTTCGGTTTGATCCGAAAAAACATAACAATAGAGTAATGTCTGAAGCAGATTTACTGATGTTGGCTGATATCTGGCCACCTGGTGTACTGCCAATGTTTGACCAAGTTGCACCAGCAAGTTCGCTTACTTGGCACATGACATTGCTCAGACCAATGCAATACCAACTGCATGATTGGTTTAAATATCGAGTACATACAGAGTTTGCAGCCGATGGCTATAGTACAGAGCAAGCACAAATATGGGATGCTGAAAATCGTCTAATTGCACTTTCAAGACAAACAGTTACTATATTTAGCTAGTCGACAGTGCTCAGTGAATCGTTTAAAGTAAGCGCAATATATTTACCCAGAATAGAAGGGAACGACAAACGATGACGACAGGTCGTATATGGAATATTCCCAATATTTTGACGTTGGCGCGTATTGCATTGATTCCAGTGTTTTTGTTGGTTGCTTATTGGCCACCAGCAATCGGGGTGGGTGGTCATGAAGGTGGTATGACACGTCACCTTATTTTAACGGCTATTTTTGTGATTGCTGCTTTAACGGATTGGTTCGATGGTTATTTAGCACGAACTTTAAATCAGACTTCCGCTTTTGGGCGTTTCTTAGATCCCGTTGCCGATAAATTAATGGTTGCAACAGCACTTATTGTTTTAGTTCAGTGGCGTCCAAGTATTGCGATGGCATTTGCAGCAGTGGTTATTATTTCCAGAGAAATTACTGTTTCAGCGTTGCGTGAATGGATGGCTGAATTGGGAGCGCGTACCAGTGTGGCAGTTTCTGCAATTGGTAAATATAAAACAGCTTTCCAAATGATAGCAATTACGGTGTTCTTATTAAATTGGAAACCATTGGATCAATTGGCTTATGCCTTGTTATATACAGCAGTTGTATTAACTTTGTGGTCAATGTTTATTTATTTAAAAGCCGCTTGGCCATATTTAAAGCAACCCTAAATTAGTCGTTTTACTTAGATAAAAATAAGTGATTTTTATTTAAAGAGAAGCTCTGTTATTTTTAAGATAACAGAGCTTTTTTAATATTACTTCATTGTATTTGCTGAAGCAGGATTATCTACAACCGCCACGATATTGTTGTGAGTATCTAGGTTGAGCATAACGATAAGGTTGCTTCATTTCTCCATGCATTTTGTTAGACAGATTGTCTAAATCTTTAATCAAAGCTTGGCTTCTTTTATCATTTTCTTTTACACCTTGATCATAAAGTTTATTGAGCTCGGCTCTTTTCTGATCAAACTCTTGCATGATTTGAGGATCAACATTCGACATTTTCCCCATCATATAACCACCATTATGCATACCATCCATATGCATGCCGCCCATCATTGGGTGATCAGGTTGAGCATTACAGTAGGGAGCAGCAACAGAAAAGGCGGGGTAAAATAAGATAGGTAATAAAACAGCAAATTTTATTAATTTTTTCTTCATGTTATATTCTCCCACTTAGCAGTTTAAAACATCAAAATACATTAATTTAACTTCATAATAGCATAAACTGTGATCAATTTATTATATTGAATATCTAAGTTTTATACTGTTTATGCTTGAAGCGTTCATAGATTTTTCTTGAAATTTAAAAATACCAGCAAGTATTTATTTGATTAAAGTGCCGATTAAAAATTGACAATAAACCATGAGCTGATATTGTGAACGATAAAACTACCTACCGATCGGTAGTTTTATTTTTAGCACTAAATTTATCTTGAGTACATCATGAAATCGCAAACCTCTCATATCAAATTGGCAGCATCACTTGCACTAATTACGGTGCTTGGGCCTTTAGCTATTGATATGTATTTATCGTCTTTACCTGAAATTGCTATTGAATTGGGAAGTTCCTTTGCCAACGTGCAACTGACGCTTACGGTCTTTTTACTTTCTATGGGGTTGGGACAATTAATTTTTGGCCCAATTACAGATGCTTATGGAAGAAAAAGGCCCTTAATGGCTGGATTGGTTGTTTTTATATTAATGTCATTATGGGCTGCATCAGCAGATTCAATCCAAACCTTATTGTATGCACGTTTTGGGCAAGGTTTATCGGCATCATTAATATTGGTTGTGGCTTTAAGTACGGTACGTGATGTGAGTGAGGGGGCTCAAGCAGCACAGCTATTTGCATTATTAATGACGATCGAAGGTTTAGCACCTGTGTTAGCACCTGCAGTTGGTGGTGTGATTGATGGTCAATGGGGGTGGCGAGCCGTTTTTGTCGCTATGGCATTGATGGGTGTATTTGCTTTATTAAACAGTCAGCTAAACTTAAAAGAAAGCTTGGCAGCTGAGGATAGAATTGCGCTCAATAGTAAAAATGTCTTGGGTGCCTATAAAAATATTATTTGCACACGATCTTTTATATTGCCTGCCTTTTCATTATCGGCTGCTTTTTTCTTTTTATTTGCTTATATTGCTGGCGCCAGTTTGGTTTATCAAAAAACATTTTTGCTCTCAACAGAGCAGTTTGGCTTTACCTTTGGTGCAACAGGAACGGCGGTACTTTTAGGTGCTTTCTTATGTAATCGTCTTATTGGTGTATTAGGTATAGTTAAACTTAGCGTTTATGGTGCGATATTAATGGGCTTGGGTGCAGTTTGTGCAGCAGTAATGAATACTTTTGCATTCGGTGTTTATGCGATTGCTGCTAGCTTTTTTATTTCAATGATGGGGCTTGGTATTGCTGAATCGACATTTATGGCCTTGGCAATGTCTTCTCAGAAAACGGCACTTGGTTCAACAGCAGCAGTATTGGGAGCAATGCAATTGATGATTGCTTCATTTGCAACCCCTTTGGCTGGTTATATATCTGAGTTAGGCGCAATGCATTGGTTGCTATTACTCTGTATCATTGGGATTATATTAATCGCACTTACTTTATTTACTGTTGCTCGTTTGCCAAATACTGCGGATATGGCGGTAGAGCATTAATTGATGGTCTTATGAATATGTCACCTTCTACATTTGATAAAATCTGCGTAGTTGCCACTACGCACTTTGCAACGCATGGTTATGATGCTTCAAGCCTAAATACCATTGCAGAAGAGGTGGGTATTCGTAAGGCATCTTTATATAATCATTTCAAAAGTAAAAATGATTTGTTTGCTACTGTTTTTGTTAGCGCCTATCAACAAGAGCAGGTATTTATGCAGCAGTGCTTTGATGCGCAGCCTAAACAATATTTAGGGGGGGATTATTGTGCTTCACTCCCAGCACGTTTTTCGCAAGCTCAAAGTCTGGCATTGTTTTTAAAAGCGTCATTTATGGGGCCAGACTTTTTACAAACAGAGATAAAAGCAGCTTATTCAGATTATTTAACTGAGATTGGGCGGTATTTTATGCTACAGCTCAAAACAACTTTTCCTTATCTAAGTTTAGAGCAAGCCAGCACGCTTCATGAGGCCTATTTGGGAATTATTGATAGCTTACATATTGAGTTGATTTACTCAACACTCGATGCTTACGAAAAGAAAAGAACGGCAATGCTTGAAGTCCTTACCTGGGCTATTCAAGCATCAACTCATGCCTATGATCAGTCATGATGTTATTAAACGTTAAGATCAGCCATTGCTGGCATATTGATTTCTTTAACGCAACTTGCATAGCTTGTCGATAAAATAAATTTCAATGCTAACATGACATCTTGTAATGGAATGAGTTCAGCATTGCTTTGTTCAAGCACTTGTTCAATCGGCGTTGAAAGCGTAAATTCAGTTGCTAAATAACCTAGATTTAAAATGCTGACAGCGATTTTATCATCACGTAAATTTTCTCGTAGAGCATGAACCATACCACGTAAAGCATATTTACTAGTGGAGAACATGACTTCTTTACCATTATGGTTATCGAGTCCCCAAGTGGAACCGATTAAAATAATTTTAGCATTTTCAGATTGTCTTAAATTATCGAGTAGCGATTGAATTGCTAAAATACAGGCATGAATATTGGTGTTGAGCATTGCCGTAATTTCAATATCGCTACATTTTTCAAAGTCGTATGCTGGATTAAAAGCGAAGTGTTCCCAAATTCCTACGTTGTAAATAAGATAATCAATTTTTTGATTGGCAATCACGGCCTTGACTTGATCACGGGCTTGTTCTGGTTGAGAAAGATCAGCTGAAATCCAGTGTAGATTGGACTTTAAATACTGGGGCTGGCTGCGAGAAATACCATAGACCTGATCTTCTGTACCAGGGAGTGACTCTAACATGGCTTGACCAAGCCCTTTGCTTACACCATAAATTACATAAGTTTTAGACATAGTTTAACCACGTTAGCCGATTACAAAGATGTGTGTTTAAGGGGTGATGCCTGTTGGTTCACGATACCAACTTTCAATAAACAATACTGCTGCCAAGCTATCTGCAGAGAGTTTTTTAGCACGACCTTGCGATTGGTAGTGATCCAATTCATCTCGTGCTGCTCGAGTACTTAAACGTTCATCGACCATCCATGTCTTTATGTTTGTTTGATGGCGTAAACGTCGAGCGAATTTACGTGCCCGTGTCGATAGTTCTGACTCTGAGTCATCCATGTTTAGGGGTAGACCAATGAGAAATAAATTGGGTTGATGATGCTTAATGATGTCTAATAATGTTTCCCAGTGAGGTATACCATCTTTCATGGGAAATAATGCTAAAGGAGTTGCACTCTCAATTAAGCTAGACCCAATCGCCATGCCCATTTTTTGTGTGCCAAAGTCAAAGGCCATAATTAAAAGTGGGCTAGACTGAGGCTCTTTATTGATGATGTGTTGGTCTGTTTGGGTGGTAGTTATATTAGGCATGTCCAATCTCTGAGCTTAACCAAATCGGGTCTACACCTATTTTACGATAAGCAGCATCCCAGCGGTCATCGTAAGGAATATTAAAAATTAAATCCATATCGGAGTCACAGATAAGCCAATCACCACGGGCAATTTCCTGTTCAAGTTGATTCTTACTCCAACTTGCATAACCTAACGCAACTTGATATTTACCAACCCCTTGGTTGTGTGCAATCGCATCTAAAATATCTTTACTGGTGGTAATACATAAGTTTTCACCCACAGCAATGGATGAATGCCAAGTAGGTTGACCCGTATGCAATACAAAACCTGCTTCAGGACGCAGAGGCCCACCTTGTAGTACTTCATGTGGATTAACATTATCTGCTTCAATATCAAGATCATTGAGCAATTCTTTAATTTGAATCCCTGCAGGCCGATTGATGACAATTCCTTGCGCACCATCTTCGTCATGCCGAGCAAGATAAATTACTGTATTGGCGAAAAAGTTGTCGACCATATTGGGAGGGGCGATCAGGCAACGATGCGTCAAAAATTGTTTGGTCACTGAATTTCTTCTCCTTGTATCACTCAGTTGATTTAGTCATGCTGAAATTATCTTTTAATTTACCATAACTTAAATTTTGAAATTAAAGAAGAAGTTAATAAGAATAGTATATGTTTGTACTGCTCGATATTGATAATGGGCTATAAAATATACGTATGATGAATGAGTATAGCCAACTTTAGTAATTTTATCGTGTTTGCTCGCCAGCTAAAGTATGAACTTGTATTACGATCGAAAAGTTCAGTAGTCACACAGCACATCAAGTGTATTAAGTAGATACACTTGATGGAAAAAGTGTATCAGGGCATGGCTTGGAATTTAAGTTGTCTTAATTGCTTGGCATGAAGAATGGTTGTTTCATTAATTTCCACACCACCCGTCATGCGCGCTAATTCTAAAATGCGCGCCTCTTCTGCTAATTGAATAATGGTACTGCTGGCTGGATCAGTCTGTTGTTTTTTCACAAGTAAGTGCTGATCTGATTGTGCTGCGACTTGTGCTTGGTGGGTAATACACAGAACTTGTACATGCTGTGCCAAGTCTGAAAGTAAACGGCCAACCACTTCGGCTGTACCACCACTAATACCGACATCAATCTCATCAAATACAATTAATTCAGCGTCAGTTTTTTCAGCGTTCATAACCTGCATTACCAAGGCAATACGCGACAATTCACCGCCAGAAGCTACACGAGCCAAGGGCTGAGCAGGAATGCCTTTGTTAGCAGTAAAGAGTAATTGAATTGCACTTAAACCCTCAGCACTTGGTTGCTCTAAGGTTTCAAATTTAAACTCAAAATGAGCTTCTGGCAGAGCCAGTATTTTGACTTGTTCTGTTAACTGCACTGCAAGAGGTTCTGCTGCTTGGCGTCGAATTTGGTCTAGGTGTTGTGCCTGATTTAAAAATGCTTGGTGTGAGAGTTCTACTTGTTCTGCTAAGGTTTCAGGGTCTTCAAGTTGTTGAAGCTGTTCAAGTTCCTGTTGCCATTGGTGATATTGTTCAGTTAAGTGTTCAGGTTGAGTCCGATATTTTCGTGCCAAACGGTGAAAAATTTCAAGTTGACTATTGAGTTGCTCCATATGCTCAGGATCAAAGCTTTGTCGGTCGATGAATTGGCGTAGGTTGCTACTCGCATCTTGCATTTCACTTTGAGCATTGAGTAGTGAGTTGTAAATTTCACTCAGTTGTTCACTGCGTCCTGCATGCGTTTCAATGCGACGAATAATCGCAGCAATTTCTTGATTAATATTTTGCTCAGCATCATCAAGTGCATTTAGGCTATAACCGCAGTCTTGCATAATATGTTCATGATGGCTTAAACGATCAAACTCTTGTTCGATTTCACCATAGTTCATGCTGATAATTTCTTCAAGCTCTTCGAGTTGTAGTCCTAAGGTTTCCATGCGCTGTTGGCGATTGGCTTGAGCATCAATAGCTGCTTGGTGAAGGCGAATATTTTTTTGCCAACTTTGATGAGCCTGACGTACTGCTTGTGCATCTGCTGCAAAATTACTATGACGATCAATCCAGCGTCTTGGATAAGGAGGTTCTAATAATTGTTGTTGGCTATGTTGGCTATAGAGTTGAACCAATAAGCGACCGATTTCTTTGAGTTCTGAAAGACTGCTAGGACGACCATTAATCCAAGCTTTACTTCGGCCTGTTGCAAAAATTACCCGACGTAAGTGAATCTCTCCACTTTCATCATTCATTTCATGTTGCTTAAGCCAAGTTGATTCGGCACTATTTTCTTGATAACTAAATACTGCCGTAATATCGGCTTTTTCTGCACCATAACGCACATAGTTTGTATCTGTGCGTTCACCTAAACATGCGGAAAGGGCATCAAGTAATAATGATTTGCCCGCACCTGTTTCACCTGTTAAAACATTAAAACCTGTTTCGATATCCACAGCTAAATTATCAGCGAGCGCAAAATTAATAAGATTTAAATGTGTCAGCATAAACGCTTCCGAGGCACAAGAGTAATAGGGAATAGGTGTTTGACCGAATGACTCATGATAAATTTATCCTTACTGAGCACAGGCCATCTGATTTTGTTTTAGTACAATACAAGATTTGTTTCAACCGTGAATTTTGAATTATAACGATATCGCGCAGGACAAAAAAGGTGAATGCTGCAAAATTCATAACAATGTCACCTTGGGGTGTTGATCTTCTGCTAGCATTTTATTGAGACAACAAGTAATTTGTTTTTTCGCCTGAATTGATGGGCTATAAGGCAATGATAAATGTAGATTGTGACAGGCATTGAGCTAATCAATTAAATCTGATAAAAAACATAGATCAGAGATAGATTGATTCGATGATCGGGCACAATGTAAACTAGCCCGACAGTCATTTATATAAGTGCGCATTATCTGGAGTATACGCATGTCATCACAATTTGATCATGTTTCCGTTATAAAAAAATCAAATGTTTATTTTGGTGGTTTATGCATCAGCCATACCGTGCAATTTGAAGATGGTACAAAAAAAACATTAGGGGTGATTTTGCCATCTGAGCAAGCATTAACTTTTGAAACTCATGTACCTGAACGTATGGAAATTATATCGGGTGAGTGTCGTGTGACGATTGCGGATAGTGAAGCACATGAGTTGTTTCGTGCAGGACAATCATTTTATGTGCCTGGTAATAGCCGCTTCAAAATTGAAACTGATGATGTGCTTGATTATGTTTGCCATCTAGAAGGCTAAAGTTAGCATCTACTGATTTTCACGGAAATTTAAAAAGAATTTTATAGTGAAATCAGGTAAAATGGGCAGCATGGATTGATCCTGTAAAGTTGGCTTTGCAGGATTTTTCGTTTTTATCTTTGTTTGAATTACAGTTATCGAGGTTAAGCATGGCAAAGGCGGAACATTATTATGGCGTACATGCCGTAGAGTCATTATTGGAGCTTGAGCCAGAACGCGTCCTCACTTTATTTACGCTTAAAGGCCGAGATGATCAACGTTTGCAGCGGATTTTACAGCTAGCAGAGCCTTTTGGAATTAGTGTACAAAAAGCAAGTCGAGATACTCTAGAAAAATTAGCAGGTTTGCCTTTTCATCAAGGTGTGGTTGCAGCAGTACGTCCACATCCAACTTTAAATGAAAAAGATTTAGACCAACTTTTACAAACTCAGCCACAAGCAATGTTGTTGGCTCTTGATCACATTACTGATCCACATAATTTGGGCGCTTGTATTCGTTCAGCAGCAGCTATGGGTGTGAGTGCGGTCATTGTGCCACGCGATCGCTCAGCAACGCTTACTCCAACTGCACGTAAAGTTGCAGCGGGTGGGGCTGAAAAAGTGAAGTTTGTTCAAGTGACTAATTTAGCGCGTACGTTGGCACATATTAAAGAAGAGTTTAATGTACGTGTTATTGGGACAATGTTAGACGAACAGGCACTACCTTTACACCAATGTGATTTAAAGGGTGCAATTACCATTGTTATGGGGGCAGAAGATGTTGGTTTACGACCAATCACCCAAGCCCAATGTGATCAAACTGTTTATATTCCTATGGCAGGTAATTTACAGAGTTTAAACGTTAGTGTCGCCACGGGAATGGCGTTATATGAAGCAAACCGTCAGCGTCAGGGCTTTTAAATAGGATATTTAAATATGCGCTACCTTTGTAGCGCTTTGCCCTGATCAATGAGTGAAATTTCATGATGAGTTCTCGCACGCAAGGATATCTCTTTGTCGTGATTACCATGTGCATTTGGGGTGGTTTTACCATTACATCACGCCTTAATGCTGCTTGGCATATTAGTCCTTGGGATATAACCGCATTTCGATTTGGTTTAGCCTTTTTAATTTTATTTCCAATTCTCTTGATAAAAAAAGATACAGCTTTTCTATGGCGTAAAGAACCTTTTATCTTGGCCATGATTGGTGGTGTCTGTTATTGCTTAGTATCTTACAGTGCCTTTCATTATGCACCCGCAGCACACGCAGCTATTTTCTTAAATGGTTTTTTACCACTTTGTACTGCTGTTGCAGCATATGTCTTATTTAGAGAACCCTTTGAGCGTGATACTTGGATTAGTGTCGCGATTATGCTGAGTGCAATCGTGATCATGAGTTTTCTCATGTATCAAACGACCGGTAAAGCGTTTGGCTTGGGCGATTTATTGTTTTTTATTAGTGCTGTACTTTGGGCTATATTTACAGTTCTGTTACGGCATTGGAAGTTATCTGCTTGGCATTCAATGACTGCAGTGGCTATTTGGTCAGCAATTATTTATATCCCTATTTATCTATTGTTTTTGCCTCATCAATACAATCAAGTGCAGCCAATGCATATGCTGATGCAAACTCTATTTCACGGTATTTTTGTGGTCATGATTGCAACGATGGCTTATGTGGAGGCCATTAAGCGTTTAGGGGCATTCAAGACCGGAAGTATTGTGACATTAGCACCATTTATTGCTGCTGTGGTTGCAGTCCCTTTATTGAATGAGCCGTTAAGCCCTGCAATCATGTTTGGTCTTGTTGGTATGGGTATTGGGGCTTTACAACCTTGGCGTTGGTGGGGCCGAAAAAGTGCTTTAGATCAGGCACTAGCACAGCAGAAAGCCCAACAACGCAACATAGATTAATTGAATCAATTGATCAATTAGCTTTGTATTTGTTGTGCAAATTGAAGATAGTCTTGATGTAAAGGCAAAAGCTGG
The DNA here is from genome assembly GCF_031157835.1 of Acinetobacter rudis. Taxonomy (GTDB): domain Bacteria; phylum Pseudomonadota; class Gammaproteobacteria; order Pseudomonadales; family Moraxellaceae; genus Acinetobacter; species Acinetobacter rudis_A. The sequence continues at coordinate 22,975 of NZ_JAVIDR010000024.1, read as the reverse complement.
CCATGCAAATGAGACAGTAAGCCATCATTGAGTACAATATCATCCGCCAGCTGTTGCTTCTGCTGGCGTGACATTTGCGCAGCCATAATTTGTTTAATCTGTTCGATGTTTTGCAGATCACGTTCACTGGCGCGTTGGATTTGCAGCTGTTCGGATGCATCAATGAGTAATGTACGTTGAGTTAACTGGTGTTGATTGGTTTCGAAAAGTAGTGGCGAAACTAAAATCGCATAAGGGCTTTGCGCTGCATTTAATTGTTCAATAATAGAATGACGAATAGCAGGATGGGTGATGCTTTCTAAGGCTTTACGTGCTTCTGGGTATTTGAAAATATGTTCCCTTAAAGCACGTCGATTTAACTCACCCTCTGAATTAAGCACCCAAGCACCAAAATATTGTTCAATCGCAAGTAATGCAGCTTGTCCTTTCTCTACAACCTCACGTGCAACAATATCAGCATCTACAACGACGATTCCCTGTGATTCAAACCATTGACTTGCAGCCGATTTGCCACTTCCAATACCGCCCGTTAGACCTAATGTAAATTGTTGCATTGTGACTCCATATGCTTGTGATGTGTTTAGGGCAGTGTATAACCCCAGTAATAGTCCATTATCTTTTCTCCCCATAGAAATGCAATCCACCCTGCAATTGCTAAATAGGGACCAAAGGCAAAGGGCTGACTTTCTTTGTGAATTTTTAATAAAATAATGCCGATGATTGCACCTAGACTAGAGGAAAGCAAGATAATCAAGGCTAACATAGAAGGGCCCATCCAAGCGCCCAAGGCTGCCAGTAACTTAAAGTCACCATAGCCCATGCCTTCTTTACCTGTAAAATACTTAAAGCCTTGATAGACCAACCATAAGCTCAAGAAGCCAATAAGATAACCCCAAATTGCTTGCTGGGGAGAGGTATAGAGTGACCAGCTATTGAGTAATAGTCCTGCCATGGCAAGTGGAATCGTATAACTATCGGGTAAAAATTGGCTGTCAAAGTCAATAAAGGTGAGTGCGATCAAAGTCCAGGTTAATCCAAAACCAGCCAGCATTTCGAGACTTGGCCCATATACGTATGCAACAATCACTGTACAGCACATACTGATCAGTTCGACCAGTGGGTAACGTAGAGCAATTGACTGTTTACAATAAGCACAACGTCCGTTGAGGATTAACCAGCTGAATAATGGAATATTGTGATACCACTTAAGCTTATGTTGGCATTGGGGGCAATGAGAGGCAGGTAGACTTAAATTAAATTTCTGCTGTGGTTCTGGTTGGAAATTGGGGTCTAAATATTGTTTGCATTCATGAGTCCAACGCTGTTTTAAAATCAGAGGAGTACGGTAAATAACAACATTTAAAAAACTACCCATACATAAACCAAGTATGGCAATAATCAGATAAAACAACGTAGGAGAAGTTGTAAATAAAATAACAAGACTTTGCATCAGATGATTGAACCCATTTTGAATATTGGTAAATACATCGCAATCACTAAACTGCCTACAATGAGGCTTAAAAAAATTAAAAGACAGGGCTCAAGTAAGTTGCTGAGCCCTTCCGCTGTCAGTGTTACATCCGTTTCGAAGCGTTCTGCAACATGGTTAAACATCTCTGTGAGTGCTCCTGATTCTTCACCAATTGCTATCATCTGTATAGCGATATGTGGAAACAATTGTGTGTTTTGCATAGCAAGGTGAAGCTGTTGGCCACTGGCTATATCATCGTGGATCTTTATGACAGCTTTTTGATAGATTGAATTATGACTGAGCGCTGCAGCATATTTTAGGGCGGTCAGTAGAGGAACGCCAGCAGCAAAAGTAGTCGCTAAAGTACGATGGAAGCGAGCAAGAAGCGACTTTTTACAGAGTGAACCAAAAATAGGAAAGCTCAAGCAATATCGATCAACCTGATACTGTGCTTGAGGGCAATGTCGATAACCATAATAAATAACGATCGCAGTTATGACGCAGCTACACAGAAGAAAGAGATAACTATCTTGCAACCATTGTGAAAGTAGTAAGACCCATTGTGTAAATAGGGGGAGTTCGACTGCAAAAGAAGTAAAAAGCTCATGGAAAATTGGTACAACCTTTAGAATGAGAATCAAACTAATGCCACAAGCAACAATAAGGACTAATATTGGATACCAAAGGGCTTTTTTAATTTTCTGCTTAAGCCTTAGAGCTTTTTCTAGATCATTCGCAATACGCTCTAACATAATCTCTAAAGTACCAGACAATTCGCCCGTTCGGATAAGGGCAATGTATAAAGAATCAAAATGGGGTGTGTGTTGAGCTAATGCTTGGCTAAAAGCCTGACCTGATTCAATTTGAGTACTTAGTCTATGCACTAGATTGTGCATGCCTGGGTGCTGTAACCCTGACTGAATAAGAGTTAATGCCTGTAATAGCGGGATATTCGCGTTGAGTAAGGTGGCAAGTTGGCGTGTAAAGAGACAAATTTCTACTGCGGTGATGGATCTTGTAGCGCAATGTTTAAATTGCAACCATAGGGATTTTTTTTGGATTCGTTCTAAACGAATACCTTGTCGTTTCAATTGGATTTTGGCTAATTGTAATGAAGGGCTGTCAAGTTCACCTGATATGTATTGTCCTTGTGTATTATAGCCTCGGTAGTAATAACGATGAGATGGAATAGGTTTGGTTGGGGCCATTGAGGGGTCCTTGATTTCATCTTAGAGACCAGTGATTTATTTTTTATTGAAAACAAGGGTCTTGGATTTATGTTTTTCTTATTCTTTGATGTAGATTGTTTTTTTTCAATTAAAGTGGCTCAGGTGGATTATTTGAATCGTTAAACCTCCTTAATGATCTAAGTTAAATTCGATAAAAAAGCATTGTGCTTACTGAAAGAATTTTATAATGCTTAATTTCCGTGTAGAATGGGCGCATTTTCGATAAAAGGTTAGATGTATGTCGGGTTCGACTATAACTCCTTGGGTTGTCGGCAATTGGAAAATGAACCCAATGCAATCTGATTCACAACAACTCATACAAACACTCAAACAATATTTGCAGGCAGGGCCAATCGACACAGCTCAATGTCGTATTGCTGTTGCGCCTACTTCAATTGCTTTGCTTTCAGTACAACAACAACTTCAAGATGCTGCAGTTGAAGTGCTTACAGTTGCACAGGATGTCTCTCGTGTTGCTGGAACTGGGGCTTACACTGGTGAAGTGAGTGCTGAGCTATTAAAAGATAGTTCAATCAATTATGTTTTGATTGGACATTCTGAGCGCCGTGAACTTTTTGGTGATGATGTTGCACAGATTACAGCTAAAGTAACGAATGCTTTAAGTGCTGGACTTAAAATCATTTATTGTGTTGGTGAAAGTTTAGAGCAACGTGAACAAGGTTTAGCTGAGCAAGTTGTGTTACAACAAATTTGTGATTTAGCAAGTGTGGTTAAAGCTGAGCAGTGGCAGAATATCTTAATTGCCTATGAGCCAATTTGGGCGATTGGTACAGGTAAAACTGCTTCTCCAGAAGATGCTCAAGCGATGCATGAAAAAATTCGTGCTGGTTTAAATCAGCTTACGGGTTATGGTCAGCAAATAGCAATTTTGTATGGGGGCAGTGTAAAAGCAGATAATGCAGAGGCATTAGCCGCATGTCCTGATATTAATGGCGCTTTAGTTGGCGGCGCTTCTCTACAAGCTGAGTCGTTTTATCAGATTGCTCAAGCCTTTGCGCAAACAAAACACTAAGGAATTCTAAATGCAAAACTTTGTGCTTGTGATCCATATTATTCTCGCTGTTTTAATGATTGTCTTGATTTTGGTACAACACGGTAAGGGTGCAGATGCAGGTGCCTCATTTGGTGGTGGCGGTGCTGCAACTGTATTTGGTGCATCAGGTTCGGCAAACTTCCTTACACGTTTAACTGCGATATTAACTGCTTTGTTTTTTGTAACGAGTATTAGTTTGGCCGTTTTCGCAAAAAAACATGCAGAAGATCCGTTAGGTTTGAAGAAGATGGCGGTAACTCAACCCGTTGAACAAACTGCACCTCAATCGCCTGAAACTTCACCAAATAAACCTGAAACTACGCAATAATTGAAAAAATAGCTTTCATTTTGTAGGTGAACCCACTAGAATGCGTGCAGCTGCGGTGGTGGTGGAATTGGTAGACACGCTACCTTGAGGTGGTAGTGCTTTCGGGCGTGGGGGTTCAAGTCCCCCCTTCCGCACCAACGATAAACCAGATCGTTGATGCAAGCAGCTTTTGATGCGGGATGGAGCAGTCTGGTAGCTCGTCGGGCTCATAACCCGAAGGTCGTTGGTTCAAATCCAGCTCCCGCTACCATTTGATTTAAGGTGCAACTTAAATCAGGAAGAAATTAAAATTCGATTGATTTTTTTTATTCTTCAGTTACAATATTGCACGTTGATGCGGGATGGAGCAGTCTGGTAGCTCGTCGGGCTCATAACCCGAAGGTCGTTGGTTCAAATCCAGCTCCCGCTACCAAGTTTCTAAGAGGGCTCACAAATAGGTGGGCCTTTTTGCACAGTTGGATTTGTAATTCTGTGCAATAATAGGGGCGATTGGCGCCCTTTTTTTATTGGCTATCGTGTAGTGTAGACATCAGTTGGTCAAAAAGTCATGCTTCACTATAGTAAATCGGTATTGGTCTACATGACCAATTGCATTGTGGGAAAATGACGAGAGCAAATGAAGTTATCAAATAAAACTCAAGTATTACAAGATTTGATTGCACCTGCAGTAAATGCTTGTGATGTCGACCTTTGGGGTATTGAATTTATTCCTCAAGGCAAACGTTCTTTACTACGTATCTATATTGACCGTGACGTTGATGAAGCGGCTGAGCCAGTAATAAATGAAGATGGCGAAGTTGAGCTTGGTCGTGGCATTGGTGTACAAGACTGCGTACGTGTTACTCAACAAGTCGGTGCGATACTCGACGTTCATGACCCAATCTCAGGTGAGTACGCGCTAGAAGTTTCTTCACCAGGATGGGATCGCCCATTTTTCCAACTTGCACAAATGCAAAACTATGTTGGCCAAACAGTAGCATTACGTTTGATTGCTGCGGTAGAAAATCGCCGTAAGTTCCAAGCTAAACTTGTTGCCGTGGATGTAGAGAAAGAGTTAATTCAGGTTGAAGTCGAAAAGCAACAGGTGTTGGAAATTGATAGTAACAACATCGATAAAGCAAATTTGATTTTCCAAGATAACGTTTAATTTAAAAGAATTTGAATAGCAGGTGACTTATGGGCCGTGAAATTCTTACCGTCGCTGAAACGGTTAGTAATGAGAAAGGTGTTAGTCGAGAGGCAATCTTCGAAGCGCTTGAACAAGCGTTAGTTGCAGCGACGAAGAAAAAATTCTACGAAGGCACAAATTCTGAAGAAGCACAGCTTCGCGTGGAAATTGATCGTAAAACTGGTGAATATCGAACTTTCCGTCAATGGACAGTTGTTGCTGATGAAGATCATGAAATGCCAGCTTGCCAAGATGCCATTTCCGACCTTGACCCAGCGAAGTGGTCAATCGGTGATGTACGTGAGCTTGAAGTTGAATCAATTGAGTTTGGTCGTATTGCTGCGCAGATTGCAAAACAAGTAATTGTGCAAAAAATTCGTGAAGCTGAACGTGCATTGATTGCTGATGCTTATGAAGCTAAAGTGGGCGAGCTCATCTACGGTGAAGTTAAAAAACAAACTAAAGATGGCTTTATCATTGATTTAGGTGATAATGCTGAAGCATATTTAGCACGTGAAGAAATGATTGCAAAAGAAATTTTGCGTCCAAAACAGCGTATTAATGCAATTTTGTATAGTGTTAACCGTGAAGGTCGTGGAGCACAATTGTTGCTATCACGTGCTAAGCCGGAAATGCTCATTGCACTAATGAAAAAAGAGATTCCAGAAATCTCTGAAGAAATTATTGAAATTAAAGCTGCTGCTCGTCAAGCAGGGGTACGTGCGAAAATCGCTGTTAAAACCAATGATCACCGTATTGACCCAGTGGGTGCATGTATTGGTATGCGTGGTACACGTATTCAGGCTGTACAGCAAGAGCTAAATGGCGAGCGTATTGATGTCGTTGTTTGGTCTGACGATCCAGCTCAGTACATTGCAAGTGCTTTAGAGCCTGCTGATGTATCGGGTATTGTGATTGACGAAGATATGAAAACAGCAGATATTATTTTTGCTACAAGTGATCAGTTGGCTCGTGCGATTGGTTCACAAGGGCAAAATGTTCGCCTTGCATCAGAGCTTACGGGTTATAAACTCGATATGATGCTGGAAGAAGAATATCGTGCACGTCAACAAAACGAAGCACAACAATATCTAGATATGTTTGTTACACGTTTAGATATTGAAGAGGACTTAGCGATCGCATTGGTTGAAATGGGCTTTACTTCTCTTGAAGAAATTGCTTATGTACCTGCAGAAACATTCGATGAAATTGAGCTTGATGCTGACTTAGTTGAAATGTTGCAAAGCCGTGCGAAAGAAGCTGCGCTAGCTGATGCGTTACAACAGCAAGAAAATACACAAGCTCCGAGTGAAGAACTCCTTGCTATGCCAGGAATGAGCTCAGAGGTTGCGAATGCACTCGCCCAGCGTGGTGTGGTTACTGTAGACGACTTAGCTGATCAAGCCACTGATGATATCTCAGATATCGAAGGTTTAGATGCTGAGAAAGCAGGACAGCTCATCATGAAGGCACGCGAATCATGGTTTAACTAACTAGGAGGTAATACATGACGGATAAGTCAATTCAAGAGTTAGCGGTCAAGGTAGGACTCCCAGTTGAAAAGCTTCTAGATCAAGTGCGTGAAGCAGGGCTACCCCAACTAAATGCTAATGATCAAATTAGCACTGAACAGCAAGATCGTTTGATGGCGCATTTGACTCGCAGTCAGAGCCAAGCCAGCGGCAATGCAGGAAAAATCACGTTGAAACGCAAAACCACCAGTACAGCAAAAGTCGCGAGTACCTCAGGAAAAGCAAAGACTATTAACGTAGAAGTACGTAAAAAACATACTTTTACTAAGCCAGATCCTGAACAGATTAAAGCAGAAGCGTTAGCGAAAGCTGATGCAGAAGCTAAAGTGGCTACGGCACAAAAAGAGCAACTTGCAGCAGAGCAACAAGAACGTGCTCAGGCTGAAAATAAGGCACGTGCAACGCTTGATGCGATGCGTGCAGCACAAAAGAAAGAAACTGCTAAAGTAACGCAAAAAGCTGAGGTCGTGGTAAAACGTCGCTCTACCAATAAGCCAATTACTAAAGCAAATGTAAAAACAATCGAGACACCAGAGCAAAAACGTTTACGTGAAGCTCAAGCTGCACAGTTAAAAGCAACTGAAGAAGCAGCACGTCGTCAAGCTGCTGAAGATGCGCAACAACGTACTTTAGAGCAAATGCGTCGTATGGCATCGAAATATTCAAGTGAAGATAATACAACGACGATTCGTGTTGTTGATGACTCTCCACTTGCTGCTGGTTTGGTGGGTCAGGCTTATGAAGACTCATTTAATCAAGAAGACCGTGAAATCAAACGTGGTGGTAATACCAAAGATACACGTGGTCAGAAGAAAGGTGGTCGTCGTGGTCAAGAAGAGCAAAACTTCAGCCACAACCAACATAAACGTGGTCTAAAAACGAGCCAGTCTAACAAACATGGTTTTGAAAAACCTGTTAAGAAACAAGTTTATGATGTTGAAATCGGTGCAACGATTGTTGTAGGTGATTTAGCACAAAAAATGGCGGTTAAAGTCCGTGAAGTTATTAAGTCACTCATGAAAATGGGTGAGTTAGTAACGCAAAACCAAAGCATTGATCAAGAGATCGCTGCATTGGTAGTAGAAGAAATGGGTCATAATCCGATCTTAGTTTCTGATACTCAAGCGGAAGATAACTTACTTGTTGCTGCTGAAGAAGCGCGTGGTGAACAAACAACTCGTCCACCAGTAGTGACAATTATGGGTCACGTTGACCATGGTAAAACATCTCTACTTGACCGCATCCGTCGTGCGAAAGTAGCTGCCGGTGAAGCTGGTGGTATTACACAGCACATTGGTGCATACCATGTACAAACTGAGAAAGGCATTATTACTTTCCTTGATACTCCGGGACACGCAGCATTTACTGCAATGCGTTCACGTGGTGCGAAGGCAACTGATATTGTCGTGCTAGTTGTTGCAGCTGATGATGGTGTAATGCCGCAAACTGCTGAAGCAATTGATCATGCACGTGCAGCAGGTACACCAATTATTGTTGCAATCAATAAGATGGATAAAGAATCTGCTGATCCAGATCGCGTTCTGAACGAATTGACTGCTAAAGAGATCGTACCTGAGCAATGGGGCGGTGATGTACCTGTAGCAATGGTTTCAGCGCATAGTGGTCAAGGTATTGATGAATTACTTGATTTGATTTCAATTCAAGCTGAATTAATGGAACTTAAAGCATCTGCTGAAGGTGCTGCACAGGGTGTAGTGATCGAGTCTCGCGTAGATAAAGGTCGTGGTCCTGTAACTTCTATTTTGGTTCAAAACGGAACACTACACGTTGGTGATCTTGTACTTGCTGGTTCTGCACATGGTCGCGTCCGTGCGATGTCTGATGAAAACGGTAACCGTATTCAATCTGCAGGCCCATCAATTCCTGTTGAGATTTTGGGTCTACCAGAAGCACCAATGGCAGGCGATGAAGTTCTTGTTGTAAATGATGAGAAGAAAGCGCGTGAAGTTGCTGATGCACGTTCTGATCGTGAACGTCAAAAACGTCTTGAACGTCAAAGTTCAATGCGTCTTGAAAACATCATGGCCTCTATGGGCAAAAAAGATGTACCAACCGTCAATATCGTCTTGAAAACAGACGTCCGTGGTACGCTTGAAGCGCTTAACGTTGCATTAAACGAACTTTCTACTGATGAAGTTAAAGTACGTATTATTGGTTCTGGTGTCGGTGCGATTACTGAATCTGACGTAACTTTAGCGGAATCTTCTGATGGCGTATTGCTCGGCTTTAACGTTCGTGCTGATGCTACTGCACGTCAAAAATCAGATGCAGATGGTATCGATATTCGTTATTACAGCATCATTTATGAATTGATTGATGACGTTAAAGATGCGATGAGTGGTAAGCTTGCTCCTGAACATCGTGAAACAATCTTGGGTGTTGCTCAAGTACGTGAAGTGTTCCGTTCAAGTAAGTTTGGTGCTGCTGCTGGCTGTATGGTGATGGAAGGTACAATCTACCGTAACAAACCAATTCGTGTACTACGTGATGATGTTGTAGTATTCCAAGGTGAACTCGAATCTCTCCGTCGTTATAAAGATGTAGTTGATGAAGTTCGTGCTGGTATCGAATGTGGCCTTGCAGTAAAAGGTTATAACGACATTAAAGAACTCGATAAGATCGAAGTTTATAGTGTCCAATTGGTGAAACGGAGTCTTTAATGGCTGGAAGTCAGCGTTTGAAGCGAATGGGTGATACAGTACAACGTGAGTTGTCTGAGCTTATTCGCCAAGAGCTCAAAGATCCTCGCTTAGGTGGTCTAGTGACCATCTCTGCGGTCAAAGTTAGTCCTGATCTTGGTTACGCTGATGTCTATGTGACAGTAATGGGGCGTGAACTCGAAAATGACCAAAATGAAGATGCTCATAAAGATACGCTTGATATCTTGAACAAAGCATCTGGCTTTTTACGTCAAGAGTTAAGTCGTCGCATTAAAACACGTGTGACACCACGTTTGCGTTTTCACTACGACAAAACCAATGCTTATGGTAACTATATGTTCGGTCTGATTGCTGAAGCAGTGAAAGATTTACCTGCTGAGCAGGATGAAGAGAAATAGATATAGAAATTTTATGAACAGCCACCTTCGGGTGGCTGTTTTTTTAGGTTGATTTTAAATATAAATAAGCTATGAATATTTTAAAGTTATAGAGAAACAGTTGTATTCGAATTTTATTCTAAACTCGTGATTGTGAGGCTTACAGGGCATTTGAAAGATGTCATCAAGGGCTTAATAGCATAAATTCTACACAGGCCTTGAAAATAGTGTTTAAAATCATTTTAATTTGAAAAATACCAATAAATACTTGGGGAAACGAGATGAACCTACTGAAGAAAATGTTTTTAGTGACAACACTTGTAGGAAGTATGAGTTTAACAGGCTGTGGTTATAACACATTGCAAGCTAAAGATGAGGCTGTGAGTGCCTCTTGGTCTGAGGTGCAGAACCAATATCAACGTCGTGCTGATTTGGTACCGAACCTAGTTAATGTGGTGAAAGGCTATGCAAAACATGAACAAAGTGTTTTAACTGAAGTCACTCAGGCACGTGCTAATGTTGCAGGACTTAAGGTTGATAAAGAAGTACTGGAAAACCCTGAGTTATTTGAAAAATATCAGCAGGCACAGTCTCAAATGACAGGTGCGCTATCACGTCTTTTGGCAGTAAGCGAAAACTATCCAGATCTAAAGGCTAATGAACAATTCCGTGATCTACAGGTACAACTTGAAGGTACTGAAAATCGTATTGGTGTAGCACGTAATCGCTATATTACTACCGTACAGGACTACAATACCTATGTACGCCAATTCCCACAGGCAATGACAGCTAAAGTGATTGGCATGAAGCCTAAGCCTAACTTTTCAGCAGAGGCTGGTGCAGATAAGGCACCTACAGTCAATTTCTAAGTCCTGAATGATTCAGTCAAACTGAGGAGGTGCTGCGAATGCGAACTATCAAGCAACAGGTTATATTGCCTTGCATTTTTTGGTTATACAGTTGTGTTGTTTGCTTGAGCTTGGTATTGGGTTCTATTAATGCATTTGCTGAATCTCCACCAGTAGGTGCGGAGTCCAGTTTTGTACCGACACAGGTGCAAGATGAAGAAAAAAGAATGGCTGCAACAAAAAGTGCATTACCTGCTTCTGAAACAATAATCAGTATTCCAGAATTAAATGCTCCGGTTATTGATCTAGCGCAAGTATTGAAACCAGAAGAAAAACAAGCACTTGAACAAAAAATCAGATCAATCTATGGTCAAGCTAAAGCACAAATAGCAATCGTTATTGTACCTACAACAGGGCAAGAGAGCATTTTTGACTTTGCTATGCGTGTTGCAGAAAAGGGGCAATGGGGTTCGGCTAAACAAGACAATGGCTTATTGATTACGGTGGCGGTAAATGATCATCGTGTAAATATTTCAACAGGTTATGGTTTAGAGGGTGTACTTCCAGATATCTTGGCGAATCAAATTATTCGTGAGCAGATTACACCAGCATTTCAGCAACAAGCTTATGCTCAAGGCTTGATGGCTGCATTAAATCAGATTGAATTTCGCTTAAATCAAGACCCTGAAATTGTTCAGAAGGCAGCGGAAGAATTAAAGCAACGTCAACAAGATGCTTTAAAAGCTCAGGCAAGTCGAGAGCATAGTTTCAATGCGGCAATCATTATTTTTATTGTTGCTGCTTTTGCTTCTATGTTTGTCGGGAGAGGTGTTAGTGCGGCAACAGCTGGGGTTACTGGTTTTGCTGCTGGATTATTTTATGGTGCTGGTTTGCTTACAAGTTTATTAATGGCTGGTGTACTGTTTTTGCTTTTGGTTACTCCCTTGGCTCAGTTGATATTACAAGTCTTGGCTTCTGGTGGAGGGAGAGGTGGTGGTAAGGGCGGTGGTGGAGGCTCATATCGTGGTGGTGGAGGTGGTTTTGGTGGTGGAGGAGCATCGGGATCATGGTAAGTCAAAATTCAAATACAGTCTATGTTGCTAAGCGGATAGAAACAAAGCCCAGTTTGAAGCGATGGTTTAAACATGCGTGTAGTATTTTGCAAGTAAAACATTATTTTAATCAACACGCGCAAAATGCAATTGCTGACGCAGTCCAACAAGCTGAACAAGGCCATGCAGGTGAAATTCAAGTTGTAATTGAAGGTCATATTCCAGCGAGTGTGGCTTATTTTTCAGATTCTCGGCAGCGAGCATACCAGTTATTTGCTGAACTTGGGGTATGGGATACTGAACATAATAGCGGTGTAATGTTGTATCTAAATCTTTGTGACAGAACAGTAGAAATTGTGCTCGATAGAGGCATACAACGTGCTACTGATGCAAGCAAATGGCAGCAAATTTGTGAGCAAATGCTACCTTCATTAAAAGCGAAAAATTATCTTGAAGCAGTTTTATTTGCAATAGAGCATATTAGGCTCATCCTTGAAGATTTTCAGCAAGAAATGGGTGATAAAGACCAAGATGAATTATCAAATCAACCAATTATCTTAAAGTAACAGTTGTAACTATAGGAAAAATATAAGTTTTATTAAGGTAATTTATTACATAAGTGTTAGTGATCGAGAAGTGATTGTCTCTTTGTTTTTGATTAACCAATATGCAGAAGGTGTGGTTACAATCAAATATTCAAGGGACAGTTATGCAAATCAGACAACATGGTTTTTCACTTATAGAGCTTATGATCGTTATTGTGATTATTGGAATTCTAGCCATTATCGCAATTCCAAGTTATCGCGATTATATTGCTCGTGCACAAATGACCGAAGCATTTACGTTAACTAGTGGATTAAAAATCATTGTGTCTGAATCTTTTGCAGAAGAAGGTGGATGTTTAGATAACAACAGTGAAAATAATACTGCTGTTCCGCCTCCTATTGAAATTAAAGGACAATATGTTGTTTCTGTGACTACTCAAGATTCAGGTGAAGCATGCAATATTATTGCTCGTTTTAAAACAGAACAAGTCGCTGATGCCATTAAAGATAAAACCGTTACGTTAAGCATGGATAAAGTAAGTCAAGTTTGGTCTTGTCATTCAGATGTTGATGCAAAATATTTACCACGAAGCTGTACAAGCAAAGAGACAACCACTCAAACTGTAACATGATAACTGACCGTGGATGCGTATTAGCCATTTAGAAAAACTGTGAAGACTGTATAATGAACATCATTTTCATTGTTTGCTTTTATGCGTGTTTTTTTCTTTATCCTTGCTGCATTATTTATGTCTGCAGCATGGCTTTCTCCTGTCCATCGAATGCCATGGACAACTTTTAGTAGTGAGATTTTGACGTTTTCTGCGGCATTGTCTCTTTGTATGTGCTTTATTCGACAAGCCCCTAAAATTGCTAAACCACAATGGATTGCAGCAGGTATTATTGTTGTTCCGCTACTGCAATGGGCTGCAGGCCTCATTATTTATTTTAGTACAGCATTATTGGCTAGTGCCTATTTGTTGATGTTTTGGTTAATGGTGGTGGTGGGCTATAACTTAGCACCAAATCAACAGGCACGAGAACGAGTATTTACCTGTTTTTCTCTATTAGTTCTTGTCATTTCAACACTATCAGCAGTTATTGCTGTATTGCAGTGGTTGAACCTTACTGGTTATTTACCTGGTCTTGTTACAGTACTTAAGGGCAATCGTCCCTATGCAAACTTCGCCCAGCCCAATAATCTTGCAACCTTTCTAACATTAGGGGTATTTGCGTGTTTGTATTTGTTTGAACAACGAGTATTGGCAAAACGAATTTTAGTTCCTACTGCGTTACTACTCATCTTTGCTGTTGCATTAACACAATCACGTACGTCTTGGGTTGTGTGTTTATTTGTGCCTGTATATTGGTTGATTAAGCATTATTGGAAAGTCAAACAACACAATCATCGCATTAGCTTTCCTTGGTTGTTATTCTGGGTGGTTAGCTTTGTTGCGGCCGTTATACTGTTGCCTTCCTTGAATATTTGGATCGCAGCGTGGAGTACTCAAGATCCCATTACTACAATTAATGTAGTTGACCGTGCTTCATCTGGTTATCTACGTTTTGATATGTGGGCACAAGCATTAATTGCGTTAGGGCAACATCCTTGGTTTGGTTATGGTTGGAACCAAACAGGTATGGCTCAAATAGCAGCTTTTGATTTGTATCCTTCACATGAATGGTATAAAAGTGCACATAACATGATCTTCGATCTGTTACTTTGGAATGGTTTGGTCATTGGTACTTTTATAGTGGGATATTTGCTTTGTTGGCTTTATTGGCTTAATAAAGGTGCAAAAGAAAACGTATCCATTATTGCTGGATTGATGGTCGCTGCAATTTTGATTCATGCGATGTTGGAATATCCAATTCATTATGCATATTTTTTATTGCCTATGGGATTTTTACTTGGTCTGGTTCAATCACAGTATCCACGTTTACCAAGTGTAAAATTACCTGTGATTTTTATTCAATTAATTATACTGGCTGGTGTTGTACTTGGCACCATGATGGTTCGTGACTTTGAGCTTTATAAAAATCAGTCTTATTTGGTGACTCAAAAGAACTTAAGTATTGAAGATGAAAAAGATCTGCAAAAAAATATCTGGGTACTAACACAATTTAAAGAACGTGTTTGGTGGATTGAATTATCCCCCCAAACACAATTGACCGATGCTGAGCTGGCTTATATTGGTCGTATGGTTTCAAATACTGCATCAAGTTATGACTTACATAAATATGCTCAATTATTGGCATTCAATGGTAAGCGTAGTGAAGCAGAGCATCAGCTATGGATTATTCAACAATTACATGGCAAAACGTATCAATACGATGAATTGGTTTCTACAGTAAAAGCAAACTAATTTCTGGTAAAAAAAATCCCCATCAATAGATGGGGATTTTTTTTAGATTTGGCTTTGAATGTAGTTTTCAATACCTACAGACTCAGTTAGATCAATTTGTGTAGTTAACCAGTCCCAGTACTCTTCTTCTTTTTCCAGTATCTCTTGAAGTAAGTCACGTGTAACATAGTCAAGTTTAACTTCGGCTAGAGCAACGGCTTCTTTAATCGCTTCTATGTTTTCCATAACCTTGCGTACATCACAAGTTAAAACTTCAGCAGTATGTTGGCCAATATATAATTTACCAAGATGCTGAAGATTTGGTAAACCTTCTAAAAATAAAATACGTTCAATAACTTTATCTGCATGCTTCATTTGGCGAATTGACTCTTTATATTCAGCAGAGCCTAATTGTTCAATTCCCCAATCATTAAACATACGTGAATGTAAAAAATATTGATTAATTGCGGTCAGGTGATGATACAGCACCTTATTGAGTTGATTGACTACGTCACGATCGCCTTTCATTATTTTTACTCCCAGACCCAATAAATGATGTCTTACTAAACTGACATTATAAAGTTGCTAGATTCTAACTGACTCTTAGTTTTTGTTCGAGTTATTTACAGAACGGCAAATGAAAATCGTAATCAAAATTCATAAGAAATAACTTGAATATGAGATGCTTATAAAAAAATAAGCCCGCTGTCTGGTGCTCGGCGGGCTGAGGAAATCAACATCAGATTGTTATTGTTATTTAGGTAAATCAAGTAATGAGTTTAAGCCGCAATTGAAATTTTTGCTGCGATGGCTGCAAGTTCAGCATTAATGACAGCGCGAGCTTCTGGTACACAGCGTCCGCAGCAGGTTCCAAGATCCAGTGAGTCACGAATTTCACGAAAGCTTTCACTGCCTTCAGCAACTGCATTTTTGATATCTTGATCTGTAATTCCACGACATAAGCATACGTACATTGTTAAAGACCATTGCTAAACTATATACGTAGTATTATTGATAATTATTATCGTTTGTCAATATAAATCATTTATCTCTGCGTGAAATTTAAATTGAATTTTTGAATGAATATATTGAAATCGATCTGTTTTTCATCAAATTGTATTTTCATACACATTTTGGTGGCGCATTTTTAGATTATAAAATATTCAACTGTGGATAAGTTTAATGTTATCCATAAGCTTAAAATTGCACTTCGAAAGTCGTGTGATTGTCATTGAAAGGGTGGGGAATTGTTCCGTATATGATACTGTGTGTAGCGTTAGATAACTCGTGAATAGCGCCTAAAGTGACTACGATGTTCAGTATTGTAGTCATTGAAGCATGGGGTTCTAAAATGAAAAAAATTAATGGCGTTTATCGTAATCAACAAATGCATTGGGTTGGTGATGGCTTTCCAGTAAAAAACTTGTTTTCTTATGATCGTTTAGGACAAATGATTAGTCCATTTTTATTATTAGATTATGCTGCACCTTATACATTCTCTGCCACTCAAGAACAGCGTGGGGTGGGGTCTCATCCACATCGTGGTTTTGAAACAGTAACAATCGCCTATCAGGGTGAGGTTGAACACAAAGATTCACATGGCGGTGGAGGTGTTATTAAAGCAGGTGATGTGCAATGGATGACTGCTGGGGCAGGCTTGGTGCATCAAGAGTTTCACTCTAGCGCATATGCCCAACGCGGTGGCGTGTTTGAGATGGTACAATTGTGGGTCAATCTACCTGCAAAAGATAAAATGACAACACCACGATATCAAGCGTTAAATGCTACTGATATTGCAGTGCATTATTTTGATGATCAGGGTAGTCAGCTACGTGTGATTGCGGGTGAATACCAACACTACAAAGGTGTTGCAGCAACATTTAGTCCCATTAATGTTTGGGATGTTACTATGCAAAAGGGTGTAGTACAGCATTTTGAAGTGCCTGCACAGCACAATACGATAGTTGTGGTTTTGCATGGAAATATACGAGTGAATACCACCCATGAAATTAAAGATCATTCAATTGTACTGTTTGCCAAAGATGGTGAAACAGAGATTGTTATAGAAGCGACTGAGGCTGCTAAATTCTTAGTATTGACTGGTGAAGCATTAAATGAACCTATTGAAGGCTATGGTCCATTTGTGATGAATAATCAAGCGGAAATTATGACAGCATTTGCTGATTTCAACCAAGGTAAATTCGGTCAAATTGCAGCTGAAATTATGTAAATATAGAGAATGTTTAAGTCGGCAACCCTACCACTGTGTAGGGTTGGCTATATTTGAATACTTAAAGATTCGGAGTAACTATTGTTGTTCTCTAGTGATCAAGAAATGAGAGTTGATCTGGGGGATGGAATTAAACTGTAGAAAAAGTCAGTAGTAAGGGAAAAATAAATTAAAAATCTGGAACTTTTTAATAGGGTGTTTTTTTGTAGCTTGATACATAATTGGAAAAATTGTCAACGCATGGATAACAACTGTGAAAATAGCAGTGATTGGTAGTGGGATGGCTGGTCTAGCAGCAGCAAGAATTCTCAAGGATGCTGGGCATGACATTACCATTTTTGAAGCGCTTGCTGGGCGAGGGATGGATAGTCATAGCGTGACTTTCGAAGACGGACTTGTAGATGCGCCTTTGCGTGTAATGAATCCACATCTTTGGAAAAATACTTTAAGTTTAGCAGCCTATCTAGGCATTTCAACTTTCCCTGTGCGTACATACATGGCGTGTAGTTGGTTGTTTGGAGATAAGACGGAAACTTGGTTGACGACAACACGTAGTCGTATTGGTAATTTTCCAATTATTAATAACCGCAAAGGTATTAAGCAATATGGTTGGCGTCTAGTTAAAGGGATGCTGCAGCTAAAAACAGCGATTCATCAATTCTTTAAATCTAAAAACCAAGATATTACGCTGGCTGAATTTATTAATAATAATGATATTGAAGAAGTATTTTGGCATGGTGCAGTCATGCCAGTGTTATATACAATTTGTACTTGTGATCCTAAAACGATTGGGGAATGGCCAGCTAAACCATTATTAGTATTCTTAAAACAGTTAACTGATGGAGATGCTTTACTCCGAATTCAAGGTGGAACACCGGCTTTGGTTGATAAGCTCATTGAGAATATTGATATTCATAGTGGTGCTTCGATTACGCGTGTTGCTGAAGAGGGGCAAAAAGTTTTAGTTGAAAATGAAGCAGGTGAAATTAGTCATTTTGATCGCGTTGTAGTCGCAACACCAACAACAAAAATTGAAGATTTTTTAGATACAAAGCAATTTGCTGATGATATTGCATTGTTGAAGCAATTTCGTTTTGAGCAAGGTGATTTAGTTGTTCATACAGATAGTTCAGTTATGCCACCAAAACGTAAGGATTGGTCTGTGCTTAATTATTTGATGGAGCGTAATTTTAGTCGCCAACAATTTAGCGTTTGGTTGAACTCAATTGAACCAAGCTTGGTTGGTAAAACACCTGTTTTCCAAACGTGGCGTCCAATTACAGAGATTGATCCGAAGAAAATTATTTCGACAGTAACTTTGACGCGAGCGGTTGTAGATGCTCAAACTGTAGCTTTAAACAAGGAATTACAACAGCGTCATTTAAATCCTGACCGTAAAGTATTTTTCTGTGGTTCTTGGTCTTGTGATGGATTACCAATTTTAGAGTCAGCAGTGACTTCAGCAATGCATATTGCCGAAATTTTTGGTGCATCATTACCTTTTGTGGGCTTGAAACCTCATGTAGAGGTTGCACCGCAACTTGGTTACTAAAATTTGAAACAGTGGCCGTGGTTTAAGTCTTTACGGATTAAACATAAGTATGCGATTAACAGCCAATATTTGGGTGATAATCGCATTCTGGCTTGGAGTAACTTGGGCTATTGGGATCAATATTGTACAAGCTATGTACAGGCCTGCGGTCATTTAGCTGACCGATTGGCAAAAGCAGTACATCTTTGTGCTGATGATCGTTTACTCGATTTGGGCTGTGGACAGGGAGCCAGTTTAGTTCATTGGCAGAAACAGTATCAGATACACGATTTAAGTGCTGTAGAGCTACAAACAGCTTGTATTCAACAGATTCAGCAGTATCTTGATTCGGTTCATCTATATCAAATATCATTTTTACAACTTGATCAGTTGGATTTAACTGAGAAATTTGACGTTGTATTATGTATTGATGCTGCTTATCACAGTCCATTGGCTCTCTTTCTGGACGCAATTCTTTCTGTTCTCAATATTAATGGTCGCATTGGTTTCCATTATTTAGTTTTATCTGACCAATTTCAGCAATTAAGCCAGCTAAAGCAGCAATATTATCGTTATTTACTCAGAGCTGTAGATGTAGATTTAGATCAGCTAGGTACCAGATGCGCTATTCAACAGCGTATGTATGATATGGGTTTTAGGCAAGTGGAAATAACCGATATTTCTCAGCCTGTTCTAGCGGGTTTTGCTCAGTATATTCAACAGATTAAATCGGAAAAACAACACAATAGATTAAATATCGACTATTTGAAAATCACTATGACAGCACATTTGTGTCAGCTGCTTTATAGACAAGGCATGTTACGTTATGTAGAGGTTGCTGCTCAGCGCCAAGCTTAATGTATTAAGAATAATTTTTATTGAAAAGTTGATATAAAAATAGACCGTTTACTCTAGTTAAAAATTATCATCCATGCCTGTATATTTTTTTCATTTTAGTACTATGTCTATGGATTTTGAGCAAACGGTCTAATTTGAGATTGAATCTAAAAACCTAACTGCTTCTTCCAATACGACAGTAGACTGGTTGTGTCGGAGTCATTAGGGTGAAAAGATGGTCTAAAATAAGAGGCCATTTCACCTGCCATGCCAATAACAATTCCTCTCCCTGGTCGATACGCAAAATTATAAACTTCTGCTATGGTTTTTAAATTCAACTTTTTATCTTTATAGAGCAGCAAGCCCAAGAAGTGATTGTGTGCAACAAAAAGAAATGCCATTGCTACGAGTAATGCACTGGTCCGAGCCATATAGGCTTTAAAGCCCTTCCCAAAGATATTTTCAAAGACATCAAAAGCAACAGCTTTATGTTCATTCTCTTCAATCGCATGCCAAAACCATAGATAGGCCATAGTTTCGTTTGTTGTAATGACGGATTTAAAATTTTCATTTTCTAAAAGCTGAACTGCTAAAGATGCAGTAAAATGCTCCAAGGCTGTTGTTCCCATTAGGTCTAACATTTCTTGTTTAATACCAAACATTTTAAAGGGTATAGCAGCATATTTACGGCCTGCTTCAATATATCGAATGGTAAGTTTTTCAAGTAAAGCAACATCATGTCCGTATTTTTGTGCAGAAGCATTAAAACCAATATGTTCATGAGTATGCATGGCTTCTTGTCCAATAAAAGCACTAATTTCTTTTTGGAGTTCTGCATTATCTTTAATGGAAGGGTGGTATCGAACAGCACGAACACTATCTATGAACAGTTTTTCTCCTGCTGGAAATAAAGACGATAAAGCTGTCATAAAGTGAGTCAATGCTGCTGAATTGTCAGCCCAATATTCAGGTACAGCATCATAATCGATACTTAAACGACGTACTGGAAATGTAGCTCCAGCACGATTTGAAATACTTACTTTAGCATTCATTGTCTTTATTCCTAACCAAACTTGAATATCCTTATATTTTTATAATTGAAAGTATGATGTTGTTTAACGGCTATTAAGGTCTAAAAATGTCACTTTAGGACGAGTGTATAAATATTTTGCCGATGAAACCTGATCCAATATTGTAATGTTGGTACTTGTCCATAACGAACTGTATGTTTACGGCTTAATTGAAAAGTTATAACTAAGTTGGCCTAAGGTTTATCGTTATTTAATATGGCTAAATTTGTTAGGTCATTAATGTTAAATTTTTAAATATCACCTGCACTGTATTACTATGCGTAGAGGTTTTGTTGTTTGAACTTTATTTAATATTTAACAATGCAAGAAAAATATTATTTAATATTTAATGTCATATTTTATATGGTATTAATTGGAGTATTTGTGTCTGATAAATATTTTATATTGATTGTTTTGAGTGTTGGTATATTTTTAATAATATTTGTTGGCTGCTTTTTGTGTTGTAGCTTTTATTTTTAAAATTGAGACAAATTTATTTCATTACTATGTGTTTGAACTTGTATTTTATAATCATTTAAATTCTTCATTTAAAAAATTAATACGGCATTGGTATATTATCTTTAATAATAACTTAATAAATTCTTAAAAACTTTTAAGGGCATGCTGGGGCTGTAGCTATTAAAACTATTTTCTATGATATATAGTTTTAATAAGATTAAGTTCTATAGAGTGATTCAAAAGGCAAGGGTAATTGATGGAATTTGTGAGGAATAATAATTTATTATGACTATAACTATATTTTTATATTTATGATCGAGAATGATGTTACTAAGATTTAAATTCAAAATAAATGATTTAACTTATTGTAATATATTGAATTATTTTTTATAAACTAATGTTTTAATTATTTGGTTGTATGATAAACACCTAAAAAAAATAATGGATTCTTCCTAGAAATAATAAAAATAAAATCTATGATCGAGATTAATTTTTGTAAATTTTTATTAAATCATTTCCATAAGTATTAATTTGATTTTGATCATATATTGATCAATGATAGGCTACAATATTTCTTTTAAATGAAGATGATTGTTGTTGGTAACTTGAATAATTGTTTTATTTAATTTAAGAAAATGTTTGTCACAATGATTAAATTTATCCGAGTAAAATGATCGGGTTTGGGTGTGATTTTGCTTAATTGAGAGATGGTTTTTGGGGCTTTTGTGCATTTTATTTATTTATTGGATTAAGTTTTAAATTGTTTATATGGTGAAAATTTATAATATTTATTAATGTAGTTTATATATTTTATTTTAAAGTTGATTTGTTGGATTTAAATATTGATTAATATTAATTCGTGCTTGGTTTTGTGATTAAAGTGCTATGAAATGCATTGAATCGTTATGCTCTTTGTAATATTAATGTGTATTAATTCGCATTGACTGTAAGTGGTATATGGTCGGGTGTTTTAGTCTGGGTCTAATTAAAAAATACTAAAGGTTGTAGCCTTTACGATAATTAATTTGATCTATATGCAGTAAAAATATTTAAAATAGCTAGGATTATTAGTCATGAATAAAATATACAAATGCATTTGGAATAGTAGTTTGTCTGTATGGATTGCAGTATCTGAAAATTCTAAGGGGAAATCAAAAAGTAAATGCTCTTCAGTAACTCGGTTAAATAATATTGCTGAGCCAGATAGTAATAAAAAAGCAGTAAAACTTTTAATATTGTCAACAATTATTACGCTACCAAGCATGGTACATGCAGCACCAGGTCTTTGGATAAATGATGGTACAGACAGTGGCTGTACCTTGATTGGTGATCCATACTCAGAAACTGGTGCAATGTCTGGTAAGGCGAACTGCGTTCCAAGTAATGTAAATACACAATCCACTTCAACTATTTTTTTTGGTAATAATGATGGTTCTGGATCTCGTCATTTAACTATAGCTGGTTCAGTTTATGCAAACGCAGGGAACCTAGGGCTTGGTGGTGCACAAACTGGTCTGACGAATACTTCTAATGCTAAAGGCTCAATTCGAATCGGTGGCGGTGTAGCTAATAATGGAAATGGTACTTCTACGGCAGCAGGAACATTAGCGCAAAATTCAGGACAATACGCAATTGCAATTGGTGGTGGAGAAACTACAGCTAATGCAACTCAAGCTGCTGCGAATGATAGTATATCTGTGGGGACATTTGCAAAAGTCACTACAGCTGGTACAGGTGGTGTTTCAATAGGTCGACAGTCTAGTGTAAATGTGGCTACAGGGGTCGCATTAGGTGATAGCTCAACTGCAACAACAGCAGCCGGTATTGATGGATATACAGGTACAGGATCAGCTGCAGATAAAGCTGCAATTGGATCAACTAAAAGTAGTTTAGGGGCAATGTCAGTTGGTGATATTACTAACAAAAAATTTCGTCAAATTACTGGTGTAGCAGCAGGGACAGCTGATTATGATGTGGTTAACGTTGCTCAGCTAAAGGCATTAAATAATAATGTGGTAACGAATGCGCAGACTATTTCTCAAGCTTTGGGTGGTGGTTCTACAGTTGATGCTGATGGCAAAGTGACTGCACCAAGCTATAGCGTTGATGGTAAAACAGTGACCAATGTTGGTGATGCCATCAGCAATGTTGATGCTCGTGTGACTGACAATACCAGCAATATTAGTAACTTGACGCAAACCCTCAACGACGGTGCGTT
>NZ_JAVIDR010000023.1:24599-46335 GCF_031157835.1 Acinetobacter rudis | reverse complement strand
GCACTGAACATACTTGCGCTTGGACATAAGCGTCTAGCAGGAGGAATCACCGTCCTTTAGGTCGGGGAGGATGTCAATTCAAAAGCTTAGAATTTAAATGGTGTATCACGTGGAGTGATGCTCATTTGTGTATCTAAGCGCCCGCCCGTAATAGCAAATTCACCTAAACGCTGTGGATTCCCCACAATGGTTTTATCATTCACAACACTTGCAGGATAAAGATTAATATCTTTTGCTCTTAATACAGCATCAGGCGTTTTTTGGGGATTAAATACAAAACTGGTTCCAACCTGAATACTGTCCTTGGTCAAAGCCAAGCGATTATCAAATGCAATCGCACCAGAAAGATTATCTAGGCCTAGGGTTGAACCATCAGCATCTACCAACTGAATAGCATTATTCATGAAAGTATTGGCATTTAAATTAAGCATTCCAACAAAGCCTAATTCACTTGCAGGAAGATTATTATTTGCTCCAAGTACATTACTACGTGGTATCACGGCGAAATTCATTGCACCAGCAAGACGTATTTTAATACCAGCAAGCACATCATTATTACGAATAAAACTGTTGGATGGTGCATAACACCCCCCATGCTTGGGCAACTCCGATACTTCGCACCTGGCAAATATCCTGCTGCTAGCTGTGCCGCAACCACTAAACGCAAATCAGGCATACTGACATTGACTTGACCATTTTCCAAACCAATACTGCCATAACCATTAAACAGCATGTCAATATTACGAATTCCAAGGTAATAATCTGTAGGCGTTACCGTACCATTGGCATAATTATTATTATCTGAACCGTCTATAAGTAGTAACGAGGTCGTTTTTGAACCATCACTGCTTACACCTTGCGTGCTCACAGCTGCACTAAACCCTAATCGCTCTGAGCCCTTCACTGCTTTTAAGATTGGTATGTTATTGGCATCTTTAGTTGCAATAAAATCATTTACACCATCAGAAGTTTTACCATAAACCGCAATATTGGCATTCAAATTATGAATAGGAATACCTAAACCCCATTTAGTAGGTTCTGTTGATGGTAATTGGTCCTTGACTGTAATATCTGGGGTAGCAATAAAACGCCCACGTCTAGACATAGCCATTAAATCAACCTGACGCAAAGCAAGTACTGCGCTATAAGGATTCACAGCAGTCTGCGCAAGTAGTTGCTGATAATCAGTACCTTGTACTAATTTACTTGCTTTAGCACCACTATTTGTACCCAAATAAATATTATTTAAAACCATATTTTCTGGTAATTTAATCATGGAGCTATTTACAAGATTCAAATAAATACCATCCATGCTTATGCCTGAACGCTCATGACTTAAAGCCAGATCTCCCTGTTCATTTCCCACCACATTACTACGCGTACGTAATGCAGTGATATTTTCAAACCGTAGACCATAAGCGTATTGACCTGCACTGCCTAGCTCTAAGGTAGTTGCTTTATCCCCGAGTTGATCAAGATCATTGGTAAACTGCCCTTCAATTCGCAGTTTTACACCATTTGCACCCGTATTATTATTCGCTGTAGTTGCCAACAGCTCTGATGGATTCTTACCTGCACCAAACTGAACAAAACCATTCACAAGACGACCACTCATTCCACCTCGAATGAGTCCTTGTCCATTAACCCCAAACTCTAGGTTTACCCCTGATCGACCAGTTGTATCATCACGTTGAAAATCAGCAAAACCATCTGTACCTGTTTTAAGGGTTAAACCGGCCTGTGAATCAACATACATGTATCCTGTGCTGTTCCAATTGAAAGTAAAGTTTTGTAGAGCAAACTTGTGAGCAACACCATTTTGATCTTTTTGTAATAAAGCGAGTGAGGCATCTTTAATTGAAAGCCCCAGAACAGCCTTACTATCTTGGTTAAACAGACCTTTGCTTGTGAGCATATTGAATTGCGTTGGATTATAAGATTCAAATTCAAAGGCACCAAGTGACTGTGTAATTGTACAATCTTGACTCGCACATAACATGAATTGTTCGGCACGTACTTTTCCCAAAGTAGATTGCACAATCAGATTTAATCCTGGTTGAGCTGTAGCGCCGCTATATACATCAAAACCTAGCTGAGCACCCAACTTCTTCCCATCGGCTAATTGCCCCCGATCAATCGTGATTTGATTGAGCTGTGCGCTTAACCCTTGTGGACGCGTTGCCTCAGTAGAGACCTGATCTCTTAAAGCCAATTGATCTATTTTTATTTTGTCATATTCAAAATTAATATTAACTCCATCTTGGCCATCAATTGCGCGCAAGGCACCATCATCCATTGCTTGTAAAGCATGTGCCTGTGACATAATAAGCCCAATCACAAGCCCCAAGTAAGAATACACCCATGTCTTTCGAGTTTGATTAATACGTTCCACGTAATTCATCCCCTACTTCATCCGTTATTAACAACGCCCATGACTCGCATCACAACCAAAAACCATCACTTTACTATTGAGTGCCATATTGCCATTCATACGCAACCCCATAAAACCAGTTTCGCGTCCTTGATCATAAGCTGATGATTTTCCTGTATTGAAATCCGCAGTAGAGCTTGAATAACGTGTTGACTTTAAATATCCATAATCGGCAGGATTACTGCTTGTAGACTGATTTGCACTACTTACAAACAAATCTTGCTCAATAGAAATTGCATCAAAACCAAAATTACGTATTTGTAATGGTGTAGCAGCAGTCACGCTTAACTGTATAGATGGCTTTAAAATTTCCATATTATTTTTATCCTTATAGCGTAAATCGACACCATCTAAACCTAAACGTTGGATATTGAGCATACCTTGTGTACCTTTAAACACCAGCCAGAGTTTACGTCCTGAATCGCTACTAGGTTTGCTCCATAAATTGTCACTATCACCAGCCTGATACTGTACATAACGATTATTCACCCCCAATGCAAAATGGCAGTAGCCAGCATCGGAACATAAATTTTGATCATAACTTCCATCAGGTCTTTGATTCATTGTTATTTTTAATGAAATATCAGCACCAGCCTGCCCTTCTACTGCTTGTAGAGCCTGATTATCAAGTGCAATCAAATCAGCATGGAGGGTCATACTGGTTAAGTATGCAAAAAATAGAACTAAGCACTTATACATCGTTCCCCCTCCTATAGGCCTTTCGTGGTAATTTTTAGGTGTTGAATCAGCACACCGTCAATTACACCAGACCCCATATTCAACGTCGGTGAACTTGTGGGTAGATTTACTGGATTTGGGTGACCAAATGAAATACCAACTGCTGTTTTTCCTTTATCAGCAGTGAGCAGATTTTTACTCGGATCATATTGAGTTGTCCCAAAGCTAATACTGCTATGGGTTGCATTATTGCCTTGATAAAGACTGTTGCCATTGCTGCCACAACGATAAACATTACATGTTGAACCGTAATAGCCACCATTACTGCTCGGATCAATATTGTCATAATTGGTATAGATTTTTTTGTAAATCTCAGCTTTATTGGGAATACGAGCGACTTCTAAACTGAAATTTTTACCATCAGAACCCAAAATAATTGGCTGAAATAAACTTCCTAATGCTAAATTGACATTTAAATTTTGTACAAATAACCCTTCATTCGCATCAAATACAGGTGCAGAAACCCCATGAATTGCAGGCGTTTCTAAATTAGCGCTATTGGTCATTTCACGCGTGCTTAAACGCAAAATATTGGGGCTTTGTGCTGTAATTCCTTGACCATCACCACTGTTTAAACGCAGTAACACCGTACCACCAAGTGTATTGTTATAAAATGGGGTCATTCCACCGGTATCAGTTGCTCCTGCTAAAGTTTGAAAGAGCTGAATACGACTACCATTAATACTAAAATTATTCCAAATTGCTTGTAAACGTAATCGGTTGGCTCGATTTGGGTCAGAACTTCCTGGTTTTTCCCCTAAATGATATAAATTAGGGTCTGTTGCAGTTTTGGTCTGATCAAGTACAAATGCATCAACCCAAGTCGCCAATTTTAATTTATAGGCATCTTCTCCCGCCACATCACGTGTGCCGACTTCATATGCTGGCGCTTCGAGACTCAAATAAGATACTTGGCAACTACTATCACCTGCCCCACTACAATTGCTTGGCCCAAAATTAGGCACATTATTTTCTGTGGCAACTTTAATAATCCACGGATTAGAGGCTGTCCCCCAACTGCGAATTTTAGCCAGCTCCTCACTATTGGCTAAACGGCTATTACTATTATTGTCAGAACGAGATAATGCTAAACCATAAACATATAAATCCGCTTTGCCCACAGAGTGATCTCGGCTATCAACCACGCCATCTTTATTGGTATCTTGTGCGGCTAAGGTCAATGGACCAACAGGAATGAAGTGGAAATATCCAGTATCTTTACTACGATCTGAAAACAAGCTGGCCTTCGATTCATCGGCCCCCTCACCACGAAATACAAAATACGTGTCTTGAGGTAAGATAGCAATTCCAGCACCTGTCATCTCACTTAAATGATCATCACTTAATACTTCCAATGCCATAGCGCTTGAAGAAAGGCATAAGCCGACCAAGCTCGCCAACAAACTTGCTTTAAAAATACTAAGATCTGTCTTTGTCATCATGACCTTCCTTATCTTATGATGCTCCGCATCATTTTATAATTGATCTCACATCCTGAGATCTATCACCTTTTAAATTTAATTTAGTGTTTTCCATCACACATACTAGAATTATTTTAATGATCATGCAAAATTAACATCTGAATAAAACGATATTTCCGACGAAATGCTTAAAGAACTAAAAAATTGATCAGACTAGCAAAAACGCATTCCGCCATAACAGTTTGGTGTTACATTTTGCGTTTCAAGAATAAGGTTTTTCAACGCAATATTGACACTTTCTCCTTGCATATTAATTGGAGAAATATTTTTGCTAATCCCTGCTTGGAAAATGGCACTAATGCCATCTGCAAGACCAATTTTAATTTTGTATTGGTCTTCAGCTAATTTTTCACCTAAAAGTTTAGCAAACTGTGGGTAAACAGAAGAGATATCCACTTTATCACGCGGAGAAATATCACCTAAATTTACAGGGTCCTGTAATGATAACCACCAACCGCTGTTTGCTACTTCTTCAGCACCAGGCCAACGTAATTGTTGTTTTTGTAAGCCTAAATACATTGCACTACTAATAGGTAAATTATGAATATATCCTAGCCCTTCACTAAAATTAATGTTGGCTGTTAAATTATCCACGGAAGTATTAAGTTTAATAAAAGTGTACTGAGCACAAGCAATAACAAAACTACAAGCTTTCTGATCTAAGGCTACACCAAGTTGGCCAGAATTTGAGTTAATCGGAATACTGGGTATCTGTGCAATTGCGCTAACATTTGCTGCTGTCATGCGTGTTCCACTCACCACTGCATTATTTATTTGAAATGGGGCTTTCATTGAGGGAATTTTTAATCCAGTATTTTTACTATCATTTGCCCCATAACCAGCAATATAACCTTGCATTGAACCACAACCACTACACACTGGAAGATTAATATCGGCATAAGAACGGACTGTTTCACCAGGTTTTAAACCAAAAACACCATCAGAGGTTGTTGCATTTCCATAACCATTAATTTTTAAATAACCAGATAAGCTATTAATACCGTTTGCTTCAGTATTATTGCTACCCGCAGTCAACAAACCAACAACTTTCTCTGCACTTAAACGTAAGCCTACCACTTCACGTGTTGAGGTTTGATCAGGCGATTTTATCGCAAATTCAATAAAGGGATTACTTAACTGTGCCGAAGATGACGCTCGCTCAGCGCTGGTCATAGGTAACATCTTTCCATTTGCATCTGTTTTTAAGCCACTCAGAGAGAGATTATCAATGTCGATATCACAGCCATTAATACCATTCACACCACCACAGCCCAACTGTAATTTTCGCACATTAGCATTTAATGCAACATCTGCCTCTAGACCCAATTTATAAAACCCAACGGATTTATCTCCATTCACCCGCTGTGCTTCAAAATTATATTGATCTTGAGGTGATATATAAGACAGACTCAATAACGCCTGCCCACGTGTAGCAGCCAGTTGTTCATCATCCAATTCGACTAATGGCGTAGAGGCGACAGCCCAGCTGCAGAATAGCCCACATAAACTGGTCAATGTTATTTTTAAAGCTGTTAATTTTGTTTTCACAATACATTGCCCTCCCTGTGCTGCTGGCATGGCGATCATCAGTGTTCATCCATTCACTTTAATTTAATCGCGTATTTTTACCTTTAGTTGCAGCATTTAATTTTTTA
Source organism: Acinetobacter rudis (assembly GCF_031157835.1). Classification (GTDB taxonomy): domain Bacteria; phylum Pseudomonadota; class Gammaproteobacteria; order Pseudomonadales; family Moraxellaceae; genus Acinetobacter; species Acinetobacter rudis_A. Next base: position 40,030 of record NZ_JAVIDR010000023.1, on the reverse strand, counting down.
TTCAATGAACAACATAGTAAAACAAATAAAGTAAGATACAAGTGGCGATAAACTCATAAAGTGGGTCTAATTGGTCAAAGACAAGCAGATTGTGTTGCATATTCTTGTATTAGCTCACGAATTTTTTTAGTAATTTTTAATATAATGATGCAAATTAAATCATGTTGATACTTAAATACATAAAACTCATTATGCAAATACGATTTAAACAAAATAACCTTATTCAAAAATAATGCCAGTCAGTATCACTGACTGGCATGATCATCAAACAAGCACATTTTCTTTCTTATCACTATGATTAGGCTTATCTCTATACCCAATAATAGTTTTAGCTGTTGTTCTACAAAACGTTATGCTTTAGGTAAAGTTACACCCATTTGACCTTGGTATTTACCACCACGATCTTTATATGAGGTTTCACAGACTTCATCACTTTCAAAGAACAGCATCTGTGCAACACCTTCTCCAGCATAAATACGTGCAGGTAGATTGGTGGTGTTAGAAAATTCTAAAGTTACATGACCTTCCCACTCAGGCTCAAGCGGAGTCACATTCACAATTATTCCACAACGCGCATAGGTTGATTTTCCTAAGCAGATTGTCAATACATTACGAGGAATGCGGAAATACTCCACTGTACGCGCTAAAGCAAAAGAGTTCGGTGGAATTATACATACATCCGATTCGATATTAATAAAGCTATTCTCATCGAAGTTTTTCGGATCAACAATAGCTGAATGTACATTGGTAAACACTTTAAATTCACGTGCACAACGAACATCATAGCCATAGCTTGATACGCCATAAGACACAATTTTCTCACCTTGCTCATTAACGCGGACTTGCTGCGCTGCATAGGGTTCAATCATCCCTTGTGTTTCGCTCATTTCACGAATCCAACGATCCGATTTAATTGCCATTCCAATATTTTCCAAAAGCTCTACTGTATAGCGCTGTACTTTAACTGAAATCAGCACTGAAAGAAATCTTCCATAGTAAAATCATTGATTCAATGCTGAGGAACACAAAAAATTTTATAAATCGTATTTGTACACAGTCAGCTAGTAATTACAAACTACTAATCGCTGAATAACCGAGTGGAACACAGAAAAAAACTAAAACAACTGAAGCTGCCTTTTGTAGATTATTTTGATTTAACCATGAAATTTTATTATTGGTTAAAATAGACCCAATATAAATCCAAAAACATGCGATAGGCACTATAAGTAATAAAAAGGTCAACATATGTGCACTATAAAGCGTCATACTTTTCCATGCAGTTACTGGAAAAATAGCTGATGCAAATAATAATGCCTTCGGATTAAGTAAAGTTGCTAAAAACAGTTCACGTACACTAATCGTCACTTGCGTATTTTGAATATCTTCTGCTTTATTACGCCATAATTTTAGTGCCAAATAAAAAATATAGCTTGCACTAAACAGTTTGAGTAACGCAGGAATAAAAGCATATTGTGCGGGAATTGAGCCAATGATAAAGCCCCAAAAACTAATTGCACACAAATAGCCCAAAGCTTCTGCTGGAACGAGATTAAAAGAACGCTTAAATCCAACTTGAATACCAGAAGATGCTAGTAATGTATTGGTTGGACCAGGCGTTAATAATACTGTCGCCACCAAACCGATAAAAAACCATGAAACCATCTGATGCCCTCCTTATGGACCTGTGGAGACTAGAGCAGATTCATCAACTTGGCAAAAAAATAATTGTAAAACATCATAACCATTCTTAATTACTATTTTTTATTTTTATTTTTCAATAAGTTAATTTATATAGTTTTTTGGTCGTTTTTTGAACTGGAGCGTCATAATCAGCAAAAAATGTATTTCGATAGCTCTTTTCCTTAAAAGATATATTAAAAATTAAATTTCAAACAATTCTATTTAACTAAAATTACGCTTATATTTTGTGATCAAAGAATATTATTTTTTATTCCGGATCACAAAAATAAGACTCGATAATATAACTATATACGCTTAAAAAATACGCTGTGGATCAGCTTCAACTTTCGGCAACATCGCAATAATTTTCTCAGCAATCATTAAATAGCTTTCAGCTGCTGAATCTCCAGCAATCACAGATGGTTTTCCTGCATCAGCATTTTCACGAATAGATACACTTAAAGGTAAACGACCAAGTAAAGGAATATCATACTGTTCAGAGAGTTTATCCCCCCCACCTGTACCAAAAATTTGTTCCTCAAAACCACAATTAGAACAAATATGTGTAGACATATTTTCCACAACGCCCATAACAGGAATATCGACCTTATTGAACAATGCAATCCCTTTGGTCGCATCCATTAAAGCTACATTTTGCGGTGTTGTAACAATTACCGCCCCTGTTACAGGTATTCGTTGTGCTAGTGTCAATTGAATATCACCTGTTCCTGGTGGCATATCAATCATAAGCACATCCAAATTTGGCCATAAAGTCTGATTAAAAAGCTGCATTAATGCCCCTGTCGCCTTTGGTCCACGCCAAGCCACAGGTGTATTGTGATCCCCGGTTAGATGTCCAATAGAAAGAATAGGCATGCCGTATGCATCTAGGGGTACAAACTGTTCAGCCTCAATCATAGGGGTTTGACCCGCATTACCTAACATCGTTGGAATACTCGGCCCATAAATATCAGCATCTAAGACTCCAACACTAAGACCTAACTGTTTCATCGCTAAAGCCAAGTTCACAGTAGTCGTAGACTTACCTACCCCCCCTTTACCAGACGAAACTAAAATAACATGTTGAATTCTTGGGTGCTTAGGGACATTGCGTTGTTGTGGAGCTGCACGCTCAATAGGTGGATTATTCGGGTCGACCTCTACTTCTGATGTTTTTGTAGTCGATGCTGCTGCATCTGTAACCAAAGGAAGTTGTTCTGCTTTCACACTTGATGATGTTGATTTTGAGGAGCAAGCTGAAGACTGCGCTTTTTTCTGTTGAATAACGTGTAAATTTAGCTCTTGAATACCACATTGTTCTAAAGCATCTGCCAAACTGTCGTGTATGCTTTGCAGATGCTCTGCTTCTTCGGGAAGCGTATTTATCGTCAATTGTAAAATACGGTCTTGTAGATTAATTTGGCTAATTCGCTCCTGAAGCTTTTCACCATTATGCGCCAAGACAAAAGACTGTAGCACTTGTTGTACGTCTTCTAGTTTCACCTCTTGCGCAGGCTTAAACACAGATTTAAGAGAAGATAACCACGACATAAACGTTACTCCAGATATTCATCAATACAAAACAATGCTTAGTTTAGCGTTAAATGCGATGAAATGTCAGTGAGGAATATATGCTTTATTCAGACATGTGTTTTTGCCACTAAGCTCAAGCTGAGCTTTGTTTTCCTTGATCGCATCAGGTAGAATCAACTTCCTTATCTTCACGCGCTAAGAGAGTATTAAATCCGTGAGAAATATATTAGTCACCAACGCTTTACCATATGCTAATGGACCGATCCACATGGGTCATTTACTCGGTTATATCCAAGCGGATATTTGGGTTCGTGCCATGCGAGCAATGGGACATCAGGTGACTTATGTATGTGCTGATGACGCTCACGGTACTGCCATCATGCTACGTGCTGAAGCAAATAATATTAGTGCTGAACAACAAATTGCGAATGTTCAACAAGATCATGAACGTGATTTCGCTGGTTTTCGTGTTCAATTCGATCATTATGATTCAACACACAGTGAAGCCAATAGAGCCCGTGCATCTGAAATTTATCTTAAAAACCGTGATGCTGGTCATATTGCTATACGCCCTGTAAGTCAACTCTTTGACCCTGAAAAAGGCATGTTCCTCTCAGATCGTTTTATTAAAGGGACTTGTCCAAAGTGTAAAACAGAAGATCAATATGGCGATGCATGTGAATCATGCGGCACAACTTATAATGCAACAGAATTAATTGATCCACGTTCAACTTTAAGTGGTGCAACACCGATTAAAAAATCATCAGATCATTACTTCTTTAAATTACCTGATTTCTCAGAATATCTACAACAATGGACACGTGATCAAGGCCGCCTGCCTGTTTCAATTGCAAATAAATTAGATGAATGGTTTGAAGCAGGTTTATCTGATTGGGATATTTCTCGTGATGCACCTTATTTTGGTTTCGAAATCCCAGAAGCACCAAACAAATATTTCTACGTTTGGGTAGATGCACCAATTGGATATATGTCAAGTTTTGAAAACTATATCAAAAGCAAACGTCCAGACTTGAACTTTGATGATTATTGGAAAAAAGATTCTAAGAATGAGGTGTACCACTTCATTGGCAAAGATATCGTTTATTTCCATGCTCTATTTTGGCCTGCAATGTTAGAAGGTGCAAACTACCGTACACCTACTGGTTTGTTTGTTAACGGCTTTTTGACTGTTAACGGACAAAAAATGTCAAAATCACGCGGTACATTTATTAAAGCTGAAACCTATTTACAGCACTTAAACCCTGAGCACTTACGTTACTACTTCGCATCAAAACTATCAGATAAAGTAGAAGATTCTGACCTTAATCTTGATGACTTTGTGCAAAAAGTAAATTCTGACTTAGTTGGTAAAGTGGTCAATATTGCGAGTCGTTGTGCCAAGTTTATTAACAAAGACTTTAACAACACCTTATCATCCCAATGCACTGAACCTGAGTTAGTACAAAGCTTTATTGATGCTGGTGATTCAATTATTAAAGCGTATGAAGCACGTGAGTTTTCAAGTGCTATTCGTGAAATTATGGCGCTTGCTGATCGTGCAAACCAATATATTGATGAGAAAAAACCTTGGGCTTTGGCCAAAATTGAAGGTGAAGCTCAACAAGTACATGATGTTTGTTCAGTTGGAATTAACTTATTCCGTCAACTTGCTGTGTATTTAGCCCCTGTATTGCCAACCTTAGCAGATCAAGTACAAACCTTCTTAAAACTTGAACAGTTTGATTTCGCTTCACGTCAAAACATTTTACTGGCGCATGTAATTGAAAACTTCCAGCCACTCATGCAGCGTGTAGATAAAACTAAAGTTGATGCAATGGTTGAAGCTTCAAAAGATTCATTAACCACAACACCAGCTAAAGTGGAAAAGAAAAAAGAAAAAACTGTCGAGAAAAAAGCTGAAGTGAGCTCAACTGAAATAGAAACAATCAAAATTGATGATTTCCTTAAAGTTGATCTTCGTGTTGCCAAAGTTTTGGCTGCAACGACAGTTGAAGGCTCTGATAAACTATTACAACTTACACTTGATGCAGGCGAAGCTGAGCCTCGCAATGTATTTAGTGGAATTCGTAGTCAATATGCACCTGAAGACTTAACCGATAAACTCGTCGTTCTTGTTGCAAATCTTGCACCACGTAAAATGCGTTTTGGCATCTCAAATGGTATGGTACTGGCAGCTGGCAATGGCGAGGGTATTTTTATTATCTCTCCAGACCAAGGTGCGCAGCCAGGCGATAAAGTGAGTTAAGCATATTCACTCATAAAAAAGGCTCTTAAAGAGCCTTTTTTATTTTAAAAACAATTTCTTCTGTATACTCAATAAGCTGTCTCAAGGAAGAAAATTACATGATACGTTTCATTCTGGCACTGTGTAGCACTTTACTTTTTAGTATTTCAAACTTCAGTTATGCCACTACCATACCAACAACTTATACACCTGCTGTTGCAAAGGCCGTGCAACAATTACAACAAGACTTTGCAGCGCTCATGTTAGTTGACGCTAAAGAAATTCAAACAGCGCCGATTAATGCTGCCTATAAAAATGCATTACTCAAACAAGATGAAAAACAGATTAAAAAATTATTTTCAAAGCAACAACAAGACTTTATTCAACAGATGAAAAAATTAAATCAAGGTGGTGATCATAGTGCATTATTAGCCTTGGTTGAATGGTCACTGTTTTCACAAGATCGTGATATTCTACAAGATATTTCTTTACAGCCTTTGCGGCAATTGTCTCAACAAGGAAATGCTCAAGCATCTTATTTAAGTGCACTTCTTATAGAATATACTGATCAAAAACAATATATATCTTTATTGGAGCAAGCAGCACAACAAGGTTCAAGTGCTGCACAAATGCGATTAGTTGATGAATATCACTTTCGGTTACCTGTGGAGCTGCAAGATTCAAAAAAAGCAGAGTACTATAGAAATTTAGCTGAAAAAAGCATGGGAAAAGAAAAGTATCAGGAAGCTATCTGTGCTGTGTCCAATTGTGAAGAAGACTTGGAATGGGAATATGTAGAAATTCCCATGCCAGAAAGCTTAAAAAACAATTAAAGTGTCGTTACTTCATACCAAATATGAGCTTTAAGCCGAGTAAGCCCATAACTCCACCAGCTAAACGGTCAAAACCTGTTTTAAATTTCAAATAGACTTGACGTGGCTTTTCTGCAGATAAAGCCACAGCAACAAGTGAGTACCAGCCAGCATCTATAAAAAAGCACAGCAAAGGTAACAACACATAAAAATAGCTTGGAATTTCCTTAGGTAATAAAGCAGTAAAAATACCGGCCAAAACGATTGAAGTCTTTGGATTACTCAATTGTGTGACTAAGCCCAAACGATAAGCCTGTGCATAACTCATCGGTTTGACTGTATGATCAATTGCTCCTAACGGGTCCTTAGCATGACGAATAATCTTATATGCCAACCATAACAAATATAAACCACCACATACTTTTAAAATCAAATATGCAGATGGTACGGCAAGTAGTACAGCTTGTAAGCCCAACACAGCAAGTAAACCAAAAAGCGCTGCTCCACTGCCTGTTCCCAACGCTGTAAATAAACCATGTTGCCTTGAAACTGCAATTGAGTTTTTAGCCACATATATAAAGGTCGGTCCAGGGCTCATTGCACCTAGCATAAGTGCTAAAGCTATTGAAGCCACAACCCATAATGTTTCCATAACACACGCTCTATTTCGGCTATACTCAAAGAATCGCCATTATAAAACTTGCATGAAAAGCAACACAATCAACTTTTCTAGTTAATACTCAACTTTTTTGTTTAAACCTTAAGCCTTACTCATTTGTAAATACATTGTTGGGCTAGTAAAACTACCATCTGACTGAATTTGATAATAATCACGTACATGATCTGATACTTTTTCTTGCAACTCACGAATGGTTTCAACAGCCATTGCAGGTGTTTTCATACGCTGTACCCATGCTTTAAAATCAAGCGCTAATGATTGTTTCTCTATAACGTCAATCTCAAATCCATAATATTCAACCCATTCCAACCATTCTGAAAGACTATAATCACGCACATGACTAGGGTCACGTATCATCTCTATACATTGCAAGAATGTATCCAACATAGGGTCACAACTTCCCAAAACATCAAAAAATATTACGGTCCCCTTCGGTTTTAATACTCGATGTACTTCAGATAACGCCTTTTTTAGACTTTGCCAATGATGAGCAGAGTAACGACTGATCACAATATCAAAACTATGGTCTGCAAATGGTAATTGCTCTGCCACCCCAACCTGAGTTCGTATATTATGCAACCCTCGCTGTTGTGCTTGCGCTTCTACTAATTGCAGCATTTCTACTGATAAATCATATGCAATAATTGACTCAACCGCTGAGGCCATTTGATAACTTACATGACCTCCACCACAACCTAAATCCAGCAATTCAGCTTGCGTATAATTACGGCAAACCTGCTGCATTTTACTAAACTCAACACCCTGAGCATGTGTAGCACTATTTAAATAAGCTTCTGATTTATCATGATATTGTTTTTGATTTAAATCATGTTGACTCTGCATAAGTCCTTACTCTATGGCATATAAGAGCATTTAATTTAAGTGAAAAAAATAAAAACTTAAAATGATTAATTTTAAGATTATTGATAACTTTTTTATATAATAAAATAGGCAGGAATCTTTCCTGCCTCAAAGTTAAATCTTAAATAGAATAATCAAAATTATTGATCATGATCCAAATCAACACGATCTGCTTGAATTACACCCAAACCATTTTTAATTTCTGCCACATATAAACCTTGGGCTGTTTGGAGTTGCACAATACTGTAGTGATCTTTTTCACTTTGTAGAATGCTAAAGGTTAAGTTATAAGGTGAATGTAAAATACGTCCACTCCAACGATGAATATCTTCATCTACCGCAGTTAAACTATTGATTACACCAATAACATCTATACCCAGTTCTGGTACTTGAAATTGCACCTGATCACCAACATGTCTTTGGACGATGAGCTCTTCCGCATATGCAATTGGATAACTATCCGCTTGTTGTAAACGTTTGCTAAAAATAAAATTTGCGTCATTTGCCACTTGTTGTTTTGACAAGGGTTTAAATAACTGTATTGGTTTTAATGGATCAATTTGTGGCGTTTTATTCCACCTACTCGCAACAGCAACGGCGACGGCACTCGCACTTTGAGAGGGTGCTTGAGAATGTTTAACCATGGGCTCAACCGCAACAGGAGACGTAGTTGAGGATTGTAACTGCTGTATCCAAAACAATAATATGCTAAAAGCAAATACGATGATCAATATCAACTTGTACATCAGTTTACTCACATCTTCGCTGTTCTAAATTGTGCAATGATAGGTGCATGTTTATTCAACAACGTAACCGCATCTACTTTACCTTCTTCACCTAAACGTACTGCATACTTAGGACTATAAAGCTTAGGACTAGAGTAAAAATTGAGTGTATTACCTCCCATCGCAGTGCTCCCTAAAACATGTTGAAAACCACGATGAACTGTATCAACTTCCTCAAAACTATGTTGTAAACCAAAATTATGACCAATCTCATGGCGCATAACAGTGAGACCACAACTGTTAATCCCAAGTGCAACCATATCATTGGCTACAGGTGTCTCCATTGGGGTATATCCCAATCCACAATAGCCAGTATCTAGATCTTTGCTTTCGTAATACACCATGTCAGCCCCAACTCGATTACGCTCGTTTTTAATGACAGGATTTTTCAAAACGCTTTCTATCACTTTGAAAATATTTTCCCCCTTAACTGCCATATTTAATGTGCCTGCTGGACGTAAATAGAACTGCGCGTGAGAATTTTGTGCCGTTAGATTTGTTAATTCAATTGAAGCTAACATACGTAGTTTTGCAGCACTTTCACCAATCTTTTCAACTACCGCAGGATCCAATACCATTAATAAATCAATCGTATGACTATCTATGACCCACCCTTGTGCACTATAACGATAACGCTGTGTCTCACCTGGGCGTAATAAGGTTTTTAATCCATTTCCAACTTTGATTTGTGATGCTTTTAATGCACTAGACTTTAAAATAATTTTGTCATCAATCTGGGCATTATTTGGCAAGCTAAATTCATTTCTCCAATTCGCATGCCCAATTTCAATATGAGTCATTGGATAACGAACATCAGCGAGTTGTACTGGAATCAGTTGATGCGCATTAATTTCGGTTACTGGTGCTGAATCAACAACCCACTTTGCAATATCTGCGATAAAAACAAACTCGTAACGATCGCCTTGATATAGATTTAAACTGACATTGCTATTTACATTGGTATTATTAATTTTTGCAGGCCATGCAGCTGTTGAATTCACAACAATACGATCTCGATCTTGTGCACTTGCAGGTAAAGTAAAATTCTCAACCCAATTACTATCTGAAAAATTTACTTGTGTAACCGCTGCATTAACAGTGACCATGTTGGCCCCTATTTTTTTAACATCAAACTGCCGAGCAGTCGTTGATTCAGCGACCCATCTGTTCAATGTTTGATAATATTTATACCAATGGACTTCTCCTTTTTTTAAACTCAAAGTACTGGCAAAAAGTAATCCATCACTATGAATACGGCTCATCCGATGACTCTCTGATGACACCTTAAGTAGACTTCCATCCGCAACAGGTCGTGGCAACCGTATACTGCTAACCCAGTTATCATCTGAAATTACAATTGATTGCGGTATGCCCATGTTAAAGTTTGGACTTTGGCTTGGTGACCATTTTTTTGTAAATTGCATCTGCCACAATTGAGTTTGTGCATTGAACACAAAACTATAAATCTGATTTTTTTGAATCATCAAAGAAAGTGGCATATCTGTATTCGAGGTATTAATTTTAGATGGCAAAGTCGCTCGACTAATCAGTGTCACCTTATCTCCAGACTGTGGGTTTTTAGGTAAATCTATAGATTCCACCCAATCCCCATTATTTAGTAAAAAAGTCAAATCGACATGACCTGAAGGTAGCTTTCCTTGCGATTGATTAGAATTTGGCGAGAGCTCAAGAGTTGCCGCAAGCGTATTCATCATTGAAAGACTCAGCAAACTAAGAAAGAACATATTTTTTAATTTCATTGTAACCGTTCTAGAATTTTGTAGTTAAATTGCAACACAAATTATATTGTTTAATTATTTTAAAATATACATGAAAATCTACCTCTCAGCGCAAAAGAGGCTATTTATTAATCAATCAGAGTAATTTGAATGACACTGTATGTTTACAAAAAAACAATAATGAAAAAATTTACAACGGACAAAATTGTCCGTTAAATATCTATATATAGAATTCACAGCACTTATCATGAACAAACGCCAAATGATAGCCATACAGAATCGCGAACTTCTACTCAATGCCGCAATTCATATATTTAGACAACATGGTATCAATGCTCCCCTACAACTCATTATCGATCAAGCTCAATTGGGGCGTGCTACGTTTTATCGTAACTTTACAGATCGTCGTGATCTGGTGCTTGCATTAATGCACCAAGCCTTAGCTCGATTAGAAGCAAAAGCAACCCATTTTTCCCAGTATCCAGATGGATTTTTATTGTTATTAAAAAGCCATATTCATAATTTGCCTTATCTTACAGCTTTGATGGAATATTGGCGGGTAATAGAAAGTGATGACCCAGAACTTAAACAAATTTATGTTCGACGTAATCAAATCTTACAACCCTTAATTGATTCAGCCATCCATCATAAAGTCTGTCGAGCAGATTTAACCTGTCAAGATTATGCACTTGTCACGGCGCTTTTAAGGGCCTCTTTTCAAGGTGTAGATGAAGCAGCGCAAATTCGCTTAGCAGAACGTGCCATTGAGTTACTCATCAATGGTATTCAAGCTTAGGTTAACTGTATGAAAACCCCTCGATTACTTGAACCGGCCCCGAATTGGAGTGATGCAGAGCGCCCAACTTTACCTGGCTCACCTGCTAGCATTGCTCATGCTCGCTCCAAACGAATGCAATACTTTATTATTGGATTATTCATCACTTTGGTTGGTGGTTTAAGTAATGGTTTTATTACTGCGAATCTTCCACAAATTCAAGGAGAATATGGCCTCACCCCCAGTGAAGCAGCTTGGATACCAACTGTTTATGTTATGGCAAACGTCAGCTCAAATCTGATTCTATTTAAAGCACGACAACAGTATGGCTTACGTTTATTTTCTGAAATTGGTCTGATCTTTTTTATAGCTGTTTTAATTTTGCATTTATTTGTACATAGCTTTGGCATGGTGCTCTTTACACGTTTTATCAGTGGTTTTGTTGCCGCGCCATTAAGTTCTTTAGGCATGTATTACATGATGCAAGCCTTTCAACGTGCACATTTAGGTAAGGCAATATATCTCGCTTTTGGTTTCCAACAACTAGGACTACCATTGGCATGGATAATTTCCCCCGCCTTAATTGAGGTAAATGATTGGTCTAATTTATATCGCTTTGAACTGGGTTTAGCACTATGTTGTTTAGCCATGGTCGTTGCACTCAAACTCCCTCGTAGTCTAAGAGTTGAAGTATTTGAGAAAAAAGACTTTATAACATTTCTACTCTTGGCTACTGCCTTTGCTTGTTTTTGTATTGTTCTCAGTCAAGGGCCAATATTATGGTGGTTAAACACACCATGGTTAGCTTATTTTCTAATTGCAGGTTTTGCACTCCTATTACTTGGTTTAGCCTTTGAACATTATCGCCTCAATCCACTCATCATGACACGTTGGATTAGCACCGGTTCTATGCTGAATTTTATTTTAGGGGCTATTGCTATTCGATTTTTAATGTCAGAACAAAGCTATGCAACGGTAAACTTTCTACGAAGTATGGGCATGGGGCCTGATCAGTTTGTTCCTCTTTATCGTATAATTTTTTGTGGTATTGCCTTAGGAACAATATTTAGCGCACTCAGTTTTTCACGTGAACGTATGTTGTTGAAATTAATATTTGCAGAGATTCTTATTTTAATCGCCTGCGGATTAGATTATCACCTTACCCGTGATGTACGCCCAGAAAACTTCTATTTAAGTCAGTTTTTAGTTGGGTTTGCAGGTGGTGCTTTTATTGGGCCATTAATCCTTACAGGAATGTCTAAGGCACTCAGTAAAGGGCCTCATTATGTTATTACCTTTATCGTATTATTTTCTGCCACACAAAATTTTGGTGGCCTAATCGGTAGCTCATTCTTTTCAACCTATCAGCAATATCGTAGCCAAGATTATCGCAGTCAAATGCTAACCGACCTCAATACTACGCAAGAAATTGTTCAGCTACGCATTCAACAGTATCAACGACTCTATCAAAACTACCAAGCTGATCCACAGTTACAACACAGCTTAGCTTTAAAGAAATTAAATCAAGATATTAACCAAGAATCCCAAGTTCGTGCCTTTAATGATGTAATTGCATTAAATGGTTTATTTGCATTGTTCTTATTACTCTGGGGAAGCAGCAACATCGCTTGGAGCAAATACCAACTCTACCGTAGTACACAGCAGACCCGTTCAATCGCAGTGAATCATTCTTCAACGACCTTAAACCCAAACAGCTCAACTAATCACGAGTAACCCATGAATACACCTACCCAGCAGCCTGAGCATGACAACTCAACGAACAATGTAGAGTCCCCTAGCATGAATAAAATATCGGCTCCGACAAAGTTGATCGCCACCCCCAAACCAGTATTGTGGTGGATGCTCGCTGTATTTATTTTGGGTGTAATGATTATTTTATGGGCATGGCACCTTGGTCCCTTCAACAGTAATATTCAGAAAACGGATAATAGCTATGTTAAAGGTCAAACCACTGTCCTATCTTCACAAATCAATGGCTATGTGCAAAGCGTTAATGTCAAAGATTTTGATTGGGTAAAAAAAGGTCAGATCTTAATGCAAATCGACAACAGCCCATACGAGCAAAAAGTTTTACAAGCGACCTCTGGCTTAGATCAAGCGAAAAATAATCAAGTAAATCAAAATCAAGCAATCGCACAACATAAAGCAGATCTTGCAGCAACACTGGCTAAAGTTGAACAAGCTCGTGCTGCTTACCAACTTACGCTCGCCCAACAACAACGGTACCAACAGTTAGGTAATACAGGTGCTGTTTCCAAGGCAGAACTCGACAAAGCCATAGCAGACGTAGCCAATAATGCCGCCTTACTCAAACAAGCAGAGGCTAATGTTATGGTAGCAGAACAACAACTTAAAACAGCACAAGTGGCCGAAGCTGGGCTTGAAGCACAGGTACACAGTGCTCAAGCCCAACTTGATCAAGCCAACATTACCAAGAGTTATAGCCTGATTACAGCACCTATGGATGGACAACTTGGGGAAGTCAGCCCACGTCTAGGACAATACGTTTCAGCAGGCAGTCAATTGCTTTTTCTCATTCCTAAACAAACTTGGGTCATTGCTAATTTTAAAGAAACACAGATAGCGGATATGCGTATTGGACAGAAAGCTTGGTTTACAGTAGATGCACTTCATCACCAAAAATTTTATGGACATGTTGAACAAATATCACCCGCTGCTGGTAGTGAATTTAGTGTACTAAAACCAGATAATACGACAGGTAATTTTACTAAAGTTGTGCAAAGAATTGCGGTAAGAATCAAGATTGACCCAGAACAAAAAGGGATTGAAAATTTACGTCCTGGGATGTCTGTCATCAGCGCCGTTGATACCGATTCAAAACCTCTACCTTAATTGCGGCAATTTGGCTGAAAGGCATTAAGTAGTAAGCGTATTTCCTCAAACTCTTCTCTTTAAGCAATGTACAATAAGCCATGTACTTTTAGACGGTCTTTAAAAAAACATGCAAACTTGCTTTGACAATATTGCACAAGATGTCATCTACCAAAAAATTCGTACTGAATATCCAGTACAGTTAACAATTAAACGATTAGATCTGATTCATCCGCAAATATCTGGAAATAAATTCTATAAATTAAAATATAATCTCATGGAGGCACAGCGCTTAGGCTATAAAACAGTTCTCAGCTTTGGTGGTGCGTATTCTAACCATATTGCTGCAACAGCCTATGCTGCCCAGTACTTTGGCTTTCAAAGTATTGGAATTATTCGAGGCGAAGAACTAGCCCATCGCCCACTCAATGCAACATTAAGCACTGCACAACAACATGCTATGCAACTTCATTTTGTTTCACGTGAAAATTATAAGAAAAAACAAGATATTGAATTTCTTGCTCAGCTACAAAGACAGTTTCCAAATAGCTACATTATTCCTGAAGGCGGGAGCAATGACTTAGCAATACAAGGAACACGTGAAATACTGAGTCCTACAGATCAACTCAATTACGATATTATCTGCTGTGCTGTGGGAACGGGTGGCACGATAACAGGTCTAATTGAGGCATGTCACAATAAACAATACATTCTGGGTTTTTCTGCATTAAAAGGAAATTTTTTAACCGATATTGTGCAAGGTTATACCTCTAAAACCAATTGGTCTATTCGAGACGACTATTGCTTTGGAGGATATGCTAAGACCTCAGCTGAACTACTAAACTTTATGGAACAATTTGAACAAGAACAGAAAATTCCTCTAGATCCAATCTACACAGGTAAAATGCTCTACGGTATTTTCGACCTACTAAAGCAAGGATATTTTGCTGCCAACAAGCGAATTTTAGTTATTCATAGTGGTGGTTTACAGGGCCGTCGTCATTAACATCTAAAGCAAAGATTTAAAAAACAAATCAAAAATCAAAAACACACTCGATATCTGATTCGTGCAAAGTGGCATGGATGCCACTGTTGCCCACGACTACATGGATGTAGTCTGTGAGCAACAAGCGGTTTTGCTTACTTTTTCCAAGAAAAAAGTAAGGTCTCGCCTATTTGTAATAGATCTCTTTCATAAATTAAAAAATAGACAAATATTGAAGTAGGCATGGCCGCATATGACTGATCAGAAGGATATGTTTACGCGTAGGCAATGCCTTACTTTTGAAAGGTCAAAAGTAACAAAAACCTTTTGTGATCAAGAGACTATGTCCCTATAGTCCTTAATCACAGTGGCATCCCTGCCACTTCACACGTAGCGGATATGAGTGATAACTTATTTTAAGATGTTTATTATTTGACTTTTGAAAGAGCTCTAATGACTTCAATTTAGCAGCTTAGTCACGACT
>NZ_JAVIDR010000023.1:0-24501 GCF_031157835.1 Acinetobacter rudis | reverse complement strand
CTTTGTTTTTAATTACTTGTGATACTGATTGTTTTTCATGACAGTGCGCGGCTTTGTTTTTAATTACTTGTGATACTGATTGTTTTTCATGACAGTGCGCGGCTTTGTTTTTAATTACTTGTGATACTGGTTATAATGCGCGACTTTCCTCCCAGCAAAATGAGTTTTACATGGCGCAATCACAATATGATGTCATCGTCTTAGGCGCAGGTGCATCTGGTTTAATGCTCGCGGCTTTAGCAGCAGCACGTGGTCGCCATGTTTTAGTGCTCGAAAAAGCCAATAAAGTAGGAAAAAAGATTTTAATGTCAGGTGGTGGTAAATGTAACTTTACCAACTTAGATGTTGAGCCAAATCATTACATTTCACATAACCCACACTTTGTTATTTCAGCCCTAAGCCGTTATAGCAACTGGGATTTTATTGGTATGGTCTGTGAATATGGCATTGCCTATGAAGAACGTAAACATGGTCAACTGTTTACTTTAGAGGGGGCTAAAGAAATTCTACAAATGTTGCTGACTGAGTGCGAAAAAACCAATCGAGTCACCATTAAAACACAAGCAGAAGTGACGGATGTACATGTTGATGAGGACAATGTCTATCAAATTAGCAGCAGCCAAGGAAAATTTCAAAGCTCATCTTTAGTGGTCGCCAGTGGGGGGTTATCTATTCCAACACTAGGTGGATCTGGTTTTGGCTATCAGTTAGCTGAACAGTTTGGTCATCATGTTTACCCGACTCGTGCTGGTTTAGTTCCTTTCACATTTTCAGATCAATTTAAACAAGTCACAACACGTTTAAGTGGTAATGCTCTCGATGTTATTTTAGAAAACAATCTTGCTGCATTCCATGAGGCCCTACTCTTTACTCACCGTGGCTTAAGTGGCCCTAGCGCATTACAACTTTCAAATTACTGGCAAAGTGGGCAAAGTTTTAAAATAAACTTTTTACCCCAGCACGAATTATTAACGTGGTTAAAAGCCAAAAAAATAAGTCACCCCAAAGTCCTGATTCGTACCCTACTTACAGAACTGATGCCAAAGAGTATTGTACTGGAGCTGCAACAATTGATCTGGCCACAATATGCAGATATCGCCATAGGTCAATTAAGTGATGAGATACTCCAGCATATTGCAACACAACTGCATTCCTTCGAAGTAAAACCATCTGGTACAGAAGGCTATCGTACTGCTGAAGTCACACTGGGTGGTGTAGACACCAGCGAGATCTCATCTAAAACAATGGAAAGTAAATTACAGACTGGCCTATACTTTGTGGGTGAAGTTTTGGATGTCACTGGGCATCTAGGTGGATATAACTTTCAATGGGCTTGGTCATCTGCTTATGCAGCAGCACAATATGTTTAAAAGATCAGTAATGATTTTTTCTATATTTTTTCTAGAACATGTGTTAATTATACCTAACTTAAAAATGCCACTCCAATGATGGTATAGGCATATGTTCTTAAGGATTTTTTAAGTAAGAAATGTACAATATTTTCAATAAATAAAACACACTCTAGGGTCATAACACAATGAAGTCTATAACATATTTATTTTTAGGCATTTATCTTGCTCTCCCCCAATTGACTTTCGCTGAACAATTTAGCTGTGCAGAAAAACGTACTGCAGTTGAAACAAAAATTAAAATTGCCCAACAATACAATGATTACTATCAAATTAGAGGGCTTAAACAGGCATTAATCGAAATTGATAATAATTGTAATGATACTGACTTTAGCTCTAAGCTAAATAAAGATATGCACAAACTTGAACAAAAAATTCTTAAACAAAATATCAAAGTCACTGAAGTAAAGAATGATTTACAACAGGCACAAAATGCAGGTGACTTGTCTAAGCAAAATAAATATCAGAAAAAACTCATTGAACAACAAAGTGAGCTTGATAAGCTCAATAATGAACTACAACAACTAAAACAGAGGGCCTAATCCCTCTGTTTTAATCTCACTGCCATACCAGTTTCAAAATCGTTAAGTCTGATCAGCTCATAACTATTAAAGTGTATTGAGTATGGCAACCAAGATATAGAATAACTAAAGTTTGTACAAAATGACCGATGAATAAAATAGCCCTGTCAGGGTTTGAACCTATTTAATATAAAATCAAATTTAAAATATATTTATAAAAATAAAAAAAATGAAATCTGCTTAAACATATTTCACCTTATATTTTGTATATCCTTTAATAAATTAAATAGTGCCAGCATTTTTTCTTCGCCGATCTTTTCTTCAATAATGGTATGACACTGTTCCATACGTGTAACCGCATTGGAAAAGACTTTCTCTCCACGATCTGTCAAAGAAATATAATAAATACGCTGATCCTGTTCAGAACGACGGCGATCAATTAACCCAATATCAATTAATCGATTCGTAATACCTGTGAGACTTGGCTTTAAAAGACATGCTTTTTCGGCCAGCGTTGTTGTGTCCAGCTCCTTATCTTGAGCCAGTATTCTCATAATACGCCACTGCTGCTCTGTTAACCCGATCTCTTTTAATTCCGGACGAAAATGTGACATTAATGCTTCACGAGCTTCGAGTAAGGCAAGTGTTAATGAAGGCTGATTTGTTTTCATAATAATCTTTACATTTATTTAAGGCATGACCAATCTCAAGCGACACTATATGAAAGTTTGATATAAATCACAATATTTATTTTTTTCATGATTTGTTTTGGGTTGAATAGTGTTTCTATCGATTAAATCATATTTGCCTATTATTGTGATTAATTAACAAATTTTCTGTTATAAAATAAAGAACTGGCCTAATTTATCCCGTAAATACCGTGTATTTTGTTAATCGGAATAAATTAAAGACCAGTAAAAATAAGTTGTTTATTTTATGTAGAATTATTCAGGATTATTACTTTGCTCTGATGTTTTAACCGAAGATAATGGTGTCACAGCTGTCTGATCAGTAGGATCTGTAGCTGGGTTCGCAGCATTTTTCTTTGCATGGTCAATCAGATCTGTAAGTATTTGCTCGGCTGGTTGGCGTCCACCTAGACCGAATGCCAAAGCAAAGGCAACAGCAACAGCACCTAAAGTCAGACCGAATGCCAAATTAACAATTGAATCAGCAATACCCATGGCTTTTAAGCCCATAGCTAAAACCAAGCCCATAATTAAAACACGGACAAGATTTGCTAACCAACGAGAACTATTTGACTCTCCTCGCTGTACAATGCTCGCGACAATATTGGCAAGCCAAAAACCAATCACGAATATCACTGCACCTAATAAGATATTGGCACCAAAGTGAATAAACATTGCAATGAGGTCGCTAATTTGATTAAGACCTAATCGATTAGCTGCTTCAGATACAGCAAATAACATCGTAAAGAACACGATAAGATGTCCCAAAACGACAGAAAGTTTTGTTTCACCCAAGTAACGCTGTAATTCTAATTTAGCAGGAATTTGATCTACCCCAGTTCCTGCAACAAGTTCAGTGATTAAACGTGCAACAAATCGAGAAACCACATAAGCAACAATTAAAATTAATGCTGCAGCAATAATTTGTGGGATAGCAGACATAATCTCAGAGAGCATGACTGTTGCTGGATCTGAAATAGAGCGGATACCCAGTGTGTCAAATGCAATGATTAGAGTTGTTATCATGACAACGACAAAAATAAATGAACCTAAAAAGTTACTAATATTAGACTGTTTAAATAATCCAATTTTTTCTGCACATTGTTGTAATTTAAAACTATTACTTAAACCTTCAACAATTCCACGCACAATTTTCGCTAAGATATAGCCCACACAAATAATAACTGCGGCTATAAAAATATTCGGTACAAACGCAATCGTTTCATTCAACATGTTTTGTACAGGCGCTAATAAGCCTGTTAAACCTAATATCGCTAAGACAATTGGTAAAAATAACAGCAAGGTTAACCAATATACGATCTCAGCAATACTTTGACTAAAGTGAGAAACACCCGCATCTGTACTTAGCTTTTCATCTAGTCGGGTCTTGTCTAAGATTCGAATCAGCCCAAGACGTAACAATCTTGCCAATAACCAAGCAACGAATCCAACCACTACAGCGGCAATAAGATTAGGAATAAAGAGTAGGAACTGCCCAATCATGACGCTCAGTGGTCCACTTACACCACTAATATTAAATATATTCAGTGCTGCGATAATCACAATAATAAAAATGAACCAAAATACAAATTTAGAGATTAAAGTTTCATAATTTAATGTGCTCGTGGTCTCTTGACCCGCTGCACTTGAAAGCCTGTGGTGTGTATTAAATTGGTGCAGGATCTTTTTAACGGCTGACGCAATCAATAACGCCAAGATCCAACCGAGTAATAAAACTGCAACCGCAGCAATAATTGGCTGAAATTGTTCCCAATAATAGCTTATGTCTAAGTGACCACTCAGACCACGACCAAAATCTTCATTCATGATTGCACCCTCTTGTTGTTTGTTCTATATGCGGAATTATTAAATAAATTTTAAATAACCTAGTATTATTAGATTATTTTTAACTATAAATCGTATTTTTTTCACACAGGATAATGTAGCACAATCAAAAAAAAAGCACATTAAATGAGCTATAAATAGAAGAAAAATATACAAAATTTTTAAATTTACATGCTTAAATAGTTAAAAAATCTATGCATAGATGTACATTATTGAGTTTCTTACTCAACAACTTGAGCCGAAGTATAAATATTCGGCCCAAGATAATATTTTAAATATAAACTTAATAAAATTAATTGTTGAATTAGATCACTGCATTTATTGTAAAAACAATGACTAAGGCGAATACAAAATAACCAATGAGCATTAAGATGTAAATTACAATAGGTTCTTTTGAACTTTTATCTTTATTCTTTTCATCTTGTCCTGTTGGAATTATAGGATGTCCCATAATATTTACCTCATCTCGAACTCGGATAAGCTTTTTTATTATACGCCCCACAATCCAGATCAATTTCTTTAAACTGTAAAAAAGTTATTTAAAGCTTAACGAATGGCACTGGCTGAAAATTAAAATTAGGTTATACTTGCAGCCTACTTTTTTATATTGGTTTGCCATGCCTTATCAACGACAAAGTGTCTCCTTAGAATTAGACACAGATGTCACCCATCAATGCTATCTTCACCACACTCGAGATGCACACTTAATTGGCATATTAGCATTCTCTAAACCAAGTTTTAATTTACAGTGGGGAGATCTTGAATATTTCCGCCGGCGCTGTGATGAGTTCTCGGTCATGCCATTTCCAGATTGTATTAATGCAATCATTGTGGATATTCGCGATGTAGCATGTTTTCTTGATCTTGATGTACCCGTTATTCCTTGGCGTTTAGCTGAAGAAGAATGCCCAATCCGCCTGATCGTACCTCATGATCGCCTTGAATATTACACGTCAATATTTGAGCCAACTTGGTTAAGCAGTGATCTTGACAGCGCTATTCATGAATTACGAGAATTTATGGATATGCTCGTACATTAACAAGTGATGTAGAACTCTTCACAGCTCAATTACTGTGAAGTGCTTTAATTCATTCTGTTACCAATAGTTTTCTACAGCAATATTTCCTTCACCACGACGATTCATCGTTAATCCCCTCGCTTTTAAAGCATCACGTGTATCTTCAACCATCTGCGGATTACCACATAGCATAATATGTGTAGAATTTGGATCAAAATCTAAGCCGACCTCTTGTTCAAGCTGTCCATTTTCAATCAAAATTGGTAGTCGATCATGTAATTTCGCTTGTGGATCGCGCGTAATGATAGGAACGAACTTAAAGCCTTTATGGCCTTCAGCAAATAACTCAACAATTTCTGCTATACGATCTACATAGGCAAGTTCAGCAGCGCTGCGAACACTATAAACAAGATTGATTTTTTGATATTTTTTCCATGTTTCAAAGTCTTGAAGCATCGAAATAAAAGGAGCCAAACCCGTTCCAGTGGCCAATAACCATAAATCTTTAGGTGCAGGAGCTTGATAGCGAGCAAGTGTGAGAAAGCCATAAGGGACTTTTTCTAAATAAAGCGCATCCCCTACTTTAAGATGCTGTAATTGGGAGGTAAATGCACCATCAGGGACAACAATAGAAAAAAACTCTAAAGTCTCATCATAGGGTGAAGAAACAACAGAATATGCACGGACAACTAATTCATCTGCAACTTTTAAACCAATTCGTGCAAATTGACCTGCTGTAAATTTAAAATGTGCAGGTCTAGTCATAGTAAAACTAAATAGATTGTCACTCCAACGATGTACTGATAGCACTTTTTCTAAACTAAACTTATCAACAGACATAATTTCAAACATGGCACGATAGACTATGCTCATGATAGCATGTTGCTATTATTGATAAATATCTAAATGTTAAGGTCTTATCCATGCGCATGACTTTACGCCAACTCTCTGTCTTTGTTGCCGTTGCACAAGAAGGTACTGTAACAAAAGCCAGTGATGCAGTACGACTCACCCAAAGTGCTGCCAGTATGGCATTGGCAGATTTGGAAGATGGTCTTGGAGCTCCACTTTTTGACCGCTTAGGTAAGCGCCTACAGCTCAATGATCTTGGCCGCTTCTTACTCCCTCAAGCCCTAGAAATTTTAGGACGTAGTGAAGCATTTGAACAAGCCGCTAAGGGAGAGTTACAAAATATTGATTTGCGTATTGGTGCGACACTGACCATTAGCGATTACCTCATGCCCAACCTTCTAGCCGCTTTTATCCAACGGCAGCCTCAAGCACAACTACAGCTGCAAGTAGGTAATACTCGTCAAATTATAGAGGCAGTCAATCAATTCCAACTTGATGTCGCGCTGATCGAAGGTTCATGTCATTTACCTCAACTCCAAAGCATTCATTGGCGAGATGATGAACTTGCTGTCTGCTGTGCACCGAATCATCCTCTGGCACAGTTAGATCGAGCTTTACAAGTGAAAGACTTTGACCAGATTGACTGGATCTTACGTGAAGAAGGTTCTGGTACACGAGAGGTATTCGATCATGCCATTGTAAAGGATCTACCAAACTGCAAGATCAGATTAACATTAGGTCATAATGAAGCTATTTTAAAAATCGTAGCGGGAGGTATGGGCTTATCATGTATTTCAAAACTAGCGATTGAACCACTACAAGCAAAGGGTGAACTGGTTATTTTAGATACACCTTTTTGGGTGCTCACTCGTCCACTCTATTTATTGACTCATCGTCAGAAGTATCAAGGCCCTGGACTAAAAGCCTTTATGCGTTATTGTCAAGAATCGATTTAATCTACTTTGCCCTCTCTTCTTTGCAAAGAGAGGGCAAATAAAAGATCGATGTTAGTCTTTTTGTACACTACCAAAGATCTTATCACCTGCATCACCTAAGCCGGGCACAATATAACCGTGCTCATTTAGACCTTGGTCAATTGAAGCAGTGAAGATAGTCACATCTGGATGTGCAGCTGTAACTTTTGCAATACCCTCTGGTGCAGCAACCAAAACCATTACTCGAATATCTTTACAACCACTTGCTTTTAACACATCAATAGCTGCAATGAGTGAAGCGCCTGTAGCCAACATTGGATCAATAATCATCGCAAGTCGGTTTTGCACATCTGGCACTAATTTCTTGTAATAGGTACGCGCCTGTAAAGTTTCTTCATCACGCTCTAAACCCAATACAGAAACTTTGGCACTTGGTATTAGATTTAAGAAACCTTCTAACATGCCAATACCAGCACGTAAAATAGGTACAACTGTAATTTTCTTACCAGCAATATGCTCAACAGTTACTTTACCTGCCCAGCCGTCTACCTCTTGCTCAGACATCGCCAAGTCTTGTGTTGCTTCATAAGTCAACAACATCGTTACTTCTTGAGCAAGCTCACGAAAATTTTTAGTACTGATATCAGAACGGCGTAATAAACCTAATTTATGTTGTATTAATGGATGACGAATTTCTTTAATCGGCACGATACTGACCTTACACAAAATTTAACTACTAAACATTATAAGTGTTTTTTGCATGACTTAAAAACAAGTTAATAAAACCACTAACAACTTGTACAGTTGCTCTCCAATTTATAGACATTTCATGCAATAAAAACAATAAAGCCCTCCAATCGGAAGGCTTTATCATTTAACTCAAAAGAGTTGAACTAAACTTATTGCTGACCCACGCTTAATAGCAACTGTAAAGGCATAAACAAATCTGCTTGCTTCATAATAGAAATAAGTGGATCTGGATATACACCGAATACAAGTACAGCTACAGCTGCCGCAAGTACCATGATACCACCTGCAGTTTGCCCCCAATGATGTGGTGCATCTACAGTTGTAGTCTCAGCTGGTGATTGATAAAGCGTAATCATGACACGGAGGTAATAGTACAAACCAATACCACTACCAATAATGATCATTGCTGCATAGAACCAATGCTGAGTCGATACAGTCGTCATGATTAACATGAACTTACCAATAAATCCTGCAGTTAATGGAATACCAGCCAAAGAAAGCATCATTACCGTTAATGTTGCAGTTAAAATTGGACGACGCCAGAATAAACCACGATAGTTAGATAGATCATCTGCCTCAGAGCTATTGTTATATGGGCTAGACATTAATGTCACAACACCAAAAGCACCAATTGTAGTTAATACATAGCTCGCCATATACACACCAATAGATGGTAGGCTGAGATATGAAGCACTCACAAGTGCTAGCATCATATAACCGAAATGAGCAATTGAAGAGTATGCCAAGATACGTTTCAGATTCGCTTGTTTCAATGCAAGTAAGTTACCGAACAATACTGACAGTACAGCAAACACTGTAATGACTGTGCGAATAACATCAACACTAAACACACCAGAAGATAATAGGTAGCGGATAAACAAAGCGATCATCGCTACTTTGGCAACTGTTGCTAAGAATGTTGCCATTGGTGCAGGTGCACCATCATAAACATCTGGTGTCCATTTATGGAATGGCGCCATAGAGAGTTTAAATGCAACCGCACACAAAATGAGACCTAGACCAATGATCACTAAGGTTGAACCTAAAAGGTGATCATACTTCGCCATATAGCCTTGTAATGCCATGATTGTTTCTGGAGACTCAGCTTTAGTAAGCGCCCAGAACATATCATCGATTTGACCTGCAAATGACAACGAACCGAGGGTTGCATAAACAAATGCCATACCCATCAATAACATTGCTGAAGCTGTTGCAGAAAGTACCAAATACTTCAAACCTGCTTCCAATGATTTACTGCGTTGGTGGGTATAAGCCAACAAGCCGTAAACTGGAATCGACATCAACTCAAGACTGATAAAGAATGAAGCAAAGTGTGTACTTGCAACCATTAACATTGCCCCTGCAATAGAGATCAACATTAATAGATAAAGTTCTTCACGATTACTCTTATAGCTGTCGATATAAGCATGTGACAGAGTGCAACATGCTAACGCAGCAATTAAAATCATCACTTGATAAATCAGTGTAAATGGATCAACCATAAACAGATTCATCACCGTTGCTGGTTTTATTACAGAACCAAATAAGGTGAGTAAAATCGAAGCCAGCGCAAGGTTTAAACCGATAACTGTAGTCGTTGCTACCAAATTATGATTACGTTTAATCGCAATCAAAATCATCACCACGATCGCCGTCAATGCGACGATCATCACTGGTGCAAGAGGCATAAGTTCGTTAAATGACAGTGTGAAGTTCATGACTTATTGGATCTCCACATTGGGTTGAGTCACGACCTGTTGCATAGTGTCTACCACTTCCTGCACAGGCATATAACTATTGGCAATCCACGCCATACTTGAATGAGAAATATCAAGGAATGTTTGAGGATAAATACCTAGCCAAACTAAACCAATCACACAAATCATCAACAAGCTAATTTCACGCGCAGACAAGTCTTTCAATGGGCTAGCATAATGCTGTTTTTGCTCTTCGTTTGGAGTACCAAATAAAGTACGGTGAATCAGGATTAAGCCATACAGACCAGCAAAGACTAAACTGATTGCAGCAATGATTGTAAATACTGGATATTGACTGAATGAACCCATCAAGATCAAGAACTCACCAATGAAGTTACCTAGACCAGGTATACCCACAAGTGCTGCAACAAAGAACATTAAGAAGAATGCAAGATAAGGTAATTGACCTCGGATTCCCCCCATCAAACGCATATCACGCGTATGAAGGCGCTCGTACACTTGGCCAGACATAATGAACAAGGCAGCTGAAGATAGACCGTGTGCAAGCATCATGATCATCAAACCTTGGAAAGTCAGAATATTACCAGCATACAATGCAAGTACCACAAAGCCCATGTGGGAGATTGAGGTATAAGCCAACAAACGTTTCATGTCTGTTTGTTGGAATGCACACCAAGCACCATAGAAGATACCAATCAAACCAAGGATAATCGCAATATCAGCAAACTGAGCAGATGCGGCTGGGAAGAATGGCATAACAAAACGAAGCAAACCATATGCCGCAGTTTTAATCAAAATACCTGCCAAATCTACAGAACCCGCTGTTGGTGCTTGTGCGTGAGCATCTGGCAACCAACCATGTAACGGGAATACTGGCAATTTAACTGCAAAACCAATAAACAAACACACCATGAAGGCATAAGCAATCGTTGGGTATTTTGCATCAAGGAAGTTAGCAACTTGTAAAAGGTGATCATAACTAAAGCTAATTTTGTTAGTTAAATCAAAACCAGCAATAACAAGACCTAAGATCCCGATCAACATGATCAAGCCAGCAACTTGCGTATAGATAAAGAATTTAGTTGCTGCGTAATTACGTGATTTATTTTCAGAACCACGATGTCCCCAGATTGCAATCAAGAAATAGATTGGAACCAGCATCATCTCCCAGAAGAAGAAGAATAAGAACATATCAATAGCAATGAATACACCAATTACACCACCTAAAGACCAAAGTAGATTTAAGTGGAAGAAACCAACGTTCTTTTGAATCTCACCCCAAGAACAGCCTACAGCTAAAATACCCAATAGTGCGGTTAAACCGACCATCAAAATAGATAAGCCATCGACAGCAAGGTGAATATCAATACCTAAACTACTGATCCAAGGTAAATGGAATTCAGCAGCCCAAGTTGGAACAGCTTGTCCTAATGTATAACTAAAGCCCCCTTGGTTCCAAAGAACCAAGGTAAGGATAAAAGTAATCACCATACCAATCAGCGCAATATAGCGCGGCATGTGATTGTCGACTTTGTCGACGAGCCAACAGACAAAACCAGCAATGAACGGAACAAGGATCAGCGCGGGTAATATCAAATTGTTTGAGATGTCCATGTTATTTCCCCACGATCTGAAGCATGATCAAGATCATCAGTATCACAGCTACACCGAGCGCCATACTTGAAGCGTATTCACGCAATGAACCTGTTTGACGTGCGCTGCCAAAACGGTGACCCGCCTGAACAATTGCAGGAAGTGCCAACCACATACCATCAATCGGATCGCGACCAAAGATTTTAGCGAGTAACAAATAAGGTTTAACAAAAACAATGTTATACAAACTGTCAAAACCAAATGCATTACGGCAAATATTAGCAAGGCCAGCACCCAAAGTTGTGTTTGCGAATGCTTTAACTGCTTTATAAGCAAAAGCAAATAACACCACACCAACAACCAAACCAACCAATGCAACACCAACTGCAGTGTATTCTGCAGAGTGCATTCCTGCCTCTAATGCTTCAGGAGTATTAAAAGCTGGTATTTTCGCTGTATTTAATACTTTCTCAACTGGAGCTTTAAGGAAATAAGCTAAACCTGTTGAAAGCACACCTAAAATTGCCAATGGCGCCCAGTATGTTACACCCTTAATTTCATGATAAGGCGTATTTTCTTTACCGAAGAACACCACCCAAATCAGACGGAATGTATAGATCGAAGTCAAGAATGCACCAGCAACACCTACCCAGTAGAGGCAAGCATAAAGTGGATCTGCTTGTTGACCTTGTACCCAAACTGCACCCAAGATCGCGTCTTTAGAGAAGAAGCCAACCGTAATAAATGGAATTGCTGCAAGTGCACCACCACCGATAGCGAAACAAGCAAACAAGAATTTATTTTTGTAGAACAAACCACCCATTTTGAAGATGTTCTGTTCATGATGGTAAGCTAAAATCACCGCACCAGAAGATAAGAATAATAATGCCTTAAAGAACGCGTGAGATAACATATGGAACAAACCAGCTTGATATGCTTCTGCACCCACAGCCATAAACATATAACCTAACTGACTCATTGTTGAGTAAGCCAAGATACGTTTGATATCGGTTTGTACCAATGCTGCAAAACCTGCAACCAAAAGCGTAACTGCACCAGTAATCGCAATGAAGTGTAGAACTTCAGGAGCCATTTCAAATACAGTGAAAGTACGGCAGATAAGATAAACACCTGCTGTAACCATTGTTGCCGCATGGATCAATGCAGATACAGGTGTTGGACCTGCCATTGCATCTGCTAACCATGTTTGTAATGGGATTTGCGCAGATTTACCAGCAGCACCCAAGAACAACATAAGCGCTGTCCAAATTGCAAGTGAATGATCACCAGCCAATACATTGTGTGCATTTTCTACAATTGTTGCAGTATGCAAAGTACCGAACTGTTGGTAAATCAAGAACATTGCGATCAGTAAGAATACGTCACCAACACGAGTAACAGTAAATGCTTTGATTGCAGCAAAACCGTTTGCAGGTGTTTGATAGTAATAACCAATCAATAAGTATGAACACAGACCTACGCCTTCCCAACCTAAGAATAATAACGCTAAGTTATCACCAAGGACGAGTATCAACATGCTAGCAACGAACAAGTTGAAATAAGAGAAGAAACGTGCGAAATCCTCTTCACCACGCATATACCAAGAAGCAAATACGTGAATAAGGAAACCAACGCCTGTGATCATGCCCATCATTAACAATGACAGACCATCAAGATGCAAACTTACACCTGGAGCTAAACCACCGACATTAAACCATGTCCATAAATGAACAACTTGGGAGCTTGCACCACTATTAACAAAGTTTGAACCGGCAAAAAGTGCAGCTAGGGCTGATAGACCCACAGCACCCACACCAATAATTGCAGCTACTGGCTCTGGTAACTTATTGCGACCTGCTGCCAATAATACAAATCCGATGAGGGGGAATAATATAGTTAAAGCTAATAAACTCATCCGCGCATCTCACTAGCAGCATCCACATCCAAGTGTTGGAAGCGATGATAAAACTGAAGGGCGATCGCAAGACCAATACTGGCCTCTGCAGCAGCAAGAGTCAAAATCAAGATAAACATGATTTGTCCATCGGGTTGTCCCCATGCACTCCCTGCCACAACAAATGCTAACGCTGCAGCATTCATCATGATTTCAAGGCTCATTAACATAAAGAGCAGATTGCGTCGTACCATCACACCGTAAAAACCGAGTGCAAATAGAATCGATGCTACAATCAACCCATGTTCTAAAGGTATGTTGCCCATTATTGTTGCTCCTCTTCTGCACTAGGATCGCGTTTACCTAAGTGGAATGCGGCAACCAAAGCTGCAAGTAGCAACATGGCAGCAACTTCAACTAATAATAAGTATTTTGTGAAGAGTGCTTGACCGACTTCTTTAGGACCGATCACTTGTGTTCCGATCATTAAACCTTGAGCGCTTGAATTACTGTAATCAGAACCCAGCATCCACACTAAGCACAATCCCATCAGGAAGCACATCAGTGCAGGATAAGCCCAAGCATCCGAGCTTAACCATTTACGTTCTTGTTGCTCAGTCTCACGACCCAAGTTGAGCATCATGACAACGAAAACAAACAACACCATAATGGCACCTGCGTACACAATCACTTCAAGTGCAGCAGCAAATGGTGCGCCGATGGTCAGGAATATACCTGCCACCGCCAATAATGAAACAATTAAACTGAGTAACGCATGTACCGGATTGGCATTGGTTACTACACGTAAGGTCGAAATAATGGCCACGATGGCCATCAAATAAAATGGCCAAATCATGGTAATAAGCTCCGTACATCCACAGGTGCGCTTTCTTTTTGCGCTTGACCTTTGTCTTTCCCACTAACAGCCATACCAGTTACACGGTAGAAGTTATAATCAGGATATTTGCCTGGACCTGAAATCAAGAGGTTTTCTTTTTCATAAACCAAATCTTGACGAACATACTCACCCAACTCAAAATCAGGCGTAAGTTGAATTGCAGTCGTTGGACATGCTTCTTCACACATACCGCAGAAAATACAACGAGAGAAGTTGATACGGAAAAATTCCGGATACCAACGACCATCTTCTTTTTCTGCTTTTTGTAGTGAAATACAACCTACAGGGCAAGCAACCGCACATAAGTTACATGCGACGCAACGCTCTTCACCATCCGGATCACGAGTCAGGACAATACGTCCACGGTAACGCGGTGGTACAGGAACTGGCACTTCAGGATACAAGATCGTGTCACGCTTACGTGTGACATGGCTAAATACCATCCACAAACTGCGTACAATAGACCCGACTCCAGCTAGAATTTTAAACATAGTGTTCCTCGCTGTCCTAAGCCGCTTGATTCAGAAGAATCACAGCACCTGTGACCAAAAGGTTAATTAGTGCCAGTGGCAAACAAACTTTCCAACCAAAATTCATTACTTGGTCATAACGTGGACGCATTAAAGAACCACGTGCCAAAACAAACATCATTACAAAGAAAGCTGTTTTAGCAATAAACCAGAATGCAGGTGGAATAAATGAAATTTCTAAATTAAATGGTGCTAACCAACCACCAAAAAACAAAGTCACGATCAAGGCAGAGATCAGGATAATGTTGACGTATTCTGCAACGAAGAACATCCCCCACTTCATACCACCATATTCAACGTGATAACCTTCGGCCAATTCTTGTTCAGCTTCTGGTTGGTCAAATGGATGACGGTGAGTTACCGCAACGCCTGCAACAACGAAAATCATAAAGCCTAAGAATTGTGGAATGATAAACCACACATCACGCTGGGCTTCAACGATGTCACGTAGGTTAAAAGAACCTGCAATCGCAACAACGCCCATTAATGAAATCCCAAGGAAGACTTCGTACGAAATCGTTTGAGCAGCAGAACGCAAACCACCTAAAAGTGCATATTTGTTGTTAGAAGACCAACCACCAAATAATACGGCATATACTGCAATCCCAGCCATTGCCATAAAGAACAATAGGCCGATGCTCATATCTGCAACACCCAAAGTTGGGCTCACAGGAATGACCATGAACGACAACACCGCTGTTGCCATTGCAACAGCTGGTGCTAAACGGAAAGTAAGCTTATCTGCAAACTTTGGTGTCCAGTCTTCTTTAAACATGATTTTCAACATGTCTGCTACGATCTGGAACATCCCCCCAGGACCAACACGGTTTGGACCGTAACGGTCTTGCCAAACAGCCAATAAACGACGTTCGATAAATGACATCAACGCCGCCATAAGCACCACCACCAGCAGGATCACAATTGCCTGAATCACTGCATAAGCAGTTGGCCAATCTTGTGCCCAAGTGGGTAATGCGCGCATAGCTTCATTCATAATCACGCTCCTACCGCAATGGAAACAGGCTCAGCAAGTGAAACCGTTGGTGCTTGACCAACTGGGTATCCAATATAACCTGTAGGTAAATATTCAATTACTTGTACAGGTAAGCTAATGCTTGATTCACCCGCTTGTACAGTTAACTGTTGACCATCTTTCAGATTTAGACGTGCTGCATCTTGTGCACCCACTGCAAACATTGGCTCAGGAATACGAGACTCCATTGCTGGTGTTTTTACAGTAAATTCACCAGAAGCAAAAATATGATGCATTGGTACTAAACGGAAGCTATCTGGATTGACTACAACAGCTGCTGGCGCAACATAACTACGCGCTGCACGTTTTGGTAAACGATCAAATAAACGCACACCTGCATCACCACCTTTAAGGTGACCGCCCACGTGGTCTTGGTATTTATTCCAAGATTGTGGTGAGTTCCAACCTGGTGCCCATGCAAATGGAACCAGTGATGCTGCATCTTGAGGACCAACATAACCTTCCATAGAGAATGTTAATGCTGAGTCTTGGTCAACGGGTTGTTTTGGCTCATGAATAGACAGCGGAGCACGAATTGCTGTACGACCAGAATAACGACGTGGTTCACGAGCAATTTTTAAACCGTGTACACGATAACCAGCATCTGGCGCTACATCTTGAATGGCTTCAAGTACAGGTACGCTACGTACAACTGACTCAATCACGTCATCCAATACTGTCCAGCTAATTGCTTTCCCTTTCACGCCAGTTTCAATGGCATGTAACCAACGCCAAGATTCTTTGATCGCATATTCAGGATTATAGTAATTGGCATCATACACTTGGTAATAACGCTGTGCTCGACCCTCTTGGCTAACCACAGTACCATCACCTTCAGCAAAACTTGCAGCTGACAAGATAATTGAAGCACGTTCAACAGTTGCTGTTTCACTATGATCCAATACAATCACATCATTAGCCTTAGCAAATGCTTGATCAACTTGTTGGCTAGGCAGACGACGATATAAGTCGTTTTCTACAATGACAATTGCATCATAATCAAGCGCAAATGCCTGTTCGAGACTTAAACCACCAAACAGTGCCATACCCATTGAGTTCACTTCAGGAACAGTCAAGCTTAAACCAGCATTAGCACCTAAGCTTTGAGCTACTTGTGCAGCAGCTTCCATAATCGCTGGATCTTGTAGGCTTGTTCCAGAGATAATTAATGGTTTTTTCGCCGCTTTTAATGTTGCAGCAATTTGCTCAGCAAATGCTTTTGCATCATCAGCCAAACCAGTAATACTCTCACCATTTACAGCAGCAGCAACCGCAAAACCTAAACGCGCAATATCATTTGGAGAAGCAACAACTTCACCTGTTGCTACATCGGCCAAGCGAGTTTGAGTTGCAGCCAAAATATAAATTGGCGATTTTGCATCTTGTGCAATACGTTTTAATGGCTCAGCTAACCAGTCTTGTGTACGACGTTCAGCTGCCATTTCTTTGGCTTTGTTTTTCGCCGCTTGACGAACTGAAAGCGCCATACGTGGGGCTGTTTGTGTGAGGTCTTCACCCAAAATGAGCACTGCATCGTAACTTTCAATTTCACGCATGCCAGGGTTATAAATCTTGTCGCTTTGCATAATGCTTGCAGCAAGTTCAACCAACTGTTGCTCTTTTTGTGACATACCAGTTGAGAAGTTCTCAGCACCGACTAATTCACGTAACACAAAGTTACTTTCAAGGCTGGCACGTGGTGAACCAATACCCAAAACCTTTTGGCCTTGTAGTTTTTCGATCACGCTATCAAGCGCTTGATCTACGCTCACTTTCGCTACATTGGTACCACTACGGAATTGCGGTTGACGTGGACGATCTTCACGGTTGACATAACCAGTTCCAAAACGACCTTTATCACACAAGAAGTATTGGTTTACTTCACCATTGAAACGGTTCTCTACACGACGTAATTCACCATAACGTTCGCCTGGAGAAATGTTACAGCCAGATGAACAGCCTTGGCATACGCTTGGCGCATACTGCATGTCCCATTTACGGTTATAACGTGCCGAATGAGTTTTATCAGTAAATACACCTGTAGGACATACTTCAGTCAAGTTACCAGAGAATTCAGACTCTAAAGTTCCTGATTCTGGACGACCAAAGTAAACACGTGAGGCATTGGCATAAACACCAAAATCTGTACCACCAGCATAATCAGTGTAGTAACGTACACAACGATAACAAGCGATACAACGGTTCATCTCATGTGCAATAAACGAACCCAACTCCTGATTGTGGTGAGTACGTTTAGTGAAACGATAGCGACGACGATCGTGCTGCGTCATAACAGTCATATCTTGTAAATGACAGTGACCACCCTCTTCACAGACTGGACAGTCATGTGGGTGATTCGTCATTAACAGTTCAACGATTGAAGCACGGAAGTCAACTGCTTCTTTGTCTTCAATCGAAATATAAGTGTTATCCGCGGCAGGTGTCATACACGACATCACTAAACGACCACGAGTATCTTCAGGATTTGCGTATTGAGTCACCGCACATTGACGGCAAGAGCCGACAGAACCTAAGGATGGATGCCAGCAAAAATACGGGATGTCGATGCCTAGACTCAAACATGCTTGTAGCAAGTTTTCAGAGCCATTGACTTCATACGATTTTCCATCGACATGAATGGTAGCCATAGTCGAATTCCTTAAGCTTGTTCTACGTTCTGATTTGTAGCAACTGAATTATTTTTCAATTTTGCTTCAAATTCATGACGGAAATGTTTGAGTGCGCCCATAAGTGGCTCCATCGCACCCGGTGCATGTGCACAGAAAGTTTTACCAATCCATAACTTACGAGTAAGCTCTTGTAAGTTATCAATGTCTTCCTGTTTGCCTTCACCAGATTCAAGTGCTTTAAGTGCTTTAACTGCCCATGGCAAGCCATCACGACATGGAGTACAGAAACCACATGACTCACGTGCAAAGAATTCTTCTAAGTTACGTGTTGCAGAAACCATGCATTGAGTTTCGTCTACAACCATCAACAAACACGTACCTAATCGTGAACCTGCCTTCATGATGCTTTCAGCATCCATTGGCAAGTCGATATGCTCAGCTGCTAAAAAGTCAGTTGATGCACCACCTGGTAACCATGCTTTGAGTGTTAGACCATCACGCATACCACCTGCATGTTCTTCGATCACTTCTCGTGCAGTTGTACCAAAAGGGAGTTCCCAAAGGCCAGGGAATTTAACTTTACCTGACGCACCGTAAATCTTGGTACCTGGATCTTTTGATTTTCCTGCAGATAAGTTGATGTACCACTCAGGGCCACGCAACATGATTGCTGGTAAGTTATTGTAGGTTTCTACGTTGTTCACAATCGTTGGACGACCCCATGCCCCAGCAACTTGTGGGAATGGTGGTTTTGTACGCGGGTTAGCACGACGACCTTCTAGTGAGTTAATTAATGCAGTTTCTTCACCACAAATATAACGCCCAGCACCCGTATGTACATGCAGCTCAAAGCCCCAACCTGTACCGAGAATATCTGTACCCAAATAACCTTTAGCACGAATTTGTTCTAAAGCCTCATTGAGGTATTGAGCAGCCTCGATATATTCACCACGAATAAAGATATAACCGTGGGTCGCTTCAAGTGTATAAGCCGCGATTAACATCCCTTCGATCAACTGATGAGGAAGCTTTTCCATCAGCAAACGGTCTTTAAAGGTACCTGGTTCCATTTCATCGGCATTACAAATCAGGTAACGTGGACCTGAGTTGTCATTCGGTGCCATGAGTGACCATTTGATCCCTGCTGGGAAACCTGCACCACCACGACCTTTTACTGTCGCAGCTTTAATCACTTCAAGCACATCTTTAGGTGGCATAGTGATTGCTTTTTTAAAGCCTGCATAACCTTCAAGCGCTTCATAATCATCTGCACTACGCACATGTTCTTGCTTGCTTAAACGCCAAGTCAATGGATGTGTTTCTGGGTTACCGTCGCCATAAATCGGTTTTGGTTCAGTATTCATACATACTTCTCCAACAACTGTTTAACTGAAGACACTTCAACCAAACCATGAGTATCTTCATCAATCATAAGGGTTGGTCCCTTGTCACAATTACCTAAGCAGCAAATAGGTAACAACGTGAATCGACCATCAGCTGTGGTTTGACCATACTGAATACCCAACTCGCGCTGGAATGCTTCAGCCAAAGTCTCCGCCCCCATCAAAAAGCAAGCAATCGAATCACATAATAAAATCACGTGACGGCCCACTGGCTGACGGTAAATACGGTTATAGAATGTTGCTACACCTTCTAAATCAGCGAGGCTAATATCGAGCATTTGTGCAATAGCATTCATTTGAGCATCATCAACCCAACCGTTACGACGCTGTACACATTTTAGTGCATCAAGAGACGCAGCACGCGGGTATGGGTAATGCCCAATGTGATGTTGAATGTCATGAATTTCATCATGAGTCAAAATTCCTTCAACATTCACACGTGGTTTTTTGTCCGTTAAAATCATCATAATACTTGTATCCTCTTAACGATCCACGTCAGCCATTACCACATCAATGGTCGCCAAATAAATAATCAAGTCAGAGACTAAACTACCGTTAATTACGGATGGCATTTGCTGTAAGTGAGTAAATGTTGGAGTACGGATACGTGTACGATAACTCATGGTCGATTTATCAGAGGTCATGTAGTAGTTACTTGCCCCTTTCACCACTTCCGCCATTACAGATGCTTCACCAGCAGGCATAACAGGACCCCATGACACGCTTAAGAAGTGCGTAATCAGAGTCTCAATGTCTTGCAACGTTTTGTCTTTTGGTGGTGGAACAGCCAATGGATGGTCTGCTTTATATGCACCAGAAGGCATATTGTCTAAACACTGCTTGATGATTCTTAGTGATTGGTTGATTTCATGGTAATGCACCATAACACGGGCATACGCATCGCCTTCATACTCTAAAGGCACATCGAAATCATAGTTTTCATAACCACTATATGGACGATATTTACGTACATCAAAATCAATACCCGTCGCACGTAGACCTGTACCAGTTACACCCCAAGCCAATGCAGATTTTGCATCGTATTGAGCAACTTTTTGTGTACGACCCATAAATACTGAGTTACGTAATGCAGCTGTGTAGTACTCGTTCATACGCTTAGGCATCCACTCAAGGATTTCGCGAATGAGTTTTTGCCAATTATTTGGTAGATCGTGCGCAGTACCGCCTATACGGAACCATGCTGGGTGCATACGGAAACCAGTAATGGCCTCAATTGCATCATAGATCTTTTGACGGTCAGCAAACATGTAAAATACTGGAGTCATACCACCAGCATCTTGTATTGCAGTACCAATAAAGAGTAAATGGTTGTTAATACGGAAAAGCTCAGACAACATCACACGGATACACTGTGCACGATCAGGAACGGTAATCCCTGCAAGTTGCTCTACGCCCATGACATAAGGCATATTTTGCGCACAACCGCCCAAATAGTCGACACGGTCTGTATAAGGGATGAATGAATGCCATGTTTGACGTTCAGCCATCTTTTCCACACCACGGTGGTGATAGCCAATATCAGGCACACAGTCTTTTACTTCTTCACCGTCCAACTGCAAGATTACACGGAACGCACCATGCGCAGATGGATGGTTAGGACCTAAGTTCAAGAACATAAAGTCTTCATCTTTATTACCGCGTGTTAGACCCCAATCTTCGGGTACAAAACGCAGGTGTTCTTGTTCAAAGTCCTGTTTTGCCTGATCTTGCATATACGGAGTATATTCCGTTGCACGTGCAGAATATTCTTTACGTAACGGATGACCTTCCCAGTATGTAGGGAGCAAGATACGACGCAACATTGGATGTCCAGCAAAATCAATACCGAACATATCGTATGCTTCACGCTCATACCAGTTTGCATTTGGCCAGATATTGGTCGCTGTAGGCAGACTCAAATCTTGTTCGCTTAATGCAACCTTGATACGAATATCACTATTGCGTTCAAGAGACAACAAGTGATAAAACACGGTAAAGTCTGACGCTGGCAGACCATCACGATGCGTTCTTAAACGCTCGTCAACCGCTGACAAGTCGAATAACATCACGTAAGGACGTGATACAGTACGTAGGTACATTAAAACATCTTGTACACGAGCACGTTCAACCCAGACTGTTGGAAAGTCTTCACAAGTCGCTTGCACGTAGAAGTTCTCGCCAAACTTGGCTTTGAGATCCTCTACAATGGCAAATGCTGGGCGTGAATCAACTGGAGTTGACTCTGGCATAGCAATTTCAGTTTCAGCCATTGGCTTGGCTTCCTATTTAATACAAATTTTGTTTATCTCAGATAAGTCGACCCATTAGATCGTCTTCCCCCCCGAGAAATTACTCAATCTCATCCATAGAGCGTAAATTTTTCACAGCAATTCGTTCTGCATTTTTACGATCACGTTCAGGCATCATTTTTGGCTTATAAATCGGTTGTAAATCACCACCGATTACCGCAGAAAGTGGACGACGCTCTAATTGAATTTGGTCTTGTAACAACATCAACGCTTGTAACAACGCTTCAGGGCGTGGTGGGCAACCTGGAATATAGACATCGACTGGAATAATTTTATCGACACCTTGTACGACTGAATAAATATCGTACATACCACCAGAGTTAGCACAAGCACCCATGGAAATAACCCATTTAGGCTCAAGCATTTGTTCATATAAACGTTGAATTACTGGCGCCATTTTTACAAAGCATGTACCAGCAACGATCATTAAATCGGCCTGACGTGGCGACGCACGAATTACTTCCGCACCAAAACGTGACATATCATGTACGCCAGTGAGCGTTGTTGCATACTCAACGTAGCAACAAGAAGTACCGAAGTTGAATGGCCAAACTGAGTTCTTACGCCCCCAGTTCACAACATTATGCATAACATCTTCAAGACGAGTCATGAACACATTTTTGTTCACTTCTTCTTGTAGTGGATCGCTGACCACTTGACGTTCTTGCATTGGATACTGATCAGCACTCGGATTCGCACGGGTTAGTGTATATTTCATCCCGAGTTACTCCTTTTCTAAAGACAAAGCAGGTGTTTTTTCTTTAACACGACCTGAAGATTGTGCAGGGATATGACCTGTAGGGTCAGTGATCAATTCTTCAATCGAGTTAAAACGAGTAATTTCTGCAAGATCCATATTTGGTGTACCAACTTTGGCTTTAATTCCTGCTGCTTTACGACGATCAGATGGTGCCCAATTTAGCGACCCAGTTGAAAGCTCATAAACCAAGCCAACAAGTAAAACCAAAACAAATACCGCTGCAGTTGCAAATCCAATCCACCCCACTTCACGCACGGATGTAGCCCACGCATAGAGATAAAGTGCTTCTAAATCGAAGACGACAAAGAAAATTGCAACTAAATAGAATTTTGCAGATAAGCGAATACGTGCACCACCGGCACCGACGACGCCCGACTCGAACTGTTCTTGCTTGGCACGCCCCCAAGCTTTACCCCCAAGGAGTAAAGGGACGGTAAGCATAAAGACACACAAAAATGTCACGCCGATCACGAAGGCTATGATTGCCCAATCGTATGGAGTAATGGCACTCATGCGGGGATAACTCCTGGCAGGCCTAATTATTAACAAAGAATGTATGTATTGGCCTCGAAATACACCAAACATAAAATAAATCCTGTCAATTGTACCTGATTTATGATTTCTCTTGCTAGCTCATAAGTCTAAGTCTTTAGGATGATTTACTTAGACACCCTCACAATTGACTCTAATTATAGTGATTGCAGACCTTAACGATCGCTTAATCAAATCACTAAACCAAAAGCAATTTTATTTTCAAATAAAAAAATCTTGAAATATCTGAACAAAAACAAGGCTTCGCCGTGTTTTTACATCTATAAGCGAATTTGATCTAGTTTTTCCATGACTGAGTTTCATCTTCAACTCCCCTTCCTCCTTGATTAATAATAAGCACTCAACTGTACAAAAAACATTTCATGAGTTACAGATATGGCCCCAGCCTATTCAATGCCATGTTAGGTAGGAAAAAAGTTGGTCTATTCTTAAACAAAATGAATTAAAGCAAATACAGCAATTGAACATCATTTTTATATTTACAGAATTTAAAGCATGCTTATTTGTGACATAAAACTGCCTATTTTTTAATTAACCCTATACAATTGGTAGAGAATTTCCAATGTATGCTGTCAGCTTCACTATCAACTACTAAAAAAAATGTTAGGGAGTACGTACGATGAATCTTGAATATATACATAAACCAGACTATTACTTCTTTGCACAATTATTTGTTCGACATATTGAAAAACACATCAAACAACACCCCAAGGCTGTAGAAGCAAGCTTCCACACCCGCCATATTCAAGAGCTTTTTCAGCAAGATCAAGCCTCAACGACCATTAATCTTGATGGTATTTTAGGCATAGCGGACGAATATAGTATTGAAACCCTAAAAGGCGATATGCCTATTATTCAAAAGCATCGTATAGATGCTGAACGGCATATTTTATACTTAACTTTTAATGCTGAGGCAATTCAATCCATTTTAGCGGGTCATAACATTATTGAACCCGTTGCAGGCTCCTCAAGTTATCCACTCTAAGCACTAAACCAAGCTAATTTTAAGCAAAAAAAAAGCACCGATTAAGGTGCTTTTTTTCGATAAGTACTCTAAAACGAGTACTTATACATGTCGTAAGACTTATGCTGTAACTTTAGATACAACACCAGCACCTACTGTACGACCACCTTCACGGATCGCAAAACGTAGACCTGCGT
>NZ_JAVIDR010000022.1 GCF_031157835.1 Acinetobacter rudis | reverse complement strand
GAGTAAGTCATCGCCAGCTCATTATTCTAAAATCCCCCAGCTTAACGCTGGGGGATTTTTTTTATTGGGGGAAAATATAATCTCTCAAATAGCGCTAAAAATATCCCCTCAACATGTGTATGTGGAGGGGAAAATTGGTTATTAAAGCTGTTTTAAGGCATGTACTAATGCGCTCCTGAGGCCTTCTTCTAAGGTTGGATGATAAAAAGGTTTTGCAAGAATCTCATCAATGCTAATTCCTTCAGCAATGATCCATGAAAGCATATGTGCCATATGTTCAGCTGATTCTACAAAGAGCTCAGCACCGAGCAGTTTTCTACTTTTTAAGTCAACATAAACCTCTACAGCACCTTTATTTTTACCTAATACTGTAGCACGGCCTTGACGCTCAAAGGAAACTTTTCCTGTGACAAAAAGCTTATGATTTTGCAGAAGTTGTTTATGGCTGAGACCAGCTATAGCCATTTCAGGAGAACTAAAGACAATGGCTAAAGGGCTAGGAACCTGAATGGCTTGAACATTTGGAAAATTTAAGCAATTTTGAATAATATTACGTCCATCAGTCGCTGCAATATGCTGAATCGGATTAAGTGTATGTGCATCACCAATTACAAAGATTGGGTAACTTCCGAGTTGTTTGGTTGCATCATCAATGGGTAAGTGAGCTAGGTCTGCAAACGCAGGATCAACCTGTTCAAGTTGTAGGTGACTAAGTAGACTACGACGCCCAGTTGCAGAGAGTACATAATCAACTTCAAGTGTATGCTCTTGATCATTTTGGGTGAATTCTAAATGTACCTTGTTGTTATTTAAGCGAACATTTTCAGGTAACACTTTAAAGCGAATATCAAGTTCTTGGCTTAATACATCTTGAGCAAGCTGTTGTAATTCGGGGCTAGTCAGGGCTCCAACTTTTGCACTTCGAGCAAATAGGGTGGTTTGGACACCTAAACGTGTCATTGCTTGGGCAAGTTCAATGGCAATAACACCGCTACCAATAACAGCCATAGATTTAGGAAGTTCTGGTAATTCAAAGATATCGTCAGATGTTATGAGACGATCTTGAAGTATATTTTTCCAATTTGTATCGTAATTTGGTGTAGAACCAACAGCAAGAATAAAGGATTTGGCCTGAAAATGCTGTCCATCAGCTTCAACCGTATTTGCGTCAATAAACTTTGCTTGTGCAGATATTTTATGGGCGGCATCCCAGCGTTCAACATCACGTATTGTTGCTGCTGTAAATTGATCACGTAATTTACGAACATGCTGCATTACTTGTGATGTATCAACGTCTTGGCTTGTAGATAAGGCAACTTCATCAGCATGTTGGATGTCATACATGCGATTTGCAGAAGAAATTAGCACTTTACTTGGCATGCAACCAACACGAGCACAGGTTGTATCCCAGGGTCCTTGATTGATGATCAAAATATTTTGCGTATGTTTGATTGCTTCTTTATAGGCACTAATTCCGGCTGTGCCTGCACCAATGATAATAATATCGTACATTGTTCAACCTTATGCTGTGATTGCTTTAATAAAGTAAGTAGAGAAGAAAGAAAATATACTGGTCAAGCTTAAAGTTAATGCACTGCTGAACCCATACTCACCCCTACAGTTGGGCGTACATTCATTGAACTACAGGCAGAAATTAAAATGAGTGTTGTTAGAATGATCATTAACTTTTTCATATGCTTAGACTCCATTAGTGATAAAGACTTTAAATCATATATTTATTTTGATTGTTGGAGATCAGTTACTAAAATAATTTAGGCATATAAATAAGCAGATTAAATTGACCAAACTCGTTATTGTAATTTGGTCTTTTGGTTTTAAACACGGGCTTATTTATATGCCGAATGTTTTAAGTTAGATGATTAGTCATCTAATAAATCCATTTGTTTTGCAATCTGATATAAATTATTAGAGCGATTACCAGTACGACAAAACATCAGGATTGGTTTAGGTAGGCTATTGTAATGGTTGGCAAAGGCTCGAACATCTACCTCAGTAATTTGCCCAGCTATAATTGGTTGAAAAACATAATCTAAACCAGCTTGATGAGCAGCTTCTTCGATTTGAGCACTGCTTGGTTGTTCTGAACCACCTTCAAAGTCTGGTCGATTATTTATGATCGATTTAAAGCCTTTTTCAACTACTTGATTGATATGCTCAGGTCCAATTTGACCTGCAAAACCGACGGATTCACTCATTTTTTACAAACCATTATGTTAAAAATTCTAAGTTGGTATCATAGCACTAAGCAGGGATTTCAGTAGATATGCTTGTGAAAAATTCTAAAAGGGATGTATCCAATGATATGCTTATGGAGAAACGATGTACGCTTATACAGTAGAGCCGCTCTATATACAAAGCGGTAAGGATGTCATCGCCGCTGATTTTTATCGACCTAAAAATATTAAAAAACCAGCAATCATTGTGATGGCACATGGTTTTGCTGCATTAAGACAATTTAAATTAGTTGCTTTTGCACAGCGTTTTGCACAAGCTGGCTATGCTGTTGTTTTATTTGATTATCGTTATTGGGGAGGGAGTACAGGTACTCCACGTGAATTGGTTTCTCTAGATGAGCAACTAAATGATTGGAAAACAGTCATCCAATATCTACAGTCACAAAAAGCATTAAGTACGAGAAAAATAGTTTTGTGGGGTACATCTCTAAGTGGTGGATATGTCCTAAGTTTGGCTGCTGAACTTAAGCGTATACATGCTGTAATTGCCCAAATACCTTATGTTGATGGTGCTGAAACAGTTAAAAATTACCCAATACAATATTTGCCAAGAACTCTCAAGTTATCGAGTCAAGATTATATGGGGGCAAAAGTTGGTCTCGCTGCAAAGACAATACCCGTCGTAAGTGCCCATTCATTGTGTATAATGCCAACCAAAGATTGTTATCAAGGTTTCAAGTCAATTCTTCACGCTGATTATTATTGGAGTGGTGAAGTCCCAGCTCGTGTGTTCTTTAACTTAATTCGTTATAGACCCATGACTAGTCTACGTAAAATCAATATTCCTGTGTTATTTATTGCTGCTAAGCAAGATAGTTGGATTCCAATAGAATCTAGCCGCGAAGCCGCAACCAATATTGCCCCTTTTGTTGATTATTATGAATGGGATATGGCACATTTTGATATTTATCATGGGCAATGGTTGGAAAAAGCCATCTCGACCCAATTAGAGTTTTTATATCAGCATATTGGAGTGAGTTAAATGATCATTGTATGTCCTTCATGTCTTGCTAAAAATCGAGTTCCTGAACAACAACTTCAAGCAAATCCAGCTTGTGGTCAGTGTAAAGAAGCACTCATTCGCTTAGCCCCAATCACGTTAAATGAAAATAATTTTAGCCAAATTATTCAAAATAGTGATTTACCTATTTTGATCGATTTGTGGGCTGAATGGTGTAACCCTTGTAAAATGATGGCACCGCATTTTGAGGCAGTGGCAAAGGGTTATCCTAATGTAATTTTTGCCAAAATTGATACTGAGAACAATCCTCGCCTCAGTCAGGCTTTTAATATTCGTAGTATTCCAACTTTAGTTCTTATGAACAAAACAACCGAGGTTGCTCGTGTCAGTGGCGCTTTGCGATCTCAACAGTTAAAACAATGGCTAGATCAACAGCTAGCAGCAAACACGTGGAGTTAATGTGTCAGATTCTCATCTAATGCCAGAAGGAACTTTATCGCTTCAAACCATCGCTATGCCAGCAGACACCAACTGGAGTGGTGATGTTTTTGGTGGATGGATTGTGTCGCAAATGGATTTGGCAGGAGCAATTCACGCAGAGCGTTTTAGTCAAGGACGCTGTGCAACGATTTCGATTAATCAGATGAATTTTTTAGTTCCAGTTAAAGTCGGAAATGTGGTGAGTTGTTATACAAAAATTTTGCATGTGGGGAATACCTCAATTCAGATGCAAATTGAAGTATGGGAAAGTCATGATCGCTCACGCGCCCCAATTCAAGTCACAGAAGGGGTGTTTACTTTTGTTGCTGTAGATAGTAATGGTTCGAAACGCCCAATACCTGCTGAGGTTAAGCAGCAATTTTTAGAAGCACAAGCTGTCTAAATGAAAAACCCCAAAAATTATTTTTGGGGTTTTTGTTTTAATGAGTAGAGATTATTTTTTACGCTTTGGTAACCAAGCCCAAAGCATTTGACATTGAATGGGTTCATTACCAGCATCGTCTATAACGGTAACCGGTATGAGAAGTTCACCTTTTTCATTGTCTAAAATAAATTGTTGCTGCTCTGAACTTAAGTTTGCTGTGGCGGTGAGTCCACCATTGGCAACCTTTAAGTAATCAACATGTAAGGATTTAATTAATAAGATTCGTTCATCGGGAACATGTAACCCAGTCAAAAAGCCTGTTGCAGTTTCTGCTAAAAGTGCCATAGCCGCAGCATGTACGCCTTTAATATGGTTTTGCATATTACGCTGATTTTCAATGCGAACTTTAACATGATCTGCATCTACTTCTAGATAGCGAATGTTGGCGGTACCGACCATTGGAACAACTCGACCAAAAGCTTTACTCCACAGCGTGCTGCGAATACCTTTTGGGAATTTTGAGGTTGCTTTAACCAATTTGGACAAACGATTGGACTGTGTCATAGAGATGATTCCCATCAATGAGCGAAATCTAAGTGATTAATCTTTAAAGTTGTTGAATTGTAGGGGAACACCAAACTGTTGCTCTTTCAAAAATGCCATGATTTGTTGCAAAGTATCACGCTTTTTATCTGTGACTCGAATTTTATCACCCTGAATAGAAGACTGCACTTTAACACCGCTTTCTTTAATGGCTTTATTAATTTTTTTTGCAGTATCTGAGTCAAGACCATCTTTAAGTTTGATGACTTGTACTACATTTTTGCC
Organism: Acinetobacter rudis; assembly: GCF_031157835.1. Lineage (GTDB taxonomy): Bacteria > Pseudomonadota > Gammaproteobacteria > Pseudomonadales > Moraxellaceae > Acinetobacter > Acinetobacter rudis_A. The sequence continues at coordinate 56,213 of NZ_JAVIDR010000022.1, read as the reverse complement.
CGAGGCAGTCATTTTTTGTGGATCAAGAGCTTGAATATCTACTTTACGTTTAAAAAAGTGGTTTTCAAGCATGCTATAGACTTGTTCACATTGGAAATCGCTTTCGGTACTGATTTTGATTTCTTTAGCTTTTTCATTAAGTTCAATAGAAACATCTTGACCACGGAAATCAAAACGGGTCGCAATCTCTTTTTGTGTGTTTTGAACGGCATGATTTACTTCAAAAACTTCTAATTCAGATACAATATCGAAAGATGGCATGGTTTAGACCTTTACAAATGGAAAGAATATCTGAGATGCTAAGGGCGGTTTCTTCTTTTGCCAAGTGTTTGTTTACATCAAAGGAGTATGTAATGATCCGTAAACAAGAAATTACCACATTTGAGTTCCCAGAAAATGCTGTTATTTGGGATGTTCGTGATGTAAAAGCTTTTTCTGAAGGACATATTCAGGGGGCTGTTAATCAGCCGATTGATCATCTTGATGAGGAATGTCTAACTCAAGTGTCATCGGATCAGACGATTTATATTTTATGTGGTGGTGGTAGTAAAGCACCACGCGCAGCTGAAAAATTAGAAAGTTTGGATAGTTCAAGAGATTATGTTGTATTAATGGGGGGGACTCGTGCTGCCCGTGATGCAGGCTTAACTCTGATTGAAGGTGCTTAGGTATTTCTACCCTTCCAAACAAATGAAGCGAACAGGTTGTTCGCTTCATGTTAAATAAGAAAATAAACAAGAATAAAAGCCAATTAGACCAGATTACAATGAAACTTCATTTTTAAGTACTGAGCTTTGATAAACAATTCACTTAATCAATAATGTGCATTTTGCTCTAAATAGCCGTTTACTGCGTATTTTAGGCTCGATCAACCAACATGGCATCACCATAGCTAAAGAAACGATATCGTTGCTCTACGGCGTGCTTATAAGCATTGAGCACATGGTTTTGACTGGTAAGTGCAGAAACTAACATGAGTAAAGTAGATTCAGGCAAGTGAAAGTTGGTAATTAGGCGGTCAACCACACAAAATTGATAACCAGGATAGATAAAGATTTGTGTATCACCAGTCCATGCGCCAATTTTGCCATGACAGGCTTGAGCCGCACTTTCAAGCGCACGGGTGGCTGTGGTGCCTACAGCAATGATTTTGTTACCACGATTTTGCGCTGCTTTAATTTTTTCCACTGTATCTTCAGTAACTTCACACCATTCACTATGCATGATGTGGTTTTCAATATCTGTAGTACGTACAGGAAGGAATGTGCCAGCACCAACATGTAAAGTGACAAATGCTGTTTCTACACCTTTTTCAGCAAGTGCTTGTAGTAAGGCTTGGTCAAAGTGCAAACTTGCAGTGGGAGCTGCAACACTGGCTAGTTTTTCTGGATTATTAAAAACAGTTTGATAGCGAACAGTATCAATTTCTTCAGCTTCACGATTAAAGTAGGGTGGAATGGGTAACTGCCCATATTGATCGAGTACCTGTAAAATAGGCTGCGAAAACTCAACAATAAATAAATTTTCATGACGACCCATTACGGTAACTGGTACTTGGTCTGGGCCAATAAATAATTCTGCGCCTGCTTTAGGTGAGTTACTTGCTTTAATATGGCAATGGGCTGTTGTTTGATTAAAAATACGTTCAACCAGTAGTTCAACGGAGCCACCTGTAGCACGCTTCCCCTTAAGACGAGCTTTCATGACCTTAGTGTCGTTGAGGATGAGCAGATCGCCTGCTGTAAATTGCTCCAAAATGTCTACAAAATGTAAATCCTGATACGTACCATCAGCAGCTAAATGGAGTAAACGTGAAGCGCTACGATTGTCTAGAGGATAACGAGCAATTAATTCATCAGGGAGATCGAAACGAAAATCAGAGAGTTGCATGAGCAGGAAGGAACATCAATAAAATAAGTGCCAGTATAAGCTTTTTTATGTATTTTCGCCTATTTTGCTGCTTTGTTAAACAAAGAAAAATTTTTTGCTTTAAAAATATTCAATTGTAAAAACTTGTCGTTGACAAGGAAATAATTTCCGCTATCATACGCTACATAACGAAGCACACACCTTCCCGAGGTGGTGAAATTGGTAGACGCGGCGGACTCAAAATCCGCTGTCAGAGATGACGTGTCGGTTCGAGTCCGACCCTCGGGACCATATTAAGAATCATGAGATTCTGTAAACAACCCCAAGCATATTAAGTCTTGGGGTTTTTTATTGCCTAAATTTTAAGTTTGGAAAAAATTATACGCCCTCAAACAGTAGGGGATGTATATGCTGTTGTAGAGCAATGACAATTTTCTCTAGTTCAGGATGTAGCTTAGACCAGTTTTGTTCATCTCCTTGTGCTGTGTATTCATTGATCATGAGCTGTAACAAGGCTTGATTGTCTTGATCTAAAAACTGTAAACACCACATTGCAGCAATATCTTTAGCGGCAATGGTTTTTTTGTTGAGTGTATAGGCTATACGGCATAGTGCTAAGATTTGATTGCGCTCATCTTGATCATCTTTCCAGTGTGCAATGATATGCGGATAGATATCTCGTATAGCATCTTTGATCTGTTTATGATTGATACTGGGAAGCCAAAGGTTGAGATTTGGCCCAAGAATAGCGACATGGTGTAATTGCGCTTGTTTAAGTAAGATACTGAGGTCTGGGTCGTATTGACTACTTAATTGTGCGCCATTAAGTAGCTCATCTCTTAACCATTCTCCATATTGAAGTTGATATTGGTAAGGTGGATGAAGTGTGGTGATACTTTCTTTGTCGAGTATCGTAACTTCTAAAGCGCGAGCTGAAGCGTGACCGATTGGAACGGAGATTTGTAAAAGGTCTTTTGCTATTCGTTCTCGTTCAATGGTTGTTATTGAGCGTTCAATAATGACTAAAATATCGAGATCACTTTTGTGCTTTAAGCCGCCACAAACATATGAACCATATAAGTAAATCGCATAGAGTTGCTCTTGGAATACTTGCTGTAAGAGTTGTTTAACAGATTCAACTTGATACTTTTCATCATACTTTAAGTATTGCATACAGATACTCATGTAATAAACGGATCGGCCAAAGTATATCTTCATTACTAAGTAATCGCTTATGATAAAAATTAAATATGCTGGTTAAATAACATATTATATTTACATGATTTTTATAAAAATGTGGGGAAGGGTGCTGAAGCAATGAAATCCATTATCTTGTTCTTTGGCTTGCTGATGAGCGGCTATCTATTTGCACAACCAGCAGTAAAATTTGATCATACTGGCATACAAAAAGGTGCTTATACAGAGACTTGTTATCATAATCCTTGCTCGGTAGCTCGGGTGCAGTCTTTTAAGCAACTTAAACAGACTCACACGCAGTCAAATATTGAACTGACTTTAATTGGTGGATCTAAAGCTTGGGAGAGCCAAAAGATTGACTGGAACAAACAGCCACATAAGGTACAGGTGTTTTGTTCAATTACTCATCCGATGGTGCAGGTGGGGCGTCAAAAGACTTTACTGCCAATTAATGATGGGTTTGGTGTGCCAGGTGCACTGATGGTTGATGCGGAATTGTATTTACAAGCCTGCCATAATTTTCATAGTTCGGTACAGAAAGCAGCTGAAATATATGGGTATGATGTCAAAGATGAAGAATAAAAAAACGGTGCCTAAGCACCGTTTTTTATCAATTTTATACTAAAACAAATTAAGCTTTAGCTGCTGCAAGTGCTGCATTAAATGTTGCACTTGGACGCATTACGGCACTGATTTTGTCTTGGTCAGCAAGATAGTAACCACCGATATCGGCAGGTTTTCCTTGTACTTGAGCAAGTTCAGCAACGATTTTGTCTTCGTCTGCATCTAATTCTTTAGCAAGTTTAGCGAATTGTGCTTTAAGTTCAGCATCTTGGTCTTGCGCTGCAAGTTCTTCAGCCCAGTATTTAGCTAGGTAAAAGTGGCTGCCACGGTTATCAAGTTCACCAGTACGACGAGAAGGTGATTTGTCGTTGTCTAGAAGTTTACCTGTTGCTGCATCAAGTGTAGTTGCAAGTAACTTCGCACGTGGGTTGTTTTCTTTGATGCCAAGCTCTTCTAAAGAAACTGCAAGTGCAAGGAATTCACCTAAAGAGTCCCAACGTAAGTGGTTTTCTTCAACAAGTTGCTGTACGTGTTTAGGCGCAGAACCACCAGCACCAGTTTCGTACATGCCACCACCTGCCATTAATGGCACGATAGAAAGCATTTTTGCAGAAGTACCTAATTCCATGATTGGGAACAAGTCAGTGAGGTAGTCACGTAAAATGTTACCTGTCACTGAAATAGTGTCTAGACCACGAGCAACACGTTCTAGCGTGTAACGCATTGCACGAACTTGTGACATGATTTGAATGTCAAGGCCAGTTGTATCGTGCTCTTTGAGGTATTCTTGAACTTTCTTGATCAATTCATTTTCGTGTGGACGGTATGGGTCAAGCCAGAAGATTGCAGGCATGCCTGAATTACGTGCACGAGTAACAGCAAGTTTTACCCAGTCACGAATTGGTGCATCTTTCACCTGACACATACGCCAGATATCGCCTTCTTCAACTGGTTGAGTCATTAATACTTCACCAGTATCGATATCAGTGATGTTTGCTTGACCAGCTTCAGTAATTTCGAAAGTTTTGTCGTGTGAACCGTATTCTTCAGCTTTTTGAGCCATTAGACCAACGTTTGGTACTGTACCCATTGTACGTGGGTCAAAGTTACCATTCCATTTACAGAAGTTGATCATTTCTTGGTAAATACGTGCGAAAGTAGATTCTGGCATAACTGCTTTACAGTCATATTGTTTGCCATCGGCACCCCACATTTTACCACCACCACGAATCATCGCAGGCATAGATGCATCAACAATAATGTCGTTTGGTGAATGGAAGTTGGTAATGCCTTTAGCAGAGTCAACCATTGCAAGCGCTGGACGATGTTCTTGACAAGCGTGAAGGTCACGGATGATTTCGTCACGTTGTGATTCTGGTAAAGTTGCGATTTTTTCGTATAACACAGACATACCGTTATTTACGTTAATGCCGAGTTCATCGAAAAGTTTACCGTGTTTTTCAAAAGCGTCTTTATAGTAGATTTTTACACAGTGACCAAAAACGATTGGATGTGAAACTTTCATCATGGTCGCTTTAACGTGTAAAGAGAACAAGATACCTGCTTCACGACAATCATCAAGTTCTTTTTCATAGAAGTCGCATAGTGCTTTCTTGCTCATGAACATAGAATCGATGATTTCACCATCAAGCAATGCAACCTTAGGTTTAAGTACAATGCTCTCACCACTATTGGTGATTAATTCCATTTTTACATTACGCGCACGGTCAAGTGTCATTGACTTTTCGCCGTGATAGAAATCACCATGATCCATGTGAGAAACGTGAGTTTGTGACCACTGTTTCCATTCGCTCATAGAATGAGGATGTTTCTTAGCGTAATTTTTTACTGCAGTTGGTGCACGACGATCAGAGTTTCCTTCACGAAGTACTGGGTTAACTGCTGAACCTAAGCATTTGCCATAACGTGCCTTGATGGCAGCTTCTTCATCAGTTGTTGGATTTTCTGGGTAGTTCGGAATTGCAAAACCTTTTGCTTGCAGTTCTTTAATACATGCAGTTAACTGACCAACAGAAGCGCTGATGTTTGGAAGTTTAATAATATTGGTATCTGGATCTTGTGTAAGGCGACCAAGCTCAGCGAGGTTGTTCGGTACCTTTTGCTCATCGCTGAGGCAGTCCGCGAATTCAGCGAGCACGCGAGAGGCTACTGAGATGTCAGTTTTGACGATCTCTACGCCAGCCGGCTGAGTAAAGGTCTCGATGATAGGCAGTAGCGAGTATGTCGCTAACAATGGCGCCTCGTCGGTCAGTGTGTAAATGATTGTTGACTTTCCACCAGCCATATATAGCCCCTTGCTTGTGATTGAATTTTTTGAGGTTGAGGTGGTAACTCAAACCTCTGCGTACTGGTTTGCTTTAGCAAAACATTGGAAGTATCGGCCTTCATTGCATCACAGTCAATGATATATCTTTCCTTATTACTATTTGGCGAAAAATAAAGCAAAATTGTCATTTTTTTTACCTTTATATTGGTTTTAAAATCTCGTTATTTTTTAATTTGATATTGGTCTTTAATGACTATATAGCCCTGCATTGGGGAAAATTACGGGGTTGAAAATGATGGTTTTTTAATCATATAAATCGGTATTTTTTAGTAATTTAAATCGCACTTTTATTTGTACTAAATGGCAGTAAAAAACACCATTTTTATTCGATTTATCCTCTAAATTATGGGTATATTTTATTGCTTGAATTGATAACAAAGTGTTGTCAGTTTTGCATTATTATTTTTAGCTACTGTTTAATAAGTTAAATGGATATTGCAAAAGGCAGCCCATGCTTTGATGTGCTGCCTTGATGTGGTTTATTGTTCGGTTGCACGTTCAACTAAGGTTAAGATGTCGTAAGTTGCAACGAGTTCATTGCGTTGGTTTTTGACTTTTATGTCCCAAACGACAACTCCATGCGGTGCTTGGCTTGGGTCCTTTTGCGGTTTTGGTGTTTTTTGCTTACAAGTGAGTTCAACTTGAATTGAGTCACCAATTTTGACAGGCTCAACAAAGCGTAGGTTGTCCATACCATAATTTGCAATAACTGGACCTTTCGGGGCATCTACAAATAAACCAGCCGCTGCTGAAACAATAAAGTAGCCATGTGCAACGCGTTCGCCAAAGAATGTTTCTGCTGCTGCAATCTTATCGGTGTGAGCATAAAAATGATCTCCACTCAAACAAGCAAAATTGACTACATCTGCTTCAGTGACTGTGCGCCGTGCAGTAAGTAAGCGTTCTCCAATAACCAGTTCGTCAAAACTCTTTTTAAATGGATGAACACGATCTTCATTGATGTGTGCGCCTACAGTCCAAGCATGAGTGACTTGAGTTAAGGTGTTTGGGGAGCCTTGTATTGCAGTACGTTGCATATAGTGTTTGACCGCACGAATGCCACCGAGTTCTTCACCACCTCCAGCACGACCAGGGCCACCATGTACTAAGTGAGGTAGAGGAGAGCCATGACCGGTGCTTTCTTTGGCAGATTCTTGATCTAAAATATGTAAACGGCCATGCCAAGCAGCAATTTTTGCTACGATATTTTCAATATTGGCATCATTGTCTTTAACGATGGAGGCAACCAGACTGCCTTCACCACGTGCAACTAAGTCTCCAAGCTCATCAATAGAATGATAAGGCATTAGGGTGCAGACTGGACCAAAAGCCTCTGTGTTATGGACATATTGAGCTTGTGCTGGTTTGTGACAGACTAATAATGTTGGTGGATAAAATGCACCTTGTTCAGGATGGGCTGCGTTGAACTCAAAGTTTGCTTGGTGACCACCAAAAATAATGTCTGCATCTTGAGCGAGTTGTTCGACCTTCTCGGTCACATCGTGTTTTTGTTTGAGGCTGGCCAATGCACCCATACTGGTGTTTTCTCGTGTAGGGTCACCAGTAATCACTTTGCTGAGTTTAGCGATCAGTTTTTCTTGAACCTGCGACAATAATTGTTGTGGAACAAAGGCACGACGAATAGCTGTACATTTTTGTCCTGCTTTTGTGGTCATTTCACGTAATACTTCACGCACAAATAAATCAACAGTGGCCTCAGAGGAGTCAGGGGCTAAAATTGCACTGTTGACAGAGTCTGCTTCCATGCTAAAGGGAATCGAGTTTTTGTTGAGGTTGGGGTGCTGGCGCAATTGTTGGCCCGTATGGGCTGAGCCAGTAAAAGTGACACAATCTTGAGGACCGAGATAATCGAATAAATCAGCTGTTTGACCACAGATGAGTTGTAATGCGCCATTAGGCAAAAGTTCACTTTCAACAATGGCTTGTACTACAGCTTGAGTCAGTTGAGCACCATCTGTTGCTGGTTTGACTACACACGGGACTCCTGCCAACAGCGTGGGTGCAATTTTTTCTAACATGCCCCAGATTGGGAAGTTAAAAGCATTGATGTGTACTGCAACGCCAGCTTTAGGAGACAAAATATGTTTGGCGCCAAAGCTATTGTGTTTGGAAAGTTGAATCCAGCTGTCTTCAGTGATAATTTTTTCATCGCTGAGTTCGCGACGTACCATACTAGAATAAGCAAATAAGGTTTGAATACCACCCTCAATATCAATCCAGGCATCCTTTCGTGTTGCACCCGTTGCTGTTGCTAGTGCGTAAAAGTGTTCCTTTTTCTCTAATAATATTTGTGCAATTTGTTTTAAGGCATTGGCACGTTGATGAAAAGTCCATTGTGCAATAGCTGAACCTTGTTGTTTGCCATAAGTGAGAACTTTTTGCATGTCTATGCCTTGGCTTGATACAAGGTAAATCTCTTCACCACTTACGGCATGATAAACCGATCTAAAGTCTGTATTGGCCTTATGCCAAGTACCATAAACATAAGATGGAAGGATGGTCATTGCTGATGATGAATCTTGTTGCTGAGGTTGTAACTGAGAAGATCCATTTTCGTGAGTATGCTCAAGCATAATCAGGCTCCATTTGTGATTCAGAAAAAAATTATTATGATAAATAGTGATACATATAATCTATAAAAAAATCAATAATGTCTATCTGTAAATTAATTTATCAAACTTCATTCTTGTTTTTTTAATTAAAATAATCATAATTAACAATAGTTTAATTTATGTTTTTGCTTTGTTTATTTTATGATACGTAAAAATTAGTTGACATTTAAATTTGTGTATCGAAAAATAAAGAAAGTGCTTGGATATCAAAATAAGGGAGTGGTGGTATGGAAAGCCAGTTTGAAAAATTTAATGACAGCATTGCTAATGAAATCACGATAGAAGCTAAAGATCAGATGCCAGATGGCTATCGTAAGACATTGATTCGTCAAATTGGTCAACATGGCCATTCGGAAATTATCGGGATGTTACCTGAAGGGAACTGGATTACCCGTGCACCTACTTTGCGTCGTAAAGCAGTGTTATTGGCTAAAGTGCAAGATGAGGCAGGACATGGCCTATATTTATACAGTGCAGCAGAAACTTTGGGTGCCGACCGTGATGACATGATGGATAAGTTAATTGCAGGCAAGATGAAGTATTCATCCATTTTTAATTATCCAACCCTGACATGGGCAGATGTTGCTGCAATTGGTTGGTTGGTTGATGGGGCTGCAATTGTAAACCAAGTAGCACTTTGCCGAACGTCTTATGGTCCTTATGCACGCGCCATGGTTCGTATTTGTAAAGAGGAAAGTTTTCATCAGCGTCAAGGGTTTGAAGCCATGATGGCTTTAGCCAAAGGTACAGCAGAGCAAAAGCAAATGGCTCAAGATGCTGTAAACCGCTATTGGTGGCCAGCATTGATGATGTTTGGTCCAAGTGATGATAATTCACCTAACAGTGCACAGAGCATGGCTTGGAAAATTAAGCGCTTTAGTAATGATGAGTTACGTCAAAAATTTGTTGATAACACTGTCCCTCAAATGCAAATGATTGGCCTTGAAGTGCCTGACCCTGATTTACGTTTTAATCAAGATACTGGACATTATGAGTTTGGTGAAATCAATTGGACTGAGTTTTTTGATGTGATTGAAGGCCGTGGCCCATGTAATCATGAACGTATTTCTGCGCGTAAAAAAGCTTGGGAAGGTGGTCGATGGGTACGTGAAGCTGCAGCTGTTTATGCCAAGAAACAACAAGCACAAATGAAAGTTGCCTAATTAGGATGAACTGAGTAAGAGGAATAGATTATGGAAGATAAAAACAATTGGTCACTTTATGAAGTGTTTGTACGTAGTAAACAAGGTTTAAGTCATCGACATGTAGGAAGTCTGCGTGCACCAGATGATGAAATCGCCTTACAAAATGCACGTGATGTTTACACCCGTCGTAACGAAGGTGTGAGCATATGGGTGATTAAGTCAGAGTTAATTACTTCATCACAACCAGATGAAAAACCAGAATTTTTTGATCCATCTATGGATAAGGTTTATCGACATCCTACTTTTTATACCATCCCTGATGGTATTGAGCACATGTAAGCAAAGGAGTTGATGATGAGTGATTTAGTCTTATCCAAATTTGTATTACACATTGCGGATAGCCAATTGATTTTGGCACAGCGTTTAGCTGAGTGGTGTGGTCATGCCCCTGAATTAGAAATTGACATTGCATTGGCGAATATTGGTTTGGATTTGTTAGGGCAAGCACGAAACTTTTTAACTTTAGCTGGTGAGTTGGAAGGTCAAGGACGTGATGAAGATCAACTGGCGTATTTTCGTGGTGAACGAGAGTATTTAAATCTCCTCTTGGTTGAACAACCAAATGGTGATTTTGCTCAAACTATTGTTCGTCAGTGGTTAATGGATCAATACCATTTAGTGTTGATGACTGGGTTAGCACAAAGCACACATGCAGCTTTGGCTGCTTTAGCAACCAAGGCATTAAAAGAAATTAAATATCATGTACGTTTTTCAACTTCTTGGATGGAACGTCTTAGCTTAAGCACCGATGAAGCAAAACAACGTGTACAGCATGGTTTAGATGAGCTTTGGCGTTTCAGTGCTGAATTGTTTGAGTTAAACGCAGAAGAACAGCAGTTAGTATCCACTGGTGTTATTCAAGATGCTGCGCAAGATTTTGCTAAATGGGAGCAGCATGTACAGTCTGAACTACAGCGTTTTGAGTTGACTTTGCCAGTGACTGCAGCATTTCGCCGTGGTGCTAAACAAGGAATGCATACGGAAAATCTTGGGTTTATTTTGGCAGAAATGCAGTATTTACAGAGGACTTACCCAAACATGGTTTGGTAATGACAAGGAGCTGTGTCATGCAAACAATTGATCATTGTGTTGAGCGATGTTGGAAAATTCTAGAACAAGTTGCTGATCCAGAGATTCCTGTGTTGTCGATTTTGGATCTTGGTATGGTTCGAGGCATTGAGCTCAATCCAAAAGATGAAATCGTGGTGCGGTTAACACCAACTTATAGTGGCTGTCCTGCAGTAGATTTACTCAAAACACAAATTGTTGAGGCATTGGCTGCTGAAGGCATGACACCGGTTCAAGTGCTTGTTGATTTGTCAGAGGCATGGACTACAGATTGGATGTCGGAATCAGGTAAGAAAAAACTACAAGCATATGGTATTGCACCTCCACAGGGTGAAGCGCAGCACTGTGGTACGCACGTAGCATTGACCGATGGCGTGCCGTGTCCACATTGCCTGAGTCAAGATACTCGTATATTGAGTGAATTTAGTTCCACAGCATGTAAAGCACTATACCATTGCCAAAGCTGTCTAGAGCCATTTGATTATTTTAAATGTATTTAAATTAATGGATAAGGAAATCAACCATGAGCCATTTTATTCCGTTAAAAGTTAAAAATATTGCGGCACAAACACCACAAGCAATTTGTATATCATTTGAAGTTGCGCCTGAATTACAAGCACAGTTTGAGTTTCAACCAGGACAACATTTAACGATCCGCCATCAAACTGATGCAGGTGAAATTCGCCGTTGTTATTCAATTTGCAGTTATGCTCCACAAGAAGATATCAGCATTGCTGTAAAAAAACTGGATCAAGGTCAGTTTTCGAGTTGGGCAAATAGTATGCTCAAAGTGGGTGATGTGCTTGAAGTGATGCCTCCGCAAGGTGTGTTCTTTAAAAAAGCAGCGCAAGTGGGGGGTAAAAACTATTTAGGTGTGGCAGCAGGCAGTGGTATTACGCCAATTTTATCTATTTTAAAAGCAGTGCTTCATGAGCAAGAGGACGCTAAATTTACATTACTCTATGGTAATCGCTCATGGAAACAAACCATGTTCTCAGAACAGATCATGGATTTAAAAGATCAGTTCAAAGAACGTTTTCAATTGATCAACATCTTTTCTCGTGAAATGAATGATAGCGAGTTGATGAATGGTCGCATTGATCAGGACAAACTCAAACAGTTACTTGAGCATCAAGTCCTTGACGCTGATTTTGAGCATTGTTTTGCCTGTGGTCCAGAGGAAATGATGCAAGCAGTTGAGTCTGTTTTGCCTGAATATGGCATTGATGCCAGCAAAATTCATACTGAACGCTTTAATACTGGAAGTACGAAAAAGCGCAGTACAGAATCTGATCTAAATCGTCAACTTGAAAAAGTGAGTATTGTGCTCGACGGCCGTGAATTAATGGTTGATGTTGAGGCAGAAGATGACAGCATTTTAGATGCAGCATTGCGTGCTGGCGCTGATTTACCTTACGCCTGTAAAGGTGGAGTGTGTGCAACGTGTCGTTGTAAGGTACTTGAAGGTGAAGTGGATATGGCAATTAACTATAGTTTGGAAGCTGATGAAGTTGCAAAAGGCTATGTGTTGAGTTGTCAGGCTTTACCGAAAAGCTCGAATGTTCGTATTAGTTTTGACGATTAATAGGCTCAGCCATGGAAATGCTCATACAAGCAACACAGCCTAGTGCTGGAGTCGTTTTATTAACCTTGAATCGTCCAGAAAAACGTAATGCTTTGAACAATGCGACCTTGCAGTGTTTAGGTGAACAATTACAGCAAGCACAGGCGAATCCACAAATTAAAGCAGTGGTATTAACAGGTAATCTACAGTGCTTTGCAGCAGGTGCAGATTTGGCTGAGTTGGCACAAATGGATGCTGTTGCTTTGCGGGCAGATATTCGCCCTCAGTTGTGGCAGGTGATTGATCAGTTTAGTAAGCCATTGATTGTTGCTGTAAATGGTTATGCGCTAGGTGCAGGATTTGAGCTGGTTCTTCATGCCGATATTGTTATTTGCGGTGAAAATGCACAGTTTGCCTTACCAGAGATTAATTTAGGCATGTTACCTGGTGCCGGTGGGACACAGCGCTTAGGTCGCTTAGTTGGACAACAACTCACAATGCGTTGGGCCATGACTGGTGAAATGATCTCGGCTCAACAGGCTTTACAACATGGGATTTGTTGTCAAATCACACCAACGGCATTGACAGTGCAATATGCCATAGAGCTGGCTGAGAGCATTGCTCAAAAGGCGCCTCTTGCCATTGGGGTGATTAAGCAGTCTGTAAAAAGTATTGCTGAAACCAGTTTGTCACAAGGTTTAAAACTAGAACGCCAAAATTTTGTCTGGCTCGCTGCAACACAAGATCGTCATGAAGGCATAACGGCTTTTTTTGAGAAAAGAAAAGCAAATTTTAAAGGTGTGTAATGGATTATCAAAGCATATTGGTTGATGTAAAACAGGCCGTGGGTTATTTACGTCTTAATCGCCCCAAACAACTCAACAGTTTTAACGTACAAATGCATCAAGAGGTCGCACAAGTATTAAAAGCATGGAGTAAAGATCCTGAAATACGTTGTGTTGTGATCAGTGGTGAAGGGCGTGGTTTTTGTGCTGGTCAAGACTTGGGGGATCGTGTTGTAGATCCTCATGCTGATGCACCTGATCTTGGCGTGTCGATTGAAAAATTTTACAACCCGTTGATTCAAACAATTGTCAATATGCCAAAACCAGTGATTTGTGCGGTTAATGGTGTTGCTGCTGGTGCAGGTGCCAATATTGCCTTGGCCTGTGACATTGTTATTGCTGCTCAATCGGCAAATTTTGTACAAGCATTTTGTCGTTTAGGTTTGGTTCCCGATTCTGGTGGAACGTGGTTTTTACCACGAGCAGTTGGGCATGCGCGCGCTATGGGGTTGGCTCTATTGGGCGATAAGCTTTCTGCCGAAAAGGCCAAAGAGATTGGCATGATCTGGGATGTCGTGGAAGACACACAGCTGCAAGAGAAGGTACAGCAGTTGGCGGAGCATTTGGCGAAGCAACCGACCTTTGGTTTGTCTTTGATTAAAAAAGCATTACATCAGTCAAGCGATCATAGTTTACAAGAACAACTGACTCTAGAACGTGATCTACAACGTATTGCGGGTCGCTCTGATGACTATCGTGAAGGCGTACAAGCCTTTATGCAAAAACGTGAGCCGAAATTTAAAGGGCAGTAAGGCGTAAAGAAAAGGATAGCTAAAATGGATTTAACTCAGGCCAAAATTGCAGTGATCGGATCTGGCACAATGGGCATTGGTATTGCTCAATTGGCTATGCTCAATGGTCATCAGACTTTTATTTATGATTTAGATACTGACAAACTTAAAGTCGCAGTTGCAGGATTACGAACCACTATAGATAAGTTGGTGGCTAAGAATAAAATCAGTACACAAGATGCAACTCAAGCTTTTGCTCGTTTACATGTGGTTGAAGATATTCAGTCTTTAGAAACCGCTGATCTGGTTATTGAAGCGATTGTTGAAAAACTTGAGCCTAAACAAGCCCTGTTTCAACAACTCGCAACCATCTGTTCTGCAACAACGATTTTGGCAAGTAATACGTCATCAATTTCAGTCACGGCAATTGCAGCCCATGTGCCTCAACCTGAGCGCGTGGTTGGTTTACATTTTTTCAATCCAGCACCAGTAATGAAATTGGTTGAGATTGTGCAGGGGCTTAAAACACCAGCACAGCTGTGTCAAAGCTTGAAGACATTGATGTTAAAGTGGGGCAAAGTACCTGTGCTCACCAAGTCTACTCCTGGTTTTATTGTTAACCGTATTGCACGACCATTTTATGCCGAAGGGTTTCGTGCTTTGCAAGAACAAGTCACTCAATTTGATTGTTTGGATTATGCCATTAAAGAATGTGGTGGCTTTGCAATGGGGCCTTGTGAATTAACCGATTTGATTGGCCAAGATGTTAACTTTTCAGTGACAGAAAGTGTGTATCGGGCTTTTTTTGCTGAACCTCGTTATAGACCAAGTTTGGTACAAAAAGAATTGGTTGATGCTGGCTGCTTTGGACGTAAAAGTGGTCAGGGTTTTTATGATTATAGTGGCAATAAGACTACCCAGTTAAGCCTTGAGCCTGTTGAATTACAGCAGTTTGAGCAAACTGTTCAGCTCTATGGTCACTGGCGCAATATGCCAACATGGATCGCACGAATACAACAGCGTTATAAGCAGTCTATACACGTTGCAACTCAGGATTATTTACAGATTGGGGCGATTCGCTTGCAACTGAGCCAAGGTGAGTCGGCTGATTTAAGCTATGGCAATGAAAAAGTGGTGTTGATGGATTGGCATGCAGATTTTAATCGGGCCAAGAGTGTAGTACTGAGCCATACCCATGCTTGTGATGCAGATGATCGTAGAGTCGTGGACGCTTTTTTTGCAAGTTTAAATTTATCTGTACTTTGGATTAAAGACCATCCAGGTATGCTAACACTCAGAACAATTGCTCTTCTGATTAATGAAGCCTGTGAAGCAGCACTACATGGTATTGCAAGTTGTGAGGATATTGATCGCGCTATGCGTTATGGGGTTAATTATCCTCAAGGTCCATTTGAGTGGATGGCACAAATAGGAGCGCAATATATTTTAGATTGTCTTGAGCATTTGTATCAGATTTATGCTGAAGAAAAATATCGCCCAAGTTTGTATTTAAAACAATATGTTGCTCAGCAACGCACCGCATGTGCTTAAACAAGCAAAGGAATGATGAACATGGAACAAGTCTATATTTGTGATGCAATCCGTACGCCAATTGGCCGCTATGCTGGTGCATTAAGTACTGTACGCGCTGATGATTTGGCTGCATTGCCTATAGCACATTTAAAGAATAAATATCCAAATTTACCTTGGGCTGAGCTTGATGAGGTGATTTTAGGTTGTGCCAATCAAGCAGGGGAAGATAACCGAAATGTTGCTCGTATGGCTGTTTTGTTGGCAGGTTTACCTGAGCATGTCCCAGCACTTACAGTAAACCGGTTATGTGCCTCAGGTTTGGATGCTGTTGGGTTAGCTGCACGTGCAATTAAAGCTGGTGAGGCGCAGTTTATGTTGGCTGGTGGGGTTGAGTCGATGAGCCGTGCTCCATTTGTACAATCTAAACCAACAACAGCTTTTAGTCGCACACCAGAAATTTTTGATACGACTATTGGTTGGCGCTTTATCAATAAAAAGCTTAAAGCAGCTTATGGTGTGGATAGCATGCCAGAAACCGCTGAAAATGTAGCTGAGAAGTATCAAATCAATCGTATAGACCAAGATTTATTTGCCTTTAACAGCCAACAAAAAACAGCTAAAGCGCAGCAAGATGGTATTTTCAATATTGAAATTTTGCCTGTAACACTGGTAGATGCAAAGAAAAGAACAATTGTTTTTTCGCAAGATGAGCATCCTCGTGCAGATACTGATTTAGAGAGTTTAGCTCGATTAAAAACACCATTTCGTGTTGATGGCGGTACAGTAACTGCTGGAAATGCTTCCGGTGTAAATGATGGCGCTGCTTGTATGTTATTGGCAAGCCGAACTTTTGCAGAGCAACATGGCCTTCCTGTGTTGGCCAAAGTGGTGGCAATAGCCAGTGCAGGTGTGGAACCTAAATATATGGGTATAGGCCCTGTGCCTGCAGTGCTTAAGCTTTTAAAGCAAACGGGCTTAAGCCTCGAGCAAATGGATGTCATTGAACTCAATGAAGCTTTTGCTTCACAGTCTTTAGCGGTAATCCGTGAATTAGGGCTAAAAGACGATGATGCACGTATTAATCCAAATGGTGGTGCAATTGCTTTAGGACATCCACTTGGAATGAGCGGTAGTCGCTTGGTTATAACGGCTGCACATGAGCTACAGCGTCGTCAGGGGCGTTATGCGCTGTGTACGATGTGTGTAGGTGTGGGTCAAGGTGTCGCACTTATTTTGGAACGTGCAATGTAAAAATAAAAAGGCCATGAGAAGGGCATATAGACTTATGGCCTATATGGATATGAAAGAATGGAGAGTCGCAATGGAACTACAAGACATGGAACAAGTGGAAAAAATCTCGGTTGATGAGCTGCGTGCATTGCAATTACGTCGTTTAAAAAAGACCTTGCAGCATGCTTATGAAAATAGTCCTGTGTATAAGCAAAAATTTGATGAAGCTGGTGTGCATCCTGATGATTTTCAGTGTTTGGCCGATTTAGCAAAGTTCCCATTTACCACCAAAAAAGATTTACGTGATAACTATCCATTTGGCATGTTTGCTGTACCTAAAGAGAAGATTGTGCGTGTACATGCATCATCGGGTACAACAGGCCAACCGACAGTTGTTGGTTATACTCAAAAAGATATTGATACATGGGCAGATATTGTTGCTCGTTGCCTCAAGGGAGCAGGTTTAAGCGCTAAAGACACCATTCAAGTTTCGTATGGATACGGCTTGTTCACTGGTGGTTTAGGTGCTCACTATGGTGTAGAGCGTTTGGGTGCGACAGTAATTCCAATGTCTGGTGGGCAGACAGACCGTCAAGTACAGCTCATTAAAGACTTTGAACCAACAGCATTGATGGTTACACCATCATATTGCGTTAACATCATTGAAAATCTTGAGAAAAACTTCGGCACTGCTAAGAATACTAGCTTAAAAGTCGGTATTTTTGGGGCTGAACCTTGGACTAAAGAATTACGTCAAGAAATTGAAGAGCGTTTAAATATTCGTGCACTTGATATCTATGGTTTATCTGAGATTATGGGGCCTGGTGTTGCCATGCAATGTATTGGTGAGGGAGATGGCTTGACCATATGGGAAGATCATTTCTATCCAGAAATTATTCATCCTGAGACTGGGGAAGTACTTGCTGATGGTGAAGAGGGAGAGTTGGTTTTTACCACAATCACCAAAGAAGGTTTACCAATGATTCGTTATCGTACACGTGATCTTACTCGATTATATGCTGGTGAAAATTGTGCAATGCGTCGTATGAGTAAGATTGTTGGACGTAGTGATGATATGTTGATTATTCGTGGCGTGAATGTTTTTCCAACTCAAATTGAAGAGCAGATTTTAAAAGTTGATCAATTGATTCCAAATTATGAAATTCATGTTTGTAAAAAAGGTCATATGGATTCTTTGCATATTCGTACTGAAATGATGCAATATAATGACTTATCAGCACAAACAAGGATGCAACAGTTACAAAGGAATATTAAAATAATGATTGGTATTTCGGTAACTGTGGAAATTGTTCCGGAGAACACTTTGCCTCGCTCAGAAGGTAAAGCAAAACGAGTATTTGATCTGCGTAAAACAGCCTAATGGATGGGCGTTTTACTGCTTAAGATCTTGAGATGGGTGAGAAAGACATGGGTTCTAAGTTACAACAAGTGATTGATTCACTCATCGAGAACGAACCATTAAGCGGAACATCAATTATTACTACTATCTTTGGTGATTCTATTTTGCATCGTGGCGGTTGTATTAGTCTAGCCAGCCTCATTCAGTTGATGGCTGACTTTGGATTTAATGATCGCGCCGTGCGTACAGCAGTTTTTCGCTCAGTAAAAGGGGGCTGGCTAGACTCTGAGAAAGTGGGGCGTACCAGCTTTTATCGAATTACAGGTCCAAGCCGTACGCGTTACCTTCATGCCGAACAACGTATTTACAATGCAAAAATGTGTGAATGGGATCATCATTGGGATCTTGTTTTAATGTCCTCATTAGATGGTGAAAATAAGGTTCTGTTAAAAAAAGAGTTAGAGTGGTTGGGATTTTCTAATATTTCAACCAATCTTATGGCTTATCCTGGTTGTGATCGAATGCAACTGCAAAAATTGCTGGTTGATCTAGATATGCATGATCAGGTTGTCGTATTTCAAGCACAGACTTTGGCGTTATTTAATAACTCTGAGGATGTTGTGCTACGCATGCTACATAGCAATTGGCCAATTGAAGAAATTAAGCAGCGTTATAGCGTTTTTTTAGACCAATTTCGTGAAATTTCAAATTTGCTTGAAACCGAATCGGAAGATATAAGCCCACAACAAGCTTTTCAAATTCGTATTTTGCTGATCCATCTGTATCGTCGTATTTTACTGAAAGATCCATCTTTACCCTTAGAATTATTACCAACAGATTGGCCAGCAGTAAATGCACGTAATTTAGCTTTAAATATTTATAAGCGTATTTTTGAATTGGCGGATGAATATTTTCTCTCTATTGCGCGTACCGCAGAAGGGGAAATGCCGTTACCTAGTGGACAGTTTTATCGCCGTTTTGCTGGATTAACTGCGAATCATATGGAGATGATGAATTAATTATGCCGTGTTATGCCATAGATGGAGTAATCCCTGTTGTTAGTCCAGATGCTTTTGTGCATCCTACTGCTGTTTTGATTGGTGATGTTATTGTGGAGTCGGGAGCATATATTGGTCCCTTTGCTGCATTAAGAGCCGATTTTGGACGTATTCATATTCGTTCCAATGCAAATGTACAAGATAATTGTACTATTCATGGTTTTCCTCAAAGTATTACCTTAGTAGAAGAAATGGGACATATTGGTCATGGTGCTATTTTACATGGCTGCCATATTGGTCGAAATGTCTTAGTTGGCATGAACAGTGTAATTTTGGATTATGTTGAAATTGGTGAAAATAGTATTATTGGTGCCAATAGCTTGGTTAAAACCAAAGATATTATTCCTGCCAATGTCCTTGCAATGGGGAGCCCTGCCAAGGTTGTACGTGAATTGTCAGAAGCTGAAAAAGTATGGAAGAGCAAGGGTACTGAGCAATATATTAATTTAACTTCACGTTGTTTAAATACCCTCCAAGAAGTTAAACCTTTAACTAAAGAACATGCTACACGTCGAAGTTATCTTGATTTTGATGTGCAATACAAAATCAAAGCAGATTCTATTTAAACTCAATAATGACCGTAGCGGCCACTAACATTTATGTCAGTGGCCGCAGCTGTTATGATCATTTTGACGTTTTTGATTTATAAAAGGATTTATTCATATGTCTTCATACTATCAACTGCTTTCTCGTCAACATACTGAATATGGTCAAGTAAGCCAATACCGCTGTACCGAATTGGTACAGGGAGCATGGAACCCACATGAACAGCATATGGCGGCAGCTTCTGGTGTAATGTGTGCTGAACTTGAACAATTTCAGCCACGCCCAGAAATGCGTATTGGACGGATTAGTTTTGATATTTTAGGTTTAATTCCTGCAACAGATTTTGAGATTAATACCCGAGTAATTCGCGCTGGGCGTACCATAGAGTTGGTTGAGGCAACGATGAGTGCGCAGGGTAAGGACTGCATCATAGCCCGTGTTTGGCGCATGATGACACAAGATTCAACAGCAGTAATGGGTATTGAAGATGCTGTACAGCAACGTCCAACTCATTTGCCTGTGCAAAATATTTTAGGTAATTGGGATGGTAAGTTTATTCAAACAGTTAAATCTCAGGTTGAGCCAAGCACGCATCGTGCAGGTAAAGGAATTGTTTGGTTAAATACCGATGTTGACATGGTTGAGGGGCAGGCCACTTCTGATTTTGTACATCTGATGGGTATGTTGGACACAGCCAATGGTATTGTGCCTCGTCTACCTGATTTGTCTTGGGCATTTCCTAATTTAGATTTGCAAATTCACTTGTTGCGTATGCCCCGTGGACGTTGGTTGGGATTAGAAACTCAGCAACAATATGGTGATGATGGTATTGGCTTAACCAGTTCAGTGTTACATGATGACTTTGGTGTATTTGGTCGAAGTGAACAAATCCTCACTTTAAGAAAAATGTAGTACCGTGATTTGGTGATGAAGCCCTCAGTGCATGAGGGCTTTTTTTGTGCTTATTTCCATACAAATGGTGATTGCTTTTGTTGTTCTTCAGCCTCTAAACCAAGCGCAATACCTGTTCTGTCTTTCATTAGACAGATTGCAGTTAAAGCAAATATTGCCATGGCGGTGAGATAGACACTTACGGAAATAACATCACCACTGGTACTGATGAGCCATGCCGCAATGAGTGGTGCAAAAGCGCCACCAATAATTGAACCTAGCGCATAAGTGATAGAAATACCTGAGAAGCGAATTGAGGCTGGGAACAACTCGGCATAGAACACTGCCTGTACCCCATAAGTCATGCCAATACCCATAGAAAGTAGTGCAAGTCCCAGCATAATATAGAGATAGCTTCCAGTATTAATTAATGGAAACAAAGCAATAGCACTGAGAATCTGTATACATGAACCTAAGATATAAATGGGTTTACGACCAAACTTGTCAGACAAAGAAGCTGAAAACCAAGTGAAGAAAGTCCAAATAATGGCTGAGACACTGACTAAAGCTAAAATCACAGGTCGTTCAAGGTTTAATCCGGCTGGATTGGTGGTATAGCTTTGAATAAAACCACCCGCAGTCATATAACCCAGCGCTGTTGTTCCAGCAACTAATAATGCTGAACAAAATACAGCAGCTTTATAGTTTTTAAATAACTCACGAATAGGTTTGGGCGCTGCACCTTGGTTTTTAATTTCTTCAAATACAGGGCTTTCATCAACAGAGCGGCGAATCCAGTAGCCTAGGCCAAATAGGAAGATACTCAAAATAAAAGGGACACGCCAGCCCCATTGCATAAAGGCTTCACCAGGTGAAATATAGCCTGTCATGATGACAAGTACTAAAGAAGCCAGCAATAAACCTAGTGGCACACCTAATTGTGGAAAAGCACTGAATAATCCTCTTTTATTTTTGGGTGAATGCTCTACTGCCATGAGCACGGCACCACCCCATTCTCCACCTGCTGAAATTCCCTGCAGAATACGTAACAAGATGAGGAAGATTGGTGCTGCGATACCAATTTGATCATAAGTTGGTAGTAAACCAATGACCGTTGTTGCAACCCCCATCATAATGAGGGTGACGGCGAGAACGGTTTTTCGACCAATTTTGTCGCCAAAATAACCTGCAATAAAAGCACCGAAAGGGCGAAAAACGAAACTAATACCCACTGAAGCAAATACCAAGAGTGTTGCAAAGAGTGGTCCAGCAGGTTTGAAAAATAATTGGTTAAAGACGAGACCTGCAACAGCTGCATAAATAAAATAATCGTACCATTCGATAGTTGTACCAACGATGGTTGCAAGGGCAATTTTTTGCGTATGTTTACGACAAGGTGAGACGAGATCCTGTGATAACACAGTACCTGTTTGAGCATTTTCCATTTCAAACATCCTGTAAGAAATTTATAACGAAAACAGCAACTGCAAAATTTGAGTTGCGTTTTTTATCAGTAAAATTGTTGATTTATCAAACAAAAATAGTATGTGGGATAAAATAATAAAAAGATACTAAAATTTTATAAAAAAAATAATTTCGTATCTTTTTAAATGAGTTTAATTTTTCGCTTTATAATTAATCATATAAAATACAATAAATTATGAAAAAAGTATTTCTGTAAATCTATTAAAATCACTTTTATTTGATATGTATGTTGTTTTAAAAAACTAAATTATGTGTCATTTTGTTTATTGTTGGGTGGGCGATAAGGAATTGAGCTCAGTTTTAGCTATCTTTGGGAAATTATTTAATACAGTGATGAAGGAGTAAGAGTAAATGTCAGCTTATGTGATTTTTATTTGTAAGCAGTTAAAGTCTAAAGAGCATTTTAATCAATACAACCGTTTAGCACGAGAAGCGAGCAAAGGCTTTGATATTAAAGTGAGATCATTTTATGGACAGGTAGAAGCGCTAGAAAATATAGCGGCTGAAGGTGTCGCTATTTTAGAGTTTGTAGACTTAGCACAAGCACAAGCATGGTATCAAAGTGAGGCGTATCAAGAGGCAAAAAAACAGCGTGATTTAGCTGGAGATTATATTGTGTTAATAACTGAAGGTTTGAATATACCAAGTTAATTAAAGCAAGAGACTCAAAAAATATATAGAATTTAGAGACAAAACAACAAGGGTGTTGTTGTGTTTAGGGCAAAACAGCTACTGAACATAAGTGAAAAGGATGAATCATGGACTTTCAAACCTGGTCAGGTTTTGTTGATCGTTTTACAGCAGCTTTGCGTCAAAATATGTATATTGATGCTTTTTTTAGCTACAAAATTGAGCACAATCTTGAGACAAGCGAACATTACTTTTGTAATTTATCTACTTGTTTAGTCGATCAATATTTATCTCAGATGCAGATACACGATCCACTGGCAATGCTAAATCATAAAGATCCTTCACAGCATATGAAAGTGCTTTCTCATCAAGACATTCCACAACAATATATGCAGTTTATTGAGAAACATCAGTTTGGCGATAACATTGAGCTTTATTTTAATGATCAGCAGACACCAGTTCGCGGTATAAGCTTGATACGTAATGCAGCACAAGGACCATTTCTGGCAGAAGATTTACAGGTATTAGAACGCTTTTATCAGCTTGCAGACTTTTGTATGCAGCAAAATTTTAGATCTACTTTTCAATCAAACAAGGGTTTAAATCCTATAAAATTACAGTCGTTTAAACTGACAAAAAAACAACTACAAGTTCTAGAGTTGTTGAGTCAAGGTAAAGACAATCAGCAAATTGCCATGCAATTGTTTATCAGTCTGTCGACAGTAAAAACTCATATACAACATATTTTTCAAAAACTTGCAGTGAATAACAGAGCACAACTATTATCTAAACTGTTGCTGTTACAAACAGCTTTATAATGGTGGAGTAGAAACTCATTGCTCAGTTAAAAATATTGAAAAATCGTACCTGAGTACGATATTTATTTATATGTAAATTAACTAACTTAGATAGCAATTGAAGTGCTAGATAAGGTTTAACAATGAAGTTAAATACAATAATGCAGGGAATGAAACTTAATACGCAACTTAAAGCATGTTTGTTGAGTCTTCCGATGGTATTGGCTGGGCAACAGGCTTTGGCACATGGGCAGGTAGCCGAAATGCTTCCACTACAACAAGCTATGCAAAATGTGGGTGCAGCTGTTGAGCATGACCCATATTCAGGCGTGTACACCATTAGTAAAAACTCAACTTATGTTAAGGTCAAAGCAAATACGTCATCAATTTTGGTGAACGGTCAAGAACTAAACATTAGCGTACCTGTCGTTGAGAAAAATGGCCAAGCTTATGCTTCTACAACCTTGGCGAACGAAATATTTCAGTCTGGTTTAGATCAAACTTTTATTGCTGAAACGGTAGCGCATCCGCTTAACAGTCTTTCTGCAGAGGAAATTAGTCAAGCAAGAGCAGTGGTCGCAGCGGATCACCGTGCTCCTAAAATTTTGCGTTTTAGTCGTTTAGCATTGAAAGCACCAAATAAATATCAAGTTTGGAGTGATGTGCTATCAAATACAGCTTCAAAACAAGCTCGTGAAGTCAATTTTTCTTTATTGCAGGGTAATCAGATTATTGAAGGAGTAGTGAATCTAAAGAGTAAAAAGGTAACAGCGTGGAAGGTGATTAAAGATACACATGGCATGGTGTTGCTAGATGATTTTGATTTAGTGCAAAAAGTAATTAAAGAAAGTCCTGAGTTTGCTGCTGCATTGAAAAAACGTGGTATCCATGATGTTCAACAAGTGGTCGCAACACCCTTAACTGTCGGTTACTTTGGTGGTGAAGATGGATTAAATAAAGAGTTTAATTATCTAAAAATTGTGTCATATCTTGATGTTGGAGATGGAAATTATTGGGCACATCCAATTGAAAACCTAGTTGCGGTTGTTGATTTAGATCAAAAAAAAGTGGTTAAAGTTGAGGATGGCGATTTGGTTCCTATTCCTATGGCGGCCCGTCCTTATGATGGTCGTGATCGACAGGCTTCTACAACTAAACCATTACGTATTACAGAACCCGAAGGTAAAAACTTTCAAGTCTCTGGCCAATATGTCCACTGGAACAATTGGTGTTTTCATGTTGCATTAGATTCAAGGGTAGGGCTGCAATTATCAACCGTTTCATATAAAGATAAAGGGGTGAAACGCAAGATCATGTATTCAGGGAACCTTGGAGGTATGATTGTACCTTATGGTGATCCAGATCTAGGTTGGTACTTTAAATCTTATTTAGATTCTGGTGATTATGGCATGGGGACACTGACGGCTTCACTTGATCGTGGAACAGATGTTCCTGAAAATGCAGTGATGTTTGATGCTGTTATTGCTGATTATCAGGGTAATCCAATGACCATACCGCGTGCTTTTGCGATTTTTGAACGCTATGCCAACCCTGATTACAAACATCAGGAAATGGGGCAAGCCAATGTGAGTGTAGCACGTCGTGAATTAGTCGTGCGTTGGGTGAGTACCATTGGCAACTATGATTATATTTTTGATTGGGTTTTAGCGGAAAATGGAACCATTGGGATTAATGCAGGGGCATCGGGTATTGAGGCTGTTAAAGGTGTAAAGGCCAAGACGATGCATGATAGTACTGCCAAAGCAGATACGCGTTATGGAACACTCATCGACCATAATATTGTTGGAACAACACATCAACACATCTATAACTTCCGCCTTGACCTTGATGTAGATGGTGAAAAAAATAGCTTCACTCATATGAATCCAGTAGTACAAGCAAATCATAAAGGGGTGCGTAAGAGTGCAATGGAAATTGAAATGTCAACGGTCGCAACTGAACAAGCTGCCAGTGAAAAATTTGATCCAAGTACGATCCGTTTGATTAGTAATTATAATGTAGAAAATGCGATGGGTAATCCTGTGTCGTATCAATTGATCCCATTTGCAGGAGGAACACATCCTATTGCCAAAGGTGCAAATTTTTCTACAGATGAGTGGTTGTTTAAACGTCTTAATTTTATGGACAAACAAATTTGGGTAACAAAGTACAATCCAAATGAACTGTATCCTGATGGGGATTATCCAAATCGTTCGACACATGATACGGGATTGGGCCAATTTACTGCCAATAACAATAATATTGAAAATCAAGATCTGGTTGTTTGGCTAACCACAGGAACAACGCATGTCGCTCGCTCAGAAGAGTGGCCGATGATGCCAACAGAATGGGTTAATGTTTTACTTAAACCTTGGAATTTTTTTGATCAAACACCAAGTTTAAAACAAAACCAGTCTGATAAAACACAGCATTAATATGCACTAAAACCCTCAGCGATAATGCTCAGGGTTTTAAAGTTAGAAGCGAATGAATAAATGATGAATGAGGGAATTTATCATGTTAAATCAAATGATTTATAACGGAAAAAATCAGCAAGGACAGGGTGAAGCAATCGCAGTGTTAGATCCTGCCTCATTGCAAGTCATTACAACTTTTCATAGTGCAACTGTAGTACAGGTGGATGCTGCGGTTGCCACTGCACAACAGGCTTTTTTACAGTGGCAAAACTATAGTGATCAACAGGTTAAACAATGTTTAACCGCAATTTCAGCAGATATTTTATCATCACGTGATGAACTTGCTCGTTTGATTTGTTTAGAGCAAGGTAAGCCATTAGCGGTTGCACAGCTTGAAGTTGATATGGCGGTATATTGGCTGAATGTAACGAATGCTTTAGAGATCCCTGTTCTTCGGCAACAGGATGAGCATGGTAAGGTGATGCAGACTTATCATCGCCCAGTTGGTGTGGTGGCATCTATCACACCATGGAATTGGCCTTTAATGATTGCAGTATGGCATATCATTCCAGCGTTGAAGGCGAAAAATTGTGTCATTAATAAACCTTCTGAATATACACCACTGAGCAGTATTTTATTGGTGGAGATTATTAATCGTCATCTTCCAGCAGGGGTATGTAATATTGTCTTGGGGGAAGGAGATGTAGGGGCGGCGCTGACCCAGCATCATGGCATAAATAAAGTCACCTTTACTGGTTCAACCGTGGTTGGGCAGCAGATTTTGTCACATTCAGCGCAGGATTTAACACCGGTGATTTTAGAATTGGGTGGTAATGATGCGGCAATTGTATTGGATGATGTTGATGTTGCTACGATTGCTGAGAAAATTTTCAATGCGGCATTTTTTAATGCAGGTCAAACATGTGCTTGTATTAAGCGACTCTATGTCCATGTAGATGTGTATGATGCAATGGTAGAAGCACTGGTTGAGTTAGCCGATCAACAAGTGTTAGGTCATGGTTTGGAGCCTACAACAACCATGGGGCCGATACAAAATATTAAACATTATCATAAAGTAAAAACGATGCTTGCTGCAGCTTTGGAAGAGGGGGCTGTGATTGCCAATAAATCTATCGCGACTGTACCTGAGGAAGGGTATTTTATTGCACCTTTAATATTAACCAATGTGAAAGAACAAAGTGATATTTTTGCTTCTGAGCAATTTGCACCTATTTTACCTGTAGTTAAATTTAGTGATATTGATGAAGTCATTCAGCAGAGCAATGCAACAGACTATGCTTTGGGGGCTTCAATTTGGACTCAAGATCTTAATCGAGCTTCACATTTGGCCAAACAAATGCAGGCTGGAACAGTATGGGTAAATAGCCATGCAGATGTATCACCACATGCTGCTTTTTCTGGATGGAAAATGTCTGGTTTAGGCTCTTCATTTGCACTAGATGGCTTATTGCAATTCACCCAAAAGCAAGTAATTCATGGGTTAAGCTAAGGATTTGATGATTAATCTATAGCATTCATTAAGTTCAGGGCTGGTACAAGGTACCAGCCTTTTTTGTTATTTATCTAGAACGAGGCTTGGGATGGAGTTGTTTTGTTGAAAATATGATGATGTAAATTACACCCAGCCTAGTTTGTTGATAAAAAGTTACTCTAGCTCTTTTAAAAGATATGATGCTCCTGTTATAACAAATCAATTGGATAAAGAGTTGATCATATTGTGATGAATGCTGCGCAGTTACAAAAAACTTTAACCGCAAGTGAATATGCGGAACGTGTACTCAGATTACATCAGGCGGAGATTGAACAAGATTATTTACTTGATCAATTTTTGAAGCCTTTGTCTACTGCGCAAATTTATCAATATGTTGAAGCTAGTGTGGCTGAGATTAGCGATGAAAAGCAGTGGATGCAGATCATGAGGATCTTGCGTGCCCGCTTGATGTTTCGCTGGATTTGGCAAGATGCAAATCAGCTTACTGATGTTGTGGGATTAACTCGTGAGCTATCAGATTTTGCCGATGCCTGTATTTGTGCTGCAAAAGCCTTTGCCAAGATTCCTTTAGTCGCTAAACATGGTGAACCCTATAGTTTTAATGGGAAATTGCAAGATTTAATTGTGGTTGCTATGGGGAAATTGGGAGCACAGGAGCTTAATCTTTCTAGTGACATTGATTTAATTTTTGCCTTTGATGAGCAAGGCGAAACCAATGGGCGTAAGTGCATTGATGTGCAGCAGTTCTGTATTTTGTGGGGACAAAAGCTGATTTATTTGTTAGACCATATTAGTGCTGAAGGTTTTGTATTCCGCGTAGATATGCGTCTAAGACCTTGGGGAGATGGTTCTGCACTCGCAATCAGTCATGCCGCATTAGAAAAATATTTGAGTCAGCATGGCCGTGAGTGGGAGCGTTATGCCTGGATCAAAGCACGTATAGTCACTGGCGGTGCTGAAGGTGAAGACTTACTACGTATGACTCGACCGTTCGTATTTCGGAAATACGTGGATTACACCGCATTCGAAGCGATGCGTGAAATGAAGTCAATGATTGAGAGAGAGGTCAATCGACGTAATATTACAGATGACATTAAACTGGGTGCTGGCGGAATTCGTGAAGTTGAGTTTATTGTTCAGGTATTTCAACTGATTTACGGTGGTTCTAAGTTGGAATTACAAGATCGTCAGTGTTTGGTTAGTCTGGCGCATTTGGGTGAAGTTGGATTACTTGATCAGCAGGCGGTACTTGATTTAGAAGATGCTTATCTGTTTTTAAGACGTGTTGAGCATGCGATACAAGCACTGAATGATCAGCAAACTCAATCTTTGCCAGTTGATGACGAACATCGTCAGCGCATGATTGCCACTTTAGGGTTTGTGAGTTGGGATGATTTTTTACAGGTATTAAATAATAAACGAACCAAAGTCGTTTTTCAGTTTGAACACCTTATTAAGGAAAAAGGAATTGAATCACCTACTGAAAATTTTAGTCAGTTAGAGAAACAACTTGATCCATTACTCGATGAACGTGCAAAAAATTTGGTCCATGAGTTTTGGAATGGACATGCGATTAAGAAATTACCTGCTAAAGCAGTGAATCGCCTGACTGAGTTTTGGCCTCATTTGGTGCAGGCTGTTTTACAATCGGATAGTCCTCAAACTGCACTAATTCGCTTAATGCCTTTGGTTGAATCTATCATGCGACGTAGCGTTTATTTGGTCATGTTGATTGAGAGCAAAGGCGCATTACAACGTTTAGTGAAAATGGCAACAGTGAGTCCTTGGATTTGTGAGGAATTAACACAATACCCAGTATTGTTAGATGAATTCTTAACAATGGATTTTGAGCTACCTAAGCGGCAAGATTTGGAAGATTCTTTACGTCAGCAGTTACTTCGAATTGAGCTTGAACAAATTGAAGATCTTATGCGTGTGTTACGTTTATTTAAAAAATCGAATGTATTAGCGGTTGCTGCAAGTGATGTATTGGCAGAAAGCCCCTTGATGAAGGTGTCTGACGCATTAACAGATATTGCAGAGGTTTCTGTGATTGCGACTTTAAATTTAGCGTATCGAACAGTGGCAAAACGACATGGATATCCACTGAATGTACAAGGTGTTCGTTGTAGCTTAGAAGATTTGGCTTTTGCTGTCATTGGTTATGGCAAAGTAGGTGGAATAGAACTTGGTTATGGCTCTGATTTAGATCTTGTCTTTATCCATTATATGGATGAGCAAGCAGACACAGATGGCCCTAAACCCATTAGTGGTTTTGAGTTTGCCATGCGAGTTGCACAGAAGTTTATTTCATTTATGACTACACAAACATTAGATGGCCGAGTATATGAAGTTGACACACGGTTACGTCCGTCTGGTGAGGCTGGATTATTGGTTACCAGCTTAAAAGCATTTGAGCAATATCAACTCAAAAATGCATGGATGTGGGAACATCAGGCTTTAGTGCGTGCACGTTCTATCGCTGGTGATGTGCTATTAAGAGCGCAATTTGAACGTTTACGCCGTGAAATATTAACGATACCACGTGATGAAAATAAAGTGCGTCAAGAAGTGCTGAATATGCGTGAAAAAATGAAAGATCATCTAGGTTCTTCTAATGAGCAAAAAAAACATGGAATTTTTCACCTAAAACAAGATGCGGGTGGTATCGTTGACATTGAATTTATGGCACAGTATGTAGTGCTAGCATGGAGTGGGACGAAACCAGATCTCGCCCATTATCCAGACAATGTAAGAATCCTCGAAGATGCAGCAAAAGCCGATTGCTTATCCAGTGACGACGTTTCTGCTTTGATTCAGGCTTATCTCAGTGAACGAGCCGAGAGCCACCGCTTAGCCCTTGCAAATCAATCCATGCAAGTGAGCGCTGCGGACTGGCACGATACCCGTGAGATCGTTTGCAAGTTATGGCAAAGATTAATTGATCCTACAGCGACTTTCGCAGTGGGTCGTGAATAATTATGTTAAATTTGGAGAGTGTGCCATGAACTTGGCTGATCGTGATGGTTTTATTTGGCAAGACGGACAATTGGTTGATTGGCGTGAAGCAAAAATTCATGTATTAACACATACTTTACACTATAGTATGGGTGTGTTTGAGGGTGTGCGTGCTTATGAAACACCAAATGGAACAGCTATTTTCCGCCTACAAGATCATACTAAGCGTTTATTAAACTCAGCCAAAATTTATCAAATGAAAGTCCCATTTGATCAAGCAACCTTAGAACAAGCACAGTTAGAAGTGGTACGTGAAAATAAACTATCATCTTGCTATTTGCGCCCAATTATTTTTATTGGTTCAGAAAAATTAGGTATTGCTGCTACAGATAATACTATTCACGCTGTTGTTGCTGCGTGGAGTTGGGGCGCGTATTTGGGTGATGAAGCAATGTCGAAAGGTATTCGCGTTAAAACATCATCATTTACTCACCACCACCCGAATGTGACAATGTGCAAAGCAAAAGCTGCTGGTAACTATACAGTTTCTATTCTTGCTCATCAGGAAGTTGCTCAATCAGGTTATGATGAAGCAATGTTAATGGACCCACAAGGTTTTGTATGCCAAGGTTCTGGTGAAAATGTATTCTTGGTAAAAGATGGTGCATTACACACACCTGATTTGGCTGGTGGTGCTTTAGATGGTATTACACGTCAAACTATTATTACGCTTGCAAAAGATATGGGTATTGATGTTGTAGAGCGCCGTATCACACGTGATGAATTCTATATTGCTGATGAAGCATTCTTTACGGGTACTGCTGCTGAAGTTACACCAATTCGTGAATATGATGATCGTGAAATTGGTTGTGGTTCACGTGGTCCAATTACTGAGAAAATTCAAAAAGCTTTCTTTGATGCAGTACAAGGTAAAGACCCTAAATATGCACATTGGTTGACTTATGTAAAATAAGCCAACTTAGTAGGTAACATGATAAAAAAGGCGAAACTTTGTGTTCGCCTTTTTTAATATTATTCTGTTTTTTTGTATTAAAAAGACCAAAGGAAATCAGATGAATATTCTTTATGTCAGTGATGCTAAGGCTGGGCATCGTGCTCAAGCACTTGGACTTTGGCAAGCTATGCAAAGAGCTTATGACGGTGAAATTACTTTTCAAGAAATTAATATTAATAAAATCCCGCTCTTTCCTTTATTACTCAGTTGCTTGAGTAAACGGTATACTGAAATAAATATAGTGCCTGATTATATATTTAGTGTTGGGAGTCATACACAGTTACGTACGTTATTGCTTGGGCGAGTTTATCCACGTGCAAAAACAGTGGTTTTGATGAAACCCAATTATCCATTTTCTTGTTTCGATCATGTTATTGTGCCTGAACATGATGCTGTTGGACAAAGAGAGAATGTTATTGAAACACTGGGGGCATTAAACCCAATAGTGAATCAACTACAACATAAATCTCAACGCATTTTAATTGCATTGGGAGGGAGTTCAAAACGGCATGTATGGCAAACCGATTCGATTTTGGCTGCATTACAACAGATCACACTGGCCAATCCAAATGCACAAATTATATTAACCACATCTAGACGTACACCAGAAAGCTTTCTTACTTTACTTAAACAACAGTCTTATGTGGCTCAGATACAGATTTTTCCAGTTGAAGATACTGAGCAAGGTTGGATTTTTCAACAAATGCAACAGGCAGAAGCTGTTTGGGTGACGGAAGATAGTGTATCCATGGTATTTGAAGCACTAACGGCAGGTTGTAGAGTAGGAGTCATTCCACTGCAACGTTTAAAGCAAGATCGTATTACTCGATCTATTGACAGTTTGGTTGATAAACAATGGTTGGGGAAGACATTTTCCTTAAATGATTTACCTCAAGCACAAAGTATTAATGAAGCGGATAGGGTAGCTCGTTCATTATTAATAAAATAATTTTGATCTCAAAATCTGGGTGTTGGTTACAAAAAACACATTAAATTGAAAGCATTGTATAAGGTTGATGCTTGTAAACCGTTTTATTTATTGTAGGATTGTCGCTTTATTTTAATAAATTTTTGTCATGCAACAATGTATAAAATATGGTTTGCCACTGTTGGTTGCAGTCGGTTTAATTATTGGTTTAGGTTTCTGGGAATTTTTATTTAAGTTTAGTGATTTTTTAATTTTTTTAATCATTGTCTTATTTAGTACTTGTTTCTTGATTTTAATAAAATGTAGTGAATGGCGCTGGGCAAAACATATTGGATTTATACTATCAACTTTGATTTGCTTGTATATTGCAACTGGAACAGGTTTTCTACAAGGACGTATGTCTATAGGCATTATTGCTTCTATATACCAAACAAATCATAACGAAGCTTTGGAGTTTCTTTCAGTTGTTCAGTATAAATATATAGTCTATGCCTTGGTTGTATTGGGATTATCTGCGTATTTTTTTTATAAAATGCCAAGACTATATAATTTAAGATTCCCGCGTTATATTGCAATAATATTGATTGTACTCAATGTGTTTAATCTATTTTTTGTACAGACTGCTCGAGCTATTATTAAATATAAAAAAGAAGAAGCAATACTCTATGCGGGACAAGAAATCAAACCTGATTGGAAAATTAACAAAGTAAATTATCCTTATGATAATCAAATCATTATTATTGGGGAAAGTGTCCAAAGAAATTATTTGTCATTATATGGGTATCCTGAAAAAACAACTCCATTTTTAGATCGTATGCCCGTAACTGTTGTGGATGATTATATTTCTACTTCTGCAAATACAGCGACCAGTTTGCCAAGAACATTAGCTTATATGGATCAAGATCGACATATTCAATCTGCGATGAATGTGGTTACACTTGCTAATCAGGCTGGCTACAATACGATTTGGATTTCTAATCAAGGTTTTGTAGGTAAGAATGATACGAATATTTCACAAATAGCGATTCACGCGAAGCATCAATTTTTCTTAAAAAGTGGTAACTATATGTCAGAAGATATTGATGATGACCATATGTTAACTATTTTGTCGAATCAATTGAAAAAGTATAAGGGACAAAAAAATATTATTTTTATTCATATGATGGGCTCTCATCCTGATGCATGTGAGCGTTTGTTTAATAGTCCACGCCTATATCCGAAGAAGACAGAGGCAATGAATTGTTATTTATCAAGTATTAATAAGTTGGATCATTTTATTGAGAAGGCCTATAAGCAATTAGAAAAGACAAAACGCAGCTTTAATATAACGTATTTTTCAGATCATGGTATGACAGTGAGTGATTCAGGTATTTACGTAGATAACGATCATAAAGCAAATTATCAGGTTCCATTTTTTATCTTAAGCAGTGATGCACATACGAAAAAACATATTGATAAGCGTATAAGTGCTTTTCAGTATTTGGATATTTATGCTGGGCTCATTGGTGTGGAAACACCATTGTTAAAACCAGAGAGCCAATTAGAAAACTTAGAGAACAATACTGATGTTACTGTGTTTGATTGGGAAAACTATGTTCCTTATCTTAATTTAAGGTAGTGTTTTTATAGAGAATAAACGCCATTAAGGCATGATTTTTAATGACATGAAAAAGGGGGATATCCCCCCTTTTTATTTTGTTGTAAGTTTCTTATTTCTTACAAAAGGCTTTCTGGGCGATGTCATGGTCAAATTTTTTATAACCGTGAGCATCGTCATAAGGTAGAGAAATATTAACGAAGTAGTCTTTAACTTCATTCGGGTTGTGAATGTTCCAACCAATG
Source organism: Acinetobacter rudis (assembly GCF_031157835.1). GTDB lineage: Bacteria > Pseudomonadota > Gammaproteobacteria > Pseudomonadales > Moraxellaceae > Acinetobacter > Acinetobacter rudis_A. The sequence goes on along the minus strand of NZ_JAVIDR010000022.1, from coordinate 21,987 downwards.
CTTGAAGCAACGAACTTACCAAGTTCATAATTACCTAGAAGGCATTCGTTTGAAAGGGCTGGATCTTGTAATAGCTTTTCAGCACCATTTAGTGCGTATAAGAATATAGGCACTCCTGCAGTTTGCAGAATAGGCGCACCATGTCCCCATAAATTATCATATCCAAATAACTCACTATGATCTGAAGTATAGACAATAATGGTGGGTTTATTGGTTATTTTCTCTGTTGTTTGGATTAATGATTTAATGAAATCATCTTGGAAATGCATAGAGTTGTCATAGGTATCAACAAGTTTTTCTTTTTCAGATTGACCTGTTTTATAGATATCATATGATGCAGGATAGTTATCAACATAGGCAAAATGATTGTTACGCTGATGTAAAACAACAAAGAATGGTTTAGAAAAATCATGTTGTGTAGACATGTTTTCAAGAAATTTGATTAATCTAAAATCTGTTAAAGTATCTTGAGGAATAATCTTGGAGTTCACATCATGAAACTCATCTACATCTGTAGCATTGACCAATGAAGCTAAAACACCTGATTTTTGATTTGATAGATAATAAGTAGCATATTGGTTTTGTTTGGCTAAATGAAATAAGTTTGTTTTTAATGAGAGTAATTGTTTCGAGTTATCAGGCTCTTGAATAACATTCAATGTTAGGGGTACACCAATCCGAGTAGAAAATCCACGTGATACACCATGAAAATACTTAAACTGATCTGGATGTTGTTCCGCAAGAGATTTTAAATAAGGTGTCGTATCTCTAGGGTATCCGTATAAGGACATATGTTCAAAGTTTGCACTTTCACCCATGATGAAAATAACATTCACAGCCGAATTATTTTTACTTAACGTATAAGCAGGATACTCTTTACCTTGGGCATTATTTTTTTTCACTAACCCACCAAGATAATGGGTATATACGCCAATACTATTTCTCACTACGCTGTAATGTAAGCTTACTTCAAATTTTTTGTGATTGAATACAGGAATAAAAAAAGCAATGATAAATAATAAAGACAATACTGTATTAACAATACTGACCTTATTATTTAGGCGTATAGGCATTTTAAAAATAATATAGAGCGAGTAAATGTAAAGCGCTAGATACCACAACAATGGTTTTATAAAAATAGCGATCCCTGATATTAGCCCCTTGCTGGTATCTTCAATTTCTGTGAAGAACATAGCAATATCATAAGGCATGAGATATCGCCCGAAATATTGATTAAACACGACGTTTATACCCGTACCTAAAACAATAAGGCTGCTTAGAACCACAGCTATCGTTTTATACTTTGAAAAACGCGCAACTAACAACACAATAAAAACAAGTAGATAGGTCGTAACGTAACTTGAGAAGGAAAGCTGCAATGAATCATTGGTGCTAAAAACATACTCGCCAATTGCCATTAAAACGCTAATAATGAGTATATGTAGTACGCTAGCTACGGTTGGATTCTTCATTGGTCGTGATTATCACAAAAGTGTAAAAATGCAGCATTCTCCAATAAATTTTTATTTTAAGCAACTCTGCCAAAAGTTAGATCTTTGCAAGTTCTTTACAGTTAAAAAATAATAATTGCTTTATAACATTGCGCCACCATGAAGAGCAGTATTGTTTGGGTGCAATACTTTAAAAGAGTTGATGTGTGTGGCAACATAGCCAAATAACTCTATATTTGGTTGCAACAGTGATTTATATTCTGCTTATTCTTTTTTTATTCTTCATTGGATTCAGCTATAAATATGCTTGGTGGAAAGCGAGCGTAGATTGGAATCAACCTAGAGTTTTGATGTATCACATGGTGCGTGAACACATAGCAGCAGCAAAGTTTAACAAATTAAGAGTTAAACCTTCAGAATTTGAAAAGCAGATTCGCTGGATGAAGCAACAAGGATTCCATTTTGTTACAATGCAGCAGTTACAGGATCAATGGGGGCAACACCCTGAAAAAACGGTTGCGATTACTTTTGATGATGGATATCTAGATAATTTAGAACAAGCATTTCCAATTTTAGAAAAATATAATGTTCCTGCTACCATTTATGTTGTTGTTGATCGACATGAACGGGATTGGTCTACATATAAAAAAGCACATCATAATAGTGGTGAGTTGATGCGTGAAGCCAAGTTATCTGATCAGCAAGTCCAGTTTTTAGCTCAAACAGGTCTGATTGAAATTGGCTCACACACGATGACCCATGCAAATCTAGCTCAATTAAATGATGAACAATGTTTGGCTGAATTAGTACAGTCTAAACAAGCATTAGAGCAGATGACCAAGCAGACCATCAATAGTTTTGCCTATCCATTTGGTATTTACTCTGAACGTGATGTTTTGATGGCTAAACAAGCAGGCTATAGTAATGCTGTGACTACAATAGAAGGAATCGATGAAGCCCATGCTGATTTGATGCAATTGAAACGTATTAAAATCAGTGGGAAAGACTCATTGTTTGCAGTTAAATGTCGCCTACGTCTAGGCCAAAGAGGGTTATAAAATGCATATTTGTATGGTTATGGCCGGTGATGAGGAAGGTGGACTAGAAAAACATGTTGTTGAATTAGCGAATGCATTAGTTAGAGCTGGGCAAAAAGTAACATTAATAGCCCATCAAAAATATGCAACACGGGTGCATGGGGTCATATTTAAGGCTGTAGATTTAAGTAAAAGTCGGAATAATCCTATATTGCTTTGGCAACTTTATAAGACGATCAAGTCAACTCAGGCAGATTTATTACATGTCCAAGCAAGTAAGGCCGCTGCAATGGTCTCGCCTTTATTAGCTTGGTTAAATATCCCTAGTGTTGTGACAGTTCACGGTTTGAAGAAAAATACCAAGGTATTTAAAAAATTCGATCGCATTATTAGTGTAAGCCAAAATGTTGCTCAATTATTTACAGATACCACACGTGTTCGTGTTGTTTTAAATGGAGTTCAACAGCCTGAAAAAGTTACAAGATTAGCTGTACAACAGCCACTACAAGCGATAGCTATTGGGCGTTTGGTTTCGGTAAAGGGTTTTGATGTATTAATTGAAGCTTGGCAAGGTATTAATGCTCAATTATGGATCGTGGGTGAAGGTCCTGAAAGAGAAGCTTTAGAGCAACAAATTCAACGCTTAAATTTGACTAAAACTGTGCAGTTATTGGGGCAACGTGACGACATTAATGCTTTACTACAGCAAGCTAGTTTTTTGGTGATTTCATCTAGAAAAGAAGGTGGACCATATACATTGGCCGAGGCTTTATTAATGCATTGTCCAGTGATTTCAACTGAAGTTGGAATGGTTGCTCAGATTTTACCTGAAAGGCTTATTTGCCCAGTAGACGATGTACTTGCCTTAAGACAACTTATTCAGCAAAGCGTAGCAAACTATCCAGATTTACAACAGTGTTCACAGCCATTATACCGCTTGGCTCAGGATCAATTGACTTTAGAGGCAATGACTGCGAATACACTTAAGGTTTATCGAGAAATATCAAATGACTGAAATAATGAAAAGTACCAAAGTAGTCTGGGTAATTAGTGATGGAGTACCAGGGCATTATAATCAGTCTAAAGGTGTGTTATTTGCTTTAGCCCAACGATACCACTTAGATGTCCATTGGATTGAGCTCAAGCTGAGTAAGCCTTTTTTACGCCGTCCTTTGGCTTGGTTGCTTAATAAGAGTATTCCTGATCTTTCCAAATTGTCTCATTTTTATCATGGTGATATTTTGGTAGAAACGAAGCCTGATGTAGTGATTGGTGCAGGTGGGAATTCTGCTTATGCTGTGGCATGGATTGCTCGGGCTTATCAAGCTAAAAATATTTTTTGTGGGTCATTGAGACATTTAAAGGCCGATTTGTTTGATGCAATTTTGGTACTTGAACAAAATATGCCCCCACCATTTATTAGTCTAAAAGTTTCTCCTGTTGCTTTGGATCAAACTGTATTATCTACACAAGCCGAACTATGGCGCCATGAACATCCTCATGTTGATCAGAAATTGTGGTCTATGCTGATTGGTGGGGATGGGGCTGGTGCACAATATACTGATGAAGATTGGATTAATCTTGCCAAACAAATGAATCTAGTCGCAAGACAGCAGGGAATTAAGTGGCTTCTGAGTACATCTAGGCGTACTGGAGCTACAGCTGAAAAGTGTTTACAACAGTATTTAAATTTTGAGTATATAGCAGATGTTGTCTGGTGGAGTGAGGCTCCAAAAGCAGTACTACACCAATTCCTTGCAGTAAGTGAGCGTGTCTATTGTGGCGCAGACTCTATGTCAATGATTATGGAAAGTTTGACTGCTATGCGTCCTTTGGTGGTTTATTATCCTGCACACTTTCAACCTGATGAAAAATTTAATCAAGTTCTTAGCCGATTACAAGACGATCGCTATATAAATATTCGATCTTTAACACAGTTATCACATACTGATGCGGAAGACTTGACATTAAAAGCGATAGAATATTCGCCAAGTTTACAATTATCTCAATATTTTGAGGATAGGTTATTCTCTTGAAAACTTTAAAAATCATTAACACTGTTTATGGTGATGCAACTGGTGGTCGTTGGCAGGCTGTTTTAGATATCGCAAATACTCTAAAAGGCTATGGGCATAATGTAGTGTTATTACGTGGTAAGGAAAATGCGCATTTAAACAGTGGTGAATGGCCAATAGATGTTATAGCCAATACGGGTTTCTATAGCATTTCAGCTGCGCTAAAGATACGTCAGTATATTCATGAACAACAACCAGATGTGATTATTGCACATAGTGGTAAAGCTGTATGGTTATTTAAAAATGCCATGATAGGGATGAAGAAAAAAATACCTATTATTGCTGTTAATCATAGTCATAATGTGAAGCGCACGATTCGTGCAGATGCTTTTTTGCATATTACGCCGTATGTTCAATCGCTTGTACAAGCTTTGCAAACTGAGTCAGATCGGGTCAATAAACCACATAAGGTAATCTCTAACTTAACATACCTACCTAAAGTTGAAGCTAATCCTCAGCATTTAAAAAAACCTGTAAATATTGCAATGTTGACACGGATGGTACCGAATAAAGGGGTACATATCTTGATCGAAGCTTTGGCGCTGTTAAAAAAGAGAGGAGTTGCTTTCACTGCTATTTTAGCGGGGCAAGGAGAACAGCTTGAAAATTATAAGGCCTTGGCAAATCAGTTAGGTTTAACTGAACAAGTACAATTTCCTGGTTGGATTGGGGGAGATGAAAAAATTGCAATTATACAAAATGCAGATATTATCGCTTTACCCTCAATTACCGAAATTCAAGGGATTGGCATATTAGATGCTTTTGCATGGGGCAAAACGCTTATTACAACGGATGATATTGGAATCCAGCAAACGGCTAAACATAAGATTAATGCTTGGTGCGCAAAAGCTGGTGATGCAGAAAGTTTAGCGGATGGTTTTGAATATTTAATTTCTCACCCAGATGAAGCCTTTCAGATGGCTGTACAAGGCAAAAAAGAAGCTTTGGAAAAGTATTGTTTTGAACAAATTGCAAAACAGCATCAAGCTTTAGTATCTGAAGTATATTGTTATTATCAAGAGCATCCACTTTAAGAGCAGTATAAATAATCTGCGAGTGTGAATTGTAATCGCTTAAAAGGGACCGATTTATATCGGTCTCTTTTTTATGAGGAGAATAAATGGTGATAGTAAATTAATCATTGATCAATGCGATAGCCATCTTCACCAGCTTGTTTGAAAAATTGACTTAAAGAAGTGCATCGTTTAAACACCACGAGAAGTTTTAATCTTGCCACTAGATCTTGCATAATTTTGGGTAAATTTTTCTTGAGGCGATCAATCGTGGTTGATGGTTTTACATCTACTCGATTACTACCAATAGTACTATCTTCTTCACCACCTTGCTCAAAGCAAAAATAATGCATTACTTTAAAGCGATCTTTAAGTAGATATTGCCAGTCATCAACAAAAGTGGGTTTTGCTATAAGTTTATATAAAAAATCTGTAGCAGCTGCTTTGTTTAGACTATAAGCACAAGCTGTGCTGTATAAATAAGAAGGCCCTAACATGTTAAAATACAGTTGGTTATCTGAAGCATAACCATGAATTCTTGTTCTTGATTTTAGCGCATGTCCACCCAAAAATATAAAGTCTTCTTTGGAGTTTTGAATATCGAGTAATTTTTCATTGAGCCTATTTTTATTTAGATAAACATCATCTTCAATAATAATGACACGTTGGTATTGATCGTAGTCCCCATTGATTAAACGTTGCCAAACAAATAAATGACTTAATAAGCAGCCAATTTCACCAGTCACTAGAGGACGTTGACATAATCCAGCTTGTTCTCTAGCGATGTTGATAAAAGATAAATATTCAGGGGCAAGATCTTTGCCATATATTCCATCAAAAAACTTAAAGTCGATAGATAGTTCAGGACAGAGCTGCTCTAACTGCTGTATCTCGTCCGTAATATTATTTCGGCGTGCGACGGATTGTTTTAATGATATACAAATAATTAATAAAGATGCTTTAGACATATTGGATTCTTTGTCCTTTGTGATAAACCTCTTGTTGCCATACAGAGTTTAAAGGATATTGATACAAAAGGTTAATCCACTGTTGTAGTACATTTTTTGCTTCAAAGCGTTGATGTGCTAATTGATAGCCTTTTTGAGCTATTTCAATAGCATGTTCTGGATGTTTATGAAAGTATGTGAGCTTTTTAATAACATCATCAATATGATCGAAATAAACAACACAATCATTTGGGAAAAGTAATTCTAAACCTGGTGTTTTAGCTGTAAAAACAAGACTTCCCATACCTGTTAATTGTGCGAGACGATCACTACTATACATATAAATATCATTATATTTTGAATAGTTAATACTCATCAGGCTTTGTTGCACTGCTGTTTGATAATGATGTCCAAATAACGGTGGATGTCCTAAGCATGCCCCGAGCTTAAATTTTAGTGCAGGGAGTTGTTCAACTAATGATTGAATAAACTGTTCACGTTCGGGATATTTAGAGTTAGAGCCACAGAAAATAACATCGTATTGATAATTGTTCCAATCACAACGAGGGTGTTCAATCGACGCAAGGCTAATATTGGGTGTAAATGCACATATAGGTTGCGGAAGATTTGAAGAAAGTTGCTTTAAGCATTCACCAGCTGTAGTCGCAAAAATTGCATCAACCTGTGATTGCATTGCTTTAAAGTGTTCTAGACGATGAGGTTCATTAATCGGATCGACAAACCACATTGCAATTTTACATGGATGAATTGCTTTGATTTTTTCAAGTAAGTCTATAGGGAGTTGGATATGTCCAATTAAAATTAAATCAAAGTGTATGTTTTCGCATAACTCAAGTAATTGTTGATGTGTTTTTTTATGTGATAATGAGGTGGTATTAAAAATATTACTTTTACGTACCATATATTTATAGTCAAAACCATGAACATAATGTCCAAGCTCGATTAGACCGTGCTGAATTTTGGTATCAGTATTATAGAACATACTACCATTATGTTCAGTTTTAAAATTCGCTATATGTAAGATCTTTAATTTATCAGACATTTACTATCTCAATGTTGTGATGATTGCTCAATCATTTTTTATCCTTAGGATGAGGTACGTTAGCAAAAAAAGTAGTAATACAAAAGAGTTAAATATTGTTGTTATTGTTTAAGTGTTTAAAATTAAATTAATTTTGTTATTAATTTCTTGCCAAAATAAAACGATTAAAATGATTTTGTTGTTCAGTTGTGGTCAAGTTGGTATTGTAAAGTAAGGTCTAATCAGAAAAGTAAATCAAACGTTGATAATGAGATTTTAAATAATAGGTGAAGTGGGGATGCTGTAAAATAAGTAAGTTTTGTGATTTTTAAATTGTTATTTGATGTTTTTAGGTCAAAACCGTATTTCTTTATTTATATGTTGGTACCTTTATTTGTGATCAGAGAAGAGAAGAATGTAAGAAATAGTGAATTAAAATTATCTTGCAGAACAATGCTTATATAGAGATTAGCCTTGCAAGATAATTTTATTAAAAGATAGATTAGTTATTAGTTGGTGTTTTAGCTGTTAGACGTATTGCATCCATGACTACAAAATCTTCATGTACATCAATTGTGTGGCATCCATCATCCATCTCGTGCCAGTTTGCATGAATATCTTCAATCAGGTGCTCACTATAATCAGTTGGGCTGAGTTGAGTAATATGATGGAGTTGAATCTGTCCACCATAACGTTTTAACGAATCTTGACTTGGTCTGATTAATTTACCCTGACTGTAAAAAGGCTTACCAGCCATGCGATATTGTACTCTGCCTTTACATACTGGATTTTTAGGATGCTCTTTCCAGTCTGGATTTAAGATGTCTTTAGTATAAAAAAGATCAAGACGATCGCCAAACTTCTTACAATTACGACGTGTTGAAGTAAATAAGTACCACATTCCCTCATGGTAAAAAGGCGTAGTGTCCGCTGCAGCAATATTTTCCATCAAATTTGAATGTTTTTCCCATTTATATGGAAAATCAGTAGCTTTCCATAATTCAATGGTTTTATTTACACATGTTTCTGGAATCATGTACCAAGCTTGTCCAACTTGAAATACACATGGGTAGGAAAGATGGTAATCAAGTTGCATTACAGGTTGTGGTTGGCTGTAGTGCCCATCTTTAAAAACTTCAAGGACAGATAAGAAGCCAACGGGATGTAGGTCATCCACTTCTTCAAAAAAAATAAAATGACGATCTTGGTGTTTTGCATAGAAACAGTCTGCAAAAGTGAATTTTTTTGGTGAATGAATTTCGTGCAGGTTTTTGAGTTGTTCTAAATTTGAAAATTGTTGATTCAACCAGCCAAAACGAATATACCAATGAGAGTCAAATTTTTTCTCTAGTCTACTCTGTTGAAATTTATACCACTTTTTTAAAATTACACGTTTCATATGGCAAATAATAATCTCTTAATACTGACTGTATTCTACACCAATAAGAATAGCTAAAATGGGAAAGTGCGTTAAATATAAAGAATACATTTAGTTTTGATTTAACATGTCCGCATATAGTTGGCTGATATGGTCTAATTTTACGTTGTAGTTACTATGAGCATTTAGTGGGTCTTGTGGATGAGCTAAAATGAATTGCATATCACATTGTACAATATGAGCCAATGTTGAAAATACAGAGAATTCTGAAATTTGTATTGGAAGCCAACTGAGGGCTTGTGTCGCTGTTTGGCAAAAAATAAGATTTGACCATGCAGCACCTGTTGGACCGATAATAAATTTTGCATGGTTAAATAATAATACTTGCTCTAAAAAACAATAATCCTCTAAATAGACGGCAGTAAAGCCTTGTTGTAAAAAATAGGCTAATATTTCATCTTGATTATATGTACGAACTGATTCTGGTTTTCTAGCTAAGAAAATTTTTTCAGGATATGTTCTATTTTTAACTATTTTATTGGCCTGTCCTAAACACACATCGCGTACTTTATTAATCAGTTGAGGACAAACATATGAAAACTCATGTGATGATAATTTAATCTGTGAGTTATAAACGAAATTGTTCCGATGATTAATATAGAATAGATTATTAACAATAGATATCTCATTTTTATTTCTGTAGATCACCTCTATAGAGAGCTGTTGTTGTTTTAAAAATAATTTTAATATTTCTTGAAATGAGGGGAGCTGTTGAATAGTGTGATCTAGAATTAAATATTTGATTTTATATTTTTTTAAGAGATTCGGTGTAATCAATAATAGTTTGGGCGCAACTTCAATAAGCCAATGATAATAGTTAGTTACCCCATTACCACCTAGATATAAGGTATTGTAATGAGCATCTTGCTTGTTAGACCTAAACTGGTTTTTAATCATTGCATGGGTTTGATTATGAAATCGTAAGTAACCAGTAGCATAATTACAATAAGCCAAATTCGCTCCAGTAACTCGCTCCATCATGAGATCATGCTGGGGCCCATAAATAAAATGGCTTGAACGAGGATGAATATAAGCATTTTTAAAAAGATAAAGATTTGTCTCAAGCTTTTGAGTAGAAATTATATTGTTTTGATGGTTGATACATGGCGCTACAGAAATAACATCATCATTTTTGAATAATGTTTCTAATTTATGAGACTCAAGCTGATCTATCCAATAGATGGTTTTAATTTCACCCTGTTTAAACAATCGTAATACTGAACGGATGACAGGTGAAACCTGTAGGTTTTTTTCTAATAGATAGCGTTTAATTAAGCGATTCATCGTAAAAGGAAAATTCTAAATAGCCATTTAAAATAAAGACTTCTGCATTGTTGGTCAAATAATTTACATTTTTATTGAGAAAATTGAGTTATATATCACTTTCTATTAAAGAGTAGTTTGCGTAATGTCGTTTTAAGAATCTTGCTGAAGACCTATAAAAAATAAGCCAAAATGATCTTTTGATCAAAAAACGAGTTGAATGAATTGAATATAAAAGATGCGGGCTATATCTATTGTAACTATCTTAAATTTATAAATTTTTATAAATAATAAACATTATCTTGTTTTCATTTCTGTATTGATATGAGAATCAAAAGACGCAAAGAAAATGCCTGATTTATTGATTTATAAATGATGTAATTCTAGAGTACAATGAACATGTTTAAAATAATTTATAGCCAATCTAATGAAGAAATATTTAATAAGTATTGAGGATGTTGATAGTCCGCGCTTATACAATTTTTTTGGACAAACAACTTTTAAGGGTGAAATTGAAAATTTTAAAAAATTTGGTGTAATTGGTAAGCAACTGAATGTAGAAGAATATTTTAAATTGGCTGTTGCTGGCCAGTTAAAAGCACTTACACCTGGAGAGCTCGGTTGTACATTGTCTCATCTTGCAGCACTTCGTGATTTTCTTCAGTCAGAAGATGAGTATGCTATTGTTTTTGAAGATGATGTAATTGAGCGTTTTCCTATTGATTTAGCTCAATTAAATGACTTAGTAACATCTTTGGCACTTAAACCCTGTTTTTTTCTAAGTTTGGGTGGTATTCAATTTAAAATTTGTGATCGAGTACGAGGTCGGTATATAGATACAACACTAATAGGGGAAAAAATCTTAGAAGTTGATTCAGATTTTTTAGAAAACTTAGCTTATGCCTATGCTTATATAGTCGATCGAAAAATGGCTGAGTTGTTGCTTGATTATCATCAAACACCCAAGATATATGATCACTGGCAGGAGTTAACTAACTATACTCAGCCATTTAGTTTTTATGCATGCTATTTATTTGATCATCCTATTATTGCAAATGCAAAGCACTTAAGTTATCTCGAAAGCGAACGGCTGGCATGCGGAGCTTATGCTCAGAAAAAATCTTCTTATTTCCGCTATTGGAGACGGAAACTGAAAAAAATCTTTTTAAATAAATTTAATGGTGTAAGAGTGCCACTATAAAATATTTTTATTTTAGCTATTTGGATAACGTTGAGTTTTTCGTCGCAACATTTTTTTATGTATACGAAAAAATTTAAGCTGCAAATATTTTTTCAGTAAAATGTAGAAAGAGTTTGGAAATTCAGCTGGTTTAATAATTTGCAGGCGTTCATTTTCAATTGAGCTTTGAGTGTTATTTACAAAGTTAAGTTCGGGGTGCTCTAGTATATCGGTAAAGTAGAAGTTGATTTCAGGTTGTTGCTGAAGAAAGAGCTGCCATGCATCAGCATGTTGGATTACTTTGTGAAACTCAATATATGCTTGTGCCGCTTTTTTATCCATCACATAGCCCATTGCATAAAATGCTTTATCACTAAAAAATGGGTGTAGTTTTAATATTGGTTTATTGGCATATTTCTGTTTGAGTAGATTACCTCGGGCTTTTTGACAAATATGCAGTTTGATACCACCTAAACTGAGAATAAAGCCTTCTCCTAGAAATTCTAACTCTTGATCAAAATCTACTTCTGTTTTAAAAATTACGTCATCTTCAAATACATAAGCATATTTTGCTTCAGATGTTAAAAAGTCTTGTAAAGCCTCTAAGTGTGAGAGGGTGCAGCCAAGTTCGGCTGGTGTTAATGGAATGGGGTGATTCGCAACTGCTAGTTCAAAATATTGTTTGGTAGAGAGTTCTAAGCCTTTAACACCAACAAGTCTAAAGTCTTCGATTTGAAAATTGTTCTTGCTAAAGAAAGTATCAAAACGGGTTTCACCAGGTTTTTGAATTGTGACAAGATACTTTCTATGAGACATGAATAAAAATCCAAATTGAAGTGAATTAAGTTTGATCCGATTGGTTGCCTTTCAGTACCATATAAATGAAGGCACCAAAAATTAAAAATGCACCACCAAAACTACTTACACAAAAAAATAAAATGCGTTGATATGTGGTTAAATTAAATAATTCTTGATCAACAATGTAACGCATAAACCCCCATTGAATGATTGCAAAAGCAATAAGAACAATTGTATGACGACGTACATCAGAACGCATAGCCATAATTAAATTCCAGTAACAAGAAGGGCGTTTATTATGCCATTTGTATTGGTATAGAACAATCTTCAGTTAATTTGTCTAATTTCTTTCTTTTGAAAAAAAGAAGCTCGCTAATAAGCGAGCTTCTTTTCAAGTAAAGCTATTAAAATTAAGCTTCAACTTTTGCTTTTTCACGTAAACGAATACCAAGATCACGTAGTTGATTGGCTTCAACTGGTGCAGGTGCTTGAGTCAATGGACATTCAGCTGTTTTAGTTTTCGGGAATGCAATTACATCACGAATAGATGAAGCGCCTGTCATAAGCATAACTAGACGATCTAAACCAAATGCCAAACCACCATGAGGAGGAGCACCATATTTTAGTGCATTGAGTAAGAAGCTAAATTTCTCTTCAGCTTCTTCATCACTAATACCAAGTGCTTCAAAAATGGCTTTTTGCATTTCAAGTGTATAAATACGAAGCGAACCACCACCAATTTCAGTACCGTTCAATACCATATCGTAAGCGACTGATAGTGCTTCACCTGGGTTGTTTTTCACATCTTCAACACTTGATTTTGGAAGTGTAAATGGGTGGTGAACCGAAGTCCATTTACCTTCATCCACTTCTTCAAACATTGGGAAGTCAACAACCCAAAGTGGTGCCCATTCACAAGTTGCCATATTCATATCATGACCAATTTTGACACGAAGTGCGCCCATTGCATCATTTACAACTTTAGCTTTATCTGCACCAAAGAAAACGATGTCACCATTTTGAGCACCTACACGTGCCAATAGTTCCATTACGATTGGTTCAATAAATTTGACGATCGGTGATTGTAAGCCTTCAATGCCTTTTTCAAGTTCATTAACTTTAATGTAAGCAAGACCTTTGGCACCGTAGATACCTACGAATTTGGTGTATTCATCAATTTGACTACGTGGTAGTGATGCAGCTCCAGGTACACGTAGTGCAGCAATACGACCTTTAGGATCTTTAGCAGGACCTGCAAAAACCTTAAATTCTACTTCTTGCATTAAATCAGCAACATCTACTAATTTTAATGGAATACGTAAGTCCGGTTTATCTGATGCATAGTCACGCATTGCTTCGCTATATGGCATGCGTTGGAACTTATCAAATTGAATACCAAGTAATTCATTGAAAAGTTTAACGGTCATACCTTCCATCAAATCCATGATTTCATCATCATTTAGGAATGATGTTTCAATGTCGATTTGAGTAAATTCTGGTTGACGGTCAGCACGTAAGTCTTCATCACGGAAGCATTTTGCAATTTGGTAGTAACGATCAATACCACCAACCATAAGCAATTGTTTAAACAATTGTGGTGATTGTGGTAAAGCATAGAAACTACCATTTGAAACACGACTTGGAACTAAATAGTCACGTGCACCTTCTGGGGTTGCACGAGTCAAGATAGGTGTTTCAACATCAAGGAAACCGTGGTCATCAAGATAATTACGGATTAAATTAGTAACTTTTGAACGGAAACGTAAACGATCCAACATTTCTGGACGACGAATATCTAAGAAACGATATTTTAAACGTACATCTTCAGAAATATTTACAGTGTCATCATTAAGTGGGAATGGCGGTGTTTCAGAGCTGGCAAGAACTTCAATTTCTTTACCCAGTACTTCGATTTGGCCACTAGTCATGTTGGCATTTTCAGTACCAGCATAGCGGCGACGAACGCGGCCAGTAACTTTTAGAACAAATTCTGAACGTGCTTTATCAGCAGTAGAGAATGCTTCAGGAGTATCAGGATCGATAACAACCTGAACTAAACCATCACGGTCTCGCATGTCGAGGAAGATTACACCGCCATGATCGCGGCGACGGTGTACCCAACCGCATAATGTCACTGTTTGGTCAATTTGGGCTTCTGTTAATGAGCCACAGTAATGTGTTCGCATCATGGCGTGTTAAGTCCACTTCTATTAGAGTCAATTAAATTAGATATAACGTAACCGATTTTAAAGGGTTACCGATAGAAAACACTCAATTATGCCTCTTTGAAGGAGTAGTCACAAGAACTAGATATAAAAACAGCGATATTTCACCTGAAACAAGGGTTTTGTTTTTAGGTCTTGTAGCCCCAAAAGAGTCATTTTGACTCCTTAATGAGTAAACAGTTTGAATTGTATGCTGTGTATTTTTGAATATACTGAAAGATCAAGCAGCCTAAACTAAAAATAAGTAGAAAGTAGCGAAAAAAATAATTTAACGAGCGACCTAAATAATAATAAGGGTCAGTATGTATTAAATTGGGTAATACGCTAGATGCAAAAGATAAATAACCGAGCACACCACTCATAATACTCAAGCTAAAAAGTCCCCACATAAAATATTTAATCCAATGTGGTCGTATTTTAGGTGCATGATGACGTTTAAAATATAGATAGGTCATCCAAAGCAATATAGGTAAGCTAATAATTGAAAAAGCAATTTGTAGTATTAAGTGCATAGGCCAGTTGTGTGAACCCCACTGAATCTGCTGGGCTAAAAAATCATGAAAAGCAAAGGTACGATAATCTAGATGGGTTATGCCATCCCATAGCAAGTGAGTTGCGGCACCACAAATGACTGCAATTGCAGTTAAGGCAATAAAGTGAATAATTTGTTTTTTTGTATGAAATTTTAATGGGTGGGAAAGATTAAATAAAATGTAAAGTACTGGACGATACAACATGTACCATATCAGACAAAGCAATGATCCAAAAAACAAGTTGTAGCTGAAAAGACTAGACCAGTGATGGGTTAAAGCCATATCACTAGAGGTAAATAAACGGTATAGATCTGGTGTCATACTCCCCATTGCTAACGCTGCTAAGGGCAATTTCTTATGCGTTACATGATATATAGGAGGGGCGAGTACCATGTGAGAGAGCGTAAATGGCATGAGATCGTATACTTTTCTATCGAACTTAAACTAGTTTAACAATAGATATCACTGAGCTTTTACATGTTTTGTAAAATTGGGTTTTGAATATATTTAAATTTTTATTTAACTCATTTACACTGCGCCCATTGATATTAATAAAAAATTGGTGTTTTTGTGTTTGCTTCGATAAAACGTTTAGATAATGTAAATATCGATAAAAAGAGTATGATTTTTTCACTTTTTATTATCTACTTTATTTTTTCATTTATTTTTAATGAAGATATAAATGTTAAGTTATTTTCTATTTTATTAACTTTAAGTTTTATTTTTATTTTTGTAAAAAATAAAAAAGTTGAAGTTTTTATGCCTTTGCTTATTGTATCTTCAATTGGATTTTTTACCGTTGCTTTAGGATATTATATTTTTGATCGATTAGATTTAATTCCCAAGGGTGGTCCGTTATCAACATATCGGCGTATGGTTGGTCTCTATGTTTTATTAATTCCATTGGCCTTTTTGCCAACGGTTTTGGATCATATTCATTATAAAGTTAATTATCTCTTTAAAGTTGTCTGTTTGGGAGTCCTTTTTTTAGGGTTGTATATTTTTTATTATAATCTTAAATTTAACTTTCATCGCGGTGAGTTAACCATTTTTTTTAATCCTATTGCTAGTTATGATATTAGCTTTATTGCTGTATCCCTTTTATCTCTTTTTTATGGTTTTTATAATAAGTCTAAGTATTCATATTTTATTATTATTCTCAGTCTATTTTCCCTATTTAATTTGATTCTTCATGGTTCTAGAGGTGCTTGGGTTGCACTACCCATTATTTTTTTAGTGTTAATTTATAGTTATTTTAGAACGGAAAAGAAAAAAATTGCCCTTATGTTAGGATCAGTTTTTATATTTATGTTAATTAATTTGCTCAATACAAACTCACCTATAATGAGTCGTATAGGACATTTTCAATCGGATCAACAAAATATTATTCAAAATAAATATGAAAATAGTACAGGTATCAGAATTTTACTTTGGAAAAATGCAATAGAAATGTTTGAACAAGCACCAGTAATGGGGGTGAGTTTATATGGTGTCGAAGCGGAAAATTGTCGTCGAGCAGAAGTCTCTAAAATTCCTGAATGTTATCAACATGCACATAATATATTTTTAAATGAATTAGCAGCGAATGGTATTATAGGATTTGTCGGTTTATTAATAAGTTTATTTTTGCCATTATTTTACTTTATCTTTACGTTCATTAGAACGCATCATGAACAATTAAAATTTCTTGGATTAGCTGGTTTTGCATTTGTCTTACAGTATATTCTGAGTGGTTTGACAGAATATTATCTTTTTTTTAGAAACCCTACTTTTATTTATTATTTTATTGTTGCTATGCTGATGAGTTTTATTTATTTGCAGCAACGAAATTTAAGCAATTTCTGTTGCATGGTGGATAAAAATCATTCAATGGCTTCCAAATGATTGTACATTAGTTTACAGAGGGCATCTTTTTAGATGCTCTCTTTTCAAAGCTTAAATGTTATGTTATAACGTTTTGAAAATATATCGGGACACCTACATGAACCTATCCAAAAGCCTCCTTACATTATCGATTTTGAGTTGCAATAGCAGTCTTTGGGCGGTAGAAGAACAACAAACCCGAGTGCAATTAGAAACCATTATTCTGACGGCAGATGCCGATCAAAAAAAGGCTGTTGCAAAACTTCAGCAAGATCAACTTGCTCAAGCACCGAGTACGTTGGGTGATGCTTTACATGGGGTACCAGGAGTTGTGTCTGGACAGTTTGGTGCTGGTGCAAGTCGTCCTGTTATTCGTGGGCAAGAGGGCGCTCGTTTAAAAGTTACGACCAACGCCAGTGATACTATGGACGTTTCAACGTTATCTCCCGATCACGTCATTACTGTAGATCCGCAATTAGCTCAAAGTATTGAACTAATTCGTGGTCCTGAAGCTTTGTTGTATGGAGCAGGAACACCAGCTGGGGTTGTTAATGTTGTCGATAATAAAATTCTAACTCAGATGCCTGAAAAAGGTTATGAAGCACAAGCTGGCTTTCGTTACAACACGGGTAATGATGAAAAACTCACTCATGCGGGTGCAACAGTGGCTTTGGGGGAGCAGTTTGCTTTGCGTTTAGAAGGTTTGACGCGTCGAGCCAATAACTACATTGCCCCAGACTATTTAGCTGCTGAACCACATGGGGATCATGTTCATTATCATCCTGAGCGTAGAGTCGCTGATACTTTTGCAGACTCAGACCAATTTAATGTGGGCTTATCTTGGATTGGTGATCGAGGCTTTACAGGTCTAGCTTATAGTAAACGTAAAGACCAATATGGTTTACCTGGGCATAGTCATGAATATGAATCCTGTCATACACACGGTTTGAGTTTGTCTTGTGCTGAGCATGATCATGATGAGACTGGAGATGACCATGACCATGAGCACGATCATGGAGATCATGATCACGACCATGGGGGGCCTTGGATTGATATGGTGTCTGAGCGTTATGATTTTCGTTCAGAGTTGAACGATCCATTTGCAGGTTTTAAACGTTTAAAATTTCAAGCTAGTTATACAGATTATCGTCATGATGAGTTAGAAGAGCAAAGTATTACTACGCGGTTTAAAAGTAAAGCATATGATAGTCGTGTTGAACTGTTCCATTTGCCTATTGTAGGTTGGGAAGGAAGTATTGGTTTGCAAGGCAGTCAGCAAAAGCTAGATTTAACGGGTGAAGAGGCGATTATGGCGCCAAGTACCACACAAAAATATAGTCTATTTGCCTTTGAACAAAAGCAGCTCAATGATGCAGTAAAAGTTGAATTGGCTGGGCGAGTTGATCATCAAAAAATTGATATTGATTCAAAACAAAAAGATTATTCAGGTACAGCAGGATCAGCTTCTGCTGCAGCACATTGGCAATTTAAACCTGATTATCAACTTTCATTTAGCGCATCGCATCAACAACGTTTGCCTTTGGCACAAGAGCTATATTCAGATGGTAAACACTTTGCAACCAATACCTATGAAGTAGGTAATGAAGATTTGAAGAAGGAAGCATCAAATAATCTTGAGCTTGGTTTAAGTTATGATAATGATCGTCTAGATTATAAGCTTAATGTGTACCATCAATGGTTTGATGACTTTATTTATGCCAAAACATTGGATCATTATCATGATTTTCGCCTGATTAAATATAGTCAGGATAAAGCAAAGTTTTATGGTGCTGAAGCTGAAGTAAATTATCAATTCAGTCCACGATATAAGGCCGGTGTATTTGGCGATTATGTTCGAGGAAAGATTGAGAGTGACAACGCACCTCGTATACCAGCAGGCCGTCTAGGAACAAAAGTCAATGCACAATTTGATGAGCGTTGGAGTGGGAATGCTGAGTTTTATCATGTATTTCAGCAAGATAAAATTGCGGCATATGAATCGGAAACGCCAAGCTATAACATGCTTAACCTTGGTGTAGCTTATACTGGTCAGTATAAAATTGCACAAGAGTACCGTGTATTTTTAAATGCAAATAATCTGCTCGATGAGAAAGTCTATCAACATGCGTCATTCTTACCTAGCATTCCTCAAATGGGACGAAATTTCGTTATGGGTGTCGACTTTAAGTTCTAAAGCAGACTCTTCACGAAATATATATTGAAAATTAAAGTGATACCACCTAGTCTGAGCTGATTGGATTAGGTGGTTATCTATGCGTATTTTCAGAAAAATTCACAGCGAACTGAACTGGAGTAAGCGTCGCTATTTTGGAGTGATTTTAAGTGTTTTTGCGCTGACATATTTGTCTTCCGCAATTTACCACACTCATAAAGCTTTGCCTGAGGGCTTAAATTATAGTAGCCAACTCAAACCTACACCTGTGCAGTTTTTGGCAGATAAAACTTATATTGATGCACAAGGCCAACAACAATTACAACAACAAATTTTTGATCAAACACTTAAGTTGATTGAGCAAGCTCAAAGTACCATTGTGCTTGATATGTTCTTGTTTAACCCAAGCCATGGTGATTCCAAACAACAATTTCGCCCTTTAAGCCAAGAATTAACGGATGCTTTGGTTAACAAGCGTAAACAAAATCCTAATATTGAAATTAAGTTTATTACTGATCCAATTAATACTGTTTATGGTGGCACACAATCTGAACAGTATTTTCAATTACGCCGCGCTGGAATTGATGTCATAGAAACTGACCTTACACCGTTACGTGCATCAAATCCTGTTTGGTCTGGTCTTTGGTATTTATGTTGTCAGGGATTAAAAAATAATACTGAAACAGGTTGGCTAACTAATCCATTTGGTAATGAAAAGATTACTTTGCGGAGCTATTTGAACTTATTCAATTTTAAGGCAAATCATCGTAAGGTTATTGTTGTAGACACGACAGAAGGGTGGAAAGCGATTGTAAGCTCTGCAAACCCACATGATGGTAGTTCGCGTCATAGCAATGTGGCTTTGTTGGTGAGTGGTGCAACTGCTGTTGACGTATTACGTTCAGAGCGGCCTGTAGCTAAAATGTCTGGTGGCGATAGTCCAGTAGTAGTTTTTGGTGATTTGAAAGAACCAGTGCAAACTCAAGCTCAAGTACTCACAGAGGCTGCAATTTATAATGCTTTATTAGCACTTCTTGATGGTGCTAAAGCTGGAGAGCAACTCGACTTGGCAATGTTTTATTTATCTGAACGTAAAACAGTTGATGCTTTAATTGCGGCAAAACAACGTGGAGTGAAATTAAGGATATTGCTAGATCCAAATAAAGATGCCTTTGGACGTGAAAAAAATGGAATTCCAAATCGACAAGTTGCATCGGAGCTACATAAGGCTGGTGTTGATGTACGTTGGTGTAATACACAAGGCGAACAATGTCATAGCAAAATGATCATTAAATCGAATACAAAAGATAGTGAGTTAATCTTAGGTTCAGCAAACTTCACAGCACGTAATTTAAAAAATTATAATTTGGAAACAGATTTAAGAGTGCTTGGAAATCGTGATCAACAAGTATTCGTGGATGCAAGACAATATTTTGATCAAGCATGGTTTAATTTAGATGGGCGGAAAATGAGTGTGGATTATGCTCAGTATGCAGATGAATCTAAATTAAAGTACGGATTATATCGTTTCATGGAGTGGAGCGGTCTCTCGACCTTTTAAATATAACTCACCATATTTTTAATGGCTAAGACTCCACTGCCGAAAGGTCAGTTGGAGTCTTAGCCTATGTTATGAACATTATTTTTTATACGATGAACAAGATTTTTATTGGTTGTTTCGTTTAAAGATTTGGTGGAATCATTTTATCTAAATCTTTATCACTTATTTTCTCAAGTTCTTTTAGATCTGTTTTAATTTTCCATTGCTCAGGGTCATTGACCGGATTTGGTAAACGAGCCTCTAACCAGTCACAAATAATATCTGGCGTAAAATCTGGATGGTTACATTGGATGACCCATGCAAGAAAATCTTGTGCGACACCATTCATATAAGGTGGTGGAGAAACGGGTAAAAATTGAGTTGGCAAACGTTCATTTGTAGATAAATAGTTTAGTACATGTCCTAATTCTTGCACCGTTTGCCAAGCAAGTTCATGAGTTGTATCAATCTGAAACTTAAACCACCAAGCATGTTGGCCATCACTGCCGTAAGCATCAATGCGATCTGCTTGTACACTGGGTACCTGACTAAAAAATTGTTGTAGGCGCTCAAAATTCATTTCAGACACAATCATATGCTCAAAGGTAAGATGTCCTGAGTTTAACATATTATAGAATTAAGCTAGAGCCCAAATCTTTTCCACTTTAAGCAAGTTCATCATCTTGTGGGCGAGGTGTTTTATGTGTTGAAGAAGGGAGTTCATGATGTTTAGCACGAATGACGGAAGGGTAATGCCAAGATGCGAAACGCACAATTAAAATTGCCAGTGTTAAAATACAGATTGAACCAGTAATAATAATTAAGTCCATACTGGCTTTGTGTTCATGTTGTACATTTGAAATGAGTAACCGTGTTAGTGCAGTAATTGCGACATAAATAAGAAAACGAACAGGCATATGATTGGTTTTAAAATAAATCCCAACCATGGCGCCTAATTCTAAATAGATAAATAGCAATAAAATATCATCGATTGTTGCAAAGGGTTTTACTGTATAAATTTCAATAACAGTATGGACTGCAGACCAAGCAATCATACAGCCAATAATAAATAATGCGAGATAATGAAAGCTTTCGACTGCAGTATTACCAATACGATCAAGTAAGGCTTCGATTTTATGTGTGCTTGATGGTTTTTGCATAAGGAGATAATCCAATAAGAAAATAAGTTTGATTAAAACCTAAGCAAGTTTCATGCACATGAAGGCATGAGAAATAAAAAACGCCTGAATAAATCAGGCGTTTAGGAAGACTCGAAGCTGATACTTAAAGTCGTACTCTTTTATCCGATGGAGCGTAAAACCTCATCGTTCGGGGTGAGGATATAAGTGACTGGCGTAAGCCATATGACACATTTCGTCGCTTAACCTTATGCTATAAAGCTTTTGGTA
>NZ_JAVIDR010000021.1 GCF_031157835.1 Acinetobacter rudis | reverse complement strand
TATCAGAAGTTTTATTTAACATCACCGCCGATGGATGTGCATTATAGGCTAATTTTTTTAGACTGCAAGGGCTTTTTCTAAATATTTTTTTATTTGGTTTATTTTTAATCTATTTTGTTTAAATAAACCTTAAAACATTCTTTTCTGCTTATTTTTTCGCTAAAATAGCGTAATTAATCTGAAAAAACTAATATTTAATGCAATGCATCACTTAATTGATAAATGTCGAGTTATTCTATGTGTGTTATTAGCCACAATAACGCCTATGACGACGCACGCTTTATCAACACAGTCTTTTGAAGTGACAACATTTTCAATTTTAAGTTACGCAAACTGGAAAACTATTGTTTCAACACCAACACTCTGTGTAGTAGACAATCCAACATTAGCAACCCAGTTTAAAACAGTACAACAACAAAACGGTCATAAGTTTAATATAGTTGCATCATCCTTAAACACTCTAGATAAGTCTTCATGCAATATTTTATTTTTTTCAACCCTTTCACCAAAAGCAGAGCAAAAAGTACTAAATGGTTATAACACCCCACCTCTATCGTTTAGTTCAAATAATATTACTTGTGAAATTGGTAGCTCATTTTGTTTATATAGAAAACAACAACATACTTCATTTAAAGTAAACATGAGCAGTTTAAGTGAAACTGCTGTTCATGTTGACCCACGTGTATTACTGCTAGCAAAATCAACGGAGCAATGATGTTATGTTTTTTAGTAAAATGACATCGCTGCAGCATTTATTCAAACGATCGCAGCTCGCTATTTTTGCTCTTACTGTTTTTACTTGCACAACTATTTTTGTCGTAATTTCTGCTTATACGATGGAAATCTTGGCCAAACAAAGTATAAATGTACTCAGCCATGCCCTCAGTGAACGCATTCAACCTGCTGTGGTATTTAATGACAAGGTCACAATTAATAAAATTTTAAGTGAGTACTCAAAGCACTACCCAATTCGCTCAATACAAGTATTTGATGAAGGTAATCACGAATTATCTAGTATTACTCCTCAAAAAAACCAAACCAATTCCACGACAAAATTACTCGACCGACTATTTTTCAATGTTCCTGTTATTGTTCCTATTCAACATAATCAGCAGTATTACGGAAAATTAATTGTTTATGGTAACTCTTCAAATTTAGTTAATTTTTTCAACCACATTCTTATTGGTTTAATTATCGCTTCACTACTTATTTTAACGGTACTCTCAATATTTGTGCATTTTGTCTACCAATACTTAATGTCATCAATCACCCCAGTGGTTGAAACTGCGCGTCAAATTGATCAAACAAAAGATTATAAATTACGCTTGCCAAGTACTCCTATTAAAGAAATTCAAGAAATCAATATTGTATTTAATGAATTACTCAACAAAGTCCAGGCTTCAAACCAACAACTCAAAATTGAAAATGACTTACTTTCACACCAAGCAAAACACGATGCATTAACCCAACTTCCTAATCGGACTTATTTCTATCAAGAACTTTTGCAACTTTTTAATCAAGAAAGTGAATATAATACTGCTCTATTTTTTATCGATAATAACAACTTCAAGGTAATTAATGATAAATTCGGCCATCAGGCTGGTGACGCCGTTTTAAAAGAAATGGCTCAACGCCTTAAAGATAGCCTTAACCCTGACGATTTTATTGCTCGACTAGGTGGTGATGAATTTGCCATCTTGATTAAAAACATTAAACAGCATAAGGATCTTGAAAAAGTAAGTAAGCACTTATTAAATTGCAGCAATCATCCAGTACATTACGATAAAACTGAGATCTATTTTAGTTTTAGTATTGGTATCGCCTTATTTAGTGGTGCAAACTCACCTGAAGATCTAATTTCCGCCGCAGATAATGCCATGTATAAAGCAAAGATGATGCATCAACATTGGTACTTATCGCCTAGTAAGGATGTCACTCGTGAAGACTACACTTATTAAAACCTTTAAAATATCACTCAGTATTTTGCTTATTATCAGTCTAACTGCCTGTATGAGTTTGGGTAATTTAAGTTACAAACAAGCTCGCATGCTCAAGAAAGAAGGTTTTACTTTAACTGAAGAAGGCTGGACTTTACGCCTACCCGATCGACTTCTTTTTGATTTCGACCAAGCTCAAATCCAAGAGGTAAGAAAGACTGAGATCATTCAACTTTCTCATCGTTTACAGAAATACCACTTGGATAAAATTAAAATTGTTGGACACACTGATGCAATTGGCTCACCTGAATACAACAACAAACTTTCTTTAAAGAGAGCCGAAACTGTAGCCGATGTTTTCTTAACTACGGGCTTCAACCCTAAAAACATTCAAACCATTGGTCGTGGTTCTGCACAACCACTCGCTCCGAATGATACCGATGAAAATCGCGCACTGAATCGACGAGTAAATATTATTATCATTCCTTGATGCCCTCACCCTAAATAATATGGTTTTACACCCTATTAGATAAAACTTAATCGCATATATAAAAATACCGAGCCCAATTCTCTATCAATGGACTCGGTATTTTTATACTTATATTATGCTTAAGCTAGAATTATAATTTCTTGATTGCAAAACTTAAAATTAACAAGTTAATTCCTTGGAATAATAAATCCAAGCCCAACATCAAACCCAACAACCAAAGCGGTGATGTAGGATTAAATGCAATAAGTAATCCTGTAGCAAACAATAAAATACCTGAAAATAGCACCCAACCCCAACCATTCACCATTCTAAGTTGGAATGCACTCACGATTCGAAAAATACCTCCCAGTAAAATAAAAGCAGCAATAAGCCAAGTTAAAGCTGATGCAGTGGCTAATGGTGCCTTAAATGCAAAGAAGCCTGCCAAGATATACAACAAACTAAATAACAACCACAGCCAACGATGTCCGCCATTTAAAGCACTCATTGACATTATTGCCTGTAATATACCCGCAAAAATCATGAGTAAACCAAATAGATACACCGATGTCAGCGTAGCAATTCCCGTAAATGTAACAAAGAGCAAGCCACTTACTATCAGTAAAACACCAAAAATAATGAGTATTGGTCGACTAGATTTCATTTGATCGATTAATGAACTTGGGAGTGTAGACATTATTTTATTCCTCTATGTATTAAGTTTTTTGAATAAAAAACAATCAAACCTATGTGATATTAGCAGATCTTACACCTTAAAATCATTTTTATAGATCAATTTACTTCTAATAAATTTTAATACAACAAACCCAAGTTTTTAGAGCAAATATCATTCACCATATGATCTATTGTCATTTATTGACAATAAATCTCATCACAATGATATCTCACTCCAAAAGACCACTTGATATTGTAACGCTTAGAGGCGCATGGCCTGACGTACAATATCATCAAATACATAATCCATATCGCGCTCAAATGCTGTAATGAGCTCTAAACACAACCCATTACGATCTTTAAGTGCCCCTTCTGTTTTATCTCTATATCCATCAGGTACGTTACCTGTGTAAATAATTCTATGTTGCTCTGACTCAACCTGTTTAGTTATATTCTTATCCCACCTTAAATCACCCCGAGCGCTCACACTGGCTCTTAACTCATATTCATTTCTTTTAGATTCAGTACGTTGATTAAATTTATTCTCAACCCCTTGTGCGCTTAACACGCTCTGAACCTGATTACGCTCTTCTTGCCTTCCCTCTTTAAAATAAGCAGCGTAATCAATATTAATCTGAATATTAGCACCATAAGAATTTGTCAATTTAAATGGATAAGAGCCAAATTTAGACTCCACTCTAGACTTAAAACGCTCTGAAAGTCGCTGACTATATAATGAACCGCAATAGTCTTCACCTCGATCTTGATGAATCGAATAACTCACCGTGATCATGCTTTTACTTCTTGCTAATTGAGCAAGGTTTAATGCATTTTTATAATCACCATAAGGTTTATATATTTGAGCTGCTTCATTATATAAACTCGACACGCCACGATAATCTGCTTTGTACAGCGCATTTTTTTCTTTTACAGTTGCTTGTAGGAATAATCGCTCAGCTTCAATAGCACGCCACATTTTGTCATATTTTAGAAATTGTTGGCGCGCATCTTTATAATCACCATAATTCCCATAAGCAGTCAAAGCTTGCGTAAAATACTCACTAGCAGCTTTATAATCCTTCGCTTTTACAGCGCCTAATGCGTATGAATAATACTCTTCAGCTCGTCTTGTTGAATATTCCTTACGATACTTTGTTGCTAAACTTTGCATATCCAAATAATTTGTATAGTGCAAACCACGCTCATACATCTCAGCCTTTAGACGATAACTATCTGTATCTATTAAGCCAATGGTATTGCCTTTTTCATAATAAAGCTTAGCTATATCTAATTGTATTTGATTTAAAGGATAACGTTGCACAAAGCTAGAAAACTCACTTGCATAAAAGCCAGTATTCACCAACTGACGTGCCTGATAAATTTTTTCTAAACGTTGCAGTTTTTGATCAAGTGTATTGTTTGGTAAATTTTCAAGTTGATTTAAAGAAAGATCTATTGCATTCATCCAGCTCTTTTTCAAAGCATCTCGTGGATATCCTTGTTTCTGGTCTAACTTAGCAGTAATAACTTGAATGCTTGCGATATAATCACCTTTTTCATATCCTTGCATTGCCTTATTCAAAGTCAACGTACAGGCAGATAAGCTACCCACACAAGATATAATCAAAATAATTTTATACAGACTTGCTTTATCCACACCGAGTTACCATAAATTCAATTTTTTAGAATTGTAAGGCAAAACAAAAGATTAAATATGGATAAAACCAAATATGATGAGATGTGAAGAATTTTTTGAAGAGTTTTAAGACGAGAGCTGTCTTTAAGAAAGATGGTCGGAGCAGTAGGATTCGAACCTACGACCCTCTGGTCCCAAACCAGATGCGCTACCAGACTGCGCCATACTCCGAAGTTATTCCTTTGGAAGGAATTGGGGTGAATGATGGGGCTCGAACCCACGACAACCGGAATCACAATCCGGGGCTCTACCAACTGAGCTACATCCACCGTCATAAAGTTTTGGTTCTACAATATCAAGCCCACAAATGGCGCGCCTGACAGGATTCGAACCTGTGACCATCCGCTTAGAAGGCGGATGCTCTATCCAACTGAGCTACAGGCGCGTAACGATGATACTCAATATCATGCAATACCTTTGCCTTGAAGAATTGGTCGGAGCAGTAGGATTCGAACCTACGACCCTCTGGTCCCAAACCAGATGCGCTACCAGACTGCGCCATACTCCGATTCATCTTAGCTTTGCTGTATCACACATCGTGCGGTACGGTGTGCATTCTAGGCGTGACGCTTCACAACGTCAACACCTATCATGAAAAAAAAGCCAAAAAATATAACGAATGTATATTTATCAGGCATATTGACTTAATTTTAACCCTTTAATGCCGCACTAAACGCTAACATTCGATCTAAAGGTCGTTTTGCTCCTTCTGCTAAAGCCGCATCTACGAAGATTTCTTGATCAGATTTTTGTAAAACATCTAAAATGCCATCAAGTTCATTCATTGCCATCCAAGGACAGTGTGCACAAGATCGACAAGTTGCGCCTTCGCCCGCAGTAGGTGCTTCAATTAAAGTTTTATTTGGTACGGCCTGCTGCATTTTGTAGAAAATTCCACGGTCAGTAGCCACAATGAGCGTATCCTGCTCTAGCGTTTGAGCGGCCTTAATCAGTTGTGAGGTGCTACCTACAGCATCAGCGACTGCAATTACCGCCTCTGGTGACTCTGGATGCACCAATACTGCCGCATTTGGATAAAGTTCTTTCATATTGGCAATTCCACGAGCACGGAACTCTTCATGCACAATACAAGCGCCATCCCATATCAACATTTCTGCGCCTGTTTTCTTTTGAATATAGCGCCCTAAGTGCTGGTCTGGAGCCCAAATGATTTTTTCACCCAAGCTATCTAAATGTTCAATGATTTCAACAGCACAGCTAGAAGTCACAACCCAATCTGCACGCGCTTTTACCGCAGCAGAAGTGTTTGCATAGACCACAACAGTATGATCTGGGTGTGCATCGCAGAATTGGGTAAACTCATCCACAGGACAACCCAAATCTAAAGAACATGTCGCCTCAAGTGTTGGCATTAAAATAGTTTTTTCAGGTGAGAGAATTTTAGCGGTCTCTCCCATAAACTTCACACCAGCAACAACCAAAGTCTTAGCAGGGTGATCTCGACCAAAACGAGCCATTTCCAATGAATCTGAAACGCAACCTCCCGTTGCCTCAGCCAATTCTTGCACCTCTGGGTCGCAGTAGTAGTGTGCAACTAACACTGCATCACGTTGTTGCAAGGCTTGACGAATTTGCTCGAATTTCTCCTGCTTCGCCTGAGGATCTAAAGTTTTATCCTTGATCTCTCCTAAACGGTCTAAATGCGTTTGAACAATTAATTTAGCATCGTTGGCGATTAGCTGACTTGCATCTTCCATAAAAGGCCTTCTTTATCCTCTGGATTAAATATGAAGATTAATATCTTCGAGTTTTAATGCCACCATGCTAAAAAACCTCACAAGGAGGTCTTTTAGAAAGCATGATCACTACGAACGGTAGTCAGCATTAATCTTGACATAATCATATGATAGATCACAGGTATAGACAGTATCTTTAGCCTGCCCACGCCCTAGATCGACCCGAATTGTCATTTCGGCTTGTGCCATCACAGCCGATCCGGCAGCCTCAGTGTAATCTGCTGCTGCTCCACCATCTTTACATATTTGAACTTGGTCCAACCAAACTTGTACTTTTTCAACATCAAGTGCTGGTACTCCAGCATATCCAATTGCGCACAAAATACGCCCCCAGTTTGGATCTGAAGCGAAAATTGCTGTTTTCACCAAAGGCGAGTGTGCAATGCTATAAGCAACATCACAACATTCCTGGGTATTTGCACCACCCTCAACGGCAACAGTAATAAATTTAGTTGCTCCCTCACCATCACGCACAATCAGTTGAGACAAACGTTGCATGATACGTGTCAACACATCAAGCACCTGCGCATAACGTGGGTCTGCTTGAGTTGACAATAACTCTCCACCAGCTTGTCCTGTTGCCACTAAAATACACGAATCGTTAGTAGAAGTATCACCATCTATCGTAATGCGATTAAAAGATACATTCGCAGTATCACGCAGCATTTGTTGTAACAAAGCTTGCTCGATTGGCATATCTGTTGCAACAAAACCAAGCATGGTTGCCATATTAGGGCGAATCATGCCGGCACCTTTTGAGATCCCAGTCATATGGTAAACAACACCATCAAGCTCAAACTGTTCAGATGCACCTTTAGGTGTAGTATCCGTTGTCATAATACCAAATGCTGCCTCAGTCCAAGCATCAGCTTTTAAATCAGCCAAAGCATGTGGAAGCCCTGCAATCAAACGCGGCATCGGTAATTGCTCACCAATAACACCTGTTGAAAATGGAAGAATCTGTGCAGCATCCACTCCAGCTAAGGCTGCTAACTCAGCACAGCTTTGCTCGGCATTTTGATAACCAACTTTTCCAGTACCCGCATTAGCATTACCAGTATTAATTAATAAATAACGTATTTCTGCTTGATTCAAATGAGCTTTAGAAATACTTACCGGTGCAGCGCAAAAGGCATTTTGTGTAAATACCCCAGCAACTTGAGTGCCAGCTGTAAATTCAAAAATGACCATATCTCGTCGGTTTGGATAACGGATATACGCTTCTGCACAACCAATTTTAACTCCTTTTACCACATGCATATGTGGCATAGTCACATCACCGACAGCCATTTTTGAAATCCAAATGTTGAACAAAAAAGAAAGCTTAGTCCATATATATAAAAAAATCGAGCTTAACTTGCTCGATTCTTTTTCAATCTTTTACAACGCTGAATTTCTCTTATTTTGAGCATGATCTATTGCTCAAATTAGATGCATATTATTCAGCTATTGTAGCTCCAGCTACATTGATGAGTGTCTGCTTTGCCTTCTCTTGACTGCTTGCAGATAACGCTGGGTTTGAAGCCACAATACGACTTGCGGTCGCAGGTGTTGCAGCAGCAATTGCCGCTGTTTTTAATACAACTGGACGGCCAGATGTATCACCTAGCGTATAGCGAATACCAGTACGGGGACTAATTACAGTCGTATTTTCACGTTTAACTTCAGTTTGAGCCGCAGCCCCACCAGTTGCAGCGATCACCTTTTCCACAGTCGTTGTTTGCTGTTCAGCAAATGCAACAACAGGAAGTGTTATTGCTGTAAACACTAAAGCTTTTAATACTTTTTTCATATTATCTGATTTCCAAATTAGTTGTGAACTAAATACCACTTAATCCATCAAGCTGCAATGCTATTTAAGCTACAGTACTTGTATAACAAAAAAGCAGAACCTAAGTTCTGCCTCTTCACACCTCGCTTAGATACGACCGTGACACTGCTTATACTTCATCCCAGACCCACAAGGACAAGGTGCATTACGACTTTCTGGTGCTGCAAATGCTTGTTCAGTTGCCTCACCATCCACATTAGCCTCATCATCAAATTCATCAACTTCTGAGTGCTCATAGGAAAGCTGCATCGCTTGCTCATGTGCTTGCTGCTGAGCCAATTGCTGCGCTTCTAGCTCAGCCATTTCTTCAGCAGTTGGAATGCGTAATTGTGAAAGATCCGCAATGACCTCACCTTTAATCGCACCTAACATATTGACGAATAAATTAAATGCTTCTTTTTTATATTCCTGCTCAGGATTTTTTTGCGCATACCCACGCAAATGAATCCCCTGACGCAGGTAATCCATCGCCGCCAAATGCTCTTTCCAATGACGATCTAATGCACCTAACATATAGTGACGCTCAAGCGTAGGGGCATTTTCCTCACCAATACGTTCACGACGTTCACGATAACGTTCAACAAGCTCGTCACTAATACGCTCAATTAAAGCTTCTTCATCTAAGCGACGATCTTCTTCTAACCAACGCGCAACTGGCAACTCGACTCCCAACTCAGTTTGAAGCGCTTGCTCCAAACCTGGAATATCCCATTGATCATGAATTGACTCTGGTGGAATAAAGTTTTCAATAAGCCCTTTTGCCACCTCGTGATGCATCTCTTCAAGATAAGCTTGTAAACTTGCTTCTTCTAAAATTTCATCACGTTGCGAGTAAATAATCTTACGTTGCTCATTGTTTACATCATCGTATTTCAGCAAGTTTTTACGAATATCAAAGTTACGTGCTTCGACTTTACGTTGTGCATTTTCAATTGAACGTGAAACCATTTTATGTTCAATGGCTTCATTTTCTTGCAATCCCATTGCACGCATCATCCCCACAACACGATCACCGGCGAAAATACGCATCAAATCATCTTCAAGAGAGAGGAAGAAACGAGAAACACCCGGATCGCCTTGACGACCAGAACGACCTCGTAACTGGTTATCAATACGACGCGATTCATGACGTTCAGAACCAATAATGTGTAAGCCACCAGAACTTAACACCATTTCATTGTTATGTTCCCACTCGGCTTTTAACCGTGCCTGATCATCTGCTGTTGGGTTTTCAATTTTAGCAAGCAATGCTTTCCAGTTACCGCCCAATAAAATATCCGTACCACGACCAGCCATGTTTGTTGCAATGGTCACTGCTCTTGGAGAACCTGCCTGAGCAATAATGTCAGCCTCACGCTCATGCTGTTTCGCATTCAAAACCTCATGGGCAATGCCCGCAGCATTCAATTTTTCAGATAAAATTTCACTGGCTTCAATCGTTGCAGTACCAATTAAAATTGGCGCCACACCTTCCGCATGAATTTTTTCAATCTCTTGAATAATTGCGTTGTATTTACCATTACGATTTAAATAAATCAGGTCGTTTTGATCTTTACGAACCATTGGTCGATGTGTAGGAATAATCACCACATCTAAACCATAAATTTCTTTCATTTCCGCAGCTTCAGTATCTGCTGTACCAGTCATTCCAGATAACTTGCGGTATAAACGGAAATAGTTTTGGAATGTAGTTGTTGCTAGCGTTTGGTTTTCAGGTTGAATTTCCAGACCTTCTTTGGCTTCAACAGCTTGGTGCAAACCTTCAGACCAACGACGACCAGGCATAGTTCGACCTGTATTTTCATCGACAATCACCACTTCACCGTCATGTACAATATAGTGCACATTACGTTGATAGAGCACATGCGCACGAATTGCAGCGGTAACATGATGCACTAGGTTCAAGTTCGCTGCTGAATACAAGCTTTCACCTTCAGCCAACAATCCCATTTTAATCAGTTCTTGCTCAACGGTTTCAAAACCAACTTCTGTCATTTCAACAGTACGTTGCTTCTCATCGATCCAGTAATGACCACCATCAGCAACTTTTTCTTCTTGTTGAGGATGTAATCGTGGAGGGATACCATTTATCGCTTGGTAAAGTTGTGATGAGTCTTCGCTTTGACCTGAAATAATCAGTGGTGTACGAGCTTCATCAATTAAGATCGAATCGACCTCATCAATAATGGCGTAAATTAAACCACGTTGTTTTTTCTCTGCCATCGAAAACACCATGTTATCGCGCAGATAGTCAAAACCAAATTCATTGTTGGTCCCATAAGTAATATCAGCTCTATACGCATCTGCCTTTTCTACAGGAGATTGCATAGAGTAAATTACGCCAACACTTAAACCCAAAAACTCATAGAGTGGACGGTTTAACTCGGCATCACGTTGCGCCAGATAATCATTGACGGTAATAACATGTACGCCCGAACCGCTAATCGCATTTAGATAAACTGCCAGCGTTCCCATGAGAGTCTTACCCTCACCTGTACGCATCTCTGCAATTTTACCTTCATGTAAAGTAATACCACCAATCAACTGTACATCATAATGGCGCATCCCCATGATACGTTTACCGGCTTCACGGCAAACAGCAAAAGCTTCTGGTAATAATTTATCTAAGCTTTCACCTTGTTGATGACGTTTTTTAAATTCTTGCGTTTTTGCAGACAGGTCTGCATCATTAAGGGCAGATACCGTCGGTTCAAGCGCATTAATTTTATCAACGATTTTTCTCATTCGTTTGAGTTCGCGCTCATTTTTTGTACCGAAGATACCTCCGATCAGACTTGCCAACATGAATAAACTCTCTAAATCTTACTTGTCAAAATAGTTTTTTCTCAGACGATATTATGAAGCCAGAAATTTGAAGTACAAGGGTTTTGCACAATTCCGCTAAAAAAAATCTTGCTCATTCAAATCGCACATTTGAAATTAATATTGACTAACATAACAAATTTGGCGATCTAATACACGAAACATCCGATCACTATGGCATTATATTTATCAGAAAATAATTTTCTAACTGTTAACAAAGATTGAGTATGATGTAAAAACATCTCCAACCCGTTAATTTTATCCACCAAACTTAAGCGTGATTTCTCTGATCAATCCGCTATTTTTAGCGAAAACAAGATGAGTATTGAGCAACACATATCTGCTTAACCATCTTACATATTCACACTGTTCTTCAAAGTAAAAATCATGAATAAAAAACAGATTCTTCTCATCCTTACCTTAAATAGCGTACTTGTCACGGGCTGTGTCACAACAAAAAGCTGGCCCACAGAAACACGCCCAGCGCATTGGGGACAGGCACTACAACTTACTGACAATTTTTATCAAATCAGCCCTAACCTTTACCGTAGCAAACAGCCCGATGTAAATTTAGTTCTAAACTTAAAGCAACAAGGTATTAAGCGTGTAATCAATCTGAGACAAAGCAATTTCGATGCAAAAGTTTTTGCATCTCAGCCCTTCGATCTCATTCATATTCCTATAAACACTTGGTCCATTAACCGCAAACAGCTTCTTGATGTCATGCGCAGTATTCAACAAGCTGAACAAGCTCAAGAAAAGGTCTTGGTGCACTGTTATCACGGCTCAGATCGAACAGGTGCCAGTATTGCAATGTATCGGATTATTTTTCAAAACTGGAATAAACAAGATGCTATCAATGAAATGAAATATGGCGGCTATGGTTTTCATCCGATTTGGAGCAATATCGATGCTTTATTTAGCGATGAAAACATTGCATGGATACGTCAACAATTGGCTCAAAATTAAAAATAGGTTTAATAACGCTGTTGAAAATAATCAAGTGATATAACAATGGCAGTCACGAATCCAACACCCAATATGCTGGATTCGTTTGATCTTAACGTTGATCAAGTGGAACCCAATCAATTACCCACGCTGACTTCATATTGAGACTCGTATCGCTCGTAATTTTTTTACGGGTATTATCAGCAGCACTACGGTCTTTAGATGGACCAACCATAATACGAATACCTTTAGATGTTTGGCTTTGTGTCACTTTATAACCTTTAGCACGTAATTTGGCAGCAACAGCGTCAGCATTGGCCTGATTCGCAGCTAAACTCACCTGAACCATCCATTGCTTATCGCCATGTTCAAGTAGTTCACGTGCTTTGTCTGCTTCAGCCTTTTTCTTGGCTTCCTCTTGGGTTTTACGTTTCTTTTCTTCAGCCTTTTTATCTTCAGCCTTTTTATCTTCGGCTGCTTTTTGTTTTGCTAACTCTTGCTTACGTTCTTCGGCAGCCTTTCGTTTTTTCTCTTCAACCAAACGCTGCTCAGCCTGCTTCTTTGCAGCATCCTCACTTTGTTTTTTCTGTTGTTCAGCCTTACGTTCAGCAGCTTTTTGTTCTGCCACTTTCTGTTCTGCTGTTTTAGCTGTAGCACCTTGATTTACATTAACTTCAGGTGGAATATTATCTGAACTCTGCTGTGTTGCTTTGCGTCGAGCATTCATGGCCGCAAACTCTTCTGCTGCTTTACGTGCAGCAGCTGCTTCAGCCTGTTGTTGCATCTTTAAGAATTCTGCTGTTTTGGCCTCTTGTTCTGCAACAGCACTTTCACGCGCACGGCGCTGTTCCTCTAACAACCGTTTTTCTGTTTCAACATCAACAGTCAATGCCTGCAATGGCACTGCAGCTGAGGCTGGTGCTTGTTCAGGTGCAATTCGAATTTGTTCCACAGGACGAACACCAGAAGCTGCTGTTTCCAGAGTTGTTTGCTGAATTTCATCATTACCTTTGAGAAGTAGAGCTGCTAACAGCACGCCACCACCCAACAATACAACACCACCTAACCAGCGCTGTTTATTATTCATTGCCATTCTTCTAGACACTCCCAGATCGCCTCTAAGGTATGAAACGAACCACAGACCAATATAATTTGATTATCTTTTACTTCTGCGAGAGCTGACTCGAATGCGGCTTTTATATTTTCAAATTGCTCAACATTATTTTCAGTATTTAGCGCAGAACTGAGCTGTGCTAAGTCTGCCGCACGTGGCACATTTAGCTCAGCTATTTTCCACTTTAATGTGCTTCCTTTCAACAATTTGACCACAGAATTGATGTCTTTATCACCTAACATTGAAAAAATGGTCAGTATTTCCGTGAATTTCTTCTGTTTTTGCATGAACTTTTGCAAGTTTCTTAATAGGAATTCAACACCGTGCGGGTTATGTCCTGCATCAAAAATAACCGTTTTTCCCGCGATCTTTCGCACATCAAAACGCCCAGCTAAACGAGCGTTTTCAATCCCTACTGTCAGGGCTTGTAATGAAACCTCTAAACCACTGACATGAATCGCAGCAACTGCAGCTGCAATATTATCTAAGGCTAGGTGTCCTAATGGTAAACGTAATGTTCTTGCTGCCGATGCAAAATTCCAATATTGCTCATTCTCGGCATCATGAAAAAAATAATCACGATTCACAGCATAAAGCTTGGCATGACATTCAGTGACTTTATCTTGTATTGCTTGAGGAATTTGTTGTTGACCTGCAAAAACTACTGGAATATTTGGGCGGATAATCCCAGCCTTTTCAAATGCAATTTTTTCGATCGTGTCCCCAATCCACTCTACATGGTCAATCCCAATATTAGTAATGACAGCAACGTCAGGATCAATCACATTCACTACATCTAGACGTCCACCCAAACCAACTTCTAGAACCCAGACATCACACTGTTGTTGAAAAATCAGAAATGCGGCTAAGGATGTTGCTTCAAAAAAAGAGAGACTTAACCCACAATCTCGACGAGCCTGATCGACAAGGACAAAAGCTTCAACCAAGAGATGATCGGCAACTTCAACACCATTAATTTTTACACGTTCGTTAAAACGGTAAACATGTGGTGACTGATACAACCCAACGTTATAACCTTGAGCACGAAGAATTGCAGCGAGTGTCGTTGTAGTAGAGCCCTTACCATTGGTTCCCGCAACAGTAAGTACTTTCGCACTTGGGCGCGTAACCCCAAGCTTTTCAGCTACAGGAATAACTCGCTCTAATCCCAAGTCGATTCCTGTAACATGAACATGGCCCCAATAATTGAGCCATGTATTTAGAGAGTCTGTAATTAGTGGTGCATTGCAGTTCAAGGTAAATTCATCAACTTAGACACGATACGGTATACAGTATCACGTAATGCATGACGATGAACAATCTGATCGATTACCCCATGGTCAAGCAAGAACTCGGCACGTTGGAATGGTTCTTGTAACGTTTCACGTACAGTTTGCTCAATCACACGTTTACCTGCAAAGCCAATCATGGCCTTAGGTTCTGCAATATGTACATCGCCTAGCATTGCCAATGACGCAGTTACACCACCATAGACAGGATGTGTCATAACAACGATATAAGGCAGACCAGCAGCTTTTACTCTTTGGATTGCAGCAGAAGTACGTGCCATTTGCATTAAAGACAACATGCCTTCTTGCATACGTGCACCACCTGAAGCAGCAAAGCAAATCAAAGGTTGTTTGTCTGCAATAGCACGTTCAGCAGCTTGTACAAAACGGTCACCAACAACGGTACTCATTGAACCTGCCATAAAATCAAATTCAAAAGCACAAGCAACTAGAGGTAAATCTTTAAGCGTGCCTTGCATCACAACTAATGCTTCTGTTTCACCTGTTTTCTTTTGCGCTTCTTTTAAGCGCTCTGGATATGGTCGGCTATCCACAAATTTAAGTGGATCTTTTGCAACAAATTCACTACCCAGCTCAACCTTTACTTGATCAAAGAACCAATTCAATCGGTCACGTGCTTTCATGCGTAAATGTTCATCGCACTGAGGACAAACATAAACGTTAAAAGACATAGCCGTACGAGTAACTAAGGCATGGCACTCTGGGCACTCATAAGTAGGCTCCGTAAAAGTTGCCTTTAATGCTTGTTGTTCGTCGGGTTGCTGAATACCTGGCACACCGCGTTCAGTCCACGGTGTCGTTGCACTAAGAATTTTTCCGGCTTTCACTTCTTGATTCATACTAACTCATCGAGCGCCGCTCGAAGCTCCTTGACTTTGTTTACCGTTTGTTCCACGGCTTGTTCTGGTGCCAAATCTTCAAAAGGTTTCACGAGTGCAGTACCCACAATCACTGCATCTGCAACTTGCCCCATGGCTTTTGCTGATGCCGCATCGCGAATACCAAAGCCAACACCTACAGGAAGTGTGGTTAAGCTTTTAATTTTTTCAATACGCGCCGCAGCTTCTTGGGTATCTAAACGAGCAGAGCCCGTTACCCCTTTTAGCGAAACGTAGTAAATAAAACCACTGGCTTGCTGTGTCACCTTTTCAATTCGTTCATCGGTTGATGTTGGTGCAAGTAAGAAAATTTGGTCCATCTCATATTGTTTTAAGATAGGTGCAAGATTTTGTGATTCTTCAGGAGGTAAATCCACAATAATCAAACCATCTACACCAGACTGGTGTGCAGCCTCAACAAACTGCTTATAACCAATCACTTCTAAAGGGTTGAGATATCCCATTAACACCACTGGCGTTTCTTGATCTTGCTCACGAAAGGTTTTGACCATATCTAACACATCTAAGGTATTCGTCCCACCAGCAATCGCTCGCTCTGCAGCAAGTGCAATCACAGGGCCATCCGCCATAGGATCAGAAAAAGGTAAACCTAATTCAATTACGTCCACACCAGCTGTGACCATTTGGTGCAATAGTGGAACGGTGACATGCGGATGTGGGTCGCCAGCCATGACATAAGACACCAAAGCTTTACGCTGTTGAGATTTAAGCTGTTCAAATCGATTGGCTAAACGAGACATAGGGATGTACTTTCCTTAGAGTGTTAATGCTTGAGGAGTTTCTTGGTAAACATACAACAGCTTGCATTGTAACGCTATTTTTTCAAAATTGAACAGGTCAATCCATAGCACAAAACATATACATGATATGCTTACCCCCCAGTTGCTACATTTATCTATATTTTTAAGCCCCACACAATGATCAAAGCTTCCTAATTTTGCGCTATTTTCAAATCTATTTTTTACCATAGCTCCCCTGCTAAAAGCCCTGTATTCAATAATAAAACGCATAAAAAACAAGCCAAAACATTTAAATATGTTGCTATATACTCACGCCATCACGCTTATTCACACTCCCCTATGAGCAAGTACAACTGATTTATTCTTATCGAAATATAGAAAGCTGCTTTATACTATGCGGCTTGTTGTTTTCATGCCCTTAGATTTTTCATTATGACCACACAGACAACGGATAAAGTGCAAGCCCGTGGCATTGCGCTATTACCGCTTATTGTTTTTTTAGCCATATTTCTAGGAAGTGGTATTTATCACTCCATTATTGGTACAGCCTTTGCTTTTTATCAAATGAAAGCACCCGTAGCTGCATTGCCTGCAATCATGTTGGCTATTTTAATGTATAGAGGATCACTCAATACTGCTGTTGAAACATTTTTATCAGGGGCGCGACATGCTAACTTGATCTTAATGTTTATGGTCTTCATGCTTGCAGGTGCTTTTGCCAGTGTCACAAGTGCTATTGGTAGTGTTGATGCAACAGTTCAGTTTGGTCTTTCGATTATTCCAGCTGAATTCGTACTCCCCATGTTGTTTGTCATCTCTGCATTTATTGCAACAGCAATGGGAACATCCATGGGGACTATTGCAGCCTGTGCCCCAATTGCCTTTGGTTTTGCACATGCAACCGATATTGGTACAGCATATGCAATTGGTGCCGTTGTTGGTGGTGCTATGTTCGGTGATAACTTATCCATGATTTCGGATACCACCATTGCCGCAACAAGAAGTTTAAATGTCGAACTCCGCGATAAATTTAGAGTCAATGTTTGGATTGCTGTTCCAGCATCCATCTCAACGTTACTGTTTTATCTCTTCAATAGCCATGACGCCCAACACATCAGCCATAACAGCTATAATTTGTGGCTTGTTTTACCCTACTTAGCTGTATTTATACTTGCTTTCTCACGTCTGCATGTTCTTGCCGTACTTTGCATTGGTATTGTACTTTCTGTTGTGATTGGGGTGTTGATTCAACCTGCGTTTGGTCTCCTTCAAGTAAATGAAGCCATCTATTCAGGTTTTGTAGGGATGTTTGAAGTTGCATTGCTTTCTATGTTTCTTGGTGGTCTATCAGCCATGTTACAAAAGGAAGGTGGGTTAGAATGGCTCATTCAACGTATTTACCAATTAACAGCACTATTTAAAGTTGGGCGTGAACGTGCTGGAGAAATTGGCATTAGTATATTGGTCGTCATGTCCAATCTCTTTGTTGCGAATAATACGGTTGCGATTATTTTATCGGGGGATATGGCACGTGGCGTGGCTCAAGAATATGGAGTAAATCCTAAACGTGCTGCGGCTTTAATGGATATTTTTTCTTGTGTTGTTCAAGGTCTGATTCCTTACGGCGCTCAATTACTCTTGGCATGTTCTATTGCAAAAATCTCCCCAATTGAACTCATGGGCAATGTGTATTATTGCTGGATTATCGCGATCTTCGCTGTTTTAGCCATTATCTTCCGTTACCCACGCCTCAAGACCGCATAATTCATCTTTTAGGGCAAAAGATTCAGAGTTCAGTACACATTACTGAGCTCTTTTTTATTTTTACTTAATCAAACAACGACTCAATCCCAACTCCCCCCACTCATTAAAACAAAAAACAAAGTTGAAAATACAAATTGTCATAAAATGCATATAAAATGACCCATATGGTCAAGAACAAATGTCTTTTAAATTGGCATACTAAAACTCTGTCTAAGTTAGGTGTCAAAAATAAAATGAATACCATGATCACTTCACCGCGGCCAGTGGTACGTAGCAATTTAGATTTCAAGCTGGAACATATCCCACGTTTTTGGTTTGCAAATAATCCCTTTAGAACGCGCATTTTTGATGCTTTAAGTCTCACCTTTCCTGATGGTGAACGCTATTTCATTCAATCTGTACGACAATTTAGAGATCAAATCACTGATCCTGATTTACAACAACGTGTTGCAGATTTTATTCGTCAAGAAGCGCAACATGGCTTGGCCCATGACCAAATGAATGATGTGATGCGTCAACAAGGGATGCCTGTCGATCGTTTTATTGGTGTTTTACGTAACATCTTTAAATTTGAACTCGAAAATCGTTCGGCACAATACAATATTGCAATGACAGCAGCAGCGGAACACTTAACCGCGCTTATGGCACACACTTTTTATCAGCAACAAGATACGATGCGTGAAGCACATCCTTTCGTTCGTGCATTGCTAGCATGGCACGCTATTGAAGAAATGGAGCATCGCGATGTCGCTTTTGATGTCATGAAAGATATTGCTCAAGTGCCAGAATACTTACGTAAATTTGCCTTGCTCTTTACTACATTCATGATGTTTCATTTTACCTTATATCGGGCCAACGTCATGCTTCGCCATGATGGTTTTAGTACCTGGCAACGGATTAAAATGACCTCTCAAGGACTACCTTGGTTTTTAGGTAGAAAAGGTATTCTTTCAGCAATGAGAAAACCTTATTTAGATTGGTTCAAATCAGATTTCCACCCCAATCAGCATCCTGTCATTGCACAGTATCAGGTATGGGTTGACCATTTAGCACAAAGTCAGGACCCCATTGCAGCAGGCGAAGCCTTTTGGCAAGCAGCACAACAGGGTAAGAGATTGAGTTAAAAAGGCAATGAAAACACAACGAATTAAACAGCAAGATCCTTGCTGTTACCATTTAGCATAATGTTGCTCTAGCACCCCATATTCAGCATTAAGCTCAATCCCTCGTTGAGCATCTATTGGACGAATATGGCCACTAATTCGTGCCTGCCATTGACTAAACTGACTACCAACCAAACGTAGATTTAAACTTTCAAACCGACGCCAGCCAGTTTCAACTTTAAGCTCAAGACCCTGATCAATAGAGCGAATGCACCAGGTCTGTTCATCTATTTGCTCAAATAAAATGTCCGTTAAAGGAAAAAGGACACCGTTGATCCAAAGTGCATTTTCATTCCCATAGCTTTCATTAACGCCAGAAGCCAAATTCAGGCCAATACGACGACCTAACTGATCCCAAAAGCTACAAGACAACCAAAACCACGCTGTCTCAGGGCGTAAAAAACCGCAAGTATCATCCAATGCAGCTAAACTTTGATGATTAAACTCAATCTGTTGCTGATGACGATCAAGAAAAAAGCCCTCAACTGCCAAAGTCGTTAATTTTTGAGTATAAGTCCAACCATTAATTCCAGTGGGACTACACATACTTAAAGGATCTGTGCCTGCACAAAAGATTCTCGCTTTAAGTTTGATATCGTCATGTTTACGAACTTGGATATAGCGCACACCATTAGCATGCTGCATTTCAAGTCTATACGGCGCATGATTAAAATGGCTCTGATTAAACAATGGCTGTTCATCTACAACCGTATTCCGTGCTAAAAATTGATTCGCATTCCAACTTTGTACTTGCGCTGTTTCATGATCATAAATATAGAAAAATCCATGACCCATCCAAGCAATGTCAGCAATCGCAACACCAATACTGTAATGCTCATGTTGAATACTGCAAAACTTAAACTTTTTATATTTTAGTTGCTTACGCCAGCCTGTAAGCATCTTTCCATAAGGAGTTTTATATACATAACGCTCTGCACGTATAGAACGTGGGATTTGCTTAAACCGTCCATAATGTGGCTGACCATTTTTTTGTATTAATTCCATTCCAACCACCCAATTTCCAAAATACTAGACTTTAGTCGAGTGCTAATTATTGCTAATTTCCAATGAGTTGCAAAGCTCTATTACATTTAATTAGCGTTTTAAAGTTTGAAGCCTAAATATATTATTTGGAATATCAGTAGATTAGATATTAATCTATCACTTTCATGTTGGCCATTGCCCCTGCCCTAAAGCTTGCCCTATATAGTGATATCGCATTTTGGAACGAGAAAATTTGATTGGGCATGCCATCTGTTTGACAGTTTCCTGACTGTGTGGCGCTATTGGTACATCTACTAACCATTGTCGTTGCTGTGCCAATTCGGAATGTAAGGCTTCATCCAAACTCAGTACAGACTCAACACACAAATCAAGATTGGCAAAATGTGTCTGCCAATAAGCTAAATCTTGTTGAATAATACGGGCTGTGATGGCTTGTTTAACTTGCTCACGATCAGTTGCATCAAGTGAACCGCCCTTTTCTTGAATAATTGGCAAGTCTAAAGCCTGCGCTAGTCCCTGTTGAAATTGAGGTTCTAAACTTCCTATAGATAAATAGCGACCATCTCGTGTTGCATAATAATCATAGAAACTTCCACCATTTAATAATTCACCTTCGACCTGTTGTGATGCTCCTGCAAGACTTGCGGCTGCGGCCATACTATTGAGGCTGGCCACACAATCCGTCATAGAGATATCAATATGCTGTCCTAAGCCACTGCTTTGCCGTTCGATTA
The DNA here is from genome assembly GCF_031157835.1 of Acinetobacter rudis. Lineage (GTDB taxonomy): Bacteria > Pseudomonadota > Gammaproteobacteria > Pseudomonadales > Moraxellaceae > Acinetobacter > Acinetobacter rudis_A. The sequence continues at coordinate 43,203 of NZ_JAVIDR010000021.1, read as the reverse complement.
CTGCCGCGAGTATGGCAATCATGGCATGCATAGAGCCACCTGCGATATCTGCAATTTGGATGCCCTGTGCAGGTGGACCATTGACTTTACGACCGCTATGACCTGCTATACCAGATAGAGCAATGTAGTTAATATCATGCCCTGCTCGGTGCTGATAATCTCCAGTTTGACCATAACCTGTAATTGAACAGTAAATTAGCCCAGGATGTCGCTTTGCCAAAGTTGTATAATCCAAACCTAAACGTTGCATTACCCCTGGCCTAAATTGCTCAAGTACAATATCGAAATCTTTGATTTTGTCGTATATCAGTTGAATACTCTCGGCTTGTTTTAAATCTAATGCAATCGACTGCTTATTACGGTTTAAATAATTATATGCTGCAGACTGTCCAAAAACATAGGGTGCAAATAATCGAACTAAATCGGGCCGAGTGGGTGATTCAATATGTATAACTTCTGCACCTAAGTCTGCGAAGTACATTGAGGCAAATGGCCCTGGCAATAATCCAGAAAAATCCAGTATTTTCAAACCACTTAAAGCACCACTCATGTGTTTCTTCCTTGATCACGTATATGCTTAAATAATGTTATAAAGTAAAAAAACTGAAAAACAATGTCATCTTCAGCCATTTACCCTGTTCATTTCTGCCATTTAACATGGCAAAATCAGATTTGATTGGTTGTAAATTGCCAATTTAACTATTTAATTCGTCATTTGGGTCAAATATTTGTGAATATCAAAGAGACTGAAGAATTTAACATGAGTCGGGATACCATCAGTATCCATTTCGTCAATGCTGCATTGACAGGCGTCAAACGTTTGGGCATGGATGTCGAAACTTTGTTGTCTCACGTGGGTATTGAGGCTGAATTGCTTCGCCAACCCAAAGCCCGTATTTCTCCAGAACAATATACGCGTTTTATCCGCATGTTATGGATGGTGACTCAAGATGAGCATGTTGGTTTTGACATACAACCACGCCGTCTTGGTACATTTGCCATTATGTGTCAACTTATTGTGCATGCCAAAACATTAGGTGATGCACTTGAACTCTCTTCACAGTTTTATAAACTGTTTGGTGATGAATGGTCTGTGACTTTAGAACGCGATAAACATGAAGCGCGTTTAGTACCTTTAGTACCAAAAAGCATGGATCCAGATCACTACATTACCGAAAGTATGCTAATGATCTGGCATGGTCTAGCTTCATGGTTAATTGAACGACGTATTCCTTTAGAGCGTGTTCACTTTAATTACCCACGCCCAAATCATGCAGATGAGTATGATGCTCTATTCTTTGCACCCGTTATGCAGTTTGATGCACCACGTACCGAAATTACTTTTGCGGCCGATTATCTTGACTTACCCCTTCGCCAAAACGATGAAAGTTTAGAAGAGTTCTTAAAGGCCGCTCCTGCACAATTACTGGTTAAATTTAAAAACAATAACTCGCTTACTTCACGTATCCGAGATGTGCTCAAGAGTCAAATTGGCGAAGAAATGCCAACATTAAACGATGTTGCTTCAATGCTTTACTTGTCTCCACAAACTTTGCGCCGTCGTCTTGCTGCAGAGGGTAAAAGCTATCAAGGCGTTAAAGATGCTCTACGCCGTGATGCTGCAATTCATCTCTTGCTCAATCCAAAACTGACCTTAGAAGATGTTGCTCAGCAAGTTGGTTTTAGTGAAACCAGTACTTTCCACCGCGCGTTTAAGAAATGGACTGGTGTAACGCCAGGACTCTATCGCCAATTGCATGGTTATATGTCTTAGCGTGTAGATTTCTTGTGTTCTGACTCTAACGTCACTTCACAAGCTGCATTATTTTCGCTCTAGTTAATTTTCGCCCAAGCCTACTCTGGCTTGGGCGAATTACTTTTTGCTCAGTAAAATGATCAAAACCATCATTTTTGAATAAAATTATCGTCATTGCACTCTTTTTTCCATGTACTACACTGTCATTCACCAGTGATTAATATTTGCGTAATAAAAAGGAAAAAACATGAGCGAGGCTTATATCGTCGATGCGATTCGCACGCCACGTGGTAAAGGAAAAAAAGATGGCGCATTGTATGAAGTAAAACCGATTACACTGCTTACGACGCTACTCCATACATTAGAACAACGTCAAAAATTAGATACTTCGGCAATTGATGACATTGTCTTAGGTTGTGTTACCCCTATTGCAGACCAAGGTGGCAACATTGCCAAGACCGCAGCCATTGCTGCTGGTTGGCACAATGATGTTGCTGGTATGCAAATTAACCGTTTTTGTGCTTCAGGTTTAGAAGCTGCCAATATTGCAGCTCAAAAAATACGCTCAGGCTGGGAAGATTTGGTTATCGCTGGAGGCGTTGAATCAATGTCACGTGTTGCTATGGGCACAGATGGCGGCCCTTGGGCATTGGATCCTGAAACCAACTTTAAGGCTGGTTTTGTACCTCAAGGTATTGGGGCCGATTTAATTGCAACTCTTGATGGTTATAGCCGAGAGCAGGTGGATGCGTTTGCTGTGGCATCACAACAAAAAGCAGCACATGCTCAAGCACAAGGTTATTTTGATCGTTCTATTGTTGCAGTCAAAGATAAAGCCGGCGTGACCATTTTAGAGCGTGATGAGTTTATTAAACCAAACACCACAGTTGAAGGCTTAGCTCAGCTCAACCCAAGCTTTGCCACCATGGGCCAACTTGGCTTCGATGCGCTGGCATTACAACACTATCCTGAAGCAGAAAATATCCAACATGTTCACCATGCTGGGAATGCCTCAGGTATTGTTGATGGTGCTGCACTCCTGCTATTTGCCTCAGAGAAAGCACTCAAACAACATGGTCTTAAAGCACGTGCTAAAGTCCTTGCTACTGCCCTAGTAGGTACAGACCCAACCATTATGTTAACTGGCCCTGCTCCAGCCGCTCAAAAAGCACTGGCCAAAGCAGGTCTAAGTATAGATGATATTGATTTATTTGAAGTTAACGAAGCATTTGCAGCAGTTGTACTACGCTTTATCAACGCACTAAATATTCCTGCTGAAAAAGTTAATGTAAATGGTGGGGCAATTGCTATGGGGCACCCACTTGGGGCAACAGGGGCAATGATTTTGGGCACATTGCTTGACGAACTGGAACGTCAAGGTAAAAAGCGTGGTCTTGCCACACTTTGTGTGGGTGGTGGTATGGGCATTGCTACAATTATTGAGTTGGTATAAGGAGATCAAACATGAGTGCAATTCAATTCAGTAAAAGTCATGATGCAATCATCACCTTAACCTTTGACTCTCCAAATCAATCTGCCAATACCATGAATGCCGAGTTTCGTCAGGCACTAAACACTGTGACACAACAGCTCAAAGCAGAACATACCATTAAGGGTATTATATTGTGCTCTGCTAAAAAAACCTTTTTTGCTGGTGGCGATTTAGACGAAATCATTCAAGTCCAACCTGAACAAGCAACTGAATTCTTTCATATGGTTGAAGAAATGAAAGAGCACTTTCGCTATATAGAAACATTAGGTGTGCCTGTTGTTGCCGCTCTAAATGGTACTGCCCTAGGAGGAGGCTGGGAAATCGCTTTAGGCTGTCACCATCGTATTGCCCTAGAAAACCCCCAAGCCAAATTCGGTCTACCTGAAGTCACACTTGGTCTACTTCCTGGCGGAGGTGGCATTATTCGTATGGTACGCCTACTGGGTTTACAAACTGCACTCCCTTATTTACTTGAAGGAAAACAATTTAGGTTAAAAGAAGCCCTAAACTTAGGACTGATTCATGACACGGCTCAAAATGAAAAATTACTTATTGAAAAAGCCATTGCTTGGATCAATAGTCATGAAAAATCACAACAAGTTTTTGATGTAAAAGGTTATAAAATCCCAGGTGGTGATCCTAAAACACCAGCTGTAGCACAAATGCTTGCCCTTGCTCCAGCAATGCTCAGAAATAAAACCAAGGGATGCTATCCTGCACCTGAAATGATTATGGCTGTTGCTGTTGAAGGTGCTCAAGTTGATCTAGACACTGCACTACGCATTGAAAGCCGTGCATTTACCCACCTTGCTACTGGGCAAATTTCAAAAAATATGATTACTACTTTTTGGCATGGTTTAAATGCCATTAAGTCTGGAGCAAGCCGCCCTACAGGTATTCCTCAATGGCAAGCACGACAAGTTGGCGTACTCGGTGCTGGCATGATGGGAGCAGGCATTGCCTATGCTATAGCCAACAAAGGCATTAAAGTGATCCTCAAAGATATTAGCCTTGATGCTGCTGAACAGGGCAAAGCCTATAGTCAAAAAATTTGCGATAAAAAAATCAGTCAAGGCCGAATGTCCATTGAACAACGAGATCAACTGCTAGCACTCATTCAACCCACAACACTAGTTGAAGATTTAGCAGGTAGTGATTTAATTATAGAAGCCGTATTTGAAAATCAAGCATTAAAAGCAACTGTAACACAAGAAGCAGAGCCATATTTAAACGCCGATGCCATTATGGCCTCCAACACCTCCAGTCTACCCATTACCGATTTAGCTCAAGTCAGTCGCGATGCTACGCATTTTATTGGTTTACATTTTTTTAGTCCTGTAGACAAAATGCAGTTGGTTGAAATCATTAAAGGGCAACAAAGCTCTGCTGAAACTTTGGCTAAGGCCTACGATTTTGTCTTACAAATTGGAAAAACACCGATTGTCGTCAATGACCGTCGTGGATTTTTTACCAGTCGTGTCTTTGCGACATTTGTACAAGAGGGCTTACGCTTACTGGCTGAAGGCGTACACCCAGCTAAAATTGAAATGGCTGCATTAAAAGCAGGCATGCCAGTTGGTCCATTGGCCATTCAGGATGAGGTTTCTTTGACACTCTCTGAACATGTTGCGAATGAAGCGCGAAAAGCACAACAAGCAGCAGGACATGCTGTAGTCAAAAATGCCGCGGATCAAGTGATTGATAAAATGATCCATGAATTTGGTCGTGCAGGAAAAGCAGCAGGTGCAGGCTTCTATGATTATCCAGCACATGAAAAGAAACGACTTTGGTCTGGGCTCCAATATTGGCAAAAAGCGCATGTTGAAGTGAGTGAGCAAGACATGATTGATCGTTTCTTGTTTATCCAAGCACTCGAAAGTTTAAGGTGCCTAGAAGAAGGTGTCTTAACCTCAGTCATTGATGCAAATATTGGTTCAATCTTTGGAATAGGTTTTGCTGCTTGGACTGGTGGCGCGATCCAATTTCTGAATCAATATGGCTTAGCTCAAGCACTCGCACGTACCCAAGAGCTAGAACAGCGCTTTGGTGAGCGCTTTAAAGCACCAGCATTATTGTCCCAACATGTACAAAATCAAACTGCAATTGCTGAATAGACTTATTATGGTCACTCTCGGTCTAGTCTAGGGTGACCATAAGAATACTCGGTGTAATGTGCAACAGTTGATCAAGCTTGTGCTATGATGCTGTCAATATTCACACGCTTTATTTGGAAAAACGCATGAATAATCAAGTCCTTTCTCCTGAAAAATCACCTTGGGGCTGGAAAGCTCTGATCATTGCAACGGTGTTAAGTATTTTATTCTTAGGTATATTTTACTTGGCAATGAGTAATGAACCTGACTATATGCCAAGTAAACAACATACCACCCAACAACATGCGTTTAAGCAACAGCCAACCATGTCAGCAGAAGCGATGGCTGAAGCAAAACAACAAGATCAAGCACGTCAGATTGCTCAAGAGAAGCACTCAGCGGCTCAGGTTGAAGCACACCAAGGGCATTAAACTAAATTCTCACGCTTATACCCTCACAGAGGGTTAAGCTGAGATTAAAAGGCTAAGCTCATGGTAATGTGAGGAATATTACAGTCTAAATAAACCTCACCCTGTTGCTCAAAACCAAGTGCTCGGTAAAACTCAACTGCATGTACCTGTGCAGATAAATGCAATTCCGAACGCCCCTCTCGCTGCGCCTCAGCAATGATGGCCTGCATGATGAATAGACCTAAACCCAATCCCCGATAAGCTTTTAATACAGCAACACGCCCAATACTGTTATCAGCCAACAAACGTGCTGTTGCAATGGCTTGTCCTTCACGATAAAGAACAAAATGCAGTGAAATTGGATCTTGTTCATCCCATTCGTCTTCAGGAGAAATATTTTGCTCAATAATAAAAACCTGTTCACGAATCGCCTTTGCATCTGCTTTTAGCTCAGCCCAAGTTCCCTGTTTTATCTGATCTGTGAATTGACTCATAATTTCATCCGATTTATTTTTAGCACTTTTTACCTAAATCATGCGCCTGCCATTGGTTATTGAGCAATAACTCCAGTGAGTGCTGTTCAATACCATAATGCTGTTTCAGCGCTTGAATTTGGGCAATAACCTCAGCATCGGGTGCACTCATGTCTTTACGCTTAGTTGCCAAAATCATTTTATTTTTACTGGTATGCTCAAGTGCAACAAACTCAAATACTTTTGTTTCATAACCATAAGCTTTTAACAAAAGTGCGCGAATTGTATCTGTTAACATCTCTGCTTGTTGTCCAGCATGAATACCAAATTGCAACATTGGTTTAAGGATTGTTGGACTTTGCATTTGTGGACGTAGCTCTTTATGACAACACGGCGCACACATAATCACTGAAGCACCTAAACGAATACCCGTATGAATTGCAAAATCAGTGGCAATATCACAGGCATGTAAGGCAATCATGACATCGAGATGTTCTGGTTCATAACTGCGGACATCGCCCTGAAAAAACTGCAAGTGTTCAAACTGACTTTTATCTGCAACTTCTTGGCAAAATGCCACCATTTTGTCATTGAGTTCAACCCCAGTCACTTGAGGTTGATATAACTGTTTCTGTAAATAATCATATAATGCAAAGGTCAAATAGCCTTTACCTGAACCAAAATCCACGACATGTGTCGCACGCGATTGCTCAGCTAAAACATCAGTTGCATGTGCAAAAATCTCTACAAATTTATTAATTTGTTTCCACTTTCTTGCCATGCTAGGAATCACTTTTGCCTCAGCATCACATACCCCTAAGTAGTGCAAAAATGGGCTATGTTGGTCTACCCACCGCTTTTTCTCACGGTCATGCGACTGATTCGCTAATGTCTGTTGTGCACTCGACTTATGTTTGTGACATTTTAGCAAGACGCTTTTCTTGGTTCTCTTGAGTTGCCACTCTGCATCAACAGTCAGTAGATTGGCCTGCTTACATTGTGAAAGCAATAAAGTAATATGTGAAAGTGCTTCATCCACTGCATAATTCTGAGTAACATCTTTATTTTTATAGTGATACAACGCACTAATAACAGTTTGTTGCTGTACTTCAAGTAAACGTAAGGTGATTTTTTCCAACTCAACCAAATCACCTTGGTATTGGCTTAAGGTTAAACGTTGCAATTGTTTCGAGGTCAGTGCCTGTGCCACAGCATCTAAAAATTGTTGTTCTTGAACAGAATAGCTTACCTCAGATTGCATAATTCAAACTCAAATCAGGATTGTGCCATTTTAACGCAAAGCTAAGTGATAAAGCATAAGCTTTTAATAAATTCCTGAATGCAAATAAAATAGATGTAGATCAATCAGGCAAAATACCAATAATCTTTACAACAAAATGCCCCCCAATAGCCTCATAAAAATTTAATCATTCAATGCTTGTTCTTTTCTTCAACCAACATATAGACCAAATCGAGCGCTGGACATGGATAACCCATTTGTGTCAAGGCTGCCGTTATTTGTCCCCGATGATGCGTACTATGATTGAAAACATGCAGTAAAGTTGCCGCATAAGGCAGAGATAATTTTTGCCCTGTAGTCGTACAATAATGGAGCTCTTGAAGTAAAAGTGCAGGATCAAGTTGTTGTAAAAAATCCAACCAATTGTGTGAATTTTTCTGCAATGTAGTCACCAGTTGTTGACGATCTTCTATAACAATCTGGTCAAGCGTTAATGCTTCATTACGCCCCTGACTAAAGCGAGCAAACCACAAATAATGTTCACCAACTAAAATATGATTAAGTGTGCCAAAAATACTCTTAAAGAATAAACCTTGATCTTTAAAAAAATCATCATCACTGATGTGTTGTAAATGATCTAATAATTTTTCTGTCGCCCAAACGTTATAACGTGCCAACGTATTAAATGTATTCATATCCATTATGATGTCTCCTTCCCTAATAAAATCTCACAATAAAAATAATAGGCCTAATACAAGCAGCCAAGACAATCATGAAGATCATTCGTCATATCGACAAAACCACTATATATGCCAATAGCCGCCTCATGACATTTTAAATATTGCTATAAAATACTAAAGAGGACCAAAGTTAGTAACACAATATAACCACGCTCATGTGTGCGATTAGATAGTTTATTGCTCCATGGGCCTGCAATCTTCATTCCGATATAACCACCAACAATCAAACATAACAATGCTGGATAATAAAAGTAACCAATAAAATGCGTACCGAGTACTACTGGTTGAAACATATACCCCACAATAAAAGTTATTGTTCCTGCAATTGCCAACGGCATACTCAATGGATTAGCCAAAGCAACAGAAGAAGACATATCTAATCCACAGCGACGAAATAAAGGTACCGTCATTACACTCCCACCTACACCCAATGCAGCAGCTACAGCACCAATAATCACTCCTCCCACACTACGCTCTTGCGTGGTCAACAATCTAGCGCTGCTCTCTTGCTGTTGTTGAGGGTGCTTAATTTGTCGAAATACACAATCAACAATGGTGACAACTAAATACAGAACAAAAGCCCATTTTAAAAAGTTTGCAGACAAATAAAATGAAGCAAAAGTACCCAGCGCAGCGCCTACTGCAATCCAATACGCTAAGGGAAAAATATAAGGCCATTTGAGTTTCCCTTTTTTATACTGTTGATAGCTGGCCAAGGCTGAATTAATAATCATCAATAACAATGAAGTGGCAATTGCACTTTTAAAAGCAAGTTCATTCGCCATACTCCCTGCATCTGTATGTAAACGAATTGTGGTATATACCAGTGGAACAACAACAAAACCACCGGCAAAACCAAATAAGATTGTTAATACACCACTCAGACAACCTGCAACGAGTAATAATAAATACAATTCCATAATGTATTCATCCATTCTAAATAAATTACAGTCTATGGGTTTTTTAACCTGACAATTTTGTTATATTCCGCTTTCAACTACGCCAATCAGACATTCTTTATGCAGCAAATTTCTATACATAGTGTGGAACATTTAGAGCAAAAAATTATTGCGATTGAAACGCAGTATGCCCCTCATCACGTCTTAGAAATGCACAGCCATCAACGTGCACAACTGCTCTATGGTGCCGAGGGGGTTATGCATGTAGAAACACCACAAGGCAACTGGATTATTCCTCCTGAACGTGCAGTCTGGATACCACCTCAAGTGCCACATAAACTCACCATGTTTAATGTAAAAACTTGCAGTTTATATATACAGGCTGAACATAGCCCTCGACACAGTACACATTGTGAAGTTTTAGCTATTTCAGCATTACTTAGACAATTATTATTAACAGCTCCCACCATTAATGAGCCATTTCAACACCGTGATATATTATTATTCGATCTTATTTTAGCTGAACTCCATGCAGCCCCAAGCATCGATTTACATTTACCCTTACCCGAAAATAAAGAACTACTAAACATTTGTCAGCAGTTTTTAAAAGCCCCCAATATTCATTTATCTCCTGAACAAATAGCCGCTGAACTCTATATCAGTGAACGACATTTTAGCCGCCTATTTAAACAACAAGTGGGAATGTCTTTTTCAAAATGGCGTCAACATGCTTGTGTGCTTCTGAGTTTAGAGCGTCTCATGCAAAACCAACCCGTTCAAAAAATTGCCTATGACTTTGGATTCAAAAACCCAGCTGCATTTAGCACGATGTTTCAGCGCATTCTTGCTTTAAGCCCAAGCCGCTACATGCAAAGTCAAAATAATCATTTGAATAAATAGCATTTCAAACACTAAGTTCTGACATTTATATACCATTAATGCTGGCCATAAAATTAAATAACAAATTGATTTTAAATACAAAATTAAAATTACTATATCAAATATTTATAACTCAATACCTTCTATAAGCAGCCATTATTTGTTTAGCACCGACATTCAGACTATAAATCCGAGCGTAGCATTTGGATTTATTCCTTCTGCTCAATAAGTCGTAGATTAACATGGAGTGATTATGACTGTTATTGTGCATCCGCTAGAACTTGGTCAGGGTGAAATTAAAGTCCTTGTCAAAGATAGCATCGATATTGCAAATACTAAAACTCAGGCAGGAAGCCAGGCTTTAGAAGACTCTCCCCTAGCGAGTCAACATGCCGATGTTGTTGAACATATTCTTCAGCAGGGTGGTCGTATTCTAGGAAAAACCAATTTACATGAATTGGCATTTGGAATTACGGGTATAAATCACTATACGGGTACGCCAATTAACCCTTTATACCCAGATTTAATTCCAGGTGGATCATCCAGCGGTTCAGCAGTGGCAGTTGCTGCTGGTTTATGTGATTTCGCTGTAGGCACGGATACTGGCGGCTCTATCCGTATGCCAGCAGCATGCTGTGGTGTTTTTGGTTTAAAACCCACATTTGCACGAATCAGTAGAAAAGGTGTTTTACCCGCTCACTCTTCTTTAGATTGTGTCGGCCCATTGGCAGCCGACATCCCCCATCTCATTCAAGCCATGTCTATGATGGACCCTAGCTTTGATGTAACCGCAGTTGCCGCAGTCGATTTTGCAGATTTAAAACTACGCGTATTAGATGTCAGAGCAGAAACACCAATATGGCAAAGTATTTATGCTTTTTTACAACAAGCAGGCATTCAGCAGCATTCTTCTGCACCTTCACGTTATATAGCTGCAGCCTATGATGCTGCAATGCACATCATTAACTATGAAAACTATCAAGCTTTCAAACACCTAATCCCAAGTGGAAAACTGGCACCAGATGTTGAATCTCGTCTAAAAAATGCAGTGAATAGCAACAAAGAAAATTGTCTGCATGCACAACAAATAGCGGATTTGTTTCGTCAAGAAATTGACCAACTTCTTGATCAGGTTGATGCACTCATTTTGCCAACATTACCGCAGCAAGTACCTACACTTCATCAAATTGAGCATACAACTCAATTACTTCAGCTGACTGCTCTCGTACGACCATTTAACTTGTCTGGTCATCCTGCACTGTCCTTACCTTTACAAACAGCAGATGGCCAACCAGTTGGACTACAAATCATCACCAAACATGGTGAAGATGAAAAATTATGCCTAATTGCAAAACATCTTGTAGCGCAAGCAACACAGTGAGCCAGCAACATGAACATACAAGATATTGTTAATCGATTAGCACAGCTAGAAGCACATAACTCGATTCGTAATTGTATCAATCGTTATATGCAAATCTGCGATCAGCTTGATGCCAATACAGACTTAATGCAGTTAATGGCCTTGTTTGATGCCAACAGTATTTGGGAAGGAATTGGGGAGAAATATGCACAGTCCTTTGGCCGCTATGATTCTTGGCAAGCCATTCATGACATGTTTCTTCGTTATACCCAAGGTCAAACTCACTTTGTTATGAATGCACATTTTGTCAATTCAGAACAAATCGAAGTACACAACGATGAAGCCGACGCAACATGGCAAATGTTGCAATGTTCCAGTTTTCACGACGGGCGCAGCCACTTAAATGCAGCCAAGCTTTCTGTGAAATTTAAACAACAACATGATGGCACATGGAAAATCAAACATTTCCAAACTGAAAACATTTTCAGCCGCCCAGTATCCCACTGGCACAGCACAGCGGAACTACCTGTGCCATCAACACACGTAATTCAGGACCAGTCCTAAATAGGGCCAGTAAAAAGGATGATTAAGATGAGTAATTTAATTCCATTGCAAAATGTCGAAATAGATTATGCCAGTTTGGTACAAAGTGACCGTGTACATACTTCGCTCTATAAAGATGAAAAAATTTTTAACGATGAAATGGAAAAAATCTTTTATAGCACTTGGGTTTGGGTAGCACATGCGAGTGAAATTCCAGATAGCGGTAGCTTTAAAACCATGAATATTGGTACACAACCTGTTGTTGTGGTTCGTGATCGTAAGAAACAGGTGCATGTATTACTTAACCGTTGTCGTCATCGTGCAGCAACACTTTGTGAAGAGAAAAAAGGCAAAACCAATAGCTTTGTCTGCCCTTATCACGGTTGGAGTTATGCACTTGACGGTAGCCTACGTGGTATTCCATCACCAGAAAGCTATGGTCAATGTTTAGATAAGAATGAATTACCCATGATCAGCCTACGTGTTGAACAGTATAACGGGATGATTTTCGCAACATTTAAACATGATATTCCGAGTCTTGATGAGTTTCTTGGACCTGCCAAAAAGTGGATTGATCTTTTCATGAAACAAGGTGCTGGTTTCCCAGTAAAAGTGCTTGGTGAACACCGTTTTACTTTCCCTGGTAACTGGAAAATCCAATTGGAAAATACCACAGATGCCTACCACTTTCCTTTGGTTCACAAGTCTTTTCTAAGTTCTGTAGACGATAAAACCGAAGAATTATTTAACTTTGAAAATCAACCTGGTTTTGTTGAAGACTTAGGTCATGGTCATAGTGTAATGGTCATGATTCCAGAACTAATTGATCTAGAGGAAGATCTTTTAGAACGTCCCATTCAAGAACGTTTCAGTGATTTAGCACAAGCATTACGTGAAGAAGGTCATGAAGAACTTGAGGTACGTCGCATTGTTAGAGCCGTTGGTGGTACTGGCTTTAACTTAAACTTATTCCCAAACATTGCTTGTTCAATGGCTTTTTTCCGTGTCATGCAGCCGCTGTCTGTTAATGAAACCGAAATTCATCACTCTGTAATTACCATGGATGGCGGCCCTCAAATCGCCAATCAACACCGTTTACGTTTACATGAACATTTTCAAGGCCCATTTGGTTTTGGTACTCCAGATGATGCCGAGGCATGGGAACGTGTACAACATGGAGCCAATGCAGGCCATGACCTATGGATCATGTTAAACCGCGGTCTCCCTGGCGAAGTTAAAACAGAAGATGGTTTAAAAAGTGATGTGAGTGCAGAAACGGGAATGCGTGCTGCATATCAGCAATGGAAAAAGTTGATGACGGCTTAAGGAGCGAGCAATGAAGATCGATATTAACCTCTTAAATGAAGTGACAGCCTTTATTTGGACTGAAGCAGATATGTTAGACCATGCTGAATATCAGGCTTGGTTAAATCTATGGGAGCAATCTGGAGCCTATATTATTCCCATTGATCCATTACAAACAGATTATGAAAACAGTCTGAATTATGCCTATGACAATCACCATATGCGTCTGCTACGTGTACAACGTCTAGAAAATGGGGAAGCGATTTCAACTTCACCTAAGGCCAATACTGTTAGAAGTATTTCTCGTGTCCGCGTCATAGAGCAAGAAGATCAATTAATTACTCTTCGCTGCGCACAAAACCTACGTGAATTCCGTAAAGAAAATTTACGTCATTACACTGCAGATGTGACGTATCAATTACGCTACCAGCCTGAAGGTGGTTTCAAAATTCATCGCAAAATCATTCGATTAGTTAACTCAACCGATACTCTTGCTGGAATTAGCTACATTCTATAATTCACAGCTTCTGCTCTGTATAGCCAAGAATGACAATCATGATCTGCTCAAGATGAGAATATGATGAACCAATTATATGAAGTTAAAGTCGCGCAGCGTTATAGCGCAGGACCAGACATTTCGATTATTGAACTTGAATCAAGTTCAAATGAAAACCTGCCTCCTTTTGAGGCAGGGGCGCATATTGAACTACACTTACCCAACGACATGATTCGTCAATATTCACTCTGTCAAGATCCAACTCAACAGCACTGTTATCGATTAGCTATTTTACGTGATCAACACTCGCGTGGTGGCTCGCAATATATCTATGATCATCTCCATCAAGGTAGCCAACTTAAGATCAGTGCGCCTAAAAACTTATTTCCATTAGTGAATTCAACTGAACATCATATTTTAATTGGTGGAGGGATTGGCATAACTCCCCTGATAAGTATGGCATACCAGCTCAAACAGAAGAATCAATCTTTTGAGCTGCACTACTGCGCGCAAAGTTCTGAACAAGCTGCTTTTATTGAGGAGCTACGAAATGGCCCTTTTGCACAGCATGTAACTTTTCACTTCAAAAACCAAGGTGCAGACCATCGTAGTTATTTACAACGTCTTTTCCCCAATTTAGCCAAGTCATCCCACATCTATACTTGCGGTCCTAATCCCTTCATGGATTGGGTCTTTGATCTTGCTCAAACCCATCAGTTCCCAAATGAACAAATGCACCGTGAAATTTTTCAGAATGTCGTGGACTTACATGGGAGTTGCTTTGAAGTTGTCGCACAACGAAGCCAGAAAACCATTGCCGTTGCAGCAGATGAAAGTATTTTAGATGCGCTAGCTAAACATGGCATATATGTTGAAAAGTCATGTGAACAAGGGGTATGTGGCACCTGTATGTGCGATGTTATTGAAGGTTTACCAGATCATCGTGATGTGTACTTAACGGATGAAGAAAAACAGAGCAATGAACAAATTTTAGCCTGTTGTTCGCGTTCACACTCTGACCGTTTAATTTTAGATATTTAATCTTTTTTTCCCGAGTCTCAAAACAGCAATGACTTAACCTCGTTGAGTCATGATATTTAACTAATTGAATGTAGTAAGGATACCACATTGAAATTAACTCAAATATGCACCAGCATGAGCCTTCTCATGCTTGGTTTACCCTCTGCTTACGCAAATTTCATAGAAGATGATCAATTTTCAGTAAATCTGCGTAATTTTTATTTTGATCGCCAATTTTCAGACCCAACAGCAAAGGATATGGGAAGCTGGTCACAAGGCATTATGGCACGTTATGAATCAGGTTATACCGACACCCCAATTCAAGTGGGAGTTGATGCAAGTTTAAAATATGCTTTACGTCTTAGCGACCATAATCAAGAACGTGCAGATACAAACTTACCCTTTGATAAAGAGCGCAATGAACAATATCGAGATTATGCTAAGTATGGTTTAACCCTCAAACTCAAATACAACAAAACTGAGCTTAAGATTGGTGAATTAAACCCCAAAACACCAGTGGTATTTATTGATGACTCACGTCAATTACCCACCTCTTATGCTGGAATTATGCTGGAATCTTCCGAGATTTCTAATTTAAAAATCACGGCAGGACGTATTACCCATATTAATGCACGTAATGACGATCGTTATGAAAAGCTCAGCCTACACGGCCAAAAAAATCGTTTAGAAAGTGATGGGCTCAACTTGGTGGGATTTGACTATAGTTTTAATCCTAATTTTCAAGCTTCATATTGGTTTGGTCAACTTGAAGATATTTACCAACAAAATTTTGTATCTGCTGCATACAAACAAAATTTTGATCAGTTCAAATTTAAACTAGAAAGTAATTACTTCCATAACAAAGAGGAAGGAAAAAAACTTTATGGAAAAATTGACAGTCAAGCTTTGGGGGTAATGGCAACCATTGCAACAGATCATCATACATTTAGCGTAGGTGTTCAGAAAAACTTTGGTGACAGTATATTTCCAACGCTAGCAGGCTATCCACCACAGCCCTATTTACAGGCTTGGTCTAATCTCCCCTTTTATAATCCAGAAGAATTAACTTGGCATGCCAATTATATTTATGACTTTAAAGGTATAGGTATCCCTGGTTTAAAAACCAGATTAAGTTATCACCATGGTAGTGGAATAAAGCGACCCAATTTACTGGATAACACAGAGTCAGAAAAAATTGTGGGGCTCATGTATACCGTTCCCGAAGGCAAATTAAAAGGACTAGGTTTTGAATGGCGTTATACCAAAGCGGACTTCAAGTATGGCGCTCTCAATAATCTAGGTAATGATTTTAAGGAAAATCGATTCATTACCACTTACACCTTTAAATTCTAGTCCATACCCTACGTTAAGGAAGATAGCATGAGTATGCAAAGCGAAAGAATGCAATTTGACTCAAACAAAGTACTGTCTAAAAGTCATTTAAAACGTGCATGGTTGATTACGGTTTTACTGATCATATTTCAAATGATTAACTTTGCCGATAAAGCAGTCCTCGGACTGGTTGCTGAATCAGTTATGTCTGAATTGGGTATGACCAGTACACAATTCGGTTTTATTGGAAGTTCCTTTTTTTTCCTCTTTGCCATATCTGGCATTATTGTAGGTTTCTTAGCAGAGAAGGTTCAAACGCGTTGGCTCATTCTAATTATGGGTGTTAGTTGGGCTATTTTACAGTTTCCAATGCTATTCGGCGGCGGTGCAATGGCCCTCTTGATCACTCGTATTGTTTTGGGTGCAGCTGAAGGCCCCGCTTCTTCTATATCTTTGACTCATGTACAAGGTTGGTTTGAGCCAACAACACGAGGCTTCCCAAGTAGTTTAGTTGCGTCAGGAACCACAATTGGTCCTGTCATAGCTGCACCTATTTTGGCCTATATCATTGCACATCCCGAATTAGGATGGCGTTGGGCATTTGGTTTTCTTGGTCTAGTCGGACTCGTTTGGACAATCATCTGGGCCATGGTATTTAAAGAAGGGCCATATAGTCATTTCAACAAGACCGAAGCTAACGTTGAAGAACAAGTTACACCTGTTCAGGTTGACAAAAACAGCAAGAGTATTGCGAACTATGTTGATCGCTTAGCTCCTGTTCCAATCTTTAAAATCTTTTTCTCCAAAATGTTTATCGCTGCATTTTTGGCTGGTTTGGGTTGTTTTTGGTCATTAGGCTTCCTCACAACATGGGCACCTAAATACATTGCTTCGATTGGTTCTTTTGCGCCTGAAATTATTGCGACCCTCTCAAGTCTACCTTGGATTTTAGGAGCAATTAGTTTAGCTGGAGCAGGCTATATATCACGCGTCATGATGAAAAAAGACTGCACTGTTTATGCTTCTCTTGGCGTCGTCTTTGGAATTTTAGTTTTATGTTCTGGGCTGGCTTTTTATTTCATTCCGCTGTTGCAGGGTAATATTCTGATTGCGCTGATTACCATTGCCGCTGGTTTTGCTATGTGTTTTCCTTTAGCCACCATGGCTGTTGGCTTTAGTGTTTGCTCAAAACAGCGTGCAGCAGTCATGGCAACCTTAGTTGCTAGCTCCTCTATAGGAGGGATTGTTTCACCAACGATGGTTGGATATCTAATGGATTTAGCTGGATATATTCAACCCGCAAAAGGAGTCGCACTTAGCCCACAAATGGCTGAAAATTTGATTATTGGTATGAACCATGGTTTTGAATATATTGGTATCTATATGATTATTGTTGGGGTCATAAGTATACTATTTTTAAACCCAGATTATTTAGCAAAGAAACTCATGTCATAAAATGATTTCAATAAGACCTGATGATTTATCTTCAGGTCTTATATTTATTTAGCCATATCAAAACAAAGTTTAAAATAAATCAAATTAAACCCTATGTTTAAAAATTCCAATTTGCTAACATCATTTTAAAAATCGCTTTCAAAGATATATGCATGGATAAGTTTGATTACAACCTCATCCGAGTACTGTGTACTTTATATGACACTCGAAGTTTAACTTTGGCTGCTGAACAATTACAAATCAGCCAGCCAGCAGTTAGTCAGTTATTAAAAAAACTTCGTATTGCCTATGGAGATCTATTATTTGTACGCAGTAATGGCAAAATGGAACCAACTTTACTTACCAATAAAATTATTCCAAACCTCAAAAAATCAATAGAACTCATTGAGCTATCACTTAACAATCAGGGCTTTAATAACAATCTGCCACAGAAAGAAAATTATATTATTAGTATGTCAGATCTTGCCCAAGCTTACTTTATTCCTCCTCTGTGTATGTTATTAGATCAATCCAATTTAAAAGCAAGAATCACTGTTGTCCAACGCCCACAAGAAGAAATTGAAATGTGTATGCGTGATGGAAAAATAGACTTTGCAATTGGCAATTTTCCAAAGTTAAGTCATCAAAATTTAATGGTTGAAAAACTATTCCAAGATGACTTTGTTTTAATGTTACGTGATGGTCATCCTTTTATTTCAGAAAATGATGAAGTGATTAATTTCAAACAACTACAGTTAGTACAAATTGATACCAACATCACTGGACACTCAGAAATAATTCACCACATTTTAAAAGATTTTGAGTTCAATACCAAAATAACGATTCCGTATTATAGTGCTGTTCCTGACATTATTTGTAAAACAGACTATGGCGTAATCATTCCCAATTCTATTGCCAAACGTTATAACTTTTATAATCAGTTTAAAATTTTTCAAATTCATAATGAATATAATACGATTGACGTTAACTTGTTTTATCACAAACTATTTAAAAATGACTCAGCAATTAGCTGGATGAGAGAAATTATTTTAGAAAACTTCTCAATTAAATAAATTGAAATTTATTGACAAGTAGATTTGTTTAAAAAATAATATGTGCGACCGCTTTTTCATAAAGCCGTAAGCGTTTACGTCAATCAACGCACCAACACTTGTACAGCATTGTTGTACAGGGTCTATTGGTGCATATGTCTGATAGACCAACTTACGGAGCTTATTATGTCTTCTACAATAACTTTTAAAAAACTACCTGCTCGTTTCAATGGTATTGTTATGCCACTGTTACTTTCTATTTTTATGACCTGTATTGTGTCTTGTATCAGCACCTTAAAAAGTCTTGGTTTTGAACATTTTCAATTTCTTTTATGGTTAAGTGCTTGGGGGGTGTCTTGGATCATTGCCTTTCCAAGTTTATTGTTGGCTCTACCCGTTGTAAAAAAACTCACTGCATTATTCGTTACACAACCAAGTTAATTTAATCAAATCCAAAGCCAGTACAATGTGCTGGCTTTTCAATTCAACTTGTAAACAACAAACAGTCACAAAAAAAGCTTAACCTATTTTATAAAGCATATTACTATACAAGTGTATTTTTAATGAGTCATCCTGCTATGACCGTATCAAACACCTTGGATTACGATCCACGAGAAGAAAAAATCAATACATTAAGCCATGCTCTTGGTGCAGTATTGGCTATTGTTGCTGGCATCATGCTATTACTGAAAGGATATACGCTTGGTGCAACCCAACTTCTAGGCCTAATCGTCTATGCTGCTAGTATGGTGCTGCTGTTTTCTGCATCAACTTTGTATCACCATTCACGTGATGAGAAAAAACGTCAATGGTATAAAAAACTAGACCACACGGCGATTTATTATTTAATTGCAGGAACCTATACCCCTTTTCTCACTATTGCTATTCCTACAGCAAAAGCACAATATTTACTCATTGCTCTATGGCTAATTGCTGCTTTGGGCACATTATTTAAATTAGTATTTATTCATCGCTTTCAAAAGTTATCACTGGTTGCGTATCTCGCAATGGGTTGGTTAGCAGTACTCTTAATGGATGATATGCGACACTACTTAAGTGCAGATTGTTTAAAATTACTTATTGCAGGTGGCCTTGCTTATAGTATTGGTGTCTTGTTTTATGCTGCAAAAAAAGTAAGATATACCCATGCAATTTGGCATATTTTTGTATTGGCAGGCGCTGGATTACACTTTCTTTCGATCTACCTCTACATTATCTGATCCTTTTTGGTTCATCGCAGCGACCCTGCACCGCTCCAAAGGCTCACATGCCGTTGTTTTTTTAAAAAATTACGCCTTTTTTAAGAAGATTCCGCTAAAGAGCAGGGTTGTCTCAACTGTTCTGTACCTACGATCACGTCTAGAGTCATGTCTATTGCTCAGCAATCAAGACCTGCGTTTAAGATCTGATCTGGAATTTTCCTTCTTAAGAAATGAATATTTATGGAAAAATACAGAACGACGGCCCTTATCATTCAACTTCAATAGAGTGTAAGGTCAATCATGGCGTCAACGACTTTAAACAATCAATCTCAAACACCCACCAACTCAAAGGCACGCGTGCTCTTTGCCAGCTTGGTCGGCACAACAATCGAATTTTTCGACTTCTATATCTATGCAACTGCAGCGGTCATTATTTTTCCGCACTTATTCTTTCCTGCAAGCACAGACCCAACCACAGCAACGATTCAATCTTTAGCTACATTTGCAATTGCCTTTATTGCTCGTCCAATTGGCGCAGCTTTATTTGGACACCTTGGCGATAGAATTGGACGTAAAGCCACACTGGTTGCAGCACTTCTCACTATGGGTATTTCAACTGTATTGATTGGTCTACTCCCAACCTATGGCCAAATTGGCCTTGCTGCACCATTATTACTTGCACTTTGTCGTTTGGGCCAAGGGCTTGGCTTAGGTGGTGAATGGAGTGGTGCCGTATTATTAGCTACCGAAAATGCACCAGAAGGTAAACGTGCTTGGTATGGAATGTTCCCACAACTTGGTGCACCACTTGGTTTTATTTTGGCAACTAGCTCATTTTTAATATTGGGTGCAGTCATGTCAGAACAAGACTTTATGACTTGGGGTTGGCGTATTCCATTTATCTCTAGTGCGCTTTTGGTTATTGTGGGCCTTTATATTCGTTTAAAACTACATGAAACCCCAGCGTTCCAAAAAGTATTAGACAAACAAAAAGAAGTGAATATTCCGTTCAAAATCGTGGTAACTCAACATTTCCCTATGCTGGTACTGGGTACAATTGCTGCAATCTGCACATTTGTTGTTTTCTATCTTACCACTGTCTTTGCATTGAACTGGGGAACAACGCATCTAGGTTATGCACGTAGTGAATTTCTAGAACTACAATTAATTGCTACCCTATGTTTTGCTGCATTTATTCCTCTCTCAGCAATATTTGCGGAAAAATTTGGCCGTAAAGCAACATCTATTGGTGTATGTATTGCCTCGGCTTTATTTGGTTTGGTATTTTCAAGCATGCTCGAATCAGGCAGTACATTGATGGTATTCCTATTCCTTTGCACAGGCTTAGCCTTGATGGGAATGACTTATGGCCCAATTGGTACAGTACTTTCCGAGATTTTCCCAACATCTATTCGTTATACTGGTTCTGCCCTAACCTTTAACCTTGCTGGTATTTTTGGTGCTTCATTTGCACCTTTAATTGCAACCAAGCTAGCAACCGAATATGGTTTATATGCTGTAGGTTATTATCTTACTGCTGCTTCTATTTTATCTTTATTGGCTTTCTTGATGATTCGAGAGACCAAACATGATGATGTAAATAATCAAATATAAATCTAATAGACATCTCCCCCACACTTCTTTGTAGCATAGAGGTGTGGTCTATGATTTATTTAATACACTTCAATAATATCAATGTTTGGTGGCACACAAAAACGTAATGGCACACCGACCATACCAATGCCTACAGTCACAAAAACATCTGCGTTTTCATGCTGATATAATCCACGTTTATGTCCTAATATGGACACTTTTTTCATAATATAATTCGTTAACCAAGGCAGTTCCACCTGTCCACCATGTGTATGTCCAGATAACATCAATGGACGTGTAGCCAGCTCAGGCACCATATCAACCGTATCTGGATTGTGTGACAAAATAATCCAAGGTTTATCTTGCGGTAAATCTGGCATATCACGCATATCGGTTTTACCTGCCCATAAATCACCAACACCAATTAAACGAAATTCGTCAAATTCTACAATTTGACCTTCAATATCAATGACATTATTCGAAACAAATGCTTGATGTAATAAATCTAAAATCGGGGGGCCAGGATATTGCTCATCATGATTGCCATTAACCGAGTAGACAGGTGCATGTATCTGTTTAAGCACCGCCATTTCTTCAACTAACTTATTTTCAGGCTCATAAGTCCAATCACCAGCAACAACAACAATATCTGGATTTTGTTGATTAATTTTAGCTACAACTTGTTTTAATTGTCGTTCATGGCCTGAAAATAAACCAATATGCAAATCAGCAATCAAGGCAATGCGAACTGGTCGTTTAAAGCCTTGATCTGACTCACTCAATTTATAAGGCACATGTTTAACACGGATTAAATGTGGTTCAATAAAACGAGCATAGATCAATACGCTACTTAACAAAAAAACAAAGACTGATTGTTTAATTGAAAAGATCTGCAACCATCCTGCATATAAACTATATAAAATTAATGGAAATAGTAAATAAGACAGGTAAAATGCCAACAGATGGACAAAGGATTTAAAAGGATGAATCGTTTCCGTACGAGATTGACTTCTCCAAGCTTGCACCACACCCCATACGGCGAGTATTGCAAAGCTTAAGTAAAAGTACAAAGTTACAGAATTTGTTGTCCACATAAATGATCTCAAAATATTTTAGTTACAGTGCGTGTTGCAAAGTACTTTACCGTCAACCTTATTCAAATGCAGTTTAGCCAAGCCCAACGCGAAGATATTATGCCTTTAAATACCGATTTAACCTGTGACAAAAAGCAATTCAACAACAAAGTCACCTATAGGCACTTTCACTTCGCTCTGTTCATTAGCAGCATTACATTGTTCGGATTGCCAGCGTGTAGCACCTTGCCCAAACAAACACCACTCAGCCCAGAATATGTCTATGATACGGATACTGACCAAACCTCTTTAGCACAGATCATTGAGCCACTCAAAGCACAACATCCAGAGCTTACAGGCTACCATGTGTTATATGACCCTTTTAAAGCCTTTGCAGCACGAATTCAACTTATTGATCGAGCAGAAAAAACTTTAGACCTACAATATTATATTTGGGATAACGACAAAATTGGTGCTTTGGCACTCTATAAAATTATTCAGGCTGCTGATCGTGGCGTAAAAGTTCGCTTGCTTATTGATGACAATAATGCTCAATCTATGGAAGCCGTCTATTTGGCTTTAGATCAACATGCCAACATTCAAGTACGACTTTTTAACCCCTATCGTTTTCGTCAATTACGTCCGATTGATATGGTCCTAGACTTAAAACGTATTAACCGTCGTATGCATAATAAAACCTTTACAGCAGATCACCAAGTCTCCTTAATTGGTGGTCGTAATATGAGTGATCATTACTATAATCTTAGCGATAGTTATCAATTTTCTGACGTAGATGTCATGCTTGTCGGGCAAGCAGTCGAAGATATTGGTGATTCATTTGATCAATATTGGAATGACAGTTATTCCTACCCTGTCTTAAGTATTGTGAATCCAAATCAGAATACGCTGCGTTATGAAGGACTCAAGCAACAACTCATTCAAAACTATCAGCAAGAAAGTGTACAAAACTACTTAAACATTAGTAATCGTTCGAATGATTTTAACCATTGGTTAGAACAACATGATGAATGGGAATGGGTCAAAGCAGAAGTTGTTAAAGACTCTCCAGATAAAATTCGTGCTAAAGCCAAAAAAGAACAACAACTTAACTTTCAGCTCCACAATCGACTCAATGCCCCAAACCAAGATATCGACTTAATTTCTGCTTATTTCGTCCCTGAAAAAAGTGGCACAGAAAGAATTGGTCAACTTTCACAAGATGGTGTGCATGTTCGTATCTTAACCAATTCATTTAAAGCCAATGACGTCTCATTGGTTCATGCTTTTTATGCAAAATATCGAATGGACTTACTGAAAAGTGGCGTAGAGCTGTATGAGTTTCTTCCCGCACTTTCAGATGAGCAACTGACAGAAACCACCAAAGATTTATCTAAACAAGCCAAAATCAATTTAAAGGGTTTAAGCCGTTCAAGTTTACATGCAAAGCTCATGTCAGTTGACAACAAACAAGTCTTTATCGGTTCATTTAACATTGACCCTCGTTCGGCTTATCTAAATACAGAAATCGGTGTCATCCTAGATAGTCCGCCATTGGCAACAATGGTTCATGAAACAATTGATCAGCATATTAACCGCTACGCCTACAAGCTAGTACTTGATGATCAAGGTAAAATAACGTGGCAGTTACAAACAAATAATGCCACCCTGATTTATAACAAAGAGCCTAGAATCAAGTGGTGGCAAAAAGCAGGCTTAAAAATTATTTCCTGGTTACCTTTAGAGGGTTTTATGTAACCCTCTTAAACCAAGGCCTATTTCAATACTTGTTGTTGTAACTCAGCAAGTCCAGCAATCATTTTTTGCTGAACCTCTTCAGTTAAACTTTCTACGGTATGCCCTGCAACTGAAATTGCAGGTAAGACCTTCAGATGCGCTGTGACTTTTGGCATTTTAAATACAGCCAATACATGTTCTGCAAAACTGGTTTCACCAATAAAGGGTGCAACCATATCCAACTCACCAGCCTTATTTACATAGCAAATCAGGCAGATTTGTACTGGTTTGTTGGCCTCAATTGCTGCCCCCAATAAACGACCATGTACTTTTTTAATTTGTGTTCCATCTGTGGTTGTTGCTTCTGGGAAAAAAAGTACTGGAATATTTTGCTTTAGAAATTCTGTAATTTGCTCACGAATTTTAACTGAGTCACCTGAACCTCTATGAATAAAGAGTGTACCGCCCCCTTTTGCCAAAGTCCCTAATAAAGGCCAACGTTCAACTTCCCCCTTAGCGAGGAAGAAAACCCGTGCTCCAGAGCCAAGTACTGCAACATCTAACCAAGATATATGATTACTCACCCATAAAGCAGGCTCACGAGGCACTTCTCCATGTACGTTCAATTTAATATTGAATACATCACATAGACGGCGACAAAAATATTGTACATAACGCGTATTATTTGGATTGTTTGGCTCTTTATATAATTGGTGACGATACACCAAATAGAAACCTTCAGATAACACCACTGTACTTGTTAATAGTTTTTTACTATAGATAAATAATTTAGATAAGGTACTCATTTTGTGAGTATTTACAGCTGTGTTCTGAGTCATAAAGTTTCACTAAGCAAGAAATTACATCAACTTCTGGATTTTACTAGCATATACAACAAAAAGAACTTGTAAAGCATTCCAAAATAGCAAGCCACTTCAATTATTTTGCGACTTAAATAGAGTGAGTTAAATTAAATTTATATATCATCACTGTACTACGACATCGTTTTTATTATATTTTTTCGCTTTTATTCAGACATTGTCCCCTTCTGGAATTTTTTACTTCATAATGTCACATTAACACGTTAAGAGAGTTTGGGTCCCTGTGGAATACTTTGATCGATATCAAGGTGGTGAGCGTGCCATCTTAGTCAGTGTAGCTGTGCAAATGTTAGAAGACTTAGACACAGAAGAATTTCGATTATTAGCAAAATCTGCGGGTGCTGAAGTACTGCAACATGTAACTGCTCAAAGAGCTAAACCTGATCCCAAGTTATTTATTGGCTCTGGTAAGGCTGCTGATTTGGCTGAGTTGGTTCAGGCACATGAAGCTGAATTGGTTATTTTTGATCATGCCCTCAGCCCAGCTCAGGAACGTAATCTTGAAAAAATTGTACAGTGCCGTGTGATTGACCGTACCGGTCTAATTCTAGATATTTTTGCCCAACGTGCGCGTACTCATGAAGGTAAATTACAAGTTGAATTGGCCCAACTGGAACACCTCTCTACACGTTTAGTTCGAGGCTGGACTCACCTTGAACGACAAAAAGGGGGCATTGGCTTACGTGGACCAGGTGAATCACAACTTGAAACTGACCGTCGTTTGCTCCGCATCCGTATGGGACAGCTCAAAGATAAACTTGAAAAAGTGAAACAAACACGAACCCAAGGCCGCGCTGCGAGACAAAAAGCTGATATCCCAACTGTATCTTTAGTTGGTTATACCAACGCAGGAAAATCAACCTTATTTAATTTACTTGCAAATTCCGATGTTTATGCAGCCGATCAATTATTTGCAACCTTAGACCCAACCCTACGTCGACTCAACTGGGATGGTATTGGTGCCCTAGTCTTGGCAGATACCGTAGGTTTCGTTCGTAATCTACCTCACTCTCTCGTAGATTCATTTAAAGCCACATTAGAAGAAACACTTGAAGCAACACTCTTACTTCATGTCATTGATAGCAGTAGCCCTGACTGCATGGAGCAAATTGATGCTGTTGAAAGCGTTCTTAAAGAAATTGGTGCTGATGTTGCCACATTGAGAATTTACAACAAAATCGATCAAAGCCACGAAGACGCTAAAATTATTTATGCAGCACCACACCAACCTGATCGCGTCTATGTTTCTGCGCATTCTGGCCAAGGCATTGATCTACTACGTCAAGCTGTACAAGAATGTTTACTTGGTCAAATCCAAAACTTTGAACTCAAGCTTAAACCTGTATATGGCAAGCTACGTACCCAATTATATGCTCTCAACGTCATCCAATCTGAACAATATGACGATGAGGGCAACTTGTTACTAAGCATTCGTATGGCTCCACATAAATTAGAACAATTGCTTCGACAACAGCATTTACCCTTAACCGATATTCTTGGTCAAGCAGCAAAAATGTTCGAACGTCCATTGGAAGCATTTGAAATAAAAGATGAGATAAGTTAAAACCTGTATTGAACACATTACATAAGTAGCGCAATGGACAGACTCAAACAAATTGACTGGTTCGCATGGACTGTGACCTTATCGTTAATTGTTATATTTCGTGAGGCCGCTGTATGGATCATGACGCAAGTAAAGTTTCCTGAACTAGGAAATCTGGTGGGCTTAATTAGTTTACTCATTTGCTTGCTTGTCTGGCGACGTTTCAAAAAAATTTCTCCTCGTATCATCGATAGTAATAACCGTTTGATGAAAGAGAGTTCCTTTGCTTTTCTACCCATCTGTGCTGGCTCATTATTGACCATGGTGCAAATGGGTAAAAGTATTCCGGTCTTTCTCTTTGTTATGGTGGTCAGCACACTCATCCCGCTTTGGGTATATGCCAAAATGGCAAAAAGATGGTTATAGGAGATCAGAAACATGTTAAGTACAATCATTGGAATATTGATTACCCTATGCGCCTATCTCATGGCCAAACCCATTAGCCAAAAAATGCCGCAGATCCCGCTCATTGTTGTGAGTATGTTCTTTGTCATTGGTTTATTAGCGCTACTTGGTATTCCATACCAACATTATATTGCTGAAGTTAATACCGTTTTTAATCATTTACTCGGTTATGTCACTGTAGCTTTGGCGATTCCTTTGGCTGCTATGCGCTACGATGATCTCCCGATTAAATCTATTGTTGGTATTTTAGTCTTTGCGAGTATAAGTGCTGTGGCATTGCCCATGAGTTTAGCTTATTTGCTACACATGTCTGAACCAACCATCATGGCATTTGCAACACGTGCTGTAACAACACCTATTGCCATTAATATTGCTGAATTACTCCACTCTCCAGTAAGTTTAGTTATTTTAATTGTGATCTTATCTGGGGTGATTGGTGCGGCATTCTCACCAATAATCTTAAAGCACATCAATGATGAGCGCGCTTCTGGTTTGGCGCTTGGTTTAGCAGCTCATGCTATTGGTACAGCACAAGCATGGCAACGTGGCCCAGTTGCTGGACGTTATGCTGCTTTTGGTATGGCAGTCAATGCAATCTTTACTGCTATCTGGCTACCGCTATTTATTCATTTTGTTGGCTTTGCCTAAACTATAACTAATAAAAAAGGAGCAAGTGCTCCTTTTTTATAAATTACCTGAAATATAAGACAAAGTAATATCTTATTTTAAAGAAATTTCCTGAGTATTACCCGACCGATCGACTTCAAAAATACTCACCCCACATGCAGCACCTTTACGGTTGGCAACTACCTCATAATCCTTGCCAGCTTTAGGGAAAAATGTCATTTCTGCACCACGACATGAGCCCTGATATTGCACCGTTGTTTGTTGAGGACTTGCTGAAATATTTGTTAAGCCAATAAAACCATTACGCACGCTTACTGCTGTTGCAGCAGGGATAACAAATTCCTGATAAAAAGCCTTAGATAAAAGACCATTCTGATCCTGAAAATGTAGACTGGTTTGGGTCTGAGCAATGCCAATATGACTATTTTTAACGGAGCCAACCATTGAAGAAAATGCATCTCCCAAGCCACCACCTACATTAATTTTGATTTTCTTACCAGCCTGCTCATAGGTCATGATTGTTGGTTTTTGATTTTGCCCATAAAGACGAATACGCGCATCTTGCCCAGTATACTGAACATCTTTGCTAACCGTTGTTGTCTGACAAGCACTCAGTGCTACACATACACATAACACACTCATTATATTTAATTTAAACAAAATTCAGTCCTATTTTTCTAGTTAAAGTCTTCTCAATTACTCATGTAATTAAATACACTCCATAATACAGTATATCTATCATCGCTTTTATTATATGTCTATCTATTTAAATGTTTTTAAAATGGGTTTTCTTGATACTGCGGTGCCTCATCATGAATCTCATACCAATTTGGCTTAGAAGCAACAAAAACATGAAACTGATTAGTAAATGCGAGATGATCATCCAAGATATTCATAGGCACTGGGAAGTTTTCACTACCCGAACCAATCCCACCTAATGACGTACCGCACTTTTGACAAAATGTTCGAATATATTCATACGGTGGCTCTGGTGTATATGTTGAAATAAATTCTCGACCTTTCACTAAGTTAAATTTAGAGTGTTCAACAAATACGAGTGTACTCGATCCCAATTTACGACAACGCGAGCAATGACAAGTACCCATCATCGAGGGCAATGCCTGCAATTCAAATTGAATGGCTCCACAACAACAACTTCCCTTAATATTTTCCATTTTTTCTACCTGCT
Source organism: Acinetobacter rudis (assembly GCF_031157835.1). Classification (GTDB taxonomy): domain Bacteria; phylum Pseudomonadota; class Gammaproteobacteria; order Pseudomonadales; family Moraxellaceae; genus Acinetobacter; species Acinetobacter rudis_A. The sequence goes on along the minus strand of NZ_JAVIDR010000021.1, from coordinate 14,372 downwards.
ATTTTCATTGAACAATTATCCACGCTCAGACATCTAATCATACCCTCATGACAAGCAATTGAATATACAGATAAAAGGATAAGAAAAACCTCATTTTTTAATATATTGTATTTAAAGACAACTCATTATAAAAATAGAGAGCAAGCGTTACCGCGACTCTAAATAGCTACGTTGCATTAACTGTTGTTTCATAGCTGCAATTTCATTCGCATCTTCAATGTCCGCAAAAGCAGTCAACCACACACCATCTGCTGCATAACGCAGTATTTTTAACTCTAAATCACCATCAGTTTGTTGATGTTGTCTTAAACGAGACTGATACCAACGCATCCACATATTGTTTAGCTCAGGCTCTGTCAGAATTGCCATAGAAATCGCTGAGCCAAAAGGCACATGATTCATTTCAGTTGGTAAAGTGGCTTGAATATAAGCACGAGTAAAACACCCGTGAGCCATTGGATCTTGTGCAATAACATGATCTACAAAGACATCTAAACGTTGTAATAGTTCAACAATCATTTGTTCTAATAAATTTTGTTTCGTCGGAAAATGATGAAATACTCCCCCTTTAGAAACACCAACCATATCGGCAACAGCTTGTATTGAGACACCAGAAACACCCTTTTCAGCTGTTAATTGAATCGTATAATCCAATATCTTTTGCCTTGTCATTTCTGGATTTTTTTTAGATGAAGTGATGAGTTTCATTATGTTTAGTGTCCAGTTGAATGAGAAAATAGATTAATCACAATTACACCCAATACAATTAGAGCAATACCAATCATTGCAGCGAGGTCTAGACTTTGTCGAAATACAAAATAACCAATCAAACCAGTGAGTACAATTCCAACACCTGCCCATATCGCATAAGCAATGCCTAATGGAATTACTTTAATCACTTGAGATAACAAGTAAAAAGCTATACTAAATAACACAACTACCGCAAGTGAAGGCCCAAGTTTAGTAAAACCTTCAGACTTGACCAAAAATGTTGAGCCAGTTACCTCAGAGATAATCGCCAATGCTAATAAGCCATAAGCCATCCATAATGAACTCATTGTACCTCCATTTTAAAACTCAAATATTTAACATACCAACCGAATGGTATGTTAAATATTTACACAACGAACTCAAGGTTTTTTAACCTTTTATAACACTAAAAAGTTATATAAATGGCGGGAAAAATTCAGTACAACACAATAAGTAGTGCTTGTATTGTCCATTTGACAATACAAGCTTAATATTTTCTACTCAAGATAAAATCTATAAACTATTCAACAACTAGGGCATCATAGGGTTATTGACAGCAAACATCTGTTGATCTTCAAGTCTAAAAGCAAGTAATTGATTGCCCCAAACACATCCACCATCAACGTTTTGAATCTGCTCATTGATACGCTTGCCAGCAAGTGCTGCCCAATGACCAAAAATAACCTGATGACTTTGTGCTGCCTGTGACGGGTATTCAAACCAAGGTCTATAACCTTCTGGCATCTCCCCTTCTAAAGCATCTTTAAAGCTAAATTCAATCTGACCAACAACATTACTAAGTCGCATCCGAGTTAAATAATTGGTAATGACTTTTAAACGTTCATTACCACTCAAATCCTCAGACCAAAGGCTTGGATCATTGCCATACATTTCAGCTAAAAAAGCATCCATGACTGTAAAATCATCATGAGACAACACAGCTTGTACTTCCTTGGACAACGCGAGACATTGCTCAGCAGTCCAAAGTGCAGGAATTCCAGCATGTGTTAAAATCGTCTTTTCATTCGGCATTAGACACAAAGGTTGACGGCGTAACCAATCTATAAGTTCATCACTATCAATGGCATCAATTACATCTTGTGTACCATCTTTGGCTTTCGCCTGTTTCAATCCACGCGCACAAGCAAGTAAGTTAATATCATGATTACCAAGCACTGTTGCAGCAACACCACGATCAGCCAGTTTTTTAACAAAACGTAAAGCACCAATCGAATTTTCACCACGTGCTACCAAGTCACCAGAAAACCAAATAAAATCCTGATCTGGATCAAATTTAATGAGTTTCAGTAAGTCTTTTAGCGCCTCAAAACAACCTTGCACATCCCCGATGACATAATTATAACGTGCCATGTTAAGCCACCATTTGATCAGCCAAAGCAACGAACTGAGCTAAAGTTAAAGTTTCAGGTCGTGCCATTGGGTCAACACCAGTCAGTTCAAAAGCATTTTCGTTGAGCATACCCTTTAAACTATTTCTTAACGTCTTACGGCGTTGAGTAAAAACATGAGAAACCAAACGTGCTAAAGCCTTTTCATCTTTGGCCACAATAGGTTTATCCGCATAAGGTTCCAAACGAAATACAGCACTGGTCACTTTCGGTGGTGGATTAAATGCACCTGGTGGGACTGCAAATAAAAAGGTCGCTTTACAATAATATTGAATCATTACAGATAATCGACCATATTCTTTACTATTTGGAGCAGCAGTAATCCGATCAACAACCTCTTTTTGCAACATAAAATGCATGTCTTTGACTTTTCCACCAAACTCCAAGAGGTGGAACAATAAAGGAGTTGAAATATTATACGGGAGGTTCCCAACAATACGTAGTGGACGATCAGCCTCAACCAAAGTATTAAAGTCAAACTTTAAAGCATCTGTTTCAATAATCGTTAAACGTTCAGGATGCGGTACTCGACCAGGTAAACCTGCAGCCAAGTCGCGGTCAAGCTCAAGTACAGTTAAAGCCTCACACTCACCAATCAATGGTGAGGTCAGTGCAGCCAAACCTGGACCAATTTCAATAAGATTATCGCCAGTACGTGGACTTACCGAACGGACAATTTTTGCAATGATACCTTGGTCATGTAAAAAGTTTTGACCAAAGCGTTTACGAGCTTGATGCCCTTCATCTTTAGGGTTTAGGGCATTAATCTGATACATAAAATATGTCCAACATAAAATATTTAAATGGATTGATGAGCGAGTTCTAGGGCCAAATCAACAGCCACCTGCAAACTTGAACTTTTAGCTTGTCCAGTTCCTGCCAATGTCAGTGCTGTACCGTGGTCTACCGAGGTCCGTATAAAAGGCAAGCCCAAGGTAATATTTATTGCCCCTCCAAAGCCTTGCGATTTTAACACAGGTAGACCCTGATCATGGTACATCGCTAAAACAGCATCGGCATCCTGTAGATATTCTGGGCGAAATAGCGTATCAGCAGGTAGACTCAAACTTAAATCTACACCCAAATTGCGGTATTGCTCCAATACTGGATTGATGATGTCTATTTCCTCATGCCCTAAATACCCACCCTCACCAGCATGAGGGTTAAGCCCACAAACCAACACCTTCGGCTGTGAGATTTTAAATTTAGTTTTTAAGTCATGTAGTAATATATCGATCACTTGTTGTAAACGTAAGGGTGTAATTGCATCAGCAACCTCTCGTAACGGTAAATGGGTCGTGACCAAAGCCACACGCAGGCTTTTAGTCGCCAACATCATTACCACTCGATCAACACCAGCAAACTCCTGATAATATTCAGTATGCCCACTAAAAGCGATGCCAGCTTCATTAATTACCGATTTCTGCACAGGCGCGGTTGCCACCCCCACACTCCGACCATGTAGTGCATAATCTGCTGAACGACGTAGTTGTTCTAGAACATACGCTGCGTTATTTGGATTAAGTTCACCTGATTTAACTTTGGCCTGTAAAGCAACATGCTCAACGTATAACGCTCCTATGGCAGAAGGCTCTGTTTGTCCCTGATACTCAATCAATTCGATAGCAAGATTTAATTTTTCTGCTCGCTGTTTCAGTAACTCTAGATCTGCCAAAACAACAACTGGACGTTCGTCAACTCGATCAGCCAAACTTAAACAAATATCTGGACCAATACCCGCAGGTTCACCACTCGTAACATATAAAGGAAGCATGCTTTAGGCCTATACTCATCGCATTAGAACTTTATTATATATTTTTATACTTAACTATGGGATTTACAGTGACCTCTAACCCAAGGCATTTTTAATTTTAGACTTTCGTTAAAATCAACATAATCGGAAGAAAGGACTTTGACATCATAACAACAATGTCTTAGAAATTTTCAGCAAGAAATACTGCGGTGTAACGCAACATTTTCATTGTGTTTATTACTACTTTCGACTAGAATACGCTCTCCTTTTTGTTTGGATGCTGTCTAAAGTCCAAACCAACTATAATAGGTAGTGGTTAATGAAAACTCTCAGCGCTAAGCCAGCTGAAGTTCAACACGACTGGTATGTTGTTGATGCTTCTGGCAAAACTTTAGGTCGCCTTGCGACTGAAATCGCTCGTCGTTTACGCGGTAAGCATAAAACTTCTTATACTCCTCACGTTGACACTGGTGACTACATCGTTGTTATCAATGCTGAAGAAGTTCAAGTGACTGGTAAGAAGTCTCTTGATAAGAAATACTATCGCCATACTGGTTTCCCAGGTGGTATCCGTGAAACTAACTTCGAAAAGTTAGTAGCACACAAACCAGAAGAAATCTTCCAACGCGCTGTTAAAGGCATGTTGCCAAAAGGTCCTCTTGGTTATGCAATGATCAAGAAAATGAAAGTGTACGCTGGTAGCGAGCATCCACATACTGCTCAACAGCCACAAGTTTTGGACATCTAAGGGATAACTGCACATGGCTACTAATTATGGTACAGGTCGCCGTAAGACCGCAACTGCACGTGTTTTCCTATCTGCTGGTACTGGAAAACTTGTTATCAACAACCGTTCACTAGAACAATATTTCGGTCGTGAAACTGCACAAATGGTTGTTCGTCAACCACTTGAGCTTTTAGAAGCAACTGAAAAATATGACCTATATATCACTGTTAAAGGTGGTGGTATCGGTGGTCAAGCTGGTGCGATCCGTCACGGTATTACTCGTGCACTTATCGCTTCTGACGAAACACTTAAACCTGCTCTTCGTCAAGCTGGCTTCGTTACTCGTGACGCTCGTGAAGTTGAACGTAAAAAACTTGGTTTACGTAAAGCACGTAAACGTCCTCAATTCTCTAAACGTTAATTCGTTTACCGAATCGGACAAAAAACCTCGGATTTTCCGAGGTTTTTTTATATTTAAATTTTGCTTGATATTACTTTTTGGCTGGTACAGCAGAACAGTCAGCAACACCTGCTCCCAGACCATCAGCGATGCTATATTCTGAAATCTGACAACCATTATGATCCTGATACGTTCTTGTAGGATGATTAAACACATGATCCTTAGGTAAAGGAGCATCACACCATTGACCTGTTTTCTCATTCACCATTTCTACAGGTCCATCATTATAAATCGTCACTCGGCATCCTTTGACCACATAACGCTGTTTAATCCCACCATAGCTAGGCTGAACATTGCATACTTCAGCATTTGGATCATCATCACAAGATACTGCAGCAATTGCTGGAGCCTCATTGACTGCCATATCTGCCGCATCAATAGCTTCTGCATATTCCACTTGTTTTACTTTAGAGATACGTGGCTTTGCAGCATAGAGAGTCTGCGCTGAAAATATGGTTAGTATCGTGAATGCAGAAAGTACAAATTTCATTTTCTTATCCTTAAGTTGTACACGTCCGATTATAAGAAAATAATTTTTAATTTAAATAATTTTATTTTAGACTCATGAACATATTTACACTCATATACTCAACAGAGATGAACTGAGTTATGTACATCGGAAAATTAGCTGCAATCACAGGTACAACGGTAAAAGCCATTCGCCATTATGAAAAATTCAACTAAGAAAGCTTTGAAATGTCATAAACAATATATTATTTCGGGCAAACAAAACTATCTTTTTGCTCAATTATCTCGTTTACTGCCTGCCTAGAAGCATGACAAGACCTACAAGAAAGATGCTAATAGCATCATATGATCTCAACTAAAGCATCAAGTTAAATTTAATTTTACACCGAACTGCACACCCTCACCCCCCGTACTGTTTTCGCTTAAAGCTAAATCAGTACAGGGGTAATATTACCAAGCAAATATGAATTGAAATATCTAATTTATTCTAAAGACAATATATCAATAATAATTAAAGCACTATATTTAAACAAACTCGCTAATAATTTCCATTTCACCACCATAAACAACTTCAACAATTTCATTAGAAGAAACTAACATTGTCTTATGAAAATTAATTGTATCTAAATACCCATACACCTGATCATTTATCCAGGTGTATAAATCGAGTTTTTCACCACTATATACAAAACAATCACCTTTAAAATCCAAAGAAGCTTGCATTTTTAATAACAACCCCTCCAAAGATAATCTAAATGATTCAACATGAACAAATCTAAGTTTCATGGTCTTATCACCCCACGTACAGCAAGCAATCAAATCACCATCACTATAATTTAATACTATAAAATCAGGTATACTTTTTGGAAGTCCATTTAATACCATTTTTTCTAAATACATTTTCTTTTCTCACACGGTTAATTTTTATTGCTTTTATTAATTTTTTTATTAGCTCAATTATTTTCATACTTGAGGTTAAATAGACTATTGCTATTGATTGAACCAATAAAATCTAGACTAATTGAATAAATTTACTCTAAATATTCCACCCACTCTTTTCAAATTATTTTATCTAAAAATCACGAACACTCTCCATATCACTCTACATAAATTTCATAAGATAAAATAAATATATTTTTATAATAATTCATTATCTTTATATTACTAAAACCTTAAAAACAATCATTACAATACTTTTATTATTAATAAAACCACCCTACCAAATATTTAAGCACACAAAATTTTATAAAGAGCTATTAAATATTTTTCGCAATTAAATTAATTTCATTTTTAACACAAAATAATTTAAAAAAACAACAAACACAAAATATCTACTTAATATAATAAATACCCAACTTTATAAAAATATAGGAGTTAATAAATTAAAATCGATAAATTATAAAGTTCAAAATCAAAAACACCTAATACTAAAAAATGATTTAAATCATTATTTTTTGTGAACTATCTCTATTTTCGTATTGTCTCACTCAACCTATTTTTTATAGTGAGCTACCATCTTCATTATTATTTTATTAGCTACTTCAAGTTATGAATATGCCATCTTCTCACTCATTACAATTCTGCTCTGTAAGGTCAAATCAATATAAGTTTAAGGTAATTATTTCACTAATTTTCCTTTTGCTTGAGTTTTCTAAGCACTCTTTTACCTTGGCACCATCTTGTTAAATTGGCAAATCATTTAAAAATAAGGGAAAAAAACTCTTTAACCTAAATAAAATGCACACTAATCTAATAATACTCCAATAAAAACACACTCCAACACTAGCTATCTTATATTTAAATTATTTTTTCACTAAAGATCTAATAACAAGAAAAATAGCTTAATAACCATCTAGTTAACTTAGTTATGAAGTCAAACTGCCAATTCAAAGACGATCTAGTAGTCATTAAACAAACTAAATGAAGTTATCAATGCAATTCATGCTTTTCACTACTATTTTTAGTATGCTATATGATTAATTTTGTTTAACTGTGGAAATATGCACCTCGAAAATGCAGCACCACCCCAAGGAATTACCTTATATAGCCATGCCGATGACTATCGTTCACACTGGATACGTTATGTTTTGGCTGAAAAACAAATTAAATATCACCACATTGTAGTAGAAGATCACAGTGAAGATGTGGCAAGTTTAAATCCTTACAATCAAGTACCAATGCTCGTTGAAAATCGACTTAAGCTCTTTAATAGTGCGATTATGTCGGAGTATATCGATGATCGCTATCGACAAAATAAACTGTATGCAGACACCCCAGCAGCGCGTGCAGAACAGCGCCAATATATTTGGCGTTTTGAACAAGATTGGTTCAAATTAGCAGATCAAATGCTCAACCATCCTGACACGCTTGACCCACAAGCACAGCAACAGGCTAAAATTGAAATGCGCAATACATTGCTTTCACTTAGTCCCTTATTTCAGCATTATCCTTACTTTATGTCTGAACACTTTACAATTTTAGATTGCATCTTAGCACCAATTTTCATACGGTTAGTACATATGGGCAATGTCGTTCCTTTACAACAAAGCCGACCAATTTTGTTGTACTGCAAACGAATATTTAATCGTCCGGCTTTTTTAAAGTCGATGACTCATGAAGAAAAAAATCGTTATCAAAATTGTTTTATACACCTGTAGAGTAATACCATGTCTGAATCTGAATTAAATCTTAGCCCGACCCGTCCATATTTAAGCCGTGCAATTTATGAATGGATTTGTGACCACAATTTAACCCCACATATTTTAGTTGATGCGACACAACCATTTACAGATGTCCCTTTGCAATTTGTACAAGATGGTCAAATTGTTTTAAATCTTGCACCTCATGCAGTTCATCGTTTAAATATGAGCAACGATGCTATTACTTTCTCTGCACGTTTCGGTGGCGTTTCTAAAGATATTTATGTTCCATTTAACGCCCTCATGGGAATTTATGCACGTGAAAATGGACAAGGATTATTTTTTGATCCTGAAGAATATGCAGATTTCAACATTGAACCAGTTGATTTAAAATCAAATGATAATGATGAAGCAAAACTAAACTCAACGAAAAAGAAAACCAGCCTACGCATTTTAGATTAAACCAAGGGAGTCAATAATGGCTTTTGATCTTGTACAATACTTTGCTGAGCAAATAAAAACGCAACAACCTCAGCTGTTAAACCACTTCAATGAAGAACAACGCGAAAATTTCTTAAATGAAATGAGTAACCTGTCTCTTGCTAGAATTATTTGTTTGTGGCGTGAACAGCCAAGTAAAATGTATCAAGAAATACATGCCCTCAACTCCCTTTACATCCAAGAACTTGCACGACATTTAACCACCTCTTCGCATAATGAGTCCGAACTTAGTCGCCATGATTTTGAGCAATGCTCAACAGATATATTTAATTTACAGTTCATTGAGCTAAAACAGCTTGATGATATTGGACAATATGGCGAAAATGGTATGCATGAGTTACTTGTTGGACAAATCGAGCATTTGTCTGGACACGCCAAAGACTGGGTATGGTCTCTTAGTGAGCTTACAGAGCTGATCGGTTCTCAACCCACTGAAGAAGAAGACTTGTCCCTCGAAGAGAGTATGAAGGAGTTTAACCAAATGGTACATGCACAACAAACGCATAGTGATATTGAAACCGTAGAACAAGTGGTTGAGCCAGAACTCAAACCAACTTGGGCTAAAATTGCAGAACCTCTCGTCGCTTTAGTTGTGCTTTGGATTCTCTATGATGCTTTAATCAAATATGTATTTATTTGATTACATAACCAGCCATCATTAGACCGATCTTGCATCGGTCTTTTTATTTTTAATTTACTGACAAACTATATTTGAGACTACACTTTATATAACCTTTATGGAGAAATAAATATGAGATTATTAATTGCCTTTTTAGTCCCATGGTTAGTCTTCTTTACTATTGGGCGGCCCTTTGCAGGGATGATTTGTCTTATACTGCAAATTACGCTTATTGGCTGGTTACCAGCGACAATTTGGGCTGTATATGCACTCTCACAATATAAGACTGATCAAAAAATTAAGAGAGCTCTAGGGCACTAAAAGCCCATCTGTTATCGCACCATCATTTTATTACTCTAAAATATGCACTGTCGCTGTACGTCCAGAAACAAATGCCAGTTGATTCTCTGGCATTTCATCCAGTACGATTTTCACTGGTACTCGTTGGGCGAGACGAACCCAACTAAATGTTGGATTTACATTAGCCAATAAGTTAGAACTGTTTGAACGCTCCCGATCCTCAATACCAGATGCAACTCCCTGTACATGTCCTTTAATTTTTTGCGAATCCCCCATCAACTCCACAATAGCTGGAGCACCGATGTATATTTTATTGAGTTTGGTTTCTTCAAAATACCCAACAATATAAAGTTGTTTCCGATTCAATAAGGCAGCAACGGCTTGACCGGTCTTGATATATTGTCCAGCTTGTAAATCAAAATTAGATAATGTCCCATCAGCAGGGGCAACAACCTCAGAACGATTTAAATTTAATCGTGCTAGATTTAAATGGCTTTGAGCAACATCAACTTGAGCCCGATTTTGTTGAACATTCGCTTTTGCCTGTTCAATACTTGCCTTGCTTTGTTCATATTCCGCCTTGCTTTGCTCATGTGTGGCAAAGACTTGATCTTGCTCTTGTTTTGAAATCGCCCCCTGCATTAAATCACGATAACGAGCAGCAGTTTTCTCTGCCAAATTCAAATTAGCAGATAGTTTTACTAGACCTGTTTTGGCTTCCAATAAATTTGCTTCAGCCTGTGCTAATCCCGCTTTTGCCTTTGACAAATCTGCTTGAGCTTGTTCAACATCGAGTGCTTGTCGGGCAACATCAATTTTAAATAGCGGCTGTCCTTTTTTAACAGTTTGATTGTCTTGTACCAAGACCTGTGTGACTAAGCCCGAAATATCAGAGGATACTTGAACAACATCCCCACGTACTCGACCATCCCTTGTCCAAGGAGAACTATTATAATATTGCCATAAATGCACAATCGCATAGAGTGCAATTAAAATTGATAAAATCAACACTACTGGACGAATGACCTTCCGTAGTTCAATTGCTTTGAAATTATTCATTTTAACTTTCCTCTACTCTGTTAAAAATTAAGCCCAATACCATAGAAACACCCCATGCGTTAACAATAAAAGTAAAATGTAAAAACACAGGTTAAAAATACTGGGAACGATAATCCAACCACGTGCAATCCAATGCTGTATCCACCTTGCACATAGGCGAAATATCACATAAGCAAAAATTGCTTGTACTAATAAAATGGGAACGTAGATTCCATAAACATTCACTTCACCCATGTACTAAAACCTCCTTGGTCGCATTGAATGGATGAGCGACGATGACATGCCCAATACTTGAATAAATATTATTGAGAGATATCAACAAACGTTGTTTTAGCTGAGCATCCTCAAGAGACTCTACTTGCATGAGTATTGAATCAATTTGATGTTGTAGTTCTTCACTAAAATGATCTGTGTACGCCAAATGCTTTTGTTGAAAGCGGAAATATTCATCTAAATTTTGTTGAAGTAAGCTCAATTGCTGTCTAAGCTCAACATCTGATAATTTCAATATAAGTTCTTGTAAACGCACTAAATCAACAATTGCACTACTTTCAATTAACGCATTATGAATTGCGGTTTTAATTTTTGGTGCCTGTACAGCTTTGCTATTTAAAACGCCAACCCGATCTAACATACTGCGTAAATGTACTTTAAATTCAGTATCATAACTAAGATAAATTGATTGACGTAATGCTTGATAATGTAGTGATAAAATACGAGATGCACTCGTATCAGGAGACATAGCGCGGACAAGATCAATTACAATCAGAGACGTCATTACACCTAAAATCATTGCAACTGAGTTATCTAAATAAGCAACTGGGTCCATGCTATAACGATTATTCAGATTTAATCCCATCATGGTATTAATTCCTAAAACCATCCCCACAGGCATTAATAGTGGGTTCGCCATCATACTTACTGCAATTAAGACCAAAGGTAAAAGCACCACAGCAAGTTGCCAAAAATCAGTTACATGAGGGAAAATACCAAAAGCATAAATAAAAGCTAATCCTGCAGAGATCACACTCCAAACAATAAAAATACGAAGGACAGGTACGGGATTATCAATAGCAGTTAAAATACATGCGGTAATAACACCCATCTGTGCCATCATGAAGCCATATTTCCAGCCAGACAATATCCATATAGATGTCACAATTAACGTAATCAAAGTGGCACTTACTCCCCCTCTGACTGCTACACCATAATCACGATGTAAACTTGGATAATTTGTTGTAATTGCTGTAACACTTGATGGAATGCTTTTTTTACCTTGTTGAATAGACTGCCACAATAATTTCACAGTCAAGATATTGGTCATAAAATGCCGAATATCCATTTTCAACGCAGCCATTAATGTTTGCTGCTCCACAGAAATTAAAAGTGTATTTTTATCAAAATCTCTTTCAAATTCAGAAAGTAAGATCTTTAAGTCAGACTCTTGAGTACATTCATTTTTATTGATCAATGCTAATACAAGGTGCTTAATTTGCTGTAGTTGCACATTTAAACTAGATTGAGATTGAGATAATTGGTCTAACTGTTTAATGCGTTGTGACAAGGCAACTAGATTCGCAACAACCAAAGACATTTGATGCAACATTTCCTGCAAAGGCTTGGTCATGCCATTTAATTCACCCTTTTCATAGGCCAAATGCACAGCCAAAGCATGAATATCAGCCATATCTCGTGTCATGATTGATAAAATCTGCGTATCATCTTGAGTACTATTCTGTTCATCTAAAAGGCGCTCAAAAACATCCTCAAGATCTTTTAATGCCTTATTCACACGCTGACGAATTACCGCACCAAGATGCACAGGAAAAAAGCTCGCAGATACAATAGCACTTGAAATTACACCTACAGAAATTTCAAGCACTCGAGCTAGAGCCATATCAAAAATGCTATATGTATCAATCGAGGCAATTGCATTGAACACAATTAAAACCGTTGAATAACCTGCCAGCATAAAGACATAGCTTCGCGGAGTACGATCAAGTAAAGAAACGTAGAGAGAAAAGCCTACCCACAAGGCTAAGACTGCTGTAAAAATCCAAGGTGTATTCAATAAATGTGGCATGAGCAATACTGCGACAATCGCCCCAGCAATTGTGCCAATTAAACGATAGATACACTTTGATGAGACCATCCCCGAATATGGACTCGCAATAATCAATACTGTTCCAATAGACCACATTGGGTTAACCAAATTAAGCTCAAACGAAACAAATAATGCCAACATAGCAGCAACAAAAGTTTTACTAGCAAAAATCAGGTCGAGTCTGCTTGGTCTAAAAGACAACAGAGGTTTAAAAAACATAAGGAGTTCTCAAGAGTATCACTTTGCCTTAAGAGTTCATGACTCATCTGGCAATCATGAAAACAATACTTCAGGCATTACTCACGTTATTTAGTCCTACGTGATTAGACATAATGGGCTTAATTAAACAGCAACCACTACCACCATGAAAAAGGATTAAATTATCTAAAGAAGAAATTAGATCTGCAATTTACTTAAAAATAGCACAATTAGTCAAGAAAATTATCTCAATATGATAATTCAATTATTTTAATTCGATTATTTTCAAAATTTACCATGACTATTCTCAAAAAATCCAATCTCCAACTTTTATTCTTCTTATGAGTAAAACATGTAAAAAGCATCGCTTCATTTCTAATTTTCTGTTATAAAACAAAACATTTATACTGATTTGAGCTTGTTAATAGAGTAGATCATGGCGACTTCAAGTTTTGCTAAGATACTGACTGTACTAGATTTATTCTCAGTTACACGTCCAATAATTAATGTTGAAAACATCTGTGACGAATTAGGCTGGTCTAAACCAACTGCCTACCGTTATCTTAAGGAATTGGTTGCAACTGATATACTGCGGCGTATTAGTGGAACTTCTGGCGACTATACCCTGGGATCGAAAATTGCGATTTTAGATTACATATCCCGCACCACAGATCCACTGGTACGAATCAGCATTCCCTACATGAAAATGATTGTAGAGCGTACTGAACTTAGCTGTTTGATCACCTATCTTAATCATGATTCATGTATTGATTTACATCATGAACTGTATGAACCATTTAATGTAGGTACCTATGGTCGCGGTTGTCCACGTCCAGTCTATGTAGGCTCATCAGCCAAGGTTATTTTAGCGCATTTACCCAAACAAAAATTGGCTGACTATTATGCCCGCTTCTCAACTCAATTTAGAGATGTGGGATTTGCTCATGATGAAAATAGCTTTATCCAAGAAATGAAAATCATAAAAAAGCAGGGTTATTATCTTTCTAAAGGAGAACTTGAACCCAGTATTTGTGGGCTATCTGTTCCTATCTGCTTCTCAAATAAGGAGGCACCACTAGCACTCACAGTGCTCAGCTCAATTAACCGCTTTGAGTTTATTAATCTTGAAAAAGTTATGCTCATCTTAAAAGAAAGTGCACAACAAATTGAACTAGGCTTTACTGGGCTTTAATCATTCCCCCTCCACATACACATGTTGAGGGGATATTTTTAGCGTTATTTGAAAAATTATTTTTTGATTATATTTTTTTATTGTATTTTTCCCCAATAAAAAAAATCCCCCAGCGTTTAAGCTGGGGGATTTTAGAATAATGAGCTGGCGATGACTTACTCTCACATGGGTAACCCCACACTACCATCAGCGC
>NZ_JAVIDR010000020.1 GCF_031157835.1 Acinetobacter rudis | reverse complement strand
CCCTATTTTAATATTTTTATTCCGGTCGTTTGTTTTTTAAACCAAATGAGTGAAATACCCCTTTATTAGGCTAAATATCCTACAGATTTAATCTATTTTCTTTAAATCAATACTTTTTAATGTTGGTTCTCTTATATAGGAATGAAAAATTTATTGAAAAATAAATGTGCACTCATCTACCGCTAAAGTCTACCGCCCAGTCCTCATATTGATGTATTGTTTTATCATGGTGTAACAAATTTGTCACATACCCCACTTAGTATGCAGACATTGATATCAGTAGCTCCTTTTTCTGCGAAGATTATGTTTATGAACAATGAGTTCCAGCACAGCTCCATGACTTATACCAATCGTGAACTTTCCTTATTTGAATTTCACAAACGCGTGTTGGCACAAGCCAAAGATCAAAATCATCCTATTTTAGAACGGTTAAACTTTTTAATTATTTTTTCTAGGAACCTCGACGAATTTTTTGAAATTCGTGTTGCAGGACTAATGAAACAAATGGATTTGAATTTAATCACCACTGCACCAGATGCCATCCCTAATGAGATTATTATAGAAAAAATCTCAGAGCTCGCACATCAGGCAGTTGAAGAACAATATCAAATTCTAAACTACACGCTTTTACCACAACTACAGCACTATGGTATTCGCTTTATTCAATATGCCGATATTTTAGAAAAACATAAAACGTGGATTAAAGACTACTTCTTTAGCCAAGTTCAACCCGTTGTTACCCCTATTAGTCTTGATCCATCACATCCTTTTCCTCGTTTGGTCAACAAAAGCCTGAACTTTATTGTGACACTTTCTGGTAAAGATGCATTTGGTCGTCAAATTGAACTCGCCATTGTTCCTGCACCACGCTCACTTCCCCGTGTTGTACGCTTGCCTAATGAGTTAACAGGAGGCCAAGAGCATTACATTTTACTTTCGGCTATCATCCAACAACATATCAGTGATTTATTTCCAGGAATGACTGCAACAGGATGTTATCAATTTCGAGTTACAAGAAATGCCGATCTGACCGTTGCAGAAGATGTAGATGACCTTGCAGTAGCATTAAAAGGTGAATTATCTTCACGACGTTTTGGGCGTGCAGTTCGTTTGGAGGTCGCCAAAAATACACCTCCAGAACTTCACCAATACTTACTTGAGCAGTTTGATCTCGACCCTCAACATCTATACTGTGTCGATGGCCCTGTAAATCTTACTCGCCTATTGGCCAACTTTGATATTCCTGAATTGCGCTTTAAACCTTATCAACCAGTTATTCCCAAAGCATTACGTCAAGGGCATCAACTTTTTGAAGTGTTATCTAAACGTGATTTCTTATTGCATCACCCCTTTGACTCATTTGCTCCCGTTATTCAATTACTACGTGAAGCAGCACAAGACCCAAATGTACTTGCAATCAAGCAAACACTCTATCGTAGTGGGCCTGACTCTGAAATTGTACAAGTACTTGCTGAGGCAGCACGTAATGGTAAAGAGGTAACAGCTGTCATTGAGTTACGTGCTAGATTTGATGAAGAATCTAATATTTTAGTGGCAAATATTTTACAAGAAGCTGGTGCCGTCGTTGTATATGGCATTGTAGGCTACAAGACCCATGCCAAAATGATTTTAGTTGTACGTCGTGAACATGATAAATTAAAACGTTATGTCCACTTAGGTACAGGCAACTACCATGCTGGCAATGCTAAAATGTATACCGATTACGGCCTTTTAACCACCGATAACGATATTTGTGAAGATGTACATAAAATCTTCCAAGAGTTAACGGGTATGGGACGCATGGCTAAACTTAAAAAGCTCTTTCATGCCCCATTTACGCTCCATGCGCATTTAATTCAATTAATTGAACAAGAAATTGAGTTTGCAAAGGCTGGTAAAGCAACGCACATTATTATTAAGGTAAATGCACTTACAGAACCTTTACTCATCGCAGCTTTATATAAGGCCTCGCAGGCTGGTGTTAAAATTGATCTAATTATTCGCTCAATTTGTTGTTTACGCCCACAAGTTGCTGGCCTATCTGAAAATATTCGTGTTCGCTCTATTGTAGGACGTTTTCTTGAGCATACACGTGTTTACTATTTCTTACATGATGGCGAAGTTAAGTTGTATTGTTCTAGCGCAGATTGGATGGGACGTAATTTATTTTCTAGAGTTGAAACCTGTTTCCCTATTGAAGATAAAAAATTACGCAAACAGATTATTGAACAAGGTCTATTAAACTATTTAAAAGACAATGTACGTGCTTGGGAACTCGATGAGCATGATCAATGGCACCCCGTACAACCAGCACCAGGTGAAACTCCATTTATTGCACAGCAATATTTAATGGATGAACGAAACATTACACCCACAGCCTAAATCCGACATCTAAATAAACAGCCCTGCAATACAGGGCTGTTATTAACAATAAGATGCTAACCTTCTCTTAGTTCAATTACACCATCACGTTGTAACTGTGCCATCTCTGTTTCATCACAGAATTGCGCCAAAACAGTTTGTGTATCCTGACCTAATAATGGTGGTGCACGGCGATATTCCACTGGCGTTTCAGATAATTTTATTGGTGAAGCAATCATTTTAAAATCACTATTAAAACGATGTGGAATATTGACTAACATATTACGATGTTCAACTTGTGGATCTGCCAAAGCCTCAGCAATATTATTCACCAAACCTACAGGCACTTTCGCAGCATGAATCAATTTTACCCAATACTCTGCATCCTGTTGTAAAAAATGCTTAGCAAAGATATTAATCAAATCTTCTCGATATTTAACACGATCCTGATTACGCACATAATGCGGATTATGAATTAATTCTTCTAAACCAACTGCCTGACAAAGCGCAACAAACTGTCCATCGTTACCACAAGCAATAATAAATTGCTTATCCTTTGCAGAAAAGGTTTGATAGGGAACAATATTTGGATGTTTATTCCCCATACGCTGTGGTGCAATACCCGTTGCTAAATAATTCATCGTTTGATTTGCTAGTGCAGCCAACTGCACATCAAATAAAGCAATATCAATATACTGCCCTCGTTGACTCTGTTGTCTTGCCCATAATGCTGCTTGAATGGCAATCGTTGCATATAAACCCGTTTGAATATCAGTCACAGCAACGCCAACTTTCTGTGGTTCCCCACCATGACTAGCATCTGGTCCAGTAATACTCATTAAGCCCGATAAACCTTGCAAAACAAAATCATAGCCAGGTTCTACTGCACGTGGTCCATTTTGGCCATAACCAGTAATTGAGCAATAAACCAATTTAGGATTAATCTTACTTAAGCTTTCATAATCCAGCTGATATTTTTGTAGTGAGCCTACTTTATAATTTTCAATTACCACATCTGCATCTTGAACCATTTTATGTAGTAATGCTTGACCTGCGACTGTTGTTATATCAATTGCAACTGAGTATTTATTACGATTAGTTGATTGATAATAAGCAGATTCACTACTACATTCACCTAAACCATTAGGCATCCAAGGGGGTCCCCATGTTCTAGTATCATCGCCCACATTAGGCCGCTCAATTTTAATTACCTCAGCACCAAGATCTGCCAATATTTGGCTACACCATGGCCCAGCAAGTACCCGACTTAAATCTAAAACACGTATACCTTTTAGTGCACCCATTTATATTTCCTATATTCTTTATACTGTTATGATGAAAATAAACTTCAACTCCCCAAGTTTATTATTGCTGTGGATCATACTGGCGGTCTCTAATAAACAGACCAGTTAATATGCTTGCACTATTATTTTGAATGTCTCTGCTCATTTATACATTCACCTCATTTTCCTAAATGAGACATCGTGAAATTAGCAATACATCAATATATTCAGCCTATTATTTTTCTATTTCCTTGCCGATTTAAAACAAACCATTGATGTAAAACTTAAACATTCCAATAATGAATCATTAAGCTTTCCCATTTTTCAAACACAAGTGCCCACAAGGTGTTCACGAATGAACACCTACAATGACTAAATGACAATTAAATTAATTACAGAATGCGGCGATGCCGGTTTGAGCACGACCTAATATTAAGGCATGTACATCATGTGTACCTTCATAGGTGTTCACGACTTCCAAATTTACCAAATGACGAGCAACACCGAACTCATCACTAATCCCATTACCACCCAACATATCACGAGCTAAACGTGCAATATCCAATGCTTTACCGCAATTATTACGTTTAATCAATGAAGTTCCCTCAACAGAGGCTACCCCCATATCTTTCATACGGCCAAACTGTAGTGCGGCTTGAAGTCCTAAAGCAATCTCAGTTTGCATATCTGCAAGTTTCTTTTGGATCAACTGATTTGCTGCAAGTGGTCGTGCAAATTGTTTACGATCTAAGGTGTATTGACGGGCTGTATGCCAACAAAACTCTGCTGCTCCCATTGCCCCCCACGCAATCCCATAACGTGCACTGTTTAAACACGTAAAAGGCCCCTTTAATCCTCTAATTTCGGGGAATGCATTTTCTTCTGGGACAAAGACATTATCCATAACAATTTCCCCTGTTATAGATGCACGTAGGCCAACTTTGCCATGGATTGCAGGAGCACTCAGCCCCTCCCAGCCTTTTTCTAGAATAAAACCACGAATTGGCCCAACTCCCCCTTGCTCAGAAACCTCTTTTGCCCATACTACAAATACATCTGCAATTGGACTATTTGTAATCCACATTTTGCTACCCGTCAGACGATAACCACCCGCAACTTTTTTAGCACGACTGATCATACTACCTGGGTCAGAACCATGATCTGGTTCAGTTAGACCAAAGCAACCAATGTATTCGCCTGTTGCCAACTTAGGCAAATATTTTTGTTTTTGCGCTTGAGTACCAAAACTCTCGATTGGGACCATTACCAAAGAGCTTTGCACACTTGCCATCGAACGATACCCAGAATCCACACGCTCAATTTCTCGAGCAATGAGTCCATAACTCACATAATTTAATCCTGCACCACCATACTGTTCAGCAATCGTAGGGCCAAGTAACCCTAATTCACCCATTTCACGAAAGATCGCAATATCTGTTTGTTCATGACGGAATTGTTCGAGTACACGCGTTTGTAAATGTTTCTGACTATATGCATGAGCTGTATCTCTAATCATGCGTTCTTCTTCAGTCAACTGTTGCTCAAGGAGTAAAGGGTCTTGCCAATTAAAATGAGTAGTCATTGATTTATTGCTTCCTATGCATTGAGTAATAAGCAGTTTTAATAAACTCATGCTAGGATGCTTTTAGGGCTGAAGCAAACAATTAAATAACATCCAGCTATGCGTTTTACGCATAACTGAGCCACTTCACCCATTAATATAGTTTTACCAAGGAACATGGAGACCCCTTGCAATGCGTAGAATGATTCCCTCATTACAAGCTTTACTCTGTTTTGAATCTGCTGCCAAACACCTGAGCTATACGCATGCTGCGCAGGAACTTTTTCTTACTCAAAGTGCTGTATCACGCCAAATCAAACAACTTGAACAACAGCTTGGCTTAGACTTATTTCAGCGTTCACGTTATGGCGTTGAGCTCACTGCGGCAGGCGAACACTATTATAATAATATAAAAACCTTACTTTCAGGCTTAGAACAAAGCACCCAAGACCTGATGACGCATAAAGGTTTAGGTGGAACACTAAGACTAGGTGTTGTCCCTACTTTTGCTACACGGTGGTTATTACCACGATTACACCAATTCAATAACTTACACCCAGAAATTACTATTCATTTAACAACCAGTACAAAGCCATTTTTATTTAGTGAAAATTTACTTGATGCAGCCATTTATACAGGTACAGCCCAACAAATCCAACATTGGCCAGGGATCAAATCACAATTGCTTATGCCAGAAGATTTAGTTGCTGTTTGTTCACCACAATTAATTCGTAAATACTTACCCGAAATACAGTCAAGCTTGCCATCTGGCCAACTTCAATTAAGCGCAGAGCAAATGGCTAAGCTCCCTTTATTACAGCAAACCACTCGCCCCCATATTTGGCAAGAATGGTTTAATTTAGCTGGTTTCCATCACCCTGGAGCACTAGAGGGGCAACGTCATGAACTATTTTCAATGTTAGCTGTTGCAGCAACACATCATCTTGGCTTAGCACTGATTCCAGAAAATCTTCTACAAAGTGAGCTTTCTGCTGGAGATTTAATCATCGCCTCCACCCAGAAACTATTAGGTGCTCGCGCGTACTATTTTGTCTACTCAGAACAACAGCCAAGCCCATTAATTGATAAATTTTCAGCTTGGTTACTACAACAATCTCAGTAAAGATATATTGAAAATAGTCACGACCACTACAGTATCAATGCTCAATAATCGCTTGAGGTGTAAAACCAATATAGCGAGACAAATCATGTATACCTAAATCCATCTGATAGATTACAAATTGTGGGTAGTTTGACTGGCTGATCTCTTGAAAAATATTCAACTGATCATCATGAGCATGAATATCATCTACAGTTCTTTGAAGTGAAGTCTCAAAAACATCACTCACGTATTCAAAACTTAAATCCATCGCTACAAACAAAGTATGTGCACAAGGCTGTATATATTGTTCTGCCGTTGTGTCAATTACTGTGGATTGGCAATAAGGACAATGTAAGTTGTTTTGTGCAGAATCAAGTTTTAACAATTGAAATGACATAATTTAAAGTACAAAATAAAGTTTATTTTAATAGAGTTTATCTAAATTAAAAACTCATTACCCTTGCTTTTCTCCCGACCAATTAACTTTCACACTGCTGTGGCTCTAGATTAAGCTCAGCTCTCGCCTGATCATTTCTTATTGAAATGATTTTTTTTGACCATGCACCCTAATACATATGCATTCTTATTGATGTAGCTAAATTGGGTTATCCCTTATCTTTACTAATTTTCATTACAAGATTCAATCAATTACTTATTTGACAATAAGCCTCAATTTATTTAAAAAAAGCATTATACATAACGAAATGATGAATTAACTATGCTGCCTGATTTGGATGATTTTTATTGCTTTGCAATGGTTGTAGAGCATGGTGGTTTTAGCGCAGCTGAACGCGTTACAGATATCCCCAAGTCCAAACTTAGTCGCCGAGTCAGCCAACTGGAAGAAAACTTAGGTGTACGTCTAATTCAGCGTAGTTCTCGACATTTCGCAGTGACCGATGTAGGTATGACAATTTATCAACATGCTCAAGTGATGATAAATGCCGCTCAAGCAGCCCATGATTTAGTTGATCACTTAAGTGTACAACCACGTGGCTTAATTAAAGTCAGTTTGCCTGTCACTATTGCCCAAAATGAAATCACACAAATTTTACCTGAGTTTTTAAAACGTTACCCTGAAATCAAAGTTCAACTTTTTGTTAGTAATCATCGCTTTGATGTTATACACGAAGGAATTGATGTTGCTTTAAGAGTACGTTCAAATTTAGATGAAGATCCGAGCTTAGTTATTCGACAATTTCAAAAAATTGAACAACACTTGTTTGCCAGTCAAGCCTATTTAAATCAATATGACACTCCTAAGCACCCTGATGACCTCAGCCAACATAGACTGCTGAGTATGGTTGCAGACCACGTTGACCAAAGCTTGGTACTGTACAATAACCAGCAACAGCAAGTAAAAATCAAAATTAATCCGATGATTATGGGATCTGACCTCAATATGCTAGCGCAGTTGGTTAGTAAAGACTGTGGTATAGCCCTACTGCCAGATACGATTGCGTGCAACTATGTGAAAAGTGGACAGATTGTTCGAGTGCTCCCGGATTGGAAAGCACCTCATGGCGTTTTCCATGCAGTCTATCCGTCTAGACGAGGCGTACTGCCAGCCGTTCGAGTTTTTATTGATTATCTAGTAGAACGTCTCGGTCAAAATATCGAATCACGCCACACTACATAGATCACACAAGCACAAAACAAAAAAGTTTGTTAAGATTCTCGGCAATTTTTCGCTCTAGCCTAATTGAATACGAGATTTATGACCACTCCCGCTTATCAGCAACAGTTAAATGCCAAAGTTGAACGTATCCAAACACAATTTGCTACGTTCTCAACACCTGAACTCGAAGTATTCGACTCTGCTGCGAACAACTTCCGAATGCGTGCAGAGTTTCGAGTATGGCATACTGAGGATGACATGTTTTATGCCATGTTTGATCGATCTGGCGAAAATCAACATAAAACCGTCATTCGTATTGACGAATTTCCAATAGCGGATCAAGCCATTAACCAGTTGATGCCTAAACTATTATCAGCTTTAAAAGCCAATCCACTACTCAGCAAACGCTTATTTGAAGTCCACTTTCTTTGTAGCCTTAAGGGTGAAATGCTGGTAACTATTATTTACCATCGTCAACTTGATGCAGATTGGGAGGCAGCAGCTAAACAACTGGCTATCGATTTTAACATTAAACTTATTGGTCGTAGTCGCAAACAAAAGTTTGTATTCAGTGATGAATATATTTTAGAAAGCTTAGAGGTTGAAAAGCAAAGCTATACCTACAAACAATACGAAAACAGCTTTACTCAACCCAATGCGAAAGTGTGTGAAAAAATGCTGGCCTGGGCTTGCCAAGTTGCTGGACAGTCTGAGCAAGATCTACTTGAATTATATTGTGGTAATGGTAATTTCACCCTACCTTTGTCTAAGCATTTTCGTCAGGTACTCGCTACTGAATTGGCTAAATCTTCTGTATATGCGGCACAATGGAATATCCAACAAAATCAAATAGACAATATTAAAATTGCCCGTCTTTCCGCTGAGGAGTTTACTCAAGCCTATGGTGCTGAACGTGAATTTAGACGCTTACAAGAAGCAGATATTGACATTCAATCCTATGATTTTGATACCATCTTTGTTGATCCACCACGTGCAGGAATTGACAAGCAGACGCTAGGCTTAATGCAAAACTTTAACCGCATTATTTATATCTCATGCAATCCTGATACCTTACATGATAACTTAACTCAGTTAACACAAACTCATGCAATCAAGAGATTTGCATTATTCGACCAATTCCCTTTTACACATCATGTAGAATGTGGAGTACTTTTAGAAAAATTGTAAGTAACTATGAAATAGTAATATCAGATCACTTTTGAGTGGTCTGATTAACTTATTGAAAACTATATTTTTATAAAAATTGCTTATCACTTTTGTTGCATAATATCGTTTAAAATTGAATTTATAATCGAAAAAAGCTGATTTCAACACCCGCTTTCCCCCCTCGTAGATGCTTGTAATTTATTTTATATTGGATATAGTCCGTACTATCTTAGGTTTATAAAGAAGGCTCTATGAGTTTTTGGCAAAATTTGTTGCGATCTAATCAACATAAAAACGAGCTACGTAATCAAGTCGCTTGTGTTGAGAATGACTGTGCATGTACGTCGAATGAACAACTTATTGCTTCATTATTACAGGAACATGATCCTGAGATCCGTCAAGGAAAAACCAAGGTATTAATGTCACGCGGCTATACCCGCAAAGAATTAGATGCCTTGATCGAAGCGAATTCTACGACGAAAGTTAATTAAGTGAAAAATGGCATTGCATGGATACAATGCCATTTTTTTATTATAGAAAAAAATATAAACACCGATCTGTATTATTTTTAACCCATATAACTGCAATAAAAACATACAATTGAAATTAATTCATGTATTTTATTAAGGTTGAGCTAGTCCTAATCTTGTTCTCGATGTAACATATTGCGTCTTTATAAGTAAACTGTAATAGGACTTTCATGCGCGAGTATGCCGTTTTTACTTCGGAATCTGTTAGCGAAGGTCATCCTGATAAAATGGCTGACCAAATCAGTGACGCTATCTTGGATGCAATCTTAAAAGAAGACCCATACGCTCGAGTGGCTTGTGAAACCTTAGTAAAAACCGGTGCAGTCGTGCTTGCTGGTGAGATTTCAACCACTGCAAATGTTGATTTTGAACATGTCGTTCGCCAAACGGTAAACGGTATTGGTTATCATCATACAGATTTGGGCTTTGATGGTTCTACCTGTGCTGTTATTAACATGATTGGTAAACAATCCCCAGAAATTGCACAAGGTGTTGACCGCCAAAAACCTGAAGACCAAGGTGCAGGCGACCAAGGTTTAATGTTTGGTTATGCGAGTCGTGAGACCGATGTGCTTATGCCAGCACCGATCTCTTATGCACACCGCTTAATGGAAAAACAAGCCGAATTGCGTCGTAACGGCCAATTGGCATGGTTACGTCCAGATGCAAAAAGCCAAGTTACTTTTGCTTATGAAAATGGTAAGCCTGTACGTCTTGATGCTGTTGTGCTTTCAACACAACATGATCCTGAGATCAGTCAAGCTGCCCTCAAAGAAGCGATTATCGAAGAAATTATTAAACCGATTATTCCAGCAGAAATGTTCCATAGTGCAACCAAATTCCACATTAACCCAACAGGTTTATTTGTGATTGGTGGTCCTGTGGGTGACTGTGGTCTAACTGGTCGTAAAATTATTGTTGATACTTACGGTGGTATGGCGCGTCACGGTGGTGGTGCCTTCTCTGGAAAAGATCCATCAAAAGTTGACCGTTCTGCAGCCTATGCTGGTCGTTATGTTGCTAAAAATATTGTTGCAGCAGGCCTCGCAGATAAATGCGAAATTCAAGTCTCTTATGCAATTGGTGTTGCAGAACCAACGTCTATTTCGATTAATACCTTCAATACAGGGAAAATCTCTGATGAATTAATCGTACAATTGGTTCGTGAGCACTTTGATCTCCGTCCATATGGTATTACTCGTATGCTGGACCTTCTCCAGCCAATGTATAAGCAAACTGCAGCCTATGGTCACTTTGGACGTGAAGGCAATGATCATGCTTTTACTTGGGAAAAAACAGACAAAGCCGAAGCGCTCAAAGCATCTGCAAATATCTAATTTTCAAAAAAAGAGAAGCTCAAATGAGCTTCTTTTTTTGTCTTCGTAAAACTAAATACTGAATCAATTGGATGAATTAATTTTTTTTAATCACTTCAAAAATTGATTGTGATATTGGCAGATCACTTGTATCTCTAGTCACTTGCACATACAAGCTCACTAAGGTGAAGAGTAATACCACAATAAGACATGCAAACACACAGAATACCCATAGGCTAATTGGGCTTCGAATATGGTGAGAACCACACTCGGGACATTCTTTTTGATCACTGCCCACAATGTGATTACAACATGCACAATGATAATGATAGCGGTAAAGCATAATAGGTATCCTCCTATTTCACTGTTTAAATCATCCATGATTGATAAATAAGTCAACATAATTTTCTATGTCTCAAACAGATAGTAGCCAATTATGTATGAATTACCCATTACAACTTACTAAACACCTACAATGTATCTCTAGCAAATAATTAGTTTAGCTGTTAACAAATAGCTAAAAAACTATGACTAGTATAGCTCTCAATCCATTTTCAGCCTGCACTGTACAGCATTAATTCATAACCTATCATCTATTTTTATGGAAAAAACAATATCTTTGCTAAAATATTTGCAGTACAACCCATATACTGGATCATATCAATGACTTTAATTCGCAAAGGTGGCTTTAGAGAGCGCGCCAACCGTCAAAGAAAATATACAAACTCAGAAAATCAACAGACTACACTCGCTCCACAAAACCAATATCAGCCCACCAATACACCAACTGACTTAGAAGCCCATGTGCAACATATCAATCCACAATATAACCGCAAAACTCAAAAATAATATCCCTGAAATCATATCAAGCCCATGCGCAATTACTTGATATTTCTTTTGAATCGCTTCACGCGACAAAACCCAAGCCAATACACTAAATGTAGCGAATGTTTGTAAGGGTATAATCGCCGCCAATTGCAATTTTAAATATGGAGAAGCGGTTGAACTCAGTGCAAGTGAAAATACACTGCTAAAATAAATCAAAGTCTTAGGATTGGTCAGATTCGTATATAAACCTAAAAGAAAATACTGTGCTGAGGTCTTGGCTACACCATTTTCAATTGGACTAGATTGAGTTGTCGCAAATTGAATGTCCTTCTTTTTATGTTGATATACCAACCAGCCCTCTTTCACCATGGCACACCCCATTTTGGCCAAAAAAGCGCCACCACATAGCATCATTAGCTGTTGAAGCCACGGCCATTGCTGGATCAAAACACTAAATCCTAATAGCGTCAAACACACCCATGCAGCAATTCCTACACTAATCCCAGCGACTACTTTCAAACTATTGTAAATGTGGTCTGTTGCTGCAGTTCTCACGATGAGTAAGATATCTGGCCCTGGTGTAAGTTGAGCGGCAAAATGAAGAAGACAGATGGTGAGTAAAAGGGTCATTTTTTGCAGCTCGCTTATATTTCATCAAATAACTTGTTCTTTAAACAAAAAAAAGAGCTGATTTCATTCTCAGCTCCTTTCATCTCAATCATGGCAATTATTTGGGATTGACGTCTTTCATGGTAATTTGTTTATGTTCTGGCTCAACCTCATGTGCTTCACCATCAATAATATTAGGATCTTGATAACGGCCACCCTGTTGTTGGTTTTGCATTTGGCGCATTAAATCTTCAAATGGGTTTTGTCCAGCAGCTCCCCCCATATTGCCCATCATTCCACCCATCATTTTCTCCATCATTGCTTGTTGACGTCGAGCAATCATGCGTAAAAATAAATTACGGAATAAACGTTGTACCGCAGGGATAAGCAATAATAAAGCAAGAACATCACTGATTAAACCTGGGACCATTAACAAGAAACCTGCTATCAATTTAGAAATATTGCCATTTGCTGCAATATCTCCGTTCATTTGACCTGTCATTTTCATTTGTTGCATTTGCGGCATGATTGAAGCAGCACTGCTACGCATCATGTTTAGGCCAATGAAGAATGCGATAATAAACCAGAAAAACACATACCAACCACTGATAAATTGGGCAACACCAATCCATACAGCAATTTCAGCAATAATCGCAATCAGAATAATTGGGAATAGTTTCATGAAGGTTTCATCATCTCTAAATAGCAATAAAAATAACACTGTAAGGTTTTTACAGTGCTCCTTCCAATGATGGGTACGATGTTTTCATTATTCAAGTCAATTTACGATAGTTTATGCAGTAATTTTTTTTAAATTTAGTATTAGTACTCATAATCCAGCTGATATTTTGTTTCTAATCCATTGAAATACAGCAAATAAGCTATTTCTTGTACTTCATTCACTTTAGAACTAAACCATATATTCAGATTTTGTATATCACTACAGATACTCAAAAGACTGACAAAGATCATCGGCAATGTTTTATTATTTCATATTATTTGTATCATCACGCAGTACACAAGCGCAGAAAATTAAAAACACGCAAAGGCTTTTGGTTCTAGATAAAGACAAATAACATCGATTTGACAAATTTAATAATAATTTCACTCTGTCATAACTCTATATGTAACAATAGCCGCAAGATAAATGATTTAAAGCAATTATGAGTTTAATTATTGGCATTGACCCCGGTTCACGTATGACGGGTTATGGCATCATAGAAAAAGATGGACAGACCTTACGCTTTGTTGATGCAGGTACAATCAAAACCGAAACTACTGCCATGCCCGAGCGACTAAAACGTATTTTTGCAGGTGTTGACCGTATTGTACGTTTTCACGGCCCTGTTGAAGCCGCAGTTGAACAAGTCTTCATGGCTCAAAATCCTGACTCAGCATTAAAACTTGGCCAAGCACGTGGTGCAGCCATTGCCGCTTTAGTCAATTTAGATCTGCAAGTTGCAGAATATACGGCAAGACAGATCAAACAATCTGTTGTCGGTTATGGTGCTGCTGATAAAGAGCAGGTTCAAATGATGGTAATGAAGCTGCTGAATTTAACTATTCGACCTCAAGCCGATGCAGCAGATGCTTTGGCTGCTGCAATTTGTCATGCGCATGCTTCTGGTAGTATGAGTAAAATGGCTGTACTCAATGCCTTAGGCGGTATGGCCCGAGGGCGTAGTCGTTATAGCAGCCGACGTCGCTGAACTATTTCGATGTAAAATTATTTTAACTTTACATATAAAAAAGCTCAGCCTCATTATATAGGCTGAGCTTTTAAACATTATAGCGCTTGATTATTTACCAGGTTTAAAGCTATCACGTAAATCGAGAATACGGTTAAATACTGGTTTATCAGCACAGTGATCATAACGATCTGCAACAAAATAGCCTTCACGTTCAAATTGGAAACGATCTTCTGCCTGTGCCTGAGCGAGTGCAGGTTCAACTACTGCTTGTACCACTTTCAGCGATTCAGGATTTAAGTTAGCTAAGAAATCATCCCCAGTTTCAGGGTTTGATTCAGTGAATAGTCGATCATAAACACGTACTTCAGCAGGTACCCCTTGTGTTGCAGATACCCAGTGAATCACACCTTTAACCTTACGACCTTCTGGATTTTTACCTAAAGTCTCTGGATCAATTGAACATTTCAATTCAACTATTTCTCCAGCAGCATCTTTAATGACTTCATCACATTTAATGACATAGGCATGACGTAAACGCACTTCACCATCAGTAGTCAAACGCTTAAAGCCTTTTGGAGGTACTTCTTCAAAATCTTTACGATCAATATAAATTTCTTGAGTGAGTGGAATCACGCGTTCACCCATATCTACATTTGGATGACGTGCATGTTTAAGCTCTAATGCTTCTGGTAAATTCGTCAAAGTGACTTTCAACGGATTTAACACAGCCATACCACGCGCTGCAGCATTTTCTAATGATTGACGGATAGAAAACTCAAGCATTGCAACATCAACAATACCATCAGTTTTTGAAACACCTACACGCTTACAAAAATCACGTAAACCTTCTGGTGTAAAACCACGACGACGCATTCCTACCACTGTAGGCATACGTGGATCATCCCAACCATTGACAAAACCACCTTCAACCAAACGGCGTAACTTACGTTTAGAGGTAATAGTATAGTCGATGTTTAAACGGCTTGATTCATATTGGTGCGGTACTGCAGGTGCTTTAACTTTCTCAACAAACCAATCATATAAAGGGCGGTGATCTTGGAACTCAAGTGTACATAATGAATGGGTAATCCCTTCAATTGCATCTGATAGTGGATGTGCATAGTCGTACATTGGGTACATTTTCCACTTATCACCTGTTTGATGATGTTCGGAATGTAATACACGATACATGATTGGATCACGCATATGCACGTTTGCCGCTGCCATATCAATTTTTGCACGAAGAACTGCCGCACCTTCTGCCAACTCACCGTTATTCATTTGTTCAAAACGTGCCAAGTTTTCTTCAACACTCGCATCGCGATAAGGTGAATTAGTGCCCGCCTCTACAAAAGAACCACGATTTAATTTGATTTGCTCTGGTGTTTGCAAATCAACATAAGCATCACCTTGTTTAATTAATTGAATAGCCCAAGCATGTAATTGATCAAAGTAGCTTGATGCATATAAAGGTTCACCTTCCCAGTTGAAACCTAACCATTTTACATCTGTCGCAATACCATCGACATATTCTTGTTCTTCAGCATCAGGGTTAGTGTCGTCAAAACGAAGATTACATTTACCATTAAACTCTTGTGCAATTCCAAAATTTAAGCAAATTGCTTTCACATGACCAATATGTAGATAACCATTTGGCTCAGGTGGGAAACGCGTAACAATAGACTGGTGCTTGCCTTCGTTAAGATCATCGGTAATCACTTGACGAATAAAATCCAAACCACCCTGTTGTTCTTGCTGCTGAGCATCGACAGGTGTAGATGTGGATGTCGGGTTCATTGGCAAATCTGAAACAACAGCATTTGGCTTCATAATTACTTAATCACTTCTTGAATAAAAAATAGATAAAAACATTATTTCAACATTTTAACAAAGAAAATAACGTTTTTGCTTGCCTTGTAGTTTACAGTTTGCTTATGCTTCTCACAACCGAAAAACCCATGGCATTTCGCTATGTTTAGGAGATTATAGAATGAGTTTTCCTCAAGTCGAATTAAATACCAACAAAGGACGTATCGTTCTTGAACTCAATTCAGAAAAAGCACCAATTACTGCAGCAAACTTTTTAGAATATGTTCGTGATGGTTTTTATGATGGCGTAATTTTCCACCGTGTTATCGATGGCTTTATGGTACAAGGCGGTGGCATGGATGAAAACTTCAAAGAGAAAACAACTCGTGACTCTATTGAAAACGAAGCAGACAATGGCTTAAGCAATGATATTGGTACAATTGCGATGGCACGTACTCAAGCACCACATTCTGCATCTGCACAATTCTTTATCAACGTAAGCAATAATGCTTTTCTTAACCACTCAGGTAAAACTGCTCAAGGTTGGGGTTATGCTGTGTTTGGTAAAGTGGTTGAAGGTATGGATGTAGTAGAAGCAATCAAAGGTGTTCGCACTGGTAACCGTGGTTATCATGCAGACGTACCTTTAGAGAACATTGTTATTGAATCTGCTAAAATCATCTCAGAATAATTTTCATTTGGATTATTAGTGACTTATCTGTTTATATCAGATCTGCACTTATCTGAAAACTACCCTCGATTCATTCGGGGGTTTTTAGATTTGCTTGTAGACTACGCTGACCGTAATACTCAACTCTATATTTTGGGTGATTGGTTTAATGCTTGGTTAGGCGATGATAATGATGAAGAATGGATAAAACCAATCGTCACCGCATTACAGCAATTCCACGCACGCGGCAATCAAGTATATTTTCAAGCAGGTAATCGTGATTTTGTTTTAGGTACAAAGTTCTTACAACAATTTAATGGCATATTATTACCCGAAATTGCCTATCTCACCCTAGGCTCAACATGTTTCCGTTTAGAACATGGTGATGCACTTTGTACGGATGACCGCTCTTACCAGCGTTTCAAGAAGTTTATTCGAAATCCCTTTGTTTTAAATGTGTTACGTAACACACCATTAAGCTTTCGCAAAAAACTAGCCAATAATTTACGCAAACAGAGTCAAGCTGCTCAACAAGAAAAAATGGCTAACATTATGGATGTTCACCCAGCAGCAGTACAAAAGGCTCTCAGTCAGTGTGATGTATTAATTCATGGCCATACACATCGCCCAATGGTTCATCAAATTGATCAAAAATTTCGCATCGTACTTGGCGATTGGCGCATGTCAACACAAAGTGCTGAAATTTTGGAAGTCAATGACGAGGGTGAATGGGTGATGCATCACTTTATGTTCTAAGACCGCAATATTTCGCTTCGAAAAACTTGATATGTTGTCTATCGTATGTAGATAAATTGGCTATACTTAAGCTTTCTTAGTTATTTATATAATGAATCATGGATTTACTTAAAGTACTACAGCAGCGTTATACCACCAAGGCTTATGATGCAAGTAAAGTCATTCCACAGCCTGAGTTTGATCAACTACTTGAAGTTTTAAAACTTACCCCTTCCTCTATTAATATCCAACCCTGGCATTTTTTTGTTGCAGCGACAGACTCCGCAAAACAACGTATTGCGACAGCTTTAGTCGGTGATTATGCTTATAATGCCCCTAAAGTTTTAAATGCATCTCACAC
The DNA here is from genome assembly GCF_031157835.1 of Acinetobacter rudis. Taxonomy (GTDB): domain Bacteria; phylum Pseudomonadota; class Gammaproteobacteria; order Pseudomonadales; family Moraxellaceae; genus Acinetobacter; species Acinetobacter rudis_A. The sequence goes on along the minus strand of NZ_JAVIDR010000020.1, from coordinate 47,489 downwards.
TATTGTGTTTTGCAGTAAAACCGATATTAATCAAGAACATTTAAGCAATATTATTAATAAAGAAGCGCAAGATGGTCGGTTTAAAGATCAACAAGTGCAACAAAACCAAATGAATAGCCGTGCATTCTATGTTGACTATTATCGACAAGTGCAAGGGGATGTTTCGCGTTGGACAGAAAACCAAACCTTTATTGCCTTGGGTCAACTATTATTGGCTGCTGCCGTACAAGGTATTGATGCAACCCCTATTGGTGGATTTAATGCTGAGATTTTGACACAGGAATTAAAACTCACAGAACAGGGGCTTAAACCAAGTGTTATCGTTGCACTTGGTTATCGTAGTGAGCAAGATTTTAACGCTCCTCTACCTAAATCTCGCCTACAACGTGAAAAAATCATTAGTATTTTACCTTAAAAAATTCACTCAATTGGACGATGTATACCATTATGGCTACATCGTCATTTTCTTATTCGGAACTCAGATATTTTTAGTCAAAAAACTGTCATCTAGAATACTTAAAGCAATGCTATGCTTTAGATAAAAATTGGACACCATTTTAAATGGTTTGTATTTAGGTATTACTTATGGACCTAAACCACTATCTAGCAAATAAGTTCAAGATATTTAATGAATATCTAGAGAGGCATTGGCAGGATCAACCCCTTAAATATAAAGAGATCCAAACTTTGTTGTTTTTTCAAGCCTATACAACAATTGATTTAATGGCACGGACGGACATAAATTGCAGCCATTATTCTGAGTACCCTACCCTAAGTTATTATTATCAGCGCATTGAAAAGTATATAAAAATACCTGCCAAAGAATTATTTCCCGCCTCTTTTCATCGACCCTATACTCAAATTTTAAATGAATTTAAATATTTTAGTTTTTATCAAGATCCACTGCACATCCAAAAAAAAATTGACCATATTTACGATCTCTTTCAAAAAATAGCACTTCCCAACTCATCCCATGGTATTTACCATGAAATCTATGCCTCATTACAACACAGTATAGAATTCCTGCATGATCCAAATATTAACATTCAACAAAAAAATAAATTACTTTATCGTTGGCAAGACATTGATAATTTAGAAAGCGCCTCTGCTTACCGTTCTCTTGCTAAAATTCAACATACTCTCTCGCAATATCAACAACAAAGCCTAGCTGAAAAATACCAACGATTAATTGCTCAGAATGAAAATAACCGTATTGAGTTTAAACAACGCACAACTGACTTACTGAGCAATAAAAAATCTGATACATGGATTAAAGCTTGTTTTGCATTTATGAATACACGTAAAGGCTATGTGTTTATAGGTATAGCAGATGACCAAAGTATTATAGGTATTGAACAAGAACTTCATGAACATTTTCAAGGTTCATTAGACCTAATGAAAAGAGGTCTCCTAGATAAGCTTGCTCATGAAAGCCAAAAACGCTCCAATATTTACACCACTTTGGAGGATATTCAAATCGAAGGTAAAACAATATTGGTTTTTCAATGTAACAAAGCAGACCGCCCTCTTTATTATAAGGGCGAGTTATATATGCGAAATAATGCGCAAACAATCCGAGTTCCACCAGAATTGATTGCCTGCTTTCAGCAGGAATATTATTGTTAATCTGACTTAAAAACGTGTACGCAAGGTGAATGTCACTTTACGTGGCTCCCCCCAGTAGACACCATTATAAAAACCAATATTCTGATAATATTCTTTGTCAAATAAGTTTGTCACCTGTAATCCCGTGGAAACCATATCATTAAATTTATAATTCACTTGTGCATTGGCTAAGAAATATGCATCTTGGCGCATGATTCCATCACTGCCCTGAGGTGCAGACTTGGTTAGGTTTTTAACTAAATCACTTTGCCAATTTACCCCTACTCCAATACTCAATTTTTCAGCACCTTGCCACAAAGAACTGGGTAAATTAAATTGACTAAAAAACTTCACTTGATTTTGAGGAATCGTGGTTGAGGCTGCAACATCGGCAGAGCTTACGCTATTCACATAGGTATACCCAGCAGTTATATTCCAATGCGGCAATATCTCTCCCACTGCCTCAATTTCAAAACCATTAATATCTAGACCAGAACCAGAGGACATCATTGGATCAGTACCATCCACCTTAATTCCTTTGGCAATTGCATCCTCATCTTTGATTGCAACATTTTCCTTTTGAGACCAAAATGCCGCAGCTGTTGCTAATAATTTATCGTCAAAGAAAGTCCCTTTTATCCCCAACTCGTAACTTTTTCCTACTTCTGGTTCTAAGTAGTTATTATATCTATCCTTTTTTTTACTTGGATTAAACATATCCGTATAACTTGCATAAGCTGTATATTGGTCATTTAAAGCATAAGTCACACCAAAATATGGCGTAAATTTATCTTGCTCAATATCAGCTTTATTGCCATTACTGGCTTTATAATAACTTTGTCGCCCACCAATAATAACTTTTAAAGGATCTGTAATATTTAAACGTAAGGTTGAATATAAGCCATAATTGCGTTGAGTTTTGTCTTTATCTGCTGGTATCACCATATAATCAGGTTTATTAGTCGCATTACCATCCCAAGTATGCCAATCATTAATTACACAGTTGTCGCCAATATTTGTACTTGGAATTGTACTGGTGTCATTAATTTTTTTAGTACAAGTTAATTGATCACTGGCCTTACCGAATAGCATTCCTGAGGGCGAATCACTACTCAGATGAAAGCCACTAGCACCAATAACTAACTCATGTTGACGATCAAATAATTGAAATGGACCACTCGCATATAACTCAAGACTGGTTTTTTTTGACTCCGTTGTGGGATAAACAGTACTCCAAACTCCGATCCCTGTACCATCTTGTTTAGGAAAACCACTACCACCATAAGACATCAACCAAAAGCTTTTAGAAAAAGAATAAGTTGCTGCTGCTTTTATCATCCAGTCATTATCAAAGCGATAAGTTAAATCAGCCAGTACAGTACGGTCACTTTCATTAATAGTATTCCAGCTATTGGCTAAACTAAAATTACGAGGCAAGTTAGCCAAACGCCCATCTGCATACCAATAAGGCACTGTGCCCCAAGTTGAACCTTGAGGCTTATTTTCTTGATATTGGAAACCCAAACTAGCTGTAAGTTTATCAGTCAAATCTGCCTCAACGATTGCCATCGCAGCAACAGATTGTAGGGAATAATAATCCATATAGGAGTCACCATCGCGATAAGCTCCCATCAGACGGCTTCTTACTCGGCCATCTTGAGTTAAAGGAATAGAAACATCTGCTTCAGTACGAATGGTATCCCAGCTACCAATAGAGGTCGCAGCATAACCAGCAAACTCTTTCATTGGACGTTTGCGAATCATATTAATTGTGGCAGATGGATCACCCGTAGAACCTGTTAACCCTGAGGCACCTTTAATCACTTCAACACGATCAAAGAAAAAACTATCCGTTCGTGGTGCATTATCTGCAATGGGTAATCCGTCTATTTGTTGATTATTCACCTGATAACCACGTGCATAATAACTAGAACGCTCACTATCAAGTTTAGTAACAAAGATCCCAGGTGTAGCATCCAAAACATCATCAATAATATTTAAATTCCGTTGTTCAATCTGCTCACGAGTGACCACACTCACTGATTGTGGTGTTTCCTTAATATCTAGTTTTAATCTTGAAGAGGCACGAGATGATTTTGCCTTAAAGCGACCAGTTCCTTCAGTTATTTCACCTTGCGGTTGATCGTCAATGCTTTGGGCATAAACAGTGATTGTAGGTAACTGCACCAACTCAGGATTGGAAGTCGTTTCTGCAAATGCCACTGGACAACATACTGCCCATAAAACAGTTGTGTAAATTGCTTGAGTAATGGCATTTTTTTTAAAATATGTATTCATAATAATAGGATAATTTATATGAGAATGATTATTATTATTTTTAGAGCTATCTAAGTAAACTCATGCCATTATTTTTATTCAAAAAAATATATTTACTATGTAACAAATTAATTTATTTATAAAAATCTGGACTTTTTTGACCAGATTTTTAATTTCAAACGACTATAAATACTTACTGGCTTTAAATTGCCTTAGCTAAACAAAAAATAGCGGCTGTAGCAAAAATAATAGCAGCACTACTCAACCTATTTAAACGCTCTTTAAAGAAAACTAAACCTGCCATAGCACCTAATAAAATGACCAAAATATTCATTCCTGCAAAAACAACTGAAGGTGAATCTTTTAACCACTGATGTGCCTTTATATACAATGCAATATTCGCAAAATTAACTACCCCTAATAACAAACCAGCGTACATTGCACGCATAGTCCATTGGGTTTTTCTTAAGATTAAGAAGGAAAAAATAAAAATAAAAGCCAACATAAAACTTAAATTTAGCGTTACAGCAAACTGTAAACCCAATCCGCTGGTATATTTAAGTAAAATATCTACTAAAGCATAAATACCCCATACTGTTGCCAAAGAACACATCGCACCTTGATGTTGTGCGGCAGAACGAAATGCTGCCAGCTGATCCGAACGAGAACAAACCAGACACAGCATGGCAAATAGCCCTAAGCATATACCAATGACTTTCAGACTATTTAACTGTTCATTAAAAAATAAATAAGCAGCGCAGAGTGATAAAATTACAGATAATCGCTGTGCTATTTCAGTCTTAATTACCCCTGCACGTTGTAGTGAGCGTCCAAGTACAATAAATCCACCTGGTAAGACTAGACCTAAAATTGCAATGATCCACCATGGTGTATCGGTTAAACTTAAATGTGAAAAATCAGGTTGGAACCATACATAACACAAGGTAATTGCGAGCAAATAGCTCCAAGCCAACATTTGCAAAATATCAATTTGCTGACTTTTACAGTGCTTAAGTAAAACTGAAACTGCGACACTGCATAAAGCAGCAAATACAATAAAATGCATATTATTTTTCCAAAATATTAAGCAAGCTTGGCTTTATATACATGAAAAAAACGTCCACTTAAAGTGGACGCTTTTAATATATCAATGCAAATGCAATGAATTATTTATAATGTTCAACCATTTTCTCTAAAGAAATTGGGCGAATTTTATCAGCCTGACCTGCTGTACCAAATGCAGTGTAACGATCTATACAGATTTGTTTCATTGCTTGAACAGATGCAGCAAAGTATTTACGTGGATCAAATTCACTTGGATTTTCAGCCAAGAAACGACGAATTGAACCAGTAGAAGCTAAACGTAAATCAGTGTCGATATTAATTTTACGCACACCATGTTTAATTGCTTCAACCAATTGTTCAACAGGTACACCATAAGTTTCCTTGATGTCACCACCGTGCTCATTGATTACAGCTAACCAATCTTGAGGCACAGAGCTTGAACCATGCATAACCAAATGTGTATTTGGTAAAGCTGCATGAATTTCTTTAATACGATCAATTGCTAAAATATCGCCTGTAGGTGGACGAGTAAATTTATAAGCACCATGTGAAGTACCCACTGCAATCGCAAGTGCATCAACTTGAGTATCAGCAACGAATTGGCGAGCTTCTTCAACCGAAGTTAACAGTTGAGAATGATCTAAAACGCCTTCTGCGCCTACACCATCTTCTTCACCTGCTAGACCCGTTTCTAGGCTGCCTAAACAACCAATTTCACCTTCTACAGAAACGCCACAAGCATGAGCCATAGCCACTGTACGACGTGTTACATCGACATTGTATTCATAAGATGTTGGTGTTTTACCGTCAGCACCCAAAGAACCATCCATCATGACTGAGCTAAAGCCCAATTGAATAGAACGCTGGCAAACGTCTGGACTTGTTCCATGGTCTTGGTGCATTACAACAGGAATATGCGGCCATTCTTCTACAGCAGCTAAAATTAGATGGCGTAGAAATGGTGAACCTGCGTATTTACGCGCGCCTGCAGAGGCTTGGACAATCACAGGTGAATTTGTTTCATCTGCGGCCAACATAATTGCGCGCATTTGTTCTAGGTTGTTTACGTTGAATGCTGGTACGCCGTAATTATTTTCGCCGGCGTGATCCAAGAGCTGGCGCAATGAAATAAGAGCCATAATATCCTCCCAGGTAATGCCCCATATTCTACATGGGGAAAGCTAGCAATTCAGCAACAATTCGACTTATTTTAAAAAAAGTCCCCGTTTTCACGGGGACTTTTCATTCATATCTACAACTTATTGTTATTCAATCTAGTTTATTTAGCATCTGTCTCTGGTGTTGCAGCATCAGCAGGCTTAGCAGCAACCTCTGCTGGTACATCTGTATTCTTTTCATCAGCAATTGGTTTATCAATTGAATCAATCGCAGCTTGTTGCTCTGGAGTAACCTTTTCAGAATCTGTAGGTGTTACCACAGCAGAAGCAGATTGATCTTCAGCAGCCTTTTCTTTTTTAGAACATGCAGTTAATGCCAAAGGAGCAAGAATAAGCGCAGCAACAATGACTTTAAATTTCATCAGATTTTCCACAATGAGTGATTTATTTCGTGTCCAATATATTGCAGAGTTATGACATTTTTATGACGAAAGTAAAGAAGCTAACCTAAGTTAGCTTCTTTATTTATTTTTCAGCACATTATAAATAATCAGTGGCTAAATATCTGTGTTTATGCGCGCGCCAATAGTGCAGCAACTGCAGGTAAAGTTTTACCTTCAACAAACTCAAGGAAAGCACCACCACCTGTTGAAATGTAACCAATTTTACTTGCAACATCATATTTATCGATAGCAGCTAAAGTATCACCACCACCAGCAATTGAAAATGCAGCTGAATTCGCAACAGCTAGAGACAATGCTTTTGTTCCTTCGCCAAACTGATCCACTTCAAATACACCTACTGGACCATTCCATAAAATGGTTTTAGAGTCCGCGACAATCTGTGCAAAAGCTGCTGCTGTTGCTGGGCCTACATCTAAAATCATGTCATTTTCGGCAACATCAGCTACGTTCTTAATCACTGCTTTTGCTTGAGCCAAAGAACCTAAGAAATCACTAAAATCAATTTCTGCAGCATCAGCAACAACTACATCGGTTGGTAATGGTACTGAAACTTTTGCAGCAATCGCTTTGGCTGTATCTACCAAGTCAGCTTCATACAAAGATTTACCCACGTTATAACCAGCAGCAGCTAAGAATGTATTAGCAATTCCTCCACCTACGATCAATTGATCGCAAATTGTAGAAAGAGAGTTGAGTACATCAAGTTTAGTTGAAACTTTAGAACCAGCAACAATAGCAACCATTGGTTTTTGTGGCGTTTTTAAAGCACGCCCCAATGCATCAAGTTCAGCTGCTAACAACGGTCCTGCTGCTGCTACTTGAGCAAAACGAGCAACACCTTCTGTTGATGCTTCTGCACGGTGTGCTGTACCAAAAGCATCCATTACGAATACATCACATAACGCAGCATATTGCTGAGCAAGTTCTGGGTTATTTTTTTTCTCGCCATGATTGAAGCGCACGTTTTCAAGCAATACCACTTGACCTGCTGCAACCTCAACACCATTTAAATAATCAGTCTGTAATTGTACTTCTTGGCCCAATGCTTCAGTTAAATATGCTGCTACTGGAGCCAAAGATTGTTCAGCTTTAGGTTCGCCTTCTACAGGACGACCTAAATGTGAACAAACCATCACTGCTGCACCTTGTGCCAAAGCAGCTTTAATTGTTGGAAGAGCCGCACGTAAACGTGCATCGCTGCTAATCACACCATTTTTAACGGGTACATTTAAATCTTCACGAATCAATACGCGCTTCGCTGTAAGATCAAGCTCGGTCATACGTTGAAAATTCATGTCGTGCTCACTTTTTATATCGCAAAAAATCGCACTGATTCTAAATGATTTGAAAAATAAAGGTGAGTTAATTTATCGAAATGATGTAGAAATTTTTTGTTTTGATTATCATAAAGCAAGAACTGCATTTTAAAGTGAATATATGTCGATACATCCTGATCCAAAAATCAACCGTTTGAATGTATTAGGCAAGCCAATGGCCAGTTGTTGTTTTGACCCGATTACCGGATATTTCCGTAATGGTTTTTGTCACACAGCCGCAACTGATCTTGGACAGCACACCGTTTGTGCGCAAATGAGTGCTGAGTTTTTAAATTTCTCACAAAAAATTGGCAATGACTTGATTACACCTGTACCTGAGATAGATTTTCCTGGCTTACAACCAGGTGACTTTTGGTGTATTTGCGTTACTCGTTGGGTAGAAGCTTATCAATCTGAAGTTGCCCCTCGAATTAAACTCGATGCCTGTCACCAATCTGTGTTGTCTTATGTGCCGCTCAATATACTTATGGAATATGCAGTAGAATGATGTACTCAGAAATTATCCTTGCGTCTTCAAGCAGTACCCGTCGGGAATTGATGGATCGTTTAGGTATTGTATATCGTTGTGTCTCCCCAGATATTGATGAATCTCCCTGTGATGACACACATGCTGAAGAACTTGCACTACGATTAGCGATAAAAAAGGCTCAACATGTTGCCCAGCAATTCCCAAATGCGTTGGTCATTGGCTCAGATCAAGTTGCTTATCTCAACGATGCAGCAAGCCAGTTTATAGGTAAGCCATTGACTGAATCTGGGGCAATTGCACAGCTCACAGCTCAATCTGGACAATGCGTAAATTTTGCTACCGCACTCAGTGTCCAAATTGGACAACAACAATTTCAGGTAGATTGGGTTGAAAAATTCTCTGTTCAATTTAGGGCACTACAACATGATGAAATTGAACGTTATGTTGCAAAAGAGCAGCCTTTACACTGTGCAGGAAGCTTTAAATGCGAAGGACTGGGCATTAGCTTATTTGAGTCAATGCAAGGGCATGATCAAACCAGTCTCATGGGTCTACCTTTGATCGCACTATGTAAAATTTTAAGACAACTTGATTTACAACTTCCCTGATGAACTATGAGTTAATCATAACGCTTAATTAACTCACAACTTACAATCATTTTTAAAATACTTAGGCTATTTATGTCTCATACACTTGATGTTTTAGGCGGTATCAGCGCCGAACAGTTCTTAACTGAATACTGGCAGAAGAAACCATTATTAATTCGTGCTGCTATGCCAGAAATTGATGGCATGCTTCATCCTGATGATATCCATGCTTTAGCATTAGAGGAACATGTCAGCGCACGCTTAATTAAGCAACGAGATAAAGATCCCAATCAGTGGAGTGTCAAATCTTCACCATTAAGCAAATCTGATTTTCAAAAAATGCCACAGAAATGGACGCTCTTAGTACAGGCTGTAGACCAATATTCTTTAGAATTGTCTGCGTTATGGAAAAAGTTCCCATTCATTCCACAGTGGCGTCGTGATGATGTGATGGTCTCATATGCTCCTCAAGGTGGATCTGTTGGTCAACACTTTGATTTTTACGATGTATTTTTAGTACAAGCCTATGGTCAACGCCGTTGGCAATTGGGGCAAATGTGTGATGAAAATACCGAGTTTGTACCTAAACAACCTCTAAAACTTTTACCAGAAATGCAGGTTAGCTTTGATGAAGTACTAAATCCTGGTGATTTGCTCTACGTACCACCAGGATTAGCTCACTTTGGTGTAGCAGAAAACGAATGTCTCACCTGCTCATTTGGTTTCCGTATGCCTGATATTGCAAGTATGATGGATCGTTTAAGTGATCATTATGCTGATACACCTCAGTTAAAGAATCCTCTAAAAGATGTGATACGCCAACAAAGCACCCCTATTGGCCAAATTACGACTGAAGAATTAGACTATTTAAAAAATGTCTTGATTCAACAGTTACAACAAACAGATTGCCTAGATGCAGTCATTGCCACCCTCATGTCAGAAGCGAAATATCCAGACAATATTCCTGAACCTGAGGAATTGGCTGCTGATGATTTACTCGATGTTATTGATTCAAATTACCATGTCATGCTTGAGCCAGCCTCACGCCTGCTCTATATCGAATCTCAAGGCCAAATTCAATTTTTTGCCAATGGCGAAGCAATTTGTGTAAGTGCAGCACTCACACATTTACTCGTCAAAATCGCAAATGGCGAAATCTTGGCTTTAAATTCTCATTTTAAAGATGAAGAAATCCGTGAAGATCTAGCACAACTATTAAATGATGCGATCTTGATGTTATTGCCACCTGAGAATGATGAATAATTTCTCCCCATCTTAAGCTCAGCACCCCCTATATTTACAATATAAGGGGTGCCACAGAAATATCAAAAAGCCAACACGATTAAAAAATAGGCATAAATCATATAGATTTGTAGTTATTACTCCACTTTACTTGTACTTTTTTTGATAAATTGGCAACTTATTAATCAAATAATTATTGGATAGTTCACTAAAATGGCCAGTCCTGCTCAATCAGTCAGATACAAGCTGTTAAATACTTTTTTTTCTCGCCACTCTGTTTGGTTTCTTTGTATCTTTATCATGGGATATCTAACATGGGTGATTGTTTTTAATGACAGTCATTACATCTACTATTTTTTCTCAGACTATGTCATTAACACCACTTGGATCATCAGTATCCTTCTGTCTTTGCTTGGGGTATATGATCTATTACAAACGCGTCATGCAATTTTACGAAACTACCCGATTATGGGACACTTCCGCTTTTTATTTGAAAGTTTTCGTCCTGAAATTCGTCAATACTTTATTGAATCAGATCAAGATGCTTTGCCATTTACCCGGATGCAACGCAGCTTAGTTTATCAACGTGCCAAAAATGAAAATTCAGATAAACCCTTTGGTTCGATCGTAGATGTTTACCAAAATGATTATCGCTTTCTCACGCACTCACTTGCCCCTTGTCATCCTGCAGACCCAACAAGCTTCCGTATTCATATTGGAAACGCACAGTGTGCTCAGCCCTATGATGCTTCGATCATGAATATTTCTGCCATGAGCTTTGGTAGTTTAAGTGCGAATGCGATCCGCTCACTCAATCAGGGAGCAAAAAAAGGTGGTTTCTATCATGATACTGGTGAAGGTAGTCTTAGTCCTTACCATTTAGAAGCAGGTGGCGATATTGTTTGGCAAATTGCGAGTGGCTATTTCGGTTGTAGAACAGAAGATGGGCATTTTGATCCAGTACGTTTTGAGCAGCAAGCGCAATTACCTCAAATAAAAATGATTGAGATAAAACTTTCTCAAGGTGCAAAACCTGGTCATGGTGGCATTTTACCACAGCATAAAATTACTGAAGAGATTGCACAAATTCGTGGTATTTCTCGTGATAAAGACTGTATTTCACCGGCATCACATTCTGCATTTAGTACACCACTAGAATTAATGCAATTTATACAACAATTACGCAAACTATCAAAAGGCAAACCTGTAGGCCTAAAATTGTGTATTGGTCAGCCATGGCAATTTATGGGGCTCGTCAAAGCCATGTTAGAAACTGAAATTGTACCGGATTTTATTGTGATTGATGGTTCAGAAGGTGGAACTGGAGCAGCGCCAGAAGAACTCATTAATCATATGGGCACCCCACTACGTGAAGGCTTGCTTTTCGTCCATAACACCCTGATTGGTGCTGGATTACGTGAAAAAATTAAGCTGGGTGCAAGTGGTAAAATTATCAGTGCTTTTGACATTGCGAGTATCATGGCGATTGGTGCAGACTGGGTGAACTCAGCACGTGGCTTTATGTTTGCAGTTGGATGTATTCAAGCACAAAGTTGTCACACCAACCAATGCCCTGTTGGTATTGCAACGCAAGATAAAGAGCGTCAAAAAGCAATTCACGTACCAACCAAAGCAGAACGTGTATATAACTTCCATAAAAATACGCTCAAAGCGCTTGCTGAAATGCTCGCCTCTTCTGGGCTAACTCATCCATCACAAATTCGCCCACATCACTTAGCTCAGCGTATTAATGACCGTGAAATAAAGAACTATGCTCAATTACATTTCTGGTTGAAAAATGGTGAGTTATTAAATATAGAGAATGAAGATAATGATAACTTCTATTATCGAATGTGGAAAATGGCTGATGCCAAACAGTTTTAAAAACTAAGCATCAACTCATCTACATGCTATGCTGCTAAGGCCCGTTCAATAATGGGCCTTATTTATTTGCTATTATTTGCTATAAAAATCGTAGATACGGTATAAGCGTTAATCTGAATAAAAATCACCGGTAGAATCTGCATGTAAAAATGCAGGAATTAAACCCGTCAACGCTGCACGAATATCTGCTCGTTCATTAATTAACTGATGAGAACCTTCCTCAAGCATAAGTAGAATTTGTAATCTAAATTTCTCTCGAACAAACTCAATATTATAACGCCAGTCTACAGTCTGATCTTGCGCACCTTGTGCCAACCATACAGGTATACGACAAGCTGGGCGCAACTCCATTTCTTGCATCCATTTCGACATCGCTAAAATCCAATCCATTCCCATCATACGAGGTTGTAGCGGATCTTTTAATCTCACAAAGCGTAAAAACTCTGGGTTATGATTGTTACGTCTAAAGTGTCGTGGTACTTCTCGTTTGATTCTACGAATAATTCCTAGACCAATCGAGTTATGCCACCATGCAGATTTAGCTGGACGAATTAATGGCGACAACAGAAGCACCCGCTCTACAATAGGGTTTTCACGGCGTGCTGCATAGGCCAACAAATGATGCATCCATATTGCAGCCCCTGTACTCTGTCCAATCCCCAACCATGGCTTAGGTAACTGATCGGCTGTACGCACGTATTGATATACCGCATGTAACACTTGCTGATAATGATCAAAATTTTGAATATTGGCAGGTGAACCATCACTCAAACCATGACCGGGCAAATCATAGGTCAGAACACTAAAGCCTTGTTCTAACAATTCTTGAATAATCGGTTGATAAATACCACTATGTTCTAAATAACCATGGAGTAAACACACCGTACCAAGGATACGATCTGTTCGAGGTTTAAACACCTGAACATGCAACTTAAACAAGGGCATTTTTATATAGCCTTGCCAATGCTCTGCCTCAAGCTGATCAAATCCATATAAGCGTGTATATGCTTTAAGTTCGCGACTCAGTACACATGGACGGTTTAAATTCAGTGGCTCAAGGAAACTTGGTGTGTCATCACGACTAGGAACTGGAAGATCTAATTGCTTGAGTATATTCGGATTTAAAAATGGAATCTCGGACATTAAGGAACCTCTCGACAACCACTTGAGCCAAATAACATGTCACGTAGGGATGCTAATAATTCGTAATTAGCACGACGGCTATGATCATAATTTTGTTGGCTAGGTTGCCATGTGGTTAATGGTGTTGGCATAGGTGCTTCTACGGCTAGGGTTTCAATCCCATTTAATGCAAATAAACGCCGTGTACGTGGCATGTGATAACGATCAGTCACCAAAAACACTTTAGGAGCACCTCCTTGTTTTTGTAATAGTAATGAACTAAATCTTGTGTTTTCACAAGTATTCATACTTTTATTTTCCAATAGTTTTGCATCAATACCTCGTTGTGCAAGCCATGCTTGCATATAAGGTGCTTCAACGCCACTAAGTACAATAGGTAGATGTGTCTCTTTCTCAACTTCTAAAGTTTTTTCTAGGCGTAATCGAGTATATTCGTTAATAATAATATCCTTACGATTTTTATCTAATGTTAACCCTCCACCTAAAACAACAATGGCATTTGGTTGTTCTTGAGTATTAAATACATCTTTTCTAACTTCCCCTGCATTTTTTGCATTGTTTCGTGTATTCACATAAGCAATATCTTTATAAATTTCATCATCAATCGCAGTCTGTTCTTTTAATTCTACTGGGTGAGTCTTTAGGAATTTAATATATTTCTGCATCAACGCACTGTTTTCTTTAGACTGACCAACCAATAAATCTTCAATATGGCCACTTGCAATATTCGGTTCACTATGTGCTTGCTGATCTTTCGGATGAATTAAGAAAGGCACCTTTGTTGTATCAGGTTTTTTAATTTTATTTTGCTCAGTTTCACGCTTAATTTCTTGTTGAAGTACTTGATAACGTGCATGCAACTCAACTAAGTCGTGTGAGTTTTGGGTACGAATCGCCTCTTCCATTACTTTCAAATAAGCTTGCCGTGCAATCCATAAAGCCGAACCTGGTTCTAAATCATCATTTTCAGATAAAGCCCCCATTTGTTGACTCTCAGCAGCGACCTGATTAACCTCCACAGGCACAACGCCATTTAAAATGCGCATGACCATATCTGAATAAAATGGCGTATAAAAAAATACAATTAACACGCCAATTAATATAAAAATAACTGAAAGATACCGAATTAATCGTAGCATCATATGGACACACCTGTATGTGCTTGAATCACGCCTTGTGAGTCAAACAATACCGGTTCTGGCTGTAAGGAAATTGCAAACTTTTGATATACATCATGTTGTACCGCTTGATACGTCTGCTGTACATCGTATAAATCTGCATCGGCATAATTCACCAAAACCAAAGCTTGTTTGGCAAACATCCCAACTTGATCTAAACGTTTTCCTTTCCAGCCTGCCTGTTCAATCAACCATCCAGCTGCAACTTTAACTTGGCCATGTGCTTGCGGATAATGTGGAATTTGTGGATATTCCTTAAGCAAATATTGTAGTTGCTGTGCAGAAATAATCGGATTTTTAAAAAAACTTCCTACATTAGCGAACTGTTTAGGGTCTGGTAATTTACTTTGTCTAATATGAATAACTTGTTGTTGTAAATTCTCAGCAGTTAACTCTTCACCCATTGCTTGTCGTAAATCACCATAATTAATTTTTAGCTCAGCTTGTTTAAGCAATTTAAATACGACATAACAAATGACATAGCGCTGTGGATATTGTTTGAAAATACTATCGCGGTATGCAAAGTTACAATCTGCCGCACTCAGTTGTGTAAAACGTTTCTGTTCACGATCATAAACTTCTACATAATCAATAAACTCACCCACTTCCACCCCATAAGCACCAATATTTTGCACTGGTGCTGCCCCAACTAAACCTGGGATCAGCGCTAAATTTTGTAGGCCATAGCACTGCTGGGCTGTGCTCCACAAAACAAAATCATGCCAAGTTTGCCCTGCACCAACACGGAAAAACTGATACTGCTCAGTGGTATGCAGTGTCTCAACTCCCATAATCTGCATATGCATAACCAACGCATTTATCTCGCGAGGAAGCAAGACATTACTTCCCCCAGATAAAATCAACACATTAAGTTGTTGTTGCGTAGCATATTCTAATGCTACAGCAATCTCTTCGACATGATGAATTTGCACATAATGTGAAGCAACAGCCTCAAGTCGCAATGTGTTAAATGCTTTTAGTTGGACCTGCGTCAAAATGTTCATAAAGCGTTAATTTGTTACCTGTGACAGATGTTGTTTAAAGTATTGAACCCAAGCCTGACTACTCGACTCACATTGATCTAGGACATATTCAAAATCAGTGGATTGGCCATAGTAAGGATCAGGTACCGCTTGTTGGGGGTATACCAAATCATGCTCACTCATGAGAGCAAGCTGTGCCAATATTTGCTCAGCACCATAATGTTGAATTGCCTTGCTCTGCAATTGCTTCAAATCATGCAAATTTTCTAAATCCATAGCCAAAATTAAATTAAAATGCACAAAATCCTGCAACTGAATTTGACGAGCACGTAGCGAAGATAAATCATAACCTCGTTGTTTTGCATGTTTTTGACTACGAGCATCAGGCGCCTTATTCGGGTGATAATTACTGGTTCCCGCAGAATCAATCACAATATTTAATTGCGCTTCTTTACAGTAATGTCGAAGTACAACCTCAGCAGTTGGCGAACGGCAAATATTTCCAAGACAAATGCACAATACTCGATACGGTGCTTGAATTTGCAATGGTATATCCCCCAAATGGTTTATTCTATGTGATGTGCTTATGTTAGTTTATTTAGGTTATGAATCCTATACAGTAGCAAAACAATAATGATCTAATTTATTCAAGATAAGCCACAATATAGACTCTTATATACTACTTTTATCTCAGTTTTATAAGTCTATATAACAATCTATCAATAAAAAGATTCCAATATAGTTCATATATTGGAATCCTCAATATCACTAAAACGTGATCTTTCATGTACAACTTATTTTACAGATACTATTACAATGAAATGTATGCCAAAGCTGGATCACTCACCGAGTGTTCTCCTGTTTCAACGCGGCCAGCAAAACGTCGAGCATATTTAGGATCATGATCACTTTTAACTATAAAATCATACCAGCAACCCACATCAGCTAAGTGCCAATGTTGTTTTATGGTTTGCCCTGCAGCTAATTTCAGTTGTAATGGACTTTGATTAAAATATGCAATCGCTTGAATGGTGATTTGTGTGTCATGTTGTCCATTATTCAACACTTCCACATAGACATCACCATTGGCGACATCATAGCAAACCTTAATTTCAGGGTTCACTTGTGTTAACGCTAATGACTTTGTTTGACCTTTAAAATGTCGATGAAAACCGTTCGGTCCAAGTACCCACAGATCATACTCACCTGCGTCTTTGACAATTGTTGACCAAACATCATCCAATTGTTTATCTGCCTCAACAACATAGCGACGAGGAATCGCAGACAGGTTTAAACAATCATAAACATGAAAAACTGCAGCCTGTTTACCTGTATTTGAAAAAATCAATCGAACTGTTCCATCTGCCTGACAGCGTGCACTGGTATGTAACTCATAAGGTAAAGCACGTGAAGGTCGAATTCCTGCCTGTTGGCGTGGCAATTTTACCTCTTGAGGTAAAGGTACCGCTGGTAAATTCTCCTGTTGATGACGAAGTTGATCTGCGGCATCTCGATTAATTTTTCCATCTAATTGAGGGAAAGGGAGTTCGTTTGGAGTTTTAAAATTAAATGCACTGCTAAGATCACCACAAACTGCACGGCGATAAGCACTAATATTTTCTTCTTTTACCCCAAAACGTTGCTCTAAGAACATCAACACAGAGGTGTGATCAAAAACTTGTGAGTTAACCCAGCCTCCACGACTCCATGGTGAAACAACAAATAAAGGAACACGAGGACCAGGACCATAAACACGACCATCGGGTGTAGGCTGCCAATGACTGCCCTCTGGTTTTGAGTGCACAAAGTATTCAGCCTGCATCGCTTCTTCACTTAACGTAAATTTTCCAGCATAACCTGATCCTTGTTTAGAAGGTGCAGACGGTGATGGTACATGGTCGAAATAACCATCATTTTCATCAAAATTGATCAAAACAACTGTCTTACTCCAAACCTCAGGTACAGCAGTTAATGCATCAATAATTTCTTGAATAAACCAAGCTCCTTGCACCGGACTTGATGGGCCAGGATGTTCACAATAAATTGAAGGAGCATTTAACCAAGAAACTTGTGGCAAACGCCCTTCCTTAATATCTCGTTTAAAAGCATCAAGATATTCTTCTGGTTTATTGCCTGGTAAAGTATTTGCTATGCCTTTATACAACGGATTTTTAGCATTATCTGTCGCATGATCATAGGCATGGTAAGGTAATGTTTGACCTGTTTCGCTATAAGGAGAATTAGGTGCACCACCACTTGATACAGGGAAACCTGAAGCAATATTGGCTTTTTTAAAGTTTCGAAATGCACCAAGCATATTGTCTCCCCATTCATCGGGCATATTTTGGTAGCAAATCCAACTTACTCCCGCTTGTTCTAAGCGCTCAGCATAAGTTTTCCATGTATAGCCAATATTAGTATTTTCTGCTTTTCCATCTATAGCATCCCATTCATTATTTACAAATGCTGTTCCCGTTGCAGTTGCACCATTAGTTCCCGTTAAATGAAATGAACGGTTCGCATCTGTACCAGTATGCATTGAACAATGATAAGCATCACAAATTGTAAAGGCATCAGCCAGAGCAAATTGGTAAGGAATTTCAGCAGGGGTAAAATATCCCATTGAGGTATCTGTCTTATGTTTAGGCCATTGGCTCATACGACCATGATCCCAGGCAGCTTGGCTGTCTCCCCAGCTATGTGGTGTACCATCTGCACGCTGCGCATTATGCTTTTCGCCATTGAGATGGTATGGCGTAAGCACCTGCCCATCTGCACGAAGTTGCTCCCAAACACTCCGTTGCTGCGGCATAGGAATGGTAATTCGGTCTGAAAAACCTCGTACACCCTTCATCGTACCGAAATAATGATCAAATGAACGGTTTTCTTGCATGAGAATCACGACATGCTCAACATCTTGAATACTCCCTGTTTTGTTATTTGCAGGAATAGCCAAGGCGCGTTGAATACTTGCAGGAAAAGTTGCTAAAGCAGCAGCACCTAAACCAGTTTTAATTGAATTTGAAAATAATTGACGACGCGTAATCATGATATTTACTCTTTAATCTGGTTAAGGTGCACAGCGAATCACAGCAGGTTTAGAAGCTTCTTGTTCATTTGAAGTAGAGCTTTCTGAATCTGAGTCATTACAAGCCATCAACACAGAAAAGAGTGGCAGGAGCAGGAGCAGCTGCATCCATTTTTTTAGGGCATATCGCATAAAGGTGTATTCCGAGATTGAGCGAAATACACCTTAGTCAGCCTCAATGACAATTCACTGACAAATTAATTACAAACTCATGATTTATATATTTTTGACAAATACTTAATTAGGCTATGAAAGCACAAACTTACTTCAATTCTACCTGATGTAATTGTGCATCAAATGCCTGTAATAATTGCTTCACAACAGGTTCTTGCTGTAATAATTCAACCGCACGCACATAGGCATGTTGTTTACGTTGTTGCAATAGTACATAAGGGGTTGCAGAACTAATTTCTTGATATTCAACACTAAAATGAGTTTGTGGCCACAAAGCAATCAATGCTTGTTGCAAATCATGCTGTGTTTGAGCAAATAATTTCTCGTATTGTGCAGGAATACAAAAAATACATTTACCATTAATATCTCCCGTCATCAAACCATGTTGAGCGAGTTCTTGAACAGCTGGTGATAATGCACTATTTCTAAACCAGTATTCCCATTTATGTACATCCCATTGCCCGTCAAGTTGCTGTTCAGCTAAAGTTAAAATCTGCTGAGGAAGTAGTCCTGAGCTTGGTGAAGTTGATTGATCATTCAACGCTGCTGGAGTTAAGTTTGGTATGGTCGGTTCAGAGAAAGTATCCGTCGTGAGGACATCTTGTTGCGTCTCTTGCTCACTTTGAATTTCTGTATCTACGTGAGGGGCAAGAAAAAATAATTCTTGCTCAGACATAGTTGCCACATTCAACGAATGACTAGATTCAATAACAGGCTCTTGAGCAGTAAAATGAGTTAGCGTTGGTGCCATTTCAGCAACCATTGTAGTTGTATCTGACTGTATGGCTGTACCTGTCTCTACCAATTCAGTTGGCGTTTCAATCGAAGGTTGTACTGTTGTCTGATCAAAACTAATTTCATTATTAGCGACTTCAGCCACAGATACAGCTTGATCCTCAACATCTACTTCAACCATAGGAACATCTGTAGAAGTAGTAACAACATGATGTTGTTGAGTTTCTGCTGTGTCTGGAACAATTGACACTGGCGTCATAGCTTGTACGGCAGCTGTTTGAACTTGTTCAGATACAGCACTCACTTGATTCAATGCTAAAGGTCTAAATGCCAATAAACGCAGCACTGTCATTTCAAAACCTTGCTCTTGAGTGACGGCAATCTGTAAATCTGCACGTCCTTTACACGCAATTTGATAATACAGCTGTAGATCTTGTGCTGAAATAACCTCAGCCAATTGCTTAATTTTTTTATTTATTTCAGAACTATATTTTAGACTCAAATCAGGTAAATACTGCATCAATGCCAATTCATGCAGGGTTGAAACCAACTGATCCAATACCAAAGCTACATCAAGTGCCTGTTGTCTAAATTGTAATAATAGCTGGCTAACTAAGGGTTTATTATTTTGATGAATCGCTAAAATTAAATCGTAAATCATACTACGGTCAATTAAGCCGAGCATTTCTTTTACGTCTTGATGATGAATCGCACCTTGTCCATAAGCAATTGCTTGATCTGTCAATGACAATGCATCACGTAAAGAACCCTGTGCAGCCTCGGCAATTTGCCACAGTGCATCAGTTTCAGCCTGAATATGTTCTGTTGCAAGAATTTGACTCAGATGCTGACTAATCTCATCAATCAATAGAGGTCGTAAGGTAAATTGCAAACAGCGTGAAATGACCGTAATCGGTAATTTTTGTGGATCTGTTGTTGCAAATAAGAATTTGACATGTGCTGGAGGTTCTTCCAAAGTCTTTAATAATGCATTGAAAGAATGAGTCGATAACATATGCACTTCATCGATCAGATAAACTTTATAACGTCCTTGAGTAGGTGCATAAGGCACGTTATCTAATAATTCACGCGTATCTTCAACTTTAGTACGCGATGCAGCATCAATCTCAATGAGATCAATAAAACGCCCTTCATTCACTGCCTTACATGTTGCACAAACTTCACAAGGTGTCGCAGTGACACCAGTTTCACAGTTTAGACACTTTGCTAAAATCCTTGCAATTGTTGTCTTGCCCACACCACGCGTGCCTGTAAATAAATAAGCATGGTGTAACCGACCTCGCTCTAACGCACTTGTTAATGCGCGCGAGACATGGTTTTGCCCCACCAATTCATTAAAGTTACGTGGTCGATATTTACGTGCAAGTACCTGATACATGGATGCTCCTTGTGACAGGTCTAAGGATACTGTGTTTTGTCTACGCTGTGAATCCTTTCACTGACTCTGTGCTCTTCCAAATGACTATCCTACAGGCATTGACCAAATATCACACTATTTAACTTTAAAACCATCCTTTATGCCCTGTTATAACCGCATCTGCACAGCGCAGAGCCTCCTGTGTGAGTCCCCATAAGCGATAGTCCCCTGTCATAGATGCAACAGGGAAATTATGTACATAAGCAAAACTAAGATTACGCTGTGGATCACACCAAGCTCCAGATCCATTATACCCAACATGACCAAATCCTGATTTAACACGCTTACCCAAAGTAATTACACGGTGGTAACCCAAACGCCATTTCATTGGAATCGGCATCACACGATCTCGCTTGTAGGTTTGAATTTGACTAAGCTCGTGAAAAACTAAATGGTCAATCAGTTGTTGGCCCTGCCACTGCCCTTGTTGTGCCAACATCGCATAAACTTTAGCTAAGCTACGTGCAGTAAATGCGCCATTCACTGCAGGCATTACTGCTGTTAAACCTTGCTCACTGAAAAAACTAAAATCACGCATTGCGCGTGGCACCATAGCATCAAGAAAGTCTTGTGGATCATGTCCTGACAACTCTAAAAGGCGCTCTGAGAAAGTTGTTTTGCGTGGTGATTTAGCTTTTGCCGTAGTATTGGTATTGGCTACCTTACGACAAGGTTTAGCTACCCGATGTAACTCAGACTGCGGTACGCCAAAGTAAGCACCATCTAACTCTAGTGGTTCAACCAAATACTTGTGCATCAGGGTTGCTAAAGATTGACCTGTTGCTTTTTCTAACACGCCACCTAATAACCATCCAAAAGTAAGCGCCTGATATGCTGTATCCGTACCAGCCTTAAAACGAGGAGTAGCTTGTTCAATGCTCTGTAACATCGCAGACCAATCTGCCATATCACTTGCTTTTTCTATAATATTACGAATATCGAACAATCCACTTTGATGACAAAGTACATGAGCCAAAGTAATCTCAGCTTTGTTGTGCTGAGCAAACTCAGGCCAATAATGTGCTATTGGATGATCATACGACAACAAACCTTGACTCACTAGAATATGCGCCAAAGTTGCGAGTACTCCCTTACCTGTTGAATAACAAATAGATAAGCTATCTTCTGCCCACTGTTCAGTATCGGTTTTTTTTCCTGTGTAGATATCTACGACTTTTTCACCACGAAAATAAACCGCAAGTGCTGCACCACCTTGTTCAACTCCAGGTTGCAACAAACGACTAAATTGCTTTGCAAGGTCATTAAAATGTGGCGCAACTGTACCTTGAAAATGCTGTGTATCAGCGAAAATAAGCTCTGTTAGTCCGTTCATGACTACCCCTTTTTTGTTTTATTCAATTTTTATAGCATTATTATCATGCCATGGCAGAGCATAAATACGCTGTTCCAGTCTAAGTTGTCAACTTTTAAAAAACCTAAACCGCAGCTTATTAAATCTGAGATGAATAAAAATAACCAGATATAAAACGTAGATTTAGGTTTAATTAATCCAAGAGCTTATTCTACAATTTAATGTTTATAATGCAGACACCTTGCCACTGACATGTGGTTTTTGATCTTTATGATTTTGGATTAAGAAAGCAGTTAATTTCCCTTCTTCTGCAGTTAAGAACTCTACCTTAGAAGGTAAAAACAAAGGAAGTTTAAACCAAACATCTGCATAGTAAGCATCTGCCAAATTCAAAGTTGCTAATGCTCTTGCTTTAGTCCACATACCATGCGCAATTGCCTGTTTAAAACCAAAGGCTTTTGCTGTTAATGCATGAATATGAATCAAGTTAAAATCGCCTGAAATCATCGCGTAACGGCGACCTGTATTTTCAGGTACTGTCCACAAGTCTTTAAGTTGATAATCGATTTTTTCTGCAACAACTTTATTTTTAACTTTTTCTGACGTTTTTTGACGACTCAAATAAGTTGTTACTGCTTCAACAACAATATCATCGGCAACTTTTACAGTAGTAATAAAATCAAATTCTAACCCTTTCTCATGTGGTCTTAATTCACCAAATTGACAGGATAAAGTTAAACTTTCATTACTTCCAATTTTACGATGCTGTGTAATTTGATTACGAATATGGACTAAACCAAGCAATTCAAATGGAAAAGCTTCTTGTGTCATCATCTGCATTTGCAAACTTTGCGATAACACAGCCAAATAAATTGCAGGAATATAACCATTTTGTTTAAACCCACAAATATCGTTATATGCTTTTAAATGTTGCTGATCAACTTTAAAAGAATCAACAATATATTTAACTTCTGGTAAAACAAGTGCATTTTTTGCTTTTTTAAAAACTAAACCTTGTACCACTTTAGCATAAGCCAAATAAGGCTTGGGTAGCTGATTAAAATGACGTGTATTCATTGGAGTTGATCCTATTTCTAACCTTAGTTATCAAAATAAACTCATGCGCTTATTCTTTATATATGCAAAAAGGGATGCATTCGCATCCCTTTTCTTTGTTCGTATTAGGCACCTAATAAACTTTGTCCACACACACGAACCACATTACCATTTAGACCTGATGAGCTTGGCGCAGCAAATAAAGCGATCGTCTCTGCCACATCTACAGGTAAACCGCCTTGACTCATTGAATTCATACGACGCCCAGCTTCACGAATCGCAAAAGGAATAGCTGCTGTCATTTGAGTTTCAATAAAACCAGGTGCTACGGCATTAATTGTTACCCCATCTTGCAATGTTGGTGCTGTATATTTCACTACACCAATAACGCCTGCTTTTGAAACAGCGTAGTTGGTTTGACCTAAATTGCCCGCAATACCTGAAATAGACGATACACAAATGATACGACCATTTGCATTTAAACCTTTTTCATCTAATAAATAACTATTTACGCGTTCAATTGCAGATAAATTAATATTTAACACTAAATCCCAAAGCTCAGGCTTCATATTTGCCAGAGTTTTATCTCGGGTAATCCCTGCATTATGCACAATAATATCTAAACCACCGAGTTCAGCTGCGGCAGCTTTAATCTTGGCACCAGCATCGGCTGCTGTAATGTCTATTGCTAAAGTAGAACCAGAAATTTGCTCAGCTACTCGGTCAAGATCAGCTTGTTGTTGAGGAACATCTAAACAAATAACATGCGCACCATCACGTGCGAGTACATGCGCTATTGCCTCACCAATGCCTCGGCTTGCTCCAGTTACAACAGCTGTTTTACCTGCCAATGGTTTAGACCAATCGAGATCTACAACTGTAGCTTTACTCACACGTATCACTTGACCAGATACATATGCTGAACGTGGTGATAAAAGGAAACGTAAACTTGACTCTAAATTTTCAGCCGCACCCTGATCGACATATAGTAACTGTGCTGCAATACCTTTTTTAAACTCTTTACCTACTGATTTAACAAAACCTTCTAAAGCACGTTGTGCGATAGCCTGTTGAACTGATTTTGCAGTGTCTGGGTTTAAACCAATTACAATCACACGACCTGAACTTTGGATTTGACGCGCAATAGGATGAAAAAAGTCATATAGACTACGAAGTTGCTCAGTATTTTCAATACCTGATGCATCAAAAATAACAGCTTTAAATTTTGAGCTCGTATCTGCTGTATTTAATGCTCTTAAGTTAAGTCCATTTTTTGCCGCAGCTTGTTGTAACTCTGGTTGATTCCCTGCGTATGTATTGGCATGAATATTCGCTAAAACTTGAGCAACAGCACTTGATACTTCATTTGCCACAGCTGCACCAAACAATACAGCACCTTGTATAATAGGTGTCGCAGCTTGGAATCGATCAAGACTGATTGGAGATGGCAATCCTAGATTTTTAATAACAAATTTACCAATGGGTGTTTTCGCAAATACTTGGTATTGATCGCTCATACTTATAATCTCTTCACAAGTTAATTTTATCTCTATCGGCACAGGTATTTCAGCTGTTTATTTATGGCAGTTCAGCAAGCTGGTGAAATAGACAAATGCCCTAACCGATTCATGAATATTGAGCAAATCATACTTGAGTTAAGCCATTGATGTCTTGACCAGAGCGCCTAGTCAGATGTCATTATAGTCAATTCACGCTACTGCTAAATATGCTAATGTGCGGCATAATCGTGACACACATATTTGTGGAATAAGCTTAATGAGTAAATCAACTACGGACAATCCTGCAGCTGATCAAAACAGTGAAGCAGCAGTGTCAAAAACATCAAAGCCACGTGCAACAGCCAGAAAAACAGCAAGCACAACTACACCGGCAAAACCACGTCGTTCCCCAGTTCGAAAAACTACGGCAAGCAATTCACAAAGTACAGCTGCCAAAAGTAAAACATCAACTTCATCTTCTGTTTCTCAGGAAAAAAACATGAGTCAAAATACTGTTCGTCGCGTTGCGATCATCGGTGGTAACCGTATTCCATTTGCTCGTTCAAATGGTGCTTATTTCAACGCCTCTAATATGGATATGTTTACAGCGACCTTAAATGGTTTAGTTGACCGTTACCAATTACAAGGACAACGTTTAGGTGAAGTGGTTGCAGGCGCAGTATTAAAACACAGTCGCGATTTCAATATGACACGTGAATGTGTTCTGAACACCCAACTTGCTCCAGAAACACCAGCATTTGATTTACAGCAAGCATGTGGTACTGGTTTGCAAGCCGCTTTTCTTGTCGCAAATAAAATTGCACTTGGCCAAATTGAAGTAGGTATTGCAGGTGGTGTAGATACAACTTCCGATGCACCTATTGCCTTTGGTGATGGTCTACGTAAGGCGTTATTAGAACTCAATATTGCGAAAACTGCAGCAGCACGTTTAAAAGCACTTACCAAAATCAACATCAAAGATTTACTTGATGCCCCTAAAAATGGTGAGCCACGTACTGGGCTATCTATGGGTGAGCATCAAGCAATTACTGCACTCGAATGGGGTATTTCTCGTGAAGCACAAGACGAGCTCGCTGCCTCATCTCACCAAAAAATGGCTCAAGCTTATGATGAAGGCTTCTTTGATGATCTCATTACACCATTTATGGGCCTAGACAAAGATAATAATTTACGTCCGGATTCAACGGCAGAAAAGTTAGCAAAATTACGCCCTGCTTTTGGTAAAGGCGAAGCAGCGACAATGACTGCAGGTAACTCAACGCCACTAACAGATGGTGCTTCAGCCGTATTACTTGCATCAGAAGAATGGGCAAAAGCCAATGGGCATGAAGTTTTAGCCTATATTAGTTTCTACGAAACAGCTGCTGTTGATTTTGTCAACAAAAAAGAAGGGCTATTAATGGCACCAGCCTATGCTGTACCACGTATGTTAAATCGTGCTGGCCTTACACTTCAAGATTTTGATTTTTATGAAATTCATGAGGCATTTGCATCTCAAGTGCTCTCTACACTTAAAGCATGGGAAGATCCTAACTTCTGTAAAAACCGTTTGGGTCTAGATATGCCATTAGGTTCAATTGATCGCAGCAAACTCAATGTAAAAGGTTCTTCACTTGCAGCAGGTCACCCTTTCGCTGCAACAGGTGGGCGTATTTTAGCTACTGCTGCAAAACTCATTAATCAAAAAGGCACTGGTCGTGCATTAATTTCGATTTGTGCCGCAGGTGGTCAAGGTGTGACTGCAATTATTGAAAAATAATTTCATCGCCCAAAAAAAACCGTAGCTTATAGCTACGGTTTTTTTATTTATACTTAAGCACGATCTAAATGATGTGGGAAGTAACGATCTTCCAGCGTGTCATAGCACCACTGAAAAATAAAGGTGTATACCAAAATACACGTTGTCATCGACAGATCAAGCAAGATCGCTTGAAATATAGTCATATCCATGGCATAAGCAACCATTGGAATCGTCAACAACATTAAACCACCCTCAAACCCGATCGCATGTAAGATACGAACTTTAATCGTACGTTTGAACTGATGTTTGTGTTCTAATTTTTCAAAATAATGGTTGAAAATCATATTCCAGATCACGGAGGTCACTGCCATAGCAATACCCAAGCCGCCTGTTACATCTAATGGAACATTAAAAATAAAACTCAAAGCGATTGCAATGATCACCAATAGAATAATTTCATAGCTTAATGCATGAACTATTCGTCTCTTGGAAATCAACATTTTTAAATACTCATTGTGAATTGAATGCTCATTTTAGTGTATTATTCTGATCAATCGAGTTAGATACTTTCAATATTATTGATAGATGAATATTAATCAAGAGCAACTCAATATTTTCAAGACGGTCATGGAAACAGGTTCTTTTTCTGCGGCAGCTCGTAAATTGGGTAAAGTACCTTCAGCTGTAAGCATGTCCATTGCTAATTTGGAAATTGATTTACAATTAGATTTATTTGAGCGTAAAGGCCGTGAACCTGTGCCTACAGCACAAGCACGAGTTCTATATGAAAGAACAGAGCAATTACTTATAGAAATGAATCAATGGAAACAACAAGCACTGGCACTAAGTGCAGGTTTAGAATCTGCACTCAATATTGTGGTGGTTTCTGAGCTTTCTCATAGTAACTGGACAGACTATATTTCTATATTGGAACAGCAGTTTCCTTTGCTCCAAATCAATATTTTCTCTGCACCGCAAGAAGATGCATTACAACTCTTAATGAATCGTTCTGCGCATTTGGCCATATTGTTTGAACGGGAACAACTTGATCGTAGTGACCAATTCGTAGAGTTAAAAAAAGAAGTGCTGGTTGCCGTAGCAGCCAACAACTTTCCGTTGGCACAGCCGCTACAGGTGAGCTTTGAACAAGTATTACAAAGCAGACAAATTGTTGTAGCGAGTCGAAATCGCTCAATCAAACCTGAATTGGTTTATTCTAAAAACATTTGGCGCACTGATAGCCACCATTCCGCATGTACGATGATTCTACAAGGTTTTGGTTGGGGAATTTTACCGCTTGAAATGTTAAATGAGAATCCTCGTCTTGCTGAGCAATTAAAAATTCTAGACTTTATTGATTTTACCTCGCGCTTTGAATACTACGTCGATTTAGTCTGGAGTCGGGAAAATCAACTAGGGATCGCTGCACAATTTTTAATTCAACATATTCGAAAATTACGACATCAAGAAAATTAATTATTTTCCCGATATATTCGCGCCAGTAGGCCAAAGCTTGTGTTATAACTAGTTTTCACGTTTTTTATATTTAAGAATTGAAGACCAAGACAATGACACTATCTGCATTGAAGCAACTACAAGCACTAACCACGATTGTCGCGGATACGGGTGATTTAAAAGCAATTCAACAATTTCGCCCTTTGGATGCAACAACAAATCCATCTCTCATTACAGCAGCAGCGAAGCAAGCTGAAAATAAGGCACTTATTGAAGAGGCCTATCAACAAGCTCAACGTGAGGCCTATCAAGGCACGGCTCTAATTGAACGTACAATTGATATTTTAACGGTCAAACTTGGTGTAGAAATTTTAAAAACAATCCAAGGCCGTGTATCAACTGAAGTTGATGCAGCCTTATCTTATGATACTGCTGCGACTGTCGCTAAAGCCAAAGAGCTTCTTGCACTCTATCAAGAATATGGCATTGAACAACACCGAATTTTGATTAAAATTGCGTCAACATGGCAAGGCATTCAAGCGGCTAAACAACTTGAGGCTGAAGGAATCCACTGTAATCTCACCTTACTTTTTGGTATGCATCAAGCCAAAGCTTGCGCAGATGCCCAGGTCACTCTAATTTCCCCATTTGTTGGACGCATCTTAGACTGGTATAAGAAGGCTGAGCAAGTTGATCACTATCCAATTGATAAAGATCCTGGTGTATTATCAGTAAAACAAATTTACCATTACTATAAACAGCATCAAATTAAAACAGAAGTCATGGGAGCAAGTTTCCGAAGTGTTGAACAAGTTCTAGGCTTAGCTGGATGCGACCTACTAACAGTTGCACCATCACTACTGGCCGAACTAGACCAAGATCACCGCATTGTGAGTGCAACACTAGATGCTAAGCAAATAGCTGTTCTAGAAAATAATCCTGCGGCCATAAACCAAACACTATTCGAACAACAACTCGCTGATGACCTAATGGCTTCTCAATTACTTCGCTCAGGGATTGAGGGTTTTATTCAAGCACGTCAACAGCTTCAACTATTACTGCAACAATCCTTTGAAGTCTCAGCCTAAAATCAGGCATAATACATCCAATTCATCCTATGCTGTAACCACAAGTGTTGCAGTATCGGGATGATGCTTCCCTTCTTATATAGCAAGTCAGACTTTCATAGTCAGCATCACCTGCGAGTCATTTATGTTCGGCATCACCGATATTTGGACCTATATCATTGGCGCAATTTTTATCATTATCTTGCCAGGACCAAATTCGATTTATGTGATGTCAGTAGCCTCTCGCTTTGGTGTGAAAACTGGATATCAAGCAGCTTTTGGCGTATTCATAGGTGATTTAATCCTAATTTTAGCTACTGTGCTTGGTGCTGCCTCTTTACTCAGAGCCTTTCCATGGATTTTCATCTTACTTAAAGTTGTTGGTGCAACTTATTTGTCGTATTTAGGCATTCGACTGTGTATTGCTGCATATAAAACGTGGAATAATTCAACCCAAAATATACAAGGGCAAAAAAGTCAGGAATTACAAAGCTTCCATCCTTTTCGTAGTGCATTAACAATTAGTTTAATAAATCCTAAAGCAATCTTATTTTATCTATCTTTCTTTATTCAGTTTGTAGATCCAACATACCCACATCCTGCAATTAGCTTCACTATACTGGCAACAATATTACAATGTCTTAGCATGACATATTTAACCCTGCTTATTTTTTCAGGAATCAAGTTAGCTCACTATTTCAACCGTTATTATAAAATTGCGGCAGCGGGTATTACCCTTGTTGGCGTTTCGTTTTGTATTTTTGGTTTTAAACTTGCGACCTCAAGCCTAAGTTAAAATGATCACCATCAAAATGGATGAATATTTCTAAATTATTACTAGGTCTCAACAGTAGTTATCGGTATGATCTTTAGCAAAACAATCCACCTTTAACTTGCTTTAGATCATGAATAAACTTATCCAAGATTTTTCTATTACTGCAGTATTTGCTGGTTTTATTACCTTTCTTGTTGGCATTAGTGTTTCATCTGTTCTTGTCATTCAAGCCGCTCAAAACTTGGGAGCTAATACTGCACAAATTAGTTCATGGTTTTGGGCTTTGGGTACAGGTATTGGTCTATGTGCCTTATTGCTATCATGGAAATTTAAGTACCCTGTTGTTACTTCATGGTCAACAGCAGGACTTGCGCTCATCATTGCCAGTGGTAGTGGATATAGTCTTAATGAGGCCTTAGGTGCTTTTGTCATTTGTGGATTATTCACCATTATCTTGGCCTATTTGGGTATTTTTGAACGAATCTTATCGTTTATTCCACAAAGTCTAACAAGTGCTATGCTCGCAGGTGTACTACTCAAGTTTGGTATAGATGTATTTGCACAATTGCAACATGGTTTTGGCTTTGTTCTCGCCATACTGGCTTGTTATATTATCTCCAAACGTATTTGGCCTCGATATAGCATCGTGATTACCGTTATAGCCAGCTTTGTACTCAGTCCTTTTTTTATGCATATTCCTGCGCTTAATTTAAATTGGACTATTAGCCAACCTGTTTGGACCACTCCCCATTTTAGCGTTGCCGCACTGCTTGGTTTAGCTCTGCCACTTTTAGTGATTAATATGGCCTCACAGTATCTACCCGGCATTGCTATTATTAAAAGCTATGGTTATGAACCTCATATTAAACCCTTAATCGGATGGACTGGCGTTGCTCAAACACTGTTAGCTCCATTTGGTTGTTTTAGTGTCAATATTGCAGCAATCAGTGCAGCCATTAGTTTAGATGATCAGGTACATCATGATCCAAGTAAACGTTATATTGCAGGCATGAGTTGTGGCGTGTTTTATCTCATCATGGGATTATTCGCAGCAACATTAACCAGTTTACTCTTATCGTTCCCAACATTATTTATCGTCACTTTGGCTGGTATCGCTCTCTTTGCCACCATTGGACATAATATTGTGGTTGCTTTTGCAGATGTAGATCAACGTGAAGCAGCCTTGATGACTTTCCTATTTAGTGCGTCTGGTGTGCAATTTTTGGGTATTGGCTCGGCATTTTGGGGCCTAGTCTTTGGCTGTATTGTCTCTTGGATTTATACTAAACGACGTTAATTGCTATAAAAATAAGATAAACAGCCCTTCTCAGGGCTGTTTGCAATCAAAAATATCTTCTTAAATCTCAGGATATTCTCCTGTGCCTTCTGGCCAAGGTGTCAACAACTCAAAACCTGTCTCAGTGACTGCAATCATATGTTCCCATTGTGCAGAAAGCGAACGATCCGATGTAACCACCGTCCACCCATCAGCCAATTCCTTCACTCGAGCTTTCCCCATATTCACCATAGGTTCAATGGTAAACACCATCCCTGGCTTTAACGCTGTGCCATGGCCAGGTTTGCCAAAATGTAAAATATCGGGTTGATCATGGTAAACCTGACCAATGCCATGTCCACAATATTCTCTGACTATGCTATAGCCAGCTTGCTCTGCCAAACTTTGAATTGCAAAACCAATATCACCTAAAGTTGCATTTGGTTTAACAGCATGGATGCCTGCTCGCATGGCTAAATAGGTGGTATCAATCAATTTTTTCGCAGCGGCATCAACCTGACCAACACAATACATTCGACTGGTATCACCAAAATACCCGTCTTTTATAATAGCGACATCAATATTGATAATATCGCCTTCTTTTAAAATAACCCGACTTGAAGGAATACCATGACAAACCACATGGTTAGGAGAAATACAGGTCGTTTTCGTATAGCCAGAATAACCCACATTCGCAGGAATAACCTTTAAGGTATTAACAATATAATCGTTGCAGATATCATCCAGATACTCCGTCGTTACACCTGGCTTCACATATGGTGTGATCATCTGTAAAACCTTCGCAGCCAAACGACCCGAATCTCGTAATTTCTCTAAATCATACGAACTGTTAATTTTAATCTGCGAAACTCGCATCAATCTCACCCCAATTTTAAATTTATCACTATCTTACACCATATCTTTAATCGAGGTCTAAGCACCTGCTCGATCCTTATACAGCAACCATCTTCAATTCATTGCTCAATATTTGCGATGCCTCACAAATAGTTTTTCATACAATTCAATAGCATTGATTGCTTATAGAGCTGATTCAAAAAATAAAATACACTTCAATTCATATTTCTACTAAAATCTACGCTTTTGTAATATTCCGCAGTTGTATGACCACACTCAAATCAAGAGATATCCTTGCTCTTGGCTTTATGACCTTTGCATTATTTATTGGTGCGGGAAATATCATTTTCCCTCCCATTGTTGCCCAACAAGCTGGTGAACATGTCTGGCTTGCTGCTTTTGGTTTTCTGATTACAGCCGTCGGCCTCCCAGTATTAACAATTGTTGCACTTTCACGTACTCAAGGCTCTATTGCGATTTTGAGTTCCCCATTGGGTAAAATCGCTAGTCTGATTCTAACTATTGTATGTTATCTTTCTGTCGGTCCTTTATTTGCTATTCCACGGACTGCGACTGTTTCCTACGAAATTGGCTTTGCTTCATATTTGCAAGGCAATGAACATAGTATGTTGATTTATAGCTTAATTTATTTTGCTGTAGTTACAATCGTTTCACTCTATCCAAATAAATTACTCGATACCATAGGTAACGTTTTAGCTCCCCTTAAAATTCTATCGTTGCTCATTTTAGGAATTGCTGCACTTTTAATTCCAAGCCAAATGGTTCCTCCTGCAATTAATAACTACATAAACTCTCCCGTTTCTGAAGGTTTTGTAAGTGGTTATTTAACCATGGATACTTTAGGCGCTTTAGTCTTTGGTATTGTGATTATCCATGCCATACATTCGCGTGGTGTCACAGATAATAAGTTAGTGATTAAATATTCAATTATTGCAGCGATTATCTCTGGTATTGGATTAACTCTAGTTTATTTAAGCTTATTTAAACTGGGCCTAGGAAGTCATGAAGTTGCTCCAAATGCAAGTAATGGTGCAATCATTTTACATGCCTATGTTGAACATGCTTTTGGTGATCGTGGTGCACTTTTCTTGTCTGCTATGATTTTCTTAGCGTGTATGGTTACGGCCATTGGATTAACTTGTGCTTGTGCAGACTACTTCTCTCAAATCACTCGTATTTCCTATAAAGCCTATGTATTCATCTTTATTTTGTTTTCACTTGTGATTTCAAATTTAGGTTTAACTAAACTAATTGCTTTCTCCGTTCCTGTATTAAGTGCGATTTACCCACCAGCAATTGTTGTAATTCTCTTAAGTTTTCTCTCCAAAAAATTTCATCAACCGCAACGAGTTATTCAACCCGTAACGGCTATTGCTTTTGTATTTGGAATTTTTGAAGGAATCCGCGTATCACCATTTAAAGATATGTTGCCTGAATTCCTCAATCACTTACCTCTCACTGAGCAAAATCTTGCATGGCTGATCCCATCATTTATATTTCTCATCATTTTTACAATTATCGATCGTGTAAAAGGTCCTACCCATACTGCCTAATACATTAAAACAAGTTATTTAAGTTATATGCTCGATTTAGTTTTACCCAAATTAAGTAGAGTATCGCAATATTCGTTGTACTTTACCCAAGTACACGTTTATTGGCTTTAAAACATATTGTCTTTTATCGTTATTGTTTAAAACAAAATTTAATTTACTGTTACACTCGGGATTCAAATTTTCAACACTAAATTTAAAATAGTGTTATTTTTCATAATGTTAATAAAATTCAAAACTTAGCTTATTGTTTTATATCCATAAAAAAAATCTCATTTAATGTAAATTTGTCATAAAAGCTTAACAATAATCTGATCGCAAACTTGCATTTTCTTTTTAATCCATGTACAAATAGTCCCTTAACAGACTAAAACAACACGAGTGTTTGTCGCGTATGACAGGAGGGATGGAGATGTTTTCTACACATTTCAACAAGCAAGTCTTCATTAATTCGTTGAAGACAAATCAGAATATGATGACCTTTTTAAGCACTACAATCGGCTTAATTGTCACTATGTTCATACACGGTCTCATTCAAGGCCAACTTAAACCAGTTTACTTTATCTATGCGATTGTTGTGTCACTCGCCTTCGTGCTGTGGGCTATTATTGACCAACGTTTCCGCCCCTGCCACCAAGATGTAGACTAAAAGATGGATGACTTTGTCATCCATCTTTAAACGTCAGCTTCCTTTCCAATCTTCCTTGAACATAAAATTTCCCTGTTTCATCCAAACAAATAAACACCCGCCCCAACCAACAATGCGGTTGTCGCCCCTAACTCCGCAATCACTAATGCCCACATGGCTATTTTCATCATCCAAGATGCAATATTAAGTTTTCCAAGCTTATGCGGCTTTCTAAATTGGTTTTGTGTATCTTGTAAATAACCATGCACCACATAACTTAAAATAGAAAAACTAAAGAAAAATAAGTTCATTACAACAAAAATTAAGTTTAGCCAATCTGACCAAACTGAAAAGAATGCCAATACCCCTAAAATCAGTGTTGCAGGCGCATATAGTAAGCTGCTTCTATGAGCAACATCAACATAGTAATGAGCACGTGCTTGGGGTGATCTTTGAATTTGCCAATATTTCCAAACACCAGTCAACATGCCAACCCATAGATAAACCCCACTAAAAAATACACATAGTCGTACTGCTAAAGAAAGATTATCCCACATCAAAATATATTATCCTTAAAAATCATGATGTTAAAATCATTTAATGCGTATTCACTAATACACCCCACTCTACAATGAATCAGTGTATTACAGTAACTGCTGGAAAATGAATATCTATATAGGCTGATAAATCACTTTAGATATATTTAATTACAGTATTCAATAAATTTATTATCTAAAAAAACTTTTGAATTACCTTGAGTTATACTCCTGATTTTACAAAGGTTAATCAAATAATTTTTCGAATAAAATTGTTATAAACTCATTATGACAATTTCGACCAACACTCAATGAACAAAGGCCACATTTTAAAAAGTTTTTTTTACACTAAAATGTAGTCCTGTCCAATTCAAAAATAATTTAGTTTTGGCAGTATTTATACAATAACAATTGTACTGTAATTTAGGCTAATGTTTCTCTAGACAAGAATTTTTACTCATTTGAGCACCTTATTTTAAACCCACTTATATTTGGTTTTATCACTTAAATTGAGTGTCTCCCAAACACTAGGCTAAAGCACAGCAATCATGCTACGTAATTTTAAGAAAAATATAGCAAAAAGATTTTTTATACATATCTATTTATTTTTGCTTATTTTTTATATTACTAAGCAATGCTTTAATCCAAATAATAATATCATCTCAATCAGATGATTATTAAAAATAATAGGGCGCCATTGATGACCAAAAAATTCGCAAAATTTTTACCAGCAACAGAAAATTTCAGCTTTGATAATTTTCCATTTTACTGGATTACTCAGGTACATTCCCAATATATACACAATGTTGATCAAGCATTGAAAAAATATGGTGTGGATAATTCACGCCGTCGCCTACTCACTATTTTAGAAACGAGACCACATGCCAGTGTTTCAGAACTATCAGAATCTATTGTTTCAAAAATGTCGACTACAACCAAAATTGTTTATCGCCTAAAAGATGAAGGTTATGTTGAGACCTATTCTTGTGAGAATGATGCACGTATTACTCGTGTTTATTTGACTGATGCGGGTTTAGAGATGACTCAAAAAATTAATGACTTAATGGCCATTGTATTAGAACAATCTTTTGAAGGTCTAACCCCACTTCAAGTTGAAAAAATGACAGAACACTTAAAACATATTTTTAAAAATCTTGCTCGTTGAAAAGCAACCATAAAAAAAGACCCATATTAGGGTCTTTTTTGCAAAACGTGGATCAAAACATCAATAAAATCAGAGTGCTTGTACCATTTTTTTCTGCTGTGCATTTTTACGAATTGTAATCATAATCAATTGTACTGCAGCTGGTGTTACACCAGGGATACGTCCAGCTTGTGCAAGTGTTTCAGGTAGAACACCTTTAAGCTTTTGCGTAATCTCACGAGATAAACCAGATACAACATCATAATTAAAATCAGCAGGAATTTTAGTTTCTTCCAAACGTTTTAACTGTGCAACATCTTCATGTTGACGGTTGATATAACCTTCATATTTCACAGCAATTTCAATTTGATCGCCAACTTGTGCTGAAACTTCAGAGCCTGTTAATTCTGCAATTTGAGCAAAACTAATGTTAGGACGTTTCAATAAATCAATCGCACTACACTCTTTGCTTAAATCTGCACCGGTCATTTCAATGAATTTTTTACCCATTGGATTGTTCGGTGCAGCCCACAAATGCTGAAGACGACCAGTCTCACGTTCTACAGCTTCCATTTTTTCACTATACGCAGCCCAACGTGCATCATCAACCAAACCAAGTTCACGGCCAATTGAAGTTAAACGTTGATCGGCATTATCTTCACGCAACATAAGACGATATTCTGCACGTGAGGTAAACATACGATACGGTTCTTTAGTTCCTAAAGTAATTAGATCATCAACAAGAACACCCATATAAGCTTCATCACGCTTAGGTGTCCATTGTTCTTGATCCCAAGCACGACGTGCTGCATTAAGACCTGCGAGCAAACCTTGTGCACCAGCTTCTTCATATCCTGTAGTGCCATTTATTTGACCAGCAAAATACAAGTTCTGAATGGCCTTAGTCTCTAATGTAAACTTTAATGCCTGAGGGTTAAAATAATCGTATTCAATTGCATAGCCTGGACGAAGAATATGCGCATTTTCCATACCACGAATTGAACGAACCAGTTCAAATTGCACATCAAATGGTAAAGAAGTCGAAATTCCATTTGGATATAACTCATGCGTGTCTAGCCCTTCTGGCTCTAAAAAGACTTGATGAGACTCTTTATCTGCAAAACGATGAATTTTATCTTCAATAGATGGACAATAACGTGGACCAACGCCTTCAATTACACCAGTATACATAGGTGAACGATCCAAGCCTCCACGAATAATTTCATGAGTACGTTCATTCGTATGTGTAATATAACAATTGACTTGTTCGGGATGCATTGACACATCGCCCATAAATGACATTGTTGGTGATGGAAAATCACCAGGCTGTGGAGTCATTACAGAAAAATCAACAGAACGCGCATCAATACGTGGAGGAGTACCAGTTTTCAAACGTCCTACTGGAAGTTTTAGTTCACGTAAACGATCTGCCAAAGCAATAGAAGGCGGATCGCCTGCTCGTCCACCCTGAGATTTTTCTAAACCAACATGAATAATTCCGCCTAGGAATGTTCCTGTTGTTAAAACAACCGTTTTGCAGTCAAAACGGATGCCCATCTGAGTGACCACCCCTTTAACAGTGTCACCCTCAACAATGAGATCGTCAGCTGCTTGTTGAAAAATATCAAGATTTTCTTGATTTTCTAGTGTATGGCGAATGGCAGCTTTATAGCGTATCCGATCGGCCTGTGCACGAGTTGCTCGAACAGCCGCACCTTTACGCGAGTTTAAAATGCGAAATTGTATCCCACCTTTATCTGCTGCAAGTGCCATTGCACCACCAAGTGCATCAATTTCTCTTACAAGATGAGACTTACCAATACCACCAATTGCGGGGTTACAACTCATTTGCCCCAAAGTCTCGATATTGTGCGTCAGAAGTAAGGTCTGTCGTCCCATGCGTGCAGCTGCAAGGGCAGCCTCTGTACCCGCGTGACCGCCACCAATAACAATGACATCGTAAACTTTAGGATAAAACATAGTAGTATGTGACAAAAAAGAAAAGACGGAAAATTATAGCAAATCTTTAAAATGATGTAGAGCCGATCGGTAAAATTAATTGCATGACTTTGTTTTAAAGCACATTATTTACTTCCAACTCTATATTAATAAGTAATATTCTTATGCTATACAGCTTTTTATTTTCAATCTGCACATCTTGACATTATTTTAGTTACAATGTCTTTTTCGCGAATTATTTAGGTTTTCATGGTGAAGTGGTTACAAATTCATATTACAGTTGAACAAGCTCAAGTTGATTATACTGAAACATTATTAAGTTCACTTGGTGCTGTCAGTGTGACTTTAGATGATGCGGAAAATCAAGACTTATTAGAACCCTTACCAGGCGAAACACCTTTATGGAATAAAGTCATTGTAACCGGCATTTATGCTGAAGAAGAAGGTGAAAGTCTAGATGTAGCTGCACTTGAGACTTTTATTAAAACCCAATTACCTGACGCACCATTACAAAGTGAATTTTTAGAAGACCAAGTGTGGGAACGCTCATGGATGGACTACTATGAGCCTATTCAAATTGATGAAAATTTTTGGATTGTACCAGAATGGTTAGCGGCTCCAAACCCAGAAGCTGTCAATCTTAAACTAGATCCAGGTCTTGCATTTGGTACAGGCAATCATGCTAGTACTTTTTTATGTTTACAATGGTTAGGTAAAACCGATTTAAAAGATAAAATCGTTATTGATTACGGATGTGGATCAGGAATTTTAGCTGTAGCTGCGCTTTTGTTGGGTGCAAAAAAAGTTTATGCCACTGATATTGACCCTCAAGCTGTTTTGGCAACCAAACAAAATGCAGAACTTAATGGCGTATTAGATCGTCTATATGTAGATTTACCTGAAGCCTTTGAACAAACATTCAAGCCGCAACAAGCCGACATCTTGGTTGCCAATATTTTAGCAGGGCCATTAATGTCACTTGTCGAAGAGTTCGCAGCTTTGACTAAACCACAAGCAGAATTTGCTCTAGCTGGAATTATTGAAGAACAAGTAGAAGATGTTAGCCAGACTTATCAAACTTTCTTTGATGTCACAGATCGTGCTCAACGAGAAGATACTTGGTATAGACTCTCTGGAAAACGTCGTTAATTATAATAGTAACTTAGGTTAAGCCTATGACCAAACAGACCCGCTGCCCTAACTGTCAAAGTATATATAAAGTGACAGTTCCACAATTGACCGTGACACAAGGTATGGTCTGTTGCCCAAAATGTAATGAACGCTTTAATGCCGTACTCCATTTAAAACAACCCAATATTAACCTTCCTTCAGATCAGGCTCCACGTTCACATGAACAACGTGCTTTCTTTAATCGTACCAAAGTAATATCTGATGACAGTATTCTAGGCTTAGATATATTAACCTTAAAGGTTGACCACTCTAATTTAGACTTACACCACTATCTCAATAACTTAAATTATTATCATCGTAATAATGTCTATTGTTTTCCAGCACAAAGCCCAACTCAAAGTCGAGAAATGGCTTTTCAACGTAAAAAAAGACCACAACTTGCTTATTACCTAATGTGGGGCATCATCAACTTTTCATTATTTTTACTTTTTATATTTCAAATCTTATGGTTTAACCCACAATTATTAGAACAATCTCAACTCTCAAATCTATTCTTTAATAAGGCTTGTGCTTTAATACAGTGTGAAACGCTTGACCAACGTTATACCAAGCTCAATGTCGAGCATTTTAAAATTGAACGTACCCTTGATAATCACACCCAGATTTCTGGTATCTTAATGAATTACAATACGGAAAGTTTAAAACTGCCTCAACTCAAAATCATCATGCAAAAGGATGAACAGTACTTAGAACGCATGATTTCACCTGCTGAATACTTAGCACCGAGTCTACATGGCATAAGTCGCATTCCTGCACGCCATCCTTACAGCTTTAAAGTAACTTTATTACAACAGTATGACGCAAAATGGCAATATGAAATACAGATTGTACGTCCATAACAAGGTTAATTAAAAAAATAATAAAAAAATTGTAGTTAACTTGCTCATTTTTTCTAAGACAATGCTATTATATGCGCCACGAAAGCTAAGCTTCGTCAACATTTGCAAATCCCACAACAATTATGTCTAGTTTTGTGCAATATTTATCAGTATTGCGCAGCTGGTTTTTTTGTCTGTGAAATAGCTGTGGTTACAATTATTAATTTATTGTTACGCTTATTTTGCAACCAATTTGGCGAATTATGGCAAGCTAATTGTTATCAATATCGGGCGCGCGATTTAAGATCTAAATCGACACTCAAGTTTTATACCACATTTATACTGCTTTACCCGGGCAGTATTTGTTTTTATTCGGATAAATACGCATGAATAGTAAGTCTCCCATTTTTACTGCACAATCTGATGTCGCTCTTCGTATACATGTAGATCGCGCTGTTCGTCATTACTTTGCTCAATTGCAAGGCGAACAACCATCTCAAGTTTACGATATGGTATTGGCAGAAATGGAGAAACCTCTTTTGTCTGTAGTCTTAGAATATACTCGCGGCAATCAAACACGTGCTGCAGAGATTCTGGGATTAAATCGTGGAACTTTGCGTAAAAAGTTAAAAGCTCACGGCCTAATGAGTGAATAAAATGCTAAAATGCTCACGTCTGTGGGCATTTTTTATGCCCATCTGTTTTTAATCTGTAGACTTCAACACAACAGCTGACTGATAATCATGACTATTACACGCGCTTTGATCTCTGTTTCTGACAAAACAGGAATTGTCGAATTTGCTCAACAACTTGCAAATTTAGGGGTAGAAATTCTTTCTACGGGTGGTACTTACAAGCTATTGAAAGAAAATAATATCTCTGTCGTAGAGGTGTCTGAGCACACTGGCTTTCCTGAAATGATGGATGGTCGCGTCAAAACTCTACATCCGAAAATCCATGGTGGTATCTTGGCTCGTCGTGGTCTAGATGAAGCAGTAATGCAAGAACACCAAATCGCTCCTATCGATTTAGTTGTGGTGAACCTCTATCCGTTTGCTGCTACTGTTGCAAAACCAAATTGTAGCCTTGCTGATGCAATTGAAAATATTGACATTGGTGGTCCAACAATGGTTCGTGCTGCAGCAAAAAACCATGCTTCAGTAGGTATTGTTGTTAATGCTACAGATTACGCTGACATTATTGCTGAAATTAAAGCGAATGGCACACTTTCTCATGCGACTCGATTTGATCTTGCAGTAAAAGCTTTTGAACATACAGCACAGTATGATGGCATGATTGCTTCATATCTTGGCGCACGTGTTGCTAAAGCTGAGGGTGAAGAAGCTGATAAATTTGCACGCACCTTTAATACACAATTAAATAAAGCTCAAGATTTACGTTACGGTGAAAACCCACACCAAGCAGCTGCATTCTACGTTGACGCTAATGCAAATGAAGCGTCTGTTTCTACGGCAAAACAGCTACAAGGTAAAGAGTTATCTTATAACAATATTGCAGACACTGACGCAGCACTTGAATGTGTTAAAACATTTGTAAAACCTGCCTGTGTTATTGTTAAACATGCCAATCCTTGCGGTGTTGCAGTTTCTTTAGATGGTATTCATGCAGCATATGATCTTGCTTATGCAACTGATCCTGAATCAGCTTTTGGTGGCATTATTGCATTTAACCGCGAATTAGATGTTGCAACTGCTCAAGCAATTGTTGATCGTCAATTTGTTGAAGTGATCATTGCACCAAGTATTGCTGATGGCGTTTTAGAAGTAACTGGCGCGAAGAAAAATGTTCGCGTACTGGTATGTGGTGAACTACCAGCACCAGAACAACGTCAAGCACAATATGACTACAAACGTGTAAATGGTGGTCTTCTTGTTCAAGATCAAGATCTTGGCATGATTAGCAAAGATGATCTCAAGGTTGTGACTAAGATTGCACCAACTGAACAGCAAATTGATGACCTTATCTTCGCTTGGAAAGTAGCGAAATACGTTAAATCAAACGCAATTGTCTATGCGAAAAACCGTCAAACTATTGGTGTAGGCGCAGGTCAAATGAGCCGTGTTAACTCAGCACGTATTGCAGCAATCAAAGCAGAACATGCAGGTCTTGTTGTTGAAGGTGCAGTAATGGCATCTGATGCATTCTTCCCATTCCGTGATGGTATTGATAACGCTGCTAAAGCAGGAATCAAATGCATTATTCAACCGGGTGGTTCAATGCGTGATGAAGAAACCATCGCTGCTGCAGATGAGCATGGAATCGCAATGGTCTTTACGGGTATGCGTCATTTCCGTCATTAATCTTTACGCATGATTCTCTAATGAGAGGGTCATGCCCATATATTTGATTATTTCGATATTTATGCCTAAAGTCCTCTCTGTTAGAGGACTTTATGTCATTGAGATTCATGGAGTTTGTGGCAATGAATATTTTAGTTCTAGGTAATGGTGGTCGTGAGCATGCATTAGCATGGAAAATTGCCCAAGATGAGAAAGTCAACAAAGTTTTTGTTGCACCAGGTAATGCTGGCACAGCAACAGAAGCAAAATGTGAAAATGTTGCAGTGGACATTTTAGACAACCCTGCCATTATTGCATTTGCTCAACAAAATAACGTAGACCTCATTGTAGTTGGTCCCGAAGCGCCTTTAGTTAATGGTGTTGTTGATGCTTGCCGTTCAGCTGGTTTAAAAATCTGGGGTCCAACACAATTCGCTGCCCAACTAGAAGGCTCTAAAGCTTTTGCCAAACATTTCTTGAAACGCCATAACATTCCAACAGCATTTTATGATGTTTTCACCGATGTAGCAGCGGCTAAAGCTTATGTTGAACATCATGGTGCGCCTATCGTTATCAAAGCAG
Source organism: Acinetobacter rudis (assembly GCF_031157835.1). Lineage (GTDB taxonomy): Bacteria > Pseudomonadota > Gammaproteobacteria > Pseudomonadales > Moraxellaceae > Acinetobacter > Acinetobacter rudis_A. The sequence goes on along the minus strand of NZ_JAVIDR010000020.1, from coordinate 4,916 downwards.
ATGGTCTTGCTGCTGGTAAAGGGGTAATTGTTGCCATGAGCAATGATGAGGCTTTTGCTGCAATTGATGATATGTTGGCTGGCAATAAGTTTGGTGATGCAGGTTCTCGTGTTGTTATCGAACAATTTCTTGATGGTGAAGAAGCATCTTTCATTTGCATGATTGATGGTAATAACATTTTACCAATGGCAACATCACAAGACCATAAACGTATATTTGAAGCAGACCAAGGCCCTAACACAGGCGGTATGGGTGCTTACTCACCTGCCCCTGTCGTTACATCCGAAGTATTTGAACGTGTTATGAATGAAGTAATGCGTCCAACTGTAGATGGTATGGCAAAAGATGGACACGTCTATACTGGCTTTTTATATGCAGGTCTTATGATTGATACTGCAGGTCAACCTCGTGTAATCGAGTTTAACTGCCGTTTTGGTGATCCTGAAACTCAACCAATTATGATGCGTTTACAGTCATCTTTAGTTGAGCTCATTGAAGCTGGTATTGAAGGTCAACTTCCTGCCGAAGCAGCTTGGGATGAACGTAAAACAGTAGGGATTGTTTTAGCTGCTGAAGGTTATCCTGAAACTGTGCGTAAGGGCGATGTCATTCATGGTCTAAATGTTGAAGTGCCAGAAACAAAAGTTTTTCATGCTGGTACTGCGCTAAATGACCAAGGTGAAGTGATCACTGCAGGTGGTCGTGTTCTTTGTGTGACAGCACTTGGAAATAGTATTAAAGAAGCACAAGCAAAAGCACTTGAGCTTTGCCAACAAGTCACTTTTACTGGTGTACAGTACCGTAAAGACATTGGTTACCGCGCAATTGCTCGCGAACAAGCTTAATTAATCTTATAGCTTGATCCCGTATAGGCATTCATTTGCATGATTATGATCTGAATGAATGCCTATCTCATCTACTCCCCTTGCCTTAATGACCTTCGGCCTCAGCCTTCTATATATTTTTAATTCATATTAAAGTTCATTTTAATTAATTTAAATACTATAAAAAATAAATATACTCTCATTTTACTTCTTATCACCCTGTTGAAATATCATGGCTAATTCAGAACAAAGCTTAACATTCGCATTACCTATCATTGACTTAACTGAAGTGAATAGTTGTAATGCAATGGATATGGCTAGCTTTACACTGAATTTAAGAGAGATATGCCGCGAATCTGGTTTTTTCTATCTGCTTGGTCATGATTTTACTACTGAGGAACTTGCTGAAGTACAAACGCTAGCACATGCTTTTTTTGCACTAGATCCTGCAGAAAAAAATAATATTGCGATGGTTAATTCTCCGCATTTTCGTGGATATAACCATGTTGCTGCCGAATCTACGCAGCAACGACCAGACTATCGCGAGCAAATAGATATAGGTGCTGAACTTACTGCTTTAGAGCTCAATGCTCAAAGCCCCAATTATTATCGTTTGCAAGGCCCAAACCAATGGCCACAGCATTGGCCTGAATTTCGTGAAAAAATAACGGCCTTTCAAGGCAAAGCACGTCAATTATCAATTGAACTTTTAAGACATTTTTTAATCGCATTACAACAACCTGCCGATGCGCTTGACATTTTAATTGATCCTGCTCACCCTGCTGAATTATTAAAATTACTTCATTATCCAGCAAGTTCTAATCCAGATCATCGTCAAGGTGTTGGGGCGCATAAAGATAGTGGTATTATTACGTTACTCACCCAAGACCCGATTGGTGGCTTACAGGTTTACACGCAAAATAGCTGGAAAGATATTCCTTATGTAGAGGGTGCTTTAATTGTCATTATTGGTGAAGTATTAGAACTTGCGAGTAATGGTTATCTCCATGGTAATATTCACCGTGTAAATGCACCACAAGCTGGCCAAGATCGTTATTCGATCGCTTATTTTTTAACGCCGAACATTTTTGCTGGCGATATTCCAATATTGGATTTAAAACCCGAACTTGCTGCTTTAGCACTTGGGCCTGATTATGAACCACATAATCCATTGTATAGAAATGTTGGTTTAAATACTCTAAAGGGGCGTTTACGTTCACATTTGGATGTTACTGAACGTCATTATCCAAAAGAATATCAACAGCTACAAAATAAACAAACTCTAGTCGAAACGACTGAAGTTTAAACCTTACCGATTCCATTAAGGACGAGAGAAATGAAAAAATACATCAGCCTGTTCCTGAGTCTGTTTGTACTGCTAGCAGCCGCTTGCAGCAAAACACCAGAAGGCCAAAATACAGCCAGCACTGATGCGGCTAAATCTACAAAAATCACAATCGCTTCAACGGGTTCTGATACTGATGTTTGGCGTTATATTGCTGGTCTAGAATCAACAAAAGCTGCAGGCTTTAATATTGAAGTGAAAAACTTTAATGATTACGTTGCAATGAATAATGCAACTGCTAATAAAGAAGTAGACCTTAACGCATTCCAATCTTATAACTACTTACTTGCTTATAATGCTGAAAGCGAACAGAAAGTTGCACCTGTATCAACAACTTATATCGAACCAATGGGTATTTATTCAGATAAAGTTAAAACTGTCGCAGAGCTTGCAAATAATGCAAAAATTGCAATTCCAAACGATGCGGCAAATGAAGCTCGTGCACTCTCACTGCTTCAATCAGCAGGATTAGTTAAACTTAAAGCTGACTTTGATCCAATCAAAGGAACAACACGTGATGTTGTTGAAAATCCTAAGAACTTAGAGTTAAAAACTATTCCTATGGCAACTGCTGTACGTGTAAAAGGTGAAGTTGATGCCATCGTACTAGGCAACACGCTAGCAATGGAAGGTGGTTTAAATGTTATTAAAGATGCGATTTATTATGAAAAAATCGATCAAAGCACTAAACTCTATGTCAACATTCTTGCCACTGCAGCAGGTCGTGAAAATGACGCAACTTTGCAAAAAGTAGGTGAACTTTATCACAGTGCTGAAGTTAAAAAATATGTTGAAGAACATTTTGCTGGAACAAAAATTGATGTCAATAAACCTGTATCTTACTTAACTGAAAGCAAATAATTTATTGAGTCTCTCAGCAGGTAGTGAGCTACCTGCTTTTTCTTTTAGGTTATTTGATGTAGACAAAGAACGATGATTGAATTTAAAAATATTTCCAAACACTATGTGCAAAAGGGTCAAACCTATCAAGCACTCAATCAAATTAATCTAGAAATTCCCCAAGGTAGTATCTTTGGTATTATTGGTTACAGTGGTGCAGGTAAAAGTACTTTAATTCGTTTAATCAATTTACTTGAACGCCCAACTACAGGTCAGGTATTTATCCAACAAAAAGACCTTACTGCTTTTAGTTCCCAACAATTACGTCAAGAACGTGCCAATATTGGCATGATTTTCCAGCACTTCAATTTATTGGAAACAAAAACCGTTGCTGCAAATATTGAAATGCCGTTATTACTTTTGGGTTATAGCAAAGCTGAACGACAAAAACGTGTTGATGAACTACTTGATTTTATTGACCTAAAAAATAAAAAAAATGCCTATCCAGATGAACTTTCAGGTGGACAAAAACAGCGTGTAGGTATTGCTCGAGCATTGGCCAATCGACCTAAAATTTTACTGTGTGATGAAGCAACGTCTGCACTTGATCCACAAACCACACGATCTGTATTAGCTTTATTAAAAAAAATTAATCAAGAACAAAATATTACCATTGTCATGGTCACTCATGAAATGGATGTAATTGAATCTGTGTGTGATTATGTAGCGGTAATGGAAGCTGGAAAAGTGGTTGAAACAGGAACAACCTTAGAAATTTTTAGCCACCCACAACATCCAACTACACAAAGTTTTATTCAAACTGTATTACAACAACAGTTGCCTGTCAGCATATTAGAACGTCTAGAAAACCAGAATCATCATAGTATTTACAGCCTACAATTTTTAGGTAAATCTGCTCAAGAAACGGTTATTCAACAAACCATTGGTCAATTTGACTTACAGCTTAATATTTTATTTGCCAATATGACTGAAATTCAAGGTCATGTGATTGGACAAATGTTTGTGCAACTCCTTGGTGCAAACGATCAGATCAGTGCTGCTATTGCCTATCTAGAGGCTAATCAAGTTATTGTAAAACAAGCAGGAGTTATCGCATGAGAGAGTTAATTGTTCAGTTTCTCACATCTGTGACACAGCCTTTTTGGCAAAGTGTAGTCACAATGGATGAGTTCGTGACAGCAATGCAAGAAACACTCTATATGCTCTTTCTTGCCATGTTGTTAGGTAGCGTATGGGGCTTTATTCAAGCCATCACACTATGGCTGACACGACCACAAGGTATTTTATCTAATCGTCTAATTTATAATAGCTTAGGGCCAATTGTTAATGCACTGCGTTCTCTACCCTTCATTATTTTATTAATCGCATTAATTCCCCTAACCAAAATTTTAACAGGGACTAATATTGGCGTTTGGGCAGCCATTGTACCGCTTACCTTTTATATTGGTCCTTATATTGGTCGTTTACTTGAAATCTCTCTGCTTGAAGTCAACCCTGGAATTGTCGAATCCGCTCAAGCAATGGGTGCCTCACCAGCGCAAATTATTTTTAAATTTGTCATTCCTGAAGCGCGTAGTTCATTAATACTCAATTTAACCAGTGCCTCAATTAGTTTGCTTGGTGCGACTGCAATGGCAGGTGCTGTTGGCGCAGGTGGTATTGGTGCTTTAGCCATTGATTATGGTTATAACCGTTTTGACGGTAGTGTGGTCACACTTACAGTGATTATATTATTGATAATGGTGCAAATTATTCAAATGATTGGTGAACGTTTATCTCGTCTACGTTAAATCTCACCATCCTTTAATTAAAAAGAGCAAGTACTTAACTTGCTCTTTTCAATTCATTCTTACTTCACTGCGCTACCGCCATTGCTGATCAATCGC